>CAMTMC010000065.1 GCA_947073515.1 uncultured bacterium | reverse complement strand
GCTTCTCCTTATAATAAGGGAAGTCCGCTTTTTCTTTGATTCGGGTATAGAGGTGGCTGATGGCCCCTGGCCCGCCCTGCTCCCCCGGCTGGTGGATGGCCCCCAGCTGGAAGTCGGTCTGTATCCCGTATTGGCTGCACAGCGCCCGACACCGCTCCAGCACAACGATCAATGCTTCATCCTCGCTGGCCTCCGGGGTCATCAGCCCCTCCAATTCCCTAACGGGGAGGGCCAGCAGGTGCTCCCGCTCAAACCAGGCGGTCCGGGGGATCATGTCCGGCCTCGACTCAAACTCCAGGCTGTGCAGGGCGCCGAACAGCACAAAGTCCATGTGCTCCAGCTTCTGCCGCTCCGCTTCCAGGCGGACCCGCTGTTCCCGCAGCAGCTCCAGCGTTTTGGCGGTGTTCTGTCCCTGGAGACAGCGGCGGATCTCCTCCAGGGGTGTGCCCGTCTGGCGGAAGATGGAGATGGCGTAAAAATCGTAGAACTGCTCCACGTCGTAGTAAAAATAGCCGTTGTCCCCCTTGTGGGCTGGGAGGAGCAGTCCCACGTCTTTGTAGTGGCGCAGAGTTTCCTTGGTTGTACCGCACAGGGCGGCGAAAGCCCCGGAGGTCAGCCATCCTTTTTTTCGCTCCATAAAAATTTCCTCCAAGAATTAAAAATACCCCTTGACTGCGTGGCGGCCACACGGTTTATGATACCCCCTGTCAGAAATAATTGCAAGTCCACTGGACAACAATATGAGAAAACAGGAGGTTTTTGATATGGATTTTGGATGTAGCAGCTTTACCTGGAGGACAGAGGACGGACGGCACCTTTTGGGACGGACCTACGACCAATTCGGAGACCTGACGGCCAACCGGGTCATCAGTGTTCCACCGGGGATGCCCTGTGTCCCTGGACTTCACGGGGAGGGGGCGGCCTCCGGCGAATACAGTTACACCGGTATGGCGGTGCTTGGCTTCGGGGAGCCTATTCTGGTGGACGGGGTAAACTCCGCTGGCTTGATGGGGGCCCTGCTCCATTTCCCGGAGTATGCGGTCTATGAGGAAAGTGCCGACCCGGGCAGAACAGCCGTCCATCCAGGCCGTCTACTGGCTTGGCTGTTCAGTCAGTGCGCCAGCGTGGAGGAGACCGTGGAGGCTTTGAAGGGAACTGCTTTGGTGGACGAGCCCATCCAGGGAAAACCCCTGCCCGCCCACTATATCCTCAGCGATAAAACCGGCGAGGCCGTCATCATCGAGCCGGAGGAGGGTGGCCTGTCCATCCACCGGGAGACCATCGGCGTGCTGACCAACAGCCCGGACTACCGCTGGCAGCGAACCAACCTCCGCAACTTCGTGGGGGTTACCAATCTACCCAAGGCCCCCCAGACTATCGCCGGGCATGAGATCCGGGAGTTCGGGGAGCGCCTGGGCGGCGGTTCCGGCCTGCCGGGGGACTATTCCTCTCCTTCCCGCTTTGTCCGCTTGGCTTTTATGAAGGAGCTTGCCGTTCCCGGGAAGGACGAGCTGGACGGGGTATCCCGGATGTTCCGGGCCTTTGCCCCGGTGGACATCCCCGAGGGACTGGCAAAAGCCGATCCAAATTACGACGTGTACGAGCAGACCCTGTGTACCAGTGTCATGTGTGCCGAGAGCGGCGTGTACTACTTTGCCCCTGCCCAGAACCGGCGCATTTCCGCCGTCCGGCTCCCGGAGGCAGGGACGGAAATGCAGTATTTCGACCTGGGAGACGGACAGGACATTGACTGGAGGAATTAGGACATTATGGACAAACTGGACTCTTATCACCTGCCGGTCACGGGCCGGAACATCCTTAAATTCGCATTTCCAACCATCGTCATGACGGTGTTCAACACCTTCTACACCATGGTGGATGGGCTGTTTGTCTCTAACCTGATTGGCATGGAGGCCCTGTCCGCCATCAACCTCACCGCCCCGGCCATTGCCCTGATCACGGCCATCTCCGGAATGCTGGCTACCGGCGGCAGCGCCGTAGTCATGAAGAAAATGGGGGAGCACAGGGCACAGGAGGCCCGGCAGGACTTCACCCTCCTCATTCTCACCAACGCAGTAGTGGGCGCGGTGATGATGCTGCTGGGCTATACCCTGATGGATACCCTGCTGGGGACTATGGGCCTCTCTCCGGCGGTGTTTGGCTACTGCCACACCTACCTGAGCAACTATCTGCTGTTCACCATTCCCATTCTGCTGATGTATAACTTCTCCCTCTACCTGATTGCCGCCGATAAATCCACCCTGTCCCTGATCTGTACTGTAGCGGGGGGCGTGACCAACATCATTCTGGACTATGTATTGATCGCTCTGTTCGACATGGGCATCCAGGGGGCGGCCATCGCCACCGGTCTGGGCTACTCCATCACCGCCGTGGTGGGCTTCCTGGTGTTCCAGAAACAGGACAGCCTGCTCCACTTTGAAAAGCCGGTGTTCCGGGGCGGGGTGCTGTTCCACGCCTCCACCAACGGCATGTCGGAGCTGGC
>CAMTMC010000064.1 GCA_947073515.1 uncultured bacterium | reverse complement strand
TCAAATCGGTGACCGTCGGCGGGGAGGCGGCCGCCCCCTTGGGGGACGGCCGGTTCTGGGCCCCGGTGCCCCTGGAGGTGGGGGAGAACCACATCCAGATTGTGGCGGAGGACTGGGCCGGGAATACCGCCCGGGAGGAGCTGTACATGATCCGGATGGTCACCGACCGGAACCGGGGTGACATCGAGGTGATCCAGGCCCTGTGGCCCCGCCCGGCCCAGCTGTGGACGGCGGAGGAGAGCGCCCGGTGGGCGGCGGCGGTAAAGCGGGGCGCTTGGAGCGCCGAGACCCTGAACCGGGTGGGGATCGCTGTGAGGTTCCTGGCCGGGGAGCTGGTAAGGCGGGGGTATGACATTTCCGTCAGCCCCAAGACCAATTGGACGGACCGGGACGCCCCCACCCTCAGCCAGGTCAGGGAGTATCTGGACAACGTGGAGGCGGTCACCACGGCCCAGGAGGTGCCGGTGACGGAGATCCCGGGGGACCTGCGCATGGCGGCGCTGGAGGACTTCAACGCCATTGAGCGGGCCCTGGTGGAGACCGACGCCATCTTCCCGCTGTATTTGGCGTGGACAGCGGCGGAAATTACAAGCGGAGAGGTGTAAACATGAAAGATACCATTTTGAAGGGCACCGGCAACAGCCGCACGCTGAAGTCTGTGCCCAACCTGGCCAACCTGGCCCCCACTTATGAGGATTTGCTGGCCCTGCTGGCGGGGGACGGCCTGCCCATCGACCTGGGCCCGCTGAACGCCGACGGGCTTTCCGTCCGGGGGACTGACCTGAACAAGGCAAACCTGCTCACCGACGCCACAGCGAGGCTGTTCGGGCTGACCTCCACGGCCACGCCCAACAGTACCCTGGCTAAGATCGCCAGCCTGATTTCCGGCGTGGAGAGTAAATCGTTCAAATATGCCACTGGGAGTTATGCGGGAATAGATTCAAGATTCAACGGAGACGCTGAAAAGGTCATCAACCTGCCATTTTACGCAAAGTTTTTTCTCTGCATTCCCTCTCATGCTTATCGTTTAGAAGGCGAGAGCCGGGACTATTTTTCGGTTCTTTTATGCTGTAATGATACTGCGGTATTGTTTTGGGCTGTCAGTGGTCATGTCAATAATGGAATTATTCCTACTGGCGTGACTATTACTGATACGTCCATAAAGTTTTCGGCGCTGTATATGAATCATGTCCCTGATAGTTACTACAACCACAAATATTATTATTACGCCATCGGCTGAGGAGGATCTCATATGACAATCATCAAAATTGAGGCCCTGCCCAACGGGGCCCATGAGAACCAGACGATCAACGGCGTACTGGACCCAATCCAAGAAGGCTGGGCGGTCATCCCGGAGATGCTTGGCACCCCCGAAACCCTGGAACACTACCCCTTCGGGGAGATCACGGTGGAGGACGTGGACGGGGTGCCCACGGTGACCGGCTGGACGCCGGGGAAGATCCCCGAGCCGGAACCCGGCCCGGCGCCCGAGCGTGAGCCCACGGCGGAGGAAATCCTGAACGTATTGCTGGGGGGATAAAAAAGCCGCCCCAGCGGGGCGGCGGGGTGATCCCCTTTGTGCCCAACTTGGACACATTGCTGTGGGGACGGGGGCTACTGGATGCCCAGGCGCTGTTTCAAGCCGTCCTGAAGGACCTGGGAAAAGTTCACATTGGCGGCCTTGGCCTGCTGATCCAGCCAGGCGGGGACGGTGAGCGTCTTTTTCACCGCCTGATTATTGTACAGCTTCCGGTATTCCAGGGTATCGCAGCTGACCAGGGTGGCGAACTCGTTTTCCCCGGCCTGAAGCTCCTTGATCCTGGAGGGGGCGGGGGCTGGCTGGCCGGATTCCTCCATGTCGTACAGGGTCAGGCAGAGCACATCCGTCGCCATAGCCAGGCCATCGGCCACAGTTTCGGCGGAGGTATAGCAGCTGTCGAAATCGGGGAAGTGGATGGACACGCCGCCCTCCTCCTCAGTAAAAATGGCGGGATAGACGTATTTCATGGGGTTGCCTCCTTTTCAGATGGGGGCGGGGATTATTTCAGCCCCGCGTCCCGCTTGATGTTCGCCAGGGTTCCTTTTGGCACCTCCTGCGTCTTGTGCCTCGATACAGGGAACCGCTTCCCAGTGATTGGGCTGTACCATATATCGTGGTTTGCCCCGGGCCGGTCTATCCGGCAGCCGTTCCGGCGGAGTAGTTTTTCCAGTTCACTGTATGTCACACAAGGCACCTTCTTTCTTTATGAGTCCATTATAACACGTATTAATACGTATGTCAATAGGAAAATAAAAGGAGATGATGACTATGAACAAACTGCGCGCGGCGGAGCAGCTGCGCCGGGTGCTCCAGATGTTCGCTGCCACGCTGCCGGAGACCCAGGCGGTGGAGGTGGCGGCGGCATACGACCCATGGCGGCCCGGGCGGGCCTACCAGGCCGGGGAGTACCTGACCTATGGGGAGGACGCCAACGGCGGCCCCCAGCTGTACAAGGCCGTCCAGGGCCACACCAGCCAGGAGGACTGGCCCCCGGACGGCACCCCGGCGCTGTACGCCCCCTTGGGGCTGGACAAGGCGGGATACCCGATTTGGCGACCTCCCGCCGGCGCCCACGACGCCTACAATATTGGCGATGTGGTCAGACATGAGGGCGGTCTGTGGCGGTCGAAAATTGACGGCAATACCACCGAGCCGGGCAGCGATGAGCGGTGGTGGGAGCCGTACGAGAAACCGATGGGAGGCGGGTAAAATGGTCAGCTACACAGTGAATTCTGGGATCACCATCCGGGACTACCGGGGCAAATCCACGGATGAGAAGCCGGTGGGGCGGATTCCCAATGGCAGCTCTTTTTACGAGATGGACACCGGGGACGTGTATATGTTCGACGGGGATTCCGGTTCCTGGGTGAAGCAGTGAGGAGGTGGACGGATGGATATTGTCACATTGTCCCTGGCGAAAAAGTACGTAAAGGACACCATGGCCGGCGCCGGAGCCATCAAGGGGGAGAAGGGTGAGCCGGGCGAGGACGGTTTTTCCCCCACGGTGGAGGTCACAGAGATCACCGGCGGCCACGCTGTGACCATTACGGACGTAAACGGCCCCAAAACCTTTGACGTGCTGGACGGCAAGGACGGCGCTGGCGGCGGGGGAGAAGGGATTCCCGGCCCTCCCGGCCCCCAGGGCCCGCCCGGTGATCCCGGCCCGCAAGGGGAACAGGGGCCCAAAGGCGACCCCGGCCCCCAGGGGGAACCTGGGCCCGCTGGCCCCGCCGGGGAACAGGGCCCGACTGGGGAACCCGGCCCGGTTGGCGAGGCTGGCCCGGGACTTCCTCCCGGCGGTAAAACGGGGCAAATCCCGGCCAAGGCGTCTGAAGCCGACTATGACGTGGAGTGGGCCGACCCGCCTGCGGGCGGCGGGGGCGGCACCGCCGACCACACCCAGCTGGCCAACCG
>CAMTMC010000063.1 GCA_947073515.1 uncultured bacterium | reverse complement strand
ATGAACGATCAAAAATGAATCAGTTAGGAGAAATGCCATTATGAAAAAGCAATTTATCGCCAAGCTGCTGGTGCTGGGCTGGAACCTGCTGGCCCACGCCCGGTTCCTGGCCTACCTGCGCCGGTGGGCCGACCCGGCGGACAGCCCGGAGATCATCCAGCCCTTCAACCGGGCGGGGGACCTGCTGTCCCTGAACCGCCGGCCCCGGCTGCTCCTCTGCCAGGGGCTGAAAACCCCCATGCTGGCCGGGCTGTTCCGGCCCGCCGTCCTCCTGCCCCCGGAGCCCGCCCGCCCCGGCGAGCTGGCCTGCGCCCTCCTCCACGAGCTCACCCACTTCAAGCGCCGGGATATCTGGCTCAAAACCCTGGCCCTGTGGGTGAAGGCCCTGTACTGGTTCAACCCCCTGAGCTGGATCATGTACCGGCTGATCGAGCGGGACACCGAGCTGGCCTGTGACGAGGAGGCCCTGGGCCTCCTGCCCCCGGAGCTCCACCCGGTGTACGGACAGGCCATCCTCTCCGCCGCCGCCCGTCTGAACGCTCCCCCCTCGCTCTCCCCCCGCTCCCGGTGAGCACTGTATCTGTATCAGTGACAGTATCTTTATCTGTTTCTGTATCTGTCTCTCTATCTATCTCTATATCTCCGCCTTAATTGCACGCAAGCGTACAACTTTCTCCCCGGATTTTCCATCAGTTAGGAGGCCCGCCATGAAAAAGACGAACCCGCCCCGCTCCCCCTTCTCCACCCCCCTGTCCAGGGCCGCCAGGGAGACCGAGCTGCGTATCCGCGGCATCTTCCAGTGGAAGAAACAGCGCCCGCCCCTGCCCTTCCTGGCCCTCATGGCCGCCGCCGTGCTGATGTGCGGCGGGCTGGTGTCCTGCCAGGCGGAGGCGGAGACATCCCTCCCGGAGACCGAGCTGTGGCTGGACTACCTCACCCTTGACAACTTCCCCTGGGACGGCAGCCAGGAGATCCAGCTGCCTGAGTATCCGGACATCACCTTCCGCTGGACGCCGGGCGAAGTGGCCGCCCTGGAGCGGGAGGGTGAGTTCAGCCTCATCTCCGGGATGCCCGTCATGAATGTCTTTCTCTGTGACCTGACCGGTGACGGAAACCGGGAGTTCTGCGCCACAGTCGCCATGGGCTCTGGGATCGTTGACTACCACATTGTGGCATATGACTACGCCGCTAAAACGGAATACATCCTTGAGGCCCGGGGGGAGTACGACTACACCCTATCCCTGGAGGACGGACAGCTCCGGGTCAGCCGCCGGGTGTACCAGGGTGGGCCGCCCCTCCAGAACGCTCCGGTTTCCACTGGACTATTGTCCATCAGCCCGGAGGGCGTTCTGGAGATGAAGGATGAGCGCCTGGCGGAGCCCCCCGCCCCGCCGGAGGGCTACGGGCCGGTGGAGCTGGACGCCGGGCTGCTCCAGCTGGCGGCCGGCGAGACCACCCTGGAGCACCCCTATGAATTCCTCACCCAGGAGGAGAGCGCCCTGCTCCAGAACCTCCCGGCGGCGGAGCTGCCCCGGGAGGCGGTGGAGATCTCTCACGCCTTGCGCCAGGACTACTGGCGTGACGTCCTCCTGCCCGTGGCCTGCGATGAGGGGGCGGACGTGACCGTCTACTTTGTGGCGGGCGGTATGCCCGATGTGGAACCCCTGGTCAGTCCGGCGATGTGGGACTTGCGGCCAGACGGCATCGTCCTGCGCCACGGCGGCCGGACAGCCTATTTCCCCCTCTACTGGGGCGGCAACGCCCACTTTGTCAGCAACCCCCTGCTGCTGGCGGACGACCTGGACGGCGACGGCCAGCCCGAGGCGGCCCTGGTTCTAACCACGGGCTGGGGGACGGGCTGTTTTGTGAGCAACCTATACATCTTCGACCTGGACGACATGACCTACACCACCCCCGACTGCTCCTCCGTCCCCATGGACATCACCTGTAACGGGGAACAGACCTCCGCCCGGATCGAAAGCGGCGGACAGGCGCTGGAGGTGGATTTGACCCAGCTGGGCATCCCCTTCCCCGGGGCGGTGGAGTTGGGCAACCAGGTGGCCTTCCAGCTGGTGGACGGCAAACTGGTCTGCCATCTGGAGCTGGACTTCGCCTGTAACACCGGGGGCTATCTGGCCGGGGCGGATTTCCCCATCGTCTATGAGGACGGCGGATACAAGCTGGGCCCGGCCACGGCCCTGTACAACAATTTGAACTGGTAAGACCAAAAGGAGGCCCGTTATGAACAACCTGCCCTATTCCCCCTTCTCCACCCCCCTGTCCAGGGCCGCCAAGGAGACGGAGCTGCGCTTGAGGAACCTGTTCCAGTGGAAAAAACAGCGCCCGCCCCTGCCCTTCCTGGCCCTCATGGCCGCCGCCGCCCTGCTGTGCGGCGGGCTGGTGTCCTGCCAGGCGGAGCCGGGTGGGCCGGCTTCCTCCCTCTCCCAGCCGGAACAGCCGGAAAACCCGGCGGAGCCCCCCGCCCTGGGGGAGGGCTACTGGGAGGCCGCCAGCCAGACCCTGCTGGCCCGGCGGGAGGACTACTCCCCCGAGTTCGGCGGCAGCCAGGAGCTGCTCCGGCAGGCCGGGGAGGACTTAAACCTCCTGCTGCTGGCCTGGAGCCCCGGGGCCCACGCCGGTGGGCTGCGGAACCTGCTGCTGGGTACCTTCGGCCAGGACGGAAACCTGGTGGACTACTACGAGCTGGGCGGCGACGCCGGGCTGTACTCCTCTTGGGAGGAGGCAGACGGCCTGCGCCTGCTGTGGGCCAACTCCACCACCTACACCGGCCAGGAGGGTTCCAGCCCGCCCCAACACTTCCGCTTTGACGGCAAAACCCTGGAGCTGGTGGACCAGCTGCCTCAGACCGGCCAGAAGCGGCCGGAAGGTGTGCCGGAGCTCCTGTCCCAGTGGGGGGACTGGGGGGATCACAAGTACCTGCCCATCCCCGGGGCGGTGGAGGTCTACCGCCGGACCCCGGGCTGGCTCCCCATGGACCCGGCCTGGGCCGAAACCCCTCAGTGGGAGTATCTGGGGGTGGTCCACTTCACTGACTCGCCGGTGGACACCGTCCCCCAGCCGGTCCGCTCCGCCGCCCGGGACTACATCGACAGCGCCCAGTGGGAGGGCGTGCCCACCGCCGGGACGCCCATCCTCTATCTGGAGAAAAACGGGGAATGGGACGACTTCTCCCACCTGTCCCTGTGCGACGAATGGAAGGACAAGGAAAACCTGATTCTGGAGGTTTGGGACCTGGAGTACGGCGACCCGGGCGAGCCCGGCTATCTGGACGGCCAGACCCATCTGTTGTTCCTCCGGGAGGGGGAGGAGCTGACCTACCTCACCCCCTTTGACGACTACGGCTCGTTTGCCGATCCGGAGCAGGGCCTGCTGGCCGGGCTGTCCCCCTACAACTGGTACGCCGTGGAGGCCCTGTACGACGAAGGCTACCTCACCGCCCGGCCCAAGCTGGCGGACATCTTTACCAAAGTCCCCGCCCCCCAGCAGGCTTACGCCCTGGCGGAGGAGTGGCTGGCCGCCGTCAGCCCCGACGCCAAGATCACCGCCATGGAGCCCGTCCTCTTTGTCAAAGACGAGCCCGGCTGGATAGGGGTGTACGCCCTGGAGGCCTCCCAGCAGCAGAACGGGACGTGGACGGCCCTGGAGCCCCAGCTGGCCTTCTTTGAGGTGTCCTCCTTCCGCTCCTTCCAGTACTGCCTGCGGCTGTGCCCGGAGGCCGAGGTGGACGACGTGGAACAGGCCGCCCTGGCGGCCTACTACGGGCTGGATGACTACGAGGTGGCCCTGTGGGACCTGAGCTATATGCCGTACGGCCGCTCCGCCGTGGGGCCGGGGATGAACCGGCAGTGGTTCCTCTCCGGCGGCGACCGGTATGAGGCGGAATTCCTGGACGGCGGCAGCTACCTCCTCCGCCTGGACACCACCCGCCGCCTGCCTACCACCCGGGGAATCAAAATGGGGGACAGCCGGGACAAGGTACGTTCCGCCTACCCGGAGCTGCGCTCTGACCCCTACCCCGGCCTGGAGGGGGATCTCCTCTGGTACTGCGCCGGGGATCCCCAGACCCGCCCCAGCCTGATCTTCTTCTTTGAGAACGGGGCCGTCAGCCGCCTGGTGCTCAACGCCCCGCTGAATCTCCAAAATTCCCCGTCATAGACTGAGAGGTGTATTATGAAAAATACGAACCTGCCCTGCTCCCCCTTCTCCACCCCCCTGTCCGGGGCCGCCAGGGAGACCGAGCTGCGTATCCGCGGCATCTTCCAGTGGAAGAAACAGCGCCCGCCCCTGCCCTTCCTG
>CAMTMC010000062.1 GCA_947073515.1 uncultured bacterium | reverse complement strand
TCGCTGACAGCTTCGATAGATTACCACACCTTTCCTCTCTTGTCAATCCTTTTTTTCAAGTTTTTTAAGGTTTTTTTAAAAAACCTCTTTTTCCCCGGATCTCACCCCTTTTCCCCCCTCCAAAATCCCCGGCTCACGGACATTTTTCCACTGGATTCCCCCTTGCGGAACGACAGCGCGTATGTTAACCTTTATAATATCGGAAATCAATCCATAGGGAGGGAGCGATATGCCCATCAAAATCCCCGATTCCCTGCCCGCCAGAGCGACGCTGGAGGGCGAGAATATCTTCGTCATGACTGAGTACCGGGCCATCCACCAGGACATGCGGCCGCTGAATCTGCTGATCCTCAACCTGATGCCCACCAAGATCGTCACCGAGACCCAGCTGCTGCGCAAGCTGTCCAACACCCCTCTCCAGATCCAGGTGGAGCTGCTCCAGATGGCCAGCCACACCTCCCAGAACACCGACGCTGGCCACCTCTCCTCCTTCTATACCACCTTTGATCAGATTAAGGGGAAGCGGTACGACGGCATGATTATCACAGGCGCCCCGGTGGAAAACCTGGACTTCACCCATGTGGACTACTGGCCGGAGCTGTGTGAGATCATGGCCTGGAGCCGCTCCCACGTCCATTCCACCCTCCACGTGTGCTGGGGGGCCCAGGCGGGGCTCTACTACCACTATGGAATCCCCAAGCACTCCCTGCCTAAAAAGCTGTTTGGCGTCTTCCCGCATACGGTATTGAAGCGGCAGTCCCCCCTGTTCCGGGGCTTTGACGACCAGTTCTATGTCCCCCACTCCCGGCACACGGAAAACCGCGCGGAGGACATCCTGAAAATTCCCGGGCTGGAGCTGCTGGCGGTGTCTGAGGAGGCCGGTGTCTTCGCTGTCAAGAGCGGGGACAACCGCCAGTTCTTCATCACCGGCCACCCCGAATATGATCCGGACACCTTGGCCCGGGAGTATTTCCGGGATCTGGGCAGGGGCCTGCCCATTGATGTGCCCCGCCACTACTTCCCCGGGGACGATCCCAGCCGGGAGCCCGTCGTCCGGTGGCGCTCCGCCGCCCAGCTGTTTTACACCAACTGGCTCAACTACTACGTCTATCAGACCACGCCATATGACCTAAGTAAGCTTTAAAACGCTGAGGGGAACCGCCGTCCGCGCGGTTCCCCTCAGCGTTTTTTATTCAGTCCACTTACAGCCTCTGGAGGTGGCGCATGAGAATCCCAGCGATGTCCTCAATGGCACCCTGGGTCTGGACGGCGCCGATGTTATAGGCCACCATAGGCATACCATAGACCACAGAGGTCTCCTTGTCCTGGCCGATGGTATAGGCCCCGTTCTTGCGCATCTGGAGCAGGCCGTCAGCCCCGTCCCGGCCCATGCCGGTGAGGATAATCCCCGTCATCGGGCACTTCACATGCTCCGCCATGGAGAAAAACAGGGCGTCTACCGACGGGCGGTGGCCGCTGACCTTCTCCCCGGGCTGGCAGGCGACCGTGTATTTATTGCCCACGCGCACCACCCGCATCTGGAAATCGGCGGGGGCGAGAAGGGCCAGGCCCCGGTGGATCTCATCACCGTTTTTGGCCTCCCGCACCTCCATGGGGCACAGGCGGTTGAGCCGTTCCGCATACATCTGGGTAAAGCCAGTGGGCATATGCTGGACGATGAGCATCCCGGGGATATCGGCGGGCAGGCGCTTCATGACCTCCAGGGTGGCCTCAGTGCCGCCGGTGGAGGCCCCCAGGCCGATGATCATCTGATCCAGTACAGGTTTGTTCCCCAGCTGGGGAAGGACGCCCCCGGCGACCGCCGGGGCCATGGGGAGACCCGCCGCCCTGGTACGCACCTTGGCGCCGGCGGCGGAGATCACCTTTTGGGTCAAGGCGGCCACAAAGGCCTCGTTCCTGCCCGGCTCGGGCTTGCGGACAAAGTCCACCGCTCCGGCGGACAGCGCGTCAAACACCCGCAGGTTCAGGGAGGACACCAGAATGACGGGCAGGGGACGCTCGGGCAGCAGCCGCTTCAAAAAGTCAATGCCGTTCATGCCAGGCATCTCCACATCCAGGGTCATCACGTCGGGCCGGAGCTGGTCAATTTTGGCCCGGGCGTCCTGGGCGTTGAAGCATGCTCCAACCACCTCAATCTGGGGGCTGGCGGACAGCCCCTTTGTGATCATGGTACGGGCAAGGATGGAGTCGTCCACCACCATGACACGGATTTTTTTATTGGCTGGCCACATAGGTCCACACTCTCCTTTTTTGGTCAGTCCCGCCGGACAGGCCGGCAGTCCGCTACCGCTTCTGGAAGGTGGAGGGCGCCACCGTCCGGTAGGGGGTGTCTTTGCTCAGGTTCTCCGAGTGGCCGATCATCAGATAGCCCCCGGGCTGGCTGGCGTCATAGAACCGGCGCACCAGGGCGTCCTTGGTGGGCTGGTCAAAATAGATCATCACGTTGCGGCAGAAAATCACGTCGAACTTCAGCCTGAATTTGATGGGGTCCATCAGGTTGAAGGTCTGGAAAATGACATTGTTGCGGATGACGGGGGCCACGGCGTACCGGCTGCCCCCGGCCGGGGTAAAATATTTCTTCTTCCAGGAGTCGGGCACCGTGTCGGGCAGGTCATAGACGCCCTTTTTGGCGGTAGCCAGCACCCGCTGGGAGATGTCAGTGGCCAGGACGCGGGTATCCCACTTGTCGGCCTGGGGGCCCAAAAAGTCCTTGATGTACATGGAGATGTTGTAGGGCTCCTCCCCGCTGGAGCAGCCGGCGCTCCAGATGGCCAGCACCTTGTCCCGCTGGTGCTTGCGGATCAGCTCGGGCAGGACAGTCTTTTCAAAAAATTGGAAATGCTCTGTCTCCCGCATAAAGAATGTATAGTTGGTGGTAAGCTTATTCAGAACCAGCTCCAGCTTGTTGGGATCCCGCTCCTGTAGCAGCTGCTTGACAAAGGGCTCAAAACCATCGTACCCCCATTCGGTCACCATGCCTGAAAGCCGGCTGGTAACCAGCTGCCGCTTCTGGGTCAGGTTGATCCCATACTGACTCTGGATAAATTTCGCTAAGCGTTGGAAATCACCATCTGAGATGGTTTTAAGCATCCCGTCACTCCTTTCAGCGTATCGCGGCTGTAAATCAGTCGTGGATCAGCAGCTCACAGTCCAGTACCAGCATCGTGCCGCCGTCCGCCAGGGAACACATGCCGGAAATCATCTTCTCAGAGTTCTGGGTGGGCATGGGCAGGATGTCCTCCTTGGGGACATCCACCATCTTCTCCACCCCGTCCACCAGGATCCCGATCTGGTCCCCGCCTACATTCACCACAACGACGCAGTATTTATCCCCTGGCATTTTCCCCAGGCGCATGCGGATATCCAGGATGGGGATCAGCTGGCCACGCAGGTTGATGATCCCCCGCACGTAGTGGGGCACCCTGGGCAGATAGGTGATGGTGTGGTTGGTGATAATCTCCACCACCTGGTCGGCGTCAATGCCGTACAGCAGGTCGTCGGAGGCGAAGATGAGATATTTGTCAGTCTGTACTTCTACCAGCTGCTCTTCAGGGTTTTCCAGCTGGTCCTCAGTGGCGAACAGCATATTCTCGTCAGCCATAAAATGTTCTCCCTTCTTATGCCTATCGTTAAAACACGTTTTGCATGGCGTTGTAGATATTCGCGATGTCCAGGATGATACTGATGCTGCCATCCCCCAGGATGCTACACCCGGTGATGCCGTAGTTCTTGATATTGAAGCTGTTCACATAGTTGGGCAGAGGCTTGACCACAATCTGCTGCTCGCCGATGAGCTCATCCACAAACAGGCAGTAGGAGTGCTCGCCGGACTCCACCCACATCAGGATACCCTCCTCGATCCTGTCCTTGCCCTGGTCCATCTGGAAGATGTCCTTGGCCCGGATGATGGGGTAGAAATTCTCCCGCAGCTTGACCATCTCGCCCCGGGCCGGATCGTGGATCACGTCCTCGGCCGAGACTTTCATGGAGGACAGGACGCTGTTGATGGGGATGGTAAAGCGGGAATCGCCCACCGTCACCTCCATGCCGTCCATAATGGCCATGGTCAGGGGGATTTTCAGGGTGGTCGTCATGCCCTTGCCCCACTCGCTGGTGATGGTGACGCTTCCGCCCACGTCGGCCACGTTTTTTTTCACCACGTCCATGCCCACGCCACGGCCGGAGTACTCCGTGACCTCGGTATTGGTGGAGAAGCCGGGCATCATCAGGAAATTGAGGATCTCCTTCTGGCTGTACTCATGGTCGGGGTAGGCCAGGCCCTGGCGGATGGCCTTGTTCAGGACGGCGTCCAGATCCACGCCCCGGCCGTCATCCTTGATCTCAATGATGACCTCGCTGCCGGTGTGCCGGGCGGACAGGGTGATCTCGCCCACCGGGTCCTTGC
The DNA here is from genome assembly GCA_947073515.1 of uncultured bacterium. Lineage (GTDB taxonomy): Bacteria > Bacillota > Clostridia > Oscillospirales > Oscillospiraceae > Lawsonibacter. Next base: position 427 of record CAMTMC010000062.1, on the reverse strand, counting down.
CGGCGGCGACACGCTCCTCCTCCCGCTCCTCAATGCCGTGGTCCATGGAGTTGCGGACGATGTGCATCAGGGGGTCGCCGATGCCGTCCACGATGGTCTTATCCACCTCGGTGTTCTCACCCACCAGGGTGAGCTTGCACCGCCGGCCCAGCTTCTTGCTCATATCCCGGACAATGCGGTTCATCTTCTGGAAGGTGCCGGACACGGGCACCATGCGCAGGGACATGGACACGTCCTGCAGGTCGTCGGTGAGCTTGCGCAGGTCCCGGGCGGACTTGGTGAAGTTGTCCAGCCGCAGGCCCTTCAGGTCGGGGGAGGAGGTGACCATGGACTCGGTGATGACAATTTCGCTCACCACCGCCAGCAGCTGGTCCAGCTTGGAGAGGTTGACGCTGATGAGGCTCTCCTTGGCGTGCTGCTGGCCGCC
>CAMTMC010000061.1 GCA_947073515.1 uncultured bacterium | reverse complement strand
CTCCCGCTTCGGTTCCCTTCTGCTGGTCGATCACCGCCTTTTCAGCCTGTGTCATTTTGCCACAAATGAACCGTCAGCCAATGTGTATTTGGATGGTGAAACCACCCTTTACACAATACATCTCAGGCGGCGATAATGGCGCCGTCACCGATGCTCACCCCCGGCATAATGACGCTGTCCCGGCCGATCCACACGTCGCTGCCCACCACCGTGTCCCCCTTCCGGGGGAGCTGGTCCATGTGGGGCGGGACCCGCCCGGCCCAGGCCCCGCCAAATACGGCGAAGGGATAGGTGGTGGCGCTGGAGGTCCGGTGGTTGGCCGGGCCCATGATGAACTGCACGCCGCTGGCGATGGCGCAGAATTTGCCGATGGTGAGATGGTCCCCAAACTCCGGATAGTTGAACAGCACGTTGTTCCGCTCAAACCCGGCGGGGTCCAGGGGGTCGTCGTAATATGTGTACTCCCCCACCGAGATGTTGGGGGCCGTGATGACGTTTTTCAGAAAACAGGTGGTGCCAAACTGGTTGGGGTACACCTGGTCAGGGTCTGGTATGTTGTACATGGTATCTCCTTTCAGTTCCCGGTAATCACTTCCTTTCCGCCGGGCCCCTCCGAGGCAACCGCCCGCTTCTTCCTCTGTTCTTCCATCAAAACCACTCCTTAAGGCCGATTCCGCTCCAGTGTACACAAAATTATCAGAAAAGGCAACCGTAAAAATTCCAGCGGGGTGTCCGCTGGGAGGATTCGCTTTCACGGTTCCCCCGCCGGGATGGGATCAATCTTCTCAGCGGACAACTCCCTCCGCCGGAAAACGCCTGGACATTTCTCCCCTTTTCCGGTAAACTGGGGGTATCTATATTTCAGCGAGGAGACAAGTATGGACGCCATGATTTACACCCTGGCCCAGGAGCTGGGCCGTGCCGTAGAACACGTGGAAAACGTGGTCAAACTCCTTGACGAGGGGGCCACCATCCCCTTTATCGCCCGGTACCGGAAGGAGCTCCACGGCTCCATGGACGACCAGCTGCTGCGCCAGCTGGCCGACCGTTTGCAGTACCTGCGCAATCTGGACGCCCGGAAAAATGAGGTCAAGACCTCCATTGAAAACCAGGGCAAGCTCACCCAGGAGCTGGCCGGGGCCATCGACTCCGCCGCCACCCTGGCGGAGGTGGAGGACCTGTACCGCCCCTATAAGCAGAAGCGGCGCACCCGGGCCACCATCGCCCGGGAGAAGGGGCTGGAGCCTCTGGCCGCCCTGGCCTTCGCCTTCGGCCCCGCCGTGGATATCCACGCCGCCGCCCGGGACTACATCGACCCGTCGAAGGGGGTGGAAACGGCGGAAGACGCCCTCCAGGGGGCCAGCGACATCATCGCCGAGCTCATCTCCGACGACGCCGGCATCCGCAAGGAGCTGCGGGGGCTCTACCTCCGGCGGGCCATGCTGGTATCCAAAGCGGCGGATAAGGAGCCGGAGGACACGGTATACCGCCTCTATTACGACTTTAAACAGCCGGTGGGCCGGGTCCAGGGCTACCAGGCGCTGGCCATCAACCGGGGAGAGCGGGAGCATATCTTAAAGGTCTCGGTGGAGCTGGACCCGGAGACCGCCCACATCGCCGTGCGGCGGATGGCGGTGCCCAACCGGGCGGCCATGGACTTTGTCCGGGCGGCGGCGGACGACGCCTACGACCGGCTGATCCAGCCCTCTATGGAGCGGGAGATCCGGAACGCCCTCACCGACCAGGCCAACGAGGGGGCCATCCACATGTTCGCCCTCAACCTGAAGCCCCTGCTGATGCAGCCCCCGGTGAAGGGCAAGGTGACCATGGGCCTGGACCCAGGCTACCGCATGGGGTGCAAGGTGGCGGTGGTGGACGGCACCGGGAAGGTACTGGACACGGCGGTGGTCTACCCCACCCACGGCGAGCGGAAAAAGGCGGAGTGCATTGACACGCTGTCCGCCCTCATCAAAAGGCACGGCGTGGAGCATATCGCCATCGGCAACGGCACCGCCAGCCGGGAGACCGAACAGATGGCGGTGGAGCTCATCCAAAAAACGGGCGGGGGCGTCAGCTACATGGTCGTCAGCGAGGCGGGGGCCTCGGTCTACTCCGCCAGCAAGCTGGCCGCCGAGGAGTTCCCCCAGTATGACGTAAACCTGCGCTCCGCCGTGTCCATCGCCCGGCGGCTCCAGGACCCCCTGGCCGAGCTGGTGAAAATCGACCCCAAGGCCATCGGCGTGGGCCAGTACCAGCACGACATGCCCCAGGCCCGGCTGGGCGAGGCCCTGGACGGCGTGGTGGAGGACTGCGTCAACGCCGTGGGGGTGGACGCCAACACCGCCTCCCCCTCCCTGCTCCAGCGGGTGGCGGGGCTCACCGCCGCCACCGCCAAAAACCTGGTGGCCTACCGGGAGGAGAACGGCCCCTTCACCGCCCGGAAGGGGATTTTGAAGGTGCCCAAGCTGGGGCCCAAGGCCTTTGAGCAGTGCGCCGGGTTCATCCGGGTGCCGGAGAGCAAAAGCGTGCTGGATAACACCGGCGTCCACCCGGAGAGCTACGGCGCGGCGGAAAAGCTGCTGGCCGCCTGCGGCTACATTTTGGCCGATGTGAGGGCCGGGAGCATCGGGGATCTGAAGGCCAAAGCGGAGGGCATCGGCTACGAAACCCTGGCGGAGACCTGCGGGGCCGGCGCCCCCACCCTGGCGGACATCGTGAGGGAGCTGATGAAGCCCGGCCGGGACCCCCGGGACGAGCTGCCGCCCCCCATCCTGCGCACCGACGTGATGGAGGCCAAGGATCTGAAGCCGGGGATGGAGCTCCAGGGCACCGTCCGGAACGTCATCGACTTCGGCGCCTTCGTGGACATCGGCGTCCACCAGGACGGGCTGGTCCACATCTCCAAGCTGCCCCGGCGGGTGAAGCACCCCTCCGAGCTGCTGGCGGTGGGGGACGTGGTCACCGTCTGGGTGGTGGAGGTGGACGAAAAGAAAAAACGCATCTCGCTGACTATGCGGAAGCCGGGGTGACACCCGCCCGCTTTGAGAAACAATCTAAAAAGGAGTGATGTTCATGAACCCCTACGCCCTCATTGACCTGCACTGCGACACCCTCATCGCCCTCTCCCCTGGCCAGAGCTGGAAGGAGCTCAAACAGCGGCTGATCGCCGGGGAGCCTGTCTCCGCCCTGCTGGCTGGCCGCCCGGAGCTGGACACCCTGGACCTACCTGACAAGCAATTCTCCTTGTCACAGATTCCCCGGGGGGTACACTGGGCCCAGTGCTGCGCCATCTTCGTCCCGGATGAGCTCCGGGGGCAAAACGCCATCGACTTCTACAAGTTCCACCGGGACAGCTTCCGCCGGCAGATGGCCGCCCACAGCGGGCGGGCCGTCCAGTGCCGCGGCGGAGCGGAGGTGGAGCGGGCCTGGGACGAGGGCAAAACCGCCTGTATCCTCACCGTTGAGAGCGCCGCCCCCCTGGCCGGCCGGCTGGAGCGGGTGGAGGAGCTGGCCCGGGACGGGGTGAGGATGATCACCCTCGCCTGGAACGGGGAAAACGAGGTGGCCTCCGGCAACGTGACGGACCACGGGCTGTCCGATTTCGGCCGGGAGGCCGTCCGGGAGATGGAGCGCCAGGGTATTATTGTGGACGTGTCCCACCTGAACGACCGGGGGTTCGCCGACCTGCTGGAGGTGGCGGAAAAACCCTTCGCGGCCAGCCACTCCAACGCCCGGTCGGCGTGCGGCCACCTCCGCAACCTCACCGATGGCCAGATCCGGGAGATGGTAGACCGGAAGTGCCTGATCGGCCTGAACTACTCCAAGGGCTTCCTGAAAGACGGCGGCCAGGACGTGGTGATGGAGGATCTGTTCCGCCATGTGGCCCGCTTCCTGGAGCTGGGGGCGGAACAGGCGCTGGCCCTGGGCTCCGACTTCGACGGCACCGATGTCCCCCCCTGCCTGGACTCCATGGAGAAAGTCGCCGGGCTTTACGGCTATTTCCTCCAGCGGGGCCTCTCCCCCGGCCTGGCGGACCAGATCATGTGGAAAAACGCTGTGGACTTTTTCCATTGCAATTAGTCACAAAAAGGCCGCTGTCGCGGACATTGCCGGGAGTGACCACAGCCTCCAGCACATAGCCGCTCTTGTCGCAGGCGGTGTGAGCTTCGTAGGCAAAGCACCGCTTATGCTCCCTTTTGTAAAACAGCCCACACTCCGGGTCTGTGGTAGCTACAGGATAATTCTTCTAGTTCTTCATTGCGTCCCCCCGTGATGATCTCACCCTGAAAATAAACCGTTTCGTCGGCCTGTGTGTCATAGAAATAAGTAAACGCATCATTGGCGGTTTCGATTGCCTCCATTACCTGCTCCAGTTTGATTTCCATCGCAGCTACTCCAATCATCAATTATCATCCGTTCGAGCGGCAATTTGTCGCTCGGACAAAGCTGCTCAGCCCCTATGAATGCCGGCATAAATTTCTCCGGCAGTTTTGTTATAGGAACCTTTTGAAGATACCCAAACGCCCGCATGGCAAACCTATGACTGACCATTGTATCCCACTCGGCCAGCAGAATGATCTCCACTGTGCCGCCCTTGAAATCATAGTGGAGTTCACCCCAAGTACCGTCGCAGTCTGCGAGATATTCGTAAACTGCGGCGGTTATTTTTCTGCCACGCTTCCGCTGGGACTTTAAGCGTAGCTCCACCGCATGAAGTTCGTCTGCTGCAACCAGTTCCTTTGTCAGATTGTCCTCTGCTTTGGCATAGGCCCGCTCTGGAATTTCAATCAGCAGCTCATGCCGCAACAATTTCAACGCAGAACGCTCTACGCTTTTTGCACGACTCTCCGTCAAATGAAAATATTGCGCCGTTTCAGTGAGCGGGTGGCCTTTACCATCTGCAAACCCAAAGCGGTACTGAACATAAACATTTTCCCGATCCGGCAACGCATCCATCGCCTCGTGGAGTTCAGCCACCGTCTCCTGCTCAATATAAATCTGCTCCGGCAATTTAGCGCTGGGAGAAGCAATTAGGGTTTCAACGGTATCATTCTCTGTATCATCTAATTCCTCGTCCAGATATATGATTTTCCAGGCGTTTGTTTTATTGTGCCCCAACCGCCATACTGTGTCCCGGCTGTACTGGCGAATCAAGTCGCTCATGGCCCGTCTGACAAGCGGGAGCAGCATAAGTCAGAAATTTGACCCCGCTGGAGAGGTCGTAGCCGTCGATTGCCCTCCACAGTCCGATAGAACCGGCCTGCACAAGATCATCAAAGCCCACAGGTGGCCTGCGTTTTGAAATTCCCCCTTGACAAAAGCTCTCTGAGGACAATGTATCGGGTAAGCTGACGGATGAACGCTTTATGAAAATGTCCCAGCGGTATGACGAGGAACAGCAACAGCTCAAAAAGGACATTGAGGAATTACAGCGCCAGTGTGACAAG
>CAMTMC010000060.1 GCA_947073515.1 uncultured bacterium | reverse complement strand
GGCTGCCGGGGCGGAGCCTGCCGCTTTGCCGGGGCCTGCGGCCCCGCCGGCCCGCCCCGGCGCATGTTGATATATCTCTCTTCCAGGGCCATTCCCTCCCTAGCGGTTCCACGTTAGCCCCAGTATAGCCTTTTCGACCCTGTTCGGCAAGAGGTAAACACCCCAGTTCATAAAAAATTAAGATTTCCTGCCCCCCTTGCCCCGGACAGCTTCATATGGATGCCTTTCCCCGCATGCTAGATGTATGATCAAAGGCTGAGAGTCCCGGCGGCCAGCTGGACCAGCCGCTCCCGGTCCCGGACCAGGATACGGTTGTCTTTCCGCAGCAGGATACCGGCCTGTGTCATGGACTGGAACGCCTTGGTCACGGTTACCCTGCTGGTATGGAGCAGGTTGGCCACATCCTGATGGCTAAAGCGAATGGAGATCTCTAAGCCGTCCTCCGTCTCTATGCCATACTCCTGGGCCATGTCGATGAGGGTCTGGGCGATCCGCTGGAGGGCGACCGTGGAACTCTGGGACAGAAGCCGTCCAATGAGCATGGAGTTTTTCCGGCACAGAATCCGCATCAAAATCTGGTTCAGCTCCGGGTTTTGCTCCAGCCTCTCCAGAAAGACCCCGCAGGAGATGGCGTAAACTGTGGAGTCCACGATGGACACGGCGGAGGAAAAGTGGGGGATGGAGAGGATGCAGGCCCGCTCACCGAACAGAGCGCCCTGTTCCGCGATATAGAGCTGCTGCTCCATACCGGTCTTGGAGTAGGTGGTGACGCATACCCGCCCCTCCTTGACCACATAGACGGCGGAGGGACGATCCCCCTGATAGTACAGGGGATGCTTGCGGCGCAGATGGACGGTGGGCTGTCCCTTTACCAGCGGGGCCAGCAGGGCCTCATCCAGCCGGAGCCAAGGGGACATATCAGCGAAAGACATAGACATTTTCCCTCCTTATCGAAAGCGTTAAAAAATCCGCAAATCAACAGGCAAGCTCCGTAGAAGCTGCCGGGCCACGGTTCCACAGAATATTGTATATTATTGCGCTAAACCGCCTGGATTGCAAGAAAAAATTAAATGTAGGCGCTTTATACAAATCACAAATTAAAAAGCTAGATAAATTATTCAAAAAAACAAAAGTTGTAAAGTGGGATACAGATTTTATCCCAGAACAGTGCTACTGTTAAGACACTAAAAGGACACTTCCGCAAGCCAACCCTATCCAACCATAAAATCAAAGGAGGATCATTGCTATGTCTGTCGATTTTGAGGCGATCAGAAAACGCGAGTGGCCTGTTCTGGAGACCATGACTTTTTTAGACGCCGCCTGTGTCAGCTTCGCCCCCCAGCGCTCGGTGCAAGCCCTGAAGGATCTGGCCGACTTCTCCGCCCGTCAGGACGAGGCCAACTCCAGCGCCCACCACATCGCCATGGACGACAAGCGCCACAAGGCCTATGAGGAGGCCCGCAAGCTCCTCAACGCCGATCCGGAGGAGATCGCCCTGGTGGAGAGCACCAGCCACGGCCTGAACATCGCCGCCAACGGCATTGAGCTGAAGGACGGCGACAACATCATCACCACCAACCTGGAGTTTATCCAGGTGGCCCTGCCCTGGTGCGTCATGCGGCAGGAGAAGAATATCGACATCCGCGTGGCCAAGACCGCCGACACCCGCTTCACCGCCGCCGACTTCGCCAAGCTGTGCGACGAGCGCACCCGCATCATTGTGCTGTCCAGCGTGGAGTGGTGCAACGGCTGGCGGATGGACCTGAAGGAGATCGGTGATTTTTGTCAGGAGCGGGGCATCTTCCTGGTGGTGGACGCCGTCCAGGAGCTGGGCATCAACCAGCTGGACACCAAGAGCTTCCATGTGGATATCCTCACCGCCGGCGGCCACAAGTGGCTGAACTCCCCCTTCGGGACCGGCGTGCTGTACATCAATAAGAAGACCCTGCCCAAGCTGAAGAGCGTCTACCACGGCTACCTGAACACCAAGGTCCCCCCCGAAGGCTGGGGCGGCTACTGGGAAAACCCCGCCGCCAGCTCCGTCAGTGACTGGCAGTTTGACATGACCGCCCGGAAGATTTTTGCGGCCCACCGGTTCACAGACTATGTGGGCGGCTTCCGCATCTCCTGTCAGTACTTTAACAACCACCAGGACATTGACAACCTGGTATCCGCTCTGAAGGCCCTCATCAAGGAAGTGGGACGTCAGCCCGACTATCAGCGTCCCTGGTAAAAGGAGGAATTTTTATGGCAAAATTGGATCTGACCTCGAACATCACCTTCCTCTACTTCAACGACCTGGCCAAGGCGAAGGAGTTCTTCTCCGAGACGCTGGGCCTGCCCGTGGCCTATGATCCCGGCTGGGCCTGCGTCTACCGGCTGAGGGACAAGTCCTTCCTGGGCGCGGTGGACAACGCCTCCGGCTCCATCCAGGTGGACTCCACCAGCAGCGTGCTGGTAAGCCTGACCGTCAGCAATCTCCATGAGGTCCACGCCGCCCTCCAGGGGGCCAAGGGGGTGGACGGCCTGTCCCCCATCAAGCAGGTGAAAGACATGGCCCTGGAATCCTTCTTTTTCACCGGGCCCGAGGGCTATCATTTTGAGGTGGAGCAGTTTACCTCCGGGGAACTGCGTCAGCTATTTTAAGAAAGGAGCGCGTCTGATATGTATGAGAAAAATGTGGCGGATCTGGGCCTCCAGATCCCGGAGGTGGCCGTTCCGGTGGCCAACTACTCCCCCTTTGTGGTGAAGGACGGCTGGATCTATGTCTCCGGCCAGCTCCCCAGCGTGGCGGGCAAGGTCGCCTATGCCGGCAAGGTGGGCCAGGATCTGAATGAGGAGCAGGGCTATCAGGCCGCCCAGGTCTGCGCCCTGAACTGCCTGGGGGCGCTGAAGGCCGCCCTGGGCTCTCCGGACCGGGTAGAGCGGATCGTCAAGATCAGCGGCTTTGTCAGCAGCGCCCCCGATTTTACCGGGCAGCCCAAGGTGGTGAACGGCGCTTCCTACCTGCTGGCCAAGGTCTTTGGTGAGAACGGGGTCCATGCCCGCAGCGCTGTGGGTGTCGCCGCCCTCCCCCTGGGGGCCTGCTGCGAGGTGGAGCTGATTGCGAAAATCAAGCCCTAACCCGGCCCTCCCCGTCGGCGTCCTGCTCTTTGCCAGCGCCGGGAGCCGGATCGTCGGCGACCCGGGGATGCCCGGGACCTTCGATTTCCCAGTGGAATACGGCGTGGTGCCCGGGAGCTACCGGGACCTGCTCCAGGGCTCCGACCGGGCCCGGGACCAGCTGTGCCAGGCCGCCCAGGCGCTGGAACAGCGGGGTGTATGCGCCATCGCCGGGGACTGCGGCCTGATGGCCCTGTACCAGCGGGAGCTGGCCCGCAGCGTGCGGGTCCCTGTGGTGTCCTCCAGCCTGGTGCTGCTGCCGCTGCTGCGGACCATGCTGGGCGGGGAGCGGAAGATCGGCCTGCTCACCGGGCACTCCCAGCTCCTGACAAGCCGCCACCTGGAGGCCGCCGGGATAGGGGGCGACGCCAATCTGATGATCCAGGGCATGGAGGAGGAGCCCCATTTCCGCGACGTGGTGCTGGAGGGCCGCCGCCCCCAGGACTATGCCCTAATGGCCCAAGACGTGCTCCACGCGGTGGGCCGCATGGTAGCCCGGGAACCCGGCCTGGGGGCGCTGGTACTGGAGTGCAGCAACCTGACCACCTTCGCCTGGGAGGTAGAGGAACACTATCACATACCGGTATTTGACATCAACCTGGCCATCCGGGTGCTCCGCCTGGGCCGCGACCACATCTGTTATGGGTAAAACAATCCAAATCAATATTTTGAGAGGTAACTGAACATGCGTTTTTTAGAGTATGAGACCTGGCGGCTGAAGCCGGACATTGACCCCAAAGCCTATGACCAGATCATCTCCGACTGGTTCCAGTTTTTAGAGGACAACTACGAGGAGCTGTTCCCCGAGTGGGTCAGCGCCAAATACTTCCGGGAGACCGACCGGGAGGGCAACCCCACCGGCAAGTTCATCATGCTCTTTGAGTATGACGACATCGCCGGGCACCACGCCTATAAAGAGCGCCGCAAGAACTGGGACGGCCCCTACGAGGCCTACAAGAAGGTGGACCCCTATCAGGAGTTCTTTGATCTGGAGTCCTTCACCACCGACTACTGGCAGCCCCTGGAGACCGATAAATGGGCCCAGTTTAAGTAAACATGGCCCCGGCTCCCGCCGTTCCCACGGCACTGGCGGAGAACCGTTTCCATGACCCCTTGAGGGGCGGGATATCCCTCGTCCCGCCCCTCCGGCTTCTTTACAACAGTGGAGGATGACCGCTCTGGCCATCCTCCACTGTCATTACCCCGGCACTCCGGAAGGCAGATGTCATCCGGCGCTCCCCCCGGCCGCCGTCTTCAGGGACACCTAAAGTCTCGGCCACATCCCAGAGACGCGGCCGAGGCTTTTAAGGCAGTCCATTGGGGGGACCTGTGATCTACAGGACCCAATCCCCTTCCCGCATGATGGCGACACGCTGCCCGTCCCGGGTGAGGGCGTCCACATTGGTCTGGGCGGACCCAATCATAAAGTCCACATGGATCTTGCTGACGTTGATGCCGATACGATCCCGCTGCTGGGGGTCCATCCGGCTTCCGCCCTCCACCACGGAGGCGGGAGCGCTGCCCAAGGCGATATGGCACACAGCGTTCTCATCCAGCAGAGTGTCATAAAAGACCCGGCCGATTTGATAGATAGGGGACTGGACCGGTACCAGGGCGATCTCTCCGAAATAGCAGGAGCCCTCATCGTGTTCCAGGATGCCCCGAAGGGCCTGTTCCCCCTCGCCGGCGTGATATTCTATCACTTTGCCGTCCTGGATGGTCATCCCGAAATCCCGGATGATGGTGCCGTTGTAGTTGAGGGGCAGGGTGGCTCTCACAGTGCCGTTGATCTGGTACTTGTGGGGTACGTAAAACAGTTCCTCCGTGGGCACATTGGGGATATACTCGGACTGATCCTTCTGGTTGATGTCGTAGCCGCCCACCCAGGTGCCCTTATCCACCAGCCCAATCTCCAGATCGGTGCCCGGGCCGCTGAAATAGAGGGTTCTCAGGTCCAGAGCGTTGAGCTTTTCCTTTTTGGCCCGGATGGTATTCTTGTGGTCAATCCAGGCCCGGACCGGGTCGTCCGCGTCCAGCCGGACCACTTGGATGATGTTGTCCCACAGCCGGGCGAGGGCCTCATCCGCCGGGAGCTCGGGATACACCTTGGCGGCCCACTCCGGGCAGGGGATACAGGTCTTGACCCAGCTGACGTGGCCGTCGGCCCGGGCCCTGGCGAAAGCCTCCCGGCCGGCGATCTCGGCCTGGTGCATCCGCAGCACCCGGGACTCATCCAGCCCCTCGTTCCGGGTGGGATTGGGGTTGTACAGGGAGATGATGGCGATGTTATCCGCCCCGCTCTCCCCCAGATAGCGGCTGAGCCACTGGGGATAGTAGTCCAGATCCTCTTCCCGGGAGAGGCGGCAGCGGAGGACGTCGTTGTAATCGTCGGCGTAGTCCACCTTGACATACTTGGCGCCCATCTCATAGGCCGCCCGCGTGATCTCCCGCACAAACAGGTAGTCCCGGGGGGAGGCGTTGACCATCAGTATCTCACCGGGCTTGAGATTGCTGGCGGCCTTCAAAAGGACAAGGGCGTATTTGCGGTAAATTTCCTGCGTCATCTGAATTCAACCACCTTTCACGTCTGGTGCACCGCTGTGCTCACCGTTCTATTTTACTTCGGATTTGGCGGAAAAGCTGTAAAACATTTTACCGGTTTTTCATTTCTTAAAAATTCCTAGATAGTGTCAACACAAGAGGCAGGGGCTGTGATAGAATGGAACTATCTTAAAAGAAGGGGGACAGAAAGATGGATGCATCCTATCAT
>CAMTMC010000059.1 GCA_947073515.1 uncultured bacterium | reverse complement strand
ACCCCTCCCGGGAAAGGAGGAAAAATTGTACGTTTCCATACATTTAATGGAAATCAGGCCGCATTGCGCCTATTTGACCATGAAAAAACAGCCGTCTGCTGATCAGGCGGCTGTTTTTTTAGGGAAAAATTCTTTAGGCCAGTGCGGCGGTGATGATGGCCATGGAATAGACCTCCTGGGCGTTGCAACCCCGGGACAGGTCATTGATGGGGGCGTTCAGGCCCAGCAGGATGGGGCCGTAGGCCTCGAAATTGCCCAGGCGCTGGGCGATTTTATAGCCGATGTTGCCGGCGCTGATGTCGGGGAAGATAAAGGTGTTGGCGTAGCCGGCCACCTTGGAGTCGGGGCACTTGGTGTGGGCCACCCGGGGGGAGACGGCGGCGTCGAACTGCAGCTCGCCCTCGATGGGCACCTCGGGCATGGCGGCCTTGGCCTTCTCAGCGGCGTTGCGCATCTTGTCCACGGCGGGGCCCTTGCCGGAGCCAAAGGTGGAGTAGCTCAGGAAGGCCACCTTGGGCTCCACGCCGAAGATCTTGGCGCAGTCCACGGTCTCGGAGGCGATCTCCACCAGCTCGTCCTCGGTGGGGTCGATGTTGATGGCGCAGTCGGCCATAGCCAGCACCATGTTGTCGCCGGTGGCGGCGGGCCGCACCAGGATGAAGCAGGAGGACACAATGGTGTTGCCCGGCTTGGTCTTCACCAGCTGGAGGGCGGGGCGGACGGTGTCGGCGGTGGAGTAGGTGGCGCCGCCCAGCAGGGCGTCAGCGATGCCCATGGCCACCAGCATGGTGCCGAAGTAGTTGCCCTTCTTCAGCATGACCCGGCACTCGTCAGCGGTCATCTTGCCCTTGCGCAGCGCCACCATCTTCTCCACCATGGCGTCCATCTTCTCGTAATTCTCCGGGTCGTAGATCTCGGCGCCCCGGATGTTGAAGCCGGCCTCCTCGGCGGCCTCCCGGATCTCCGTCTCATTGCCGATGAGCACGGGAGTGAGGAAGGTGCCGGACAGCAGGCGGGCGGAGGCCTCCAGGATACGGGGGTCGGTGCCCTCGGTGAAGACAATCTTCCGGGGGTGGGCCTTCAGGATCTCAATGAGTTTTTTGAACATACGTGGTTTCCTCCCAAATCAAAAAATGGGCGCGCGGGCGCGCCTGTTTCTGCTCATAATGGTAGCATTTCCCGCCCTAAAATGCAAGGGCTGTCCCGGGGTTTCTCCCCCTAATCTGTGAAAAATTTCACGGAAAAATACCAAGAAATTTCCCGAACCCTCTTTACTCCACGTATTGCCATCGTGTATACTATACCAAGTGTATTGTATGGCCCCGGGCGCGCGGTCCAGCGGGTTCCCGGGGGACTTTTTTCTGAGGTGAGAGCTTTGAACGCAGAATTTTCCCGCACCCTCTCCCTGCTCCGGCAGGAGAAGGGGGTCAGCCAGCGCGCCGCCGCCGGGGCGCTGGGCATCTCCCAGGCCCTGCTGAGCCACTACGAGAACGGCATCCGGGAACCGGGCCTGCCCTTCGTCGTCCGGGCCTGCGACTACTACGGGGTGTCTGCTGACTTCCTCCTGGGCCGCACCCTCAGCCGGGACGGCACCACCATCGCCGCCGAGGAGCTGTACGACCTGAGCGGCGAGAAGGGCAACTCCCTGAAGGGCTCGGTATTGGCCATGCTGTCCAAAAAGCTGCTGGTCAACTCCGTGGGCGTCCTGTTTGACCTGCTGTCCAAAACCGGCAGCCGGGAGGCCATCCAGTCCGCCGCCGGCTACCTGTCCACCGCCGTGTACACCATGTACCGCCGGCTGTACGACGCCAACCCGGACAACAACCCGGACTTTTTCTCCGTCCCGCCCCGGCACTTCCAGGCCGGCCTGCATGAGGCCGACATGAAGTGCTGCGAGGCCGAGCTGTCCGACGCCCTGGCCGCCCACGCCAAGGCCAAGGGCCCCTGGCCCCAGATGACCAATGACGCTTTGGCCCGGGATTATCCGGTGCTGTATCAATCTGTCCTCCAGGTGGTCCACAACACCGGCGAGCGGGTCACCGCCATCAGCGGGGGACGGAAAAAGCAGGAGAAGAAGTAGAGGCACCTATAGTCCCAGCGCTTTCACGATTTTCTCCCGCAATCCCAGTCCCAGGGAGTAGTAGGCCCGGATCTCGTAGCTACTGTAACGGATCAGCTGGGCGAAATATTCGTCAAACAGGCTGGCCCCAGCGGCTTCCCGCACCTGTTCGGACAGTTCATCGTAAGCCTGTCTCGCTTCTGAAAAGCCGGGCAAAGTCTCACATAGCCGGCCAGCCGCCTCATCAAGTTCTGTACCGCGCCAAAACAGCTCCGCAAACAGATCTCCCATTGTCATCGCTCCTTAAAGTCATCGCATTGATATGCGGATAATCCACGTCTTTATTATATATGCGAATGATCCACGTATCAACAGTTTGGAGGCAAAAATGTCAAATTTCGCTCTGCGCATGAAAGAACTTCGAAAGGAAAGAAGTCTAAAGCAACAGGAAATAGCGGACACATTTTCCGTGAAACTGCGCACCTATCAGGGATATGAATACGGAGAATCTTACCCAGAGGTAGCAAAGCTGCTGGTCATCGCCGATTTTTTTGATGTCAGCCTGGATTATTTGATGGGCCGCTCCGATGTGCGGACACGGCAATAGCACTTTGCCTCCGCACAGTTCATGCCATTTTTTCGTTGTACGCCCCCGCAGGCGGTATAGCCTTCCCCTGCGGGGAGGCGAGAGAGTTTTGATATACCCACACCTCAAGGAGGCGCGATATATATGACTGACCAATCTAAAATCAGAAACTTTTCTATCATCGCGCACATTGACCACGGCAAATCCGTTCCCCACAAGGGCTGACGCCCTTGCGGGGGCCACATATTTTTTCAATCCTCGGGCGGAATCAATCCGCCCTTCGGAAATTCTCCGCCTGCGGCTCCGAATTTACGGCGCTTACCGCGCCGCCCCATCTTCGATGGGGCCCCGGGTGGATTTGCCCAAGGAGGCACGATATATATGACCGACCAAAGTAAAATCAGGAATTTTTCCATTATCGCACACATTGACCACGGCAAATCCACCCTGTCCGACCGGCTGATTGAGCTGTGCGGGGCGGTGGAGCAGCGGCAGATGGCCAGCCAGCTGCTGGACAACATGGATCTGGAGAAGGAGCGGGGCATCACCATCAAGGCCCGGGCCGTCCGGCTGGACTACAAGGCCCAGGACGGCCAGGTCTACCACCTGAACCTCATTGACACCCCGGGCCACGTGGACTTCAACTACGAGGTCAGCCGCTCCCTGGCGGCCTGCGAGGGGGCGGTGCTTATCGTGGACGCCTCCCAGGGCATTGAGGCCCAGACCCTGGCCAACACCTACCTGGCCATGGAGCACGACCTGGAGATCCTCCCGGTCATCAACAAGATCGACCTGCCCGCCGCCGACCCGGCCCGGGTGAAGGAGGAGGTGGAGAACATCCTGGCCCTCCCCGCCCTGGACGCCCCGGAGATCTCCGCCAAGCAGGGCACCAACATCCCCGCTGTTCTAGAGGACATTGTCCAGAACATCCCCTCCCCGGAGGGCGACCCCAACGCCCCCCTGAGAGCCCTGATCTTTGACAGCCAGTACGACCCTTATGTGGGCGTTGTTGTCTACTTCCGGGTGATGCAGGGCACCCTGAAAAAGGGTATGAGCGTGAAAATGATGGCGTCCGGGGCCTCCTACCAGGTGCTGGACTGCGGCTATCTGAAGCCCCTGGGCATGGAGGCCGCCGGGGAGCTGTCCGCCGGGGAGGTGGGCTGGTTCACCGCCTCCATCAAGAACGTGAAGGACACCAGCGTGGGTGACACCATCACCGGGACGGAGGCCCCGGCGGCGGAACCCCTCCCCGGCTACCGTCCCGCCCAGGCCATGGTCTACTGCGGCATCTACACCGAGGACGGCAGCAAGTACCCCGACCTGCGGGACGCCCTGGAAAAGCTCCAGCTCAACGACGCCTCCCTGTCCTTCGAGCCGGAGTCCTCCGTGGCCCTGGGCTTTGGCTTCCGGTGCGGCTTCCTTGGGATGCTCCACATGGAGATCATCCAGGAGCGGCTGGAGCGGGAGTTTGACCTGGACCTGGTGACCACATTACCCTCCGTAATCTACGAGGTCACAAAAACTGACGGTACTGTGGTCCGGGTGGACAACCCCCACAACTATCCCGACCCCGGAGCCATCGCTGAGGCCCGGGAGCCCTACGCCAAGGTGTCCATCATCTCCCCCCCGGACTACGTGGGCAACATCATGCCCATGTGCCAGGAGCGACGGGGCGTGTTTAAGGATATGCAGTATCTGGACACCAACCTGGTGGAGCTGCACTACTCCATGCCCATCGGCGAGATCATCTATGATTTCTTCGACGCCCTCAAGGCCCGCACCAAGGGCTACGCCTCCCTGGACTACGAGCTGGAGGACTACCAGCCCAGCGACCTGGTGAAGGTGGATCTGCTCCTCAACGGCGACCAGGTGGACGCCCTGTCCTTCATTGTCCACCGGGAGAAGGCCTACGCCCGGGCCCGGCGCATCTGTGAGAAGCTGAAAGAGAATATCCCCCGCCAGCTCTTCGAGGTGCCCGTCCAGGCGGCTATCGGCGGGAAAATCATCGCCCGGGAGACCGTCAAGGCCATGCGGAAGGACGTGCTGGCCAAGTGCTACGGCGGCGATATCACCCGGAAGAAGAAGCTGCTGGAGAAGCAGAAGGAGGGCAAGAAGAAGATGCGCACCCTGGGCACCGTCCAACTGCCCACCGAGGCCTTCATGGCCGTGCTGAAATTGGATGAGGAATAAGGAAAAAATCCCGCCCACAGATTTTACTCTGGGGCGGGATCCCTTTATCTCCAATCCAACAG
Source organism: uncultured bacterium (assembly GCA_947073515.1). Taxonomy (GTDB): domain Bacteria; phylum Bacillota; class Clostridia; order Oscillospirales; family Oscillospiraceae; genus Lawsonibacter. Next base: position 1,097 of record CAMTMC010000059.1, on the reverse strand, counting down.
GAAATCTACGTGTGAATTCTGCACAGTGAAATCCCGTGAAAGGTTAAATTGATAGTCGGTCTGCACCTTGACGGGGTTCCCGCCGTCAACCGGGATGGTGAACAGATAATAATTTGTGTCCGTACCCGTCGTCAGGCTAGATAAAAACGACACCTCGCTCTTGTCCAGTGAAACCACGGCGTTCCGGCACACCCGGCCCTTGATATCCGGTGTGAGCGGGGTTTTCTCGCTGTACCAATCCAAATCATGGAAAGGTTTTCCGTAATACGCAGAAAGATCCGCATTGTATATGTAGAGCCGGCCATCAATACTGCTGCCGCTATCCGTTCCAACATATAAAGACTGGGAGAGCCAGTCGTTAAAGACGTTGGTGTTTGCTCCAAAGGACAGGGATTCATCGTTAGCCTCACGCCATTACGGAGGCCGTGGTTATGGACCGCTCTCCCGGTCGTCTGGTTCGGTAGGATGCTTGAGCTTTCAATGCTCGTCTCGTTGGAGGTAGCCCCGCCGCCGCTTGATGTGGTTTGCCCGCCGCCGTCTGAGCTGGTGGCCGTGGTTCGGCCCCCGTCCGAGCTTGTCCGGGTTTGGTCGTCGCTGGTGGTGGAGGTGACGGCCTTCGAGGTGTCGCTCTGCGTGCTCTTGGAGTAGGCCCGGAATTTTGTCATTCGCACCTTGACGAGGACCTTGTTAATAATCCGCATTTCCTCCGGGATGAAAAAGTCCATAACCGCCCCGGAGACGGCATCACAATTCGCCTGGAGGGCTTGACTGTAAATCTGTGTTTGCCCCCTGGGCGTAGGTCTGTTTGATCCGCTGACGGTCCGCCATATCGGCCAGAGAGGAGGCGATTGAGGTCTCCTTGTTCGCCACGACCAAAGAGAACCGCTTGATAGGGACGTAGGGTGCTGGTAACGCCCCACGTCCTGCCTGCGGTTTTTCAGCTTATTTTGCCGCCCGCCCCGGCTGTCCCCGGAACGCTTATAGCCGTCCTTATGCTGGACGCTGGGCGATTCAAATTCCCCATGTCTACCAAAAGGCTACCAAAAAGCCCCCTTGGAGGCTGAGAAATCAGCCTCCAGAGGGGCTTCCATTTTCTG
>CAMTMC010000058.1 GCA_947073515.1 uncultured bacterium | reverse complement strand
GGAGCGGGTGATGGGAATCGAACCCACGCGACCAGCTTGGAAGGCTGGGATTCTACCATTGAACTACACCCGCATGGATGCCGTGTTCCTCTCACGTCAGCTACGATATGCTACCATATTTCCGCTGTTCTGTCAATGGCTTTCGAAAAAATTCCAGACCTTTTTATAAAATGGCGCTGTCGCAGAAGGCGCAGCAGTCCACGCCGCCCACCTGCCGCACCAGGGGCGGGAGATAGCGCTCCGTCTGGGTGACGCACCGGGGGTTGCGGCAGACAGGCTCCGTGCCGATCTCCACCGCCTCGGTACAGTCCAGCCGGGGCTGGTTGGCCAGGTCGGCCAGCAGGGCCATCCGGGCGAACATCCCGTACCGGGCCTGCTGGAAGTACACCGCCCGGGGATCGTCGTCCACGTCCACGGTGATCTCGTCCACCCGGGGCAGGGGGTGCATGACCAGCATGTTCTCCTTGGCCCGCTGCAGCTTCCGGCGGGTGAGGACGTATACCCCCTTGTTCCGCTCGTACTCCAGGGGGTCCACAAACCGCTCCCGCTGGATGCGGGTCATATACAGCACATCCAGCTGGGGGATGACCGCCTCCAGGCCGGTGACCTCGGTGAAGGGCATATCGTTCTCCCGCAGGAAGGAGCGCATGTACTCGGGCACAGCCAGCTCCCGGGGGGAGATGAGGAAGAACCGCACCCCCTCAAATTTGGCCATAGCCTTGATGAGGGAGTGGACGGTGCGGCCGTTCTTCAGGTCCCCGCACAGGCCGATGGACAGCCCGTCCACCTTGCCCAGCAGGCGGGTGATGGTGGTCAGGTCGGCGGTGGTCTGGGTGGGGTGCATATGGCCGCCGTCCCCTGCGTTGATCACCGGCACGTGGGAGTACAGGGAGGCCGCCTTGGCCGCCCCCTCCAAGGGGGTTCGCATAATGACCACATCGGCGTAGCCGGACACCATTTTGATGGTGTCCTTCAGGCTCTCCCCCTTGGCGGCGGAGGAGGATTTGGGGTCGGCGAAGCCGAACACCGTCCCCCCCAGGCGGAGCATGGCGCTCTGGAAAGAGAAGTTGGTGCGGGTGGAGGGCTCGTAGAAGAGGGAGGCGGCCACCTTGCCCCGGCACGTGTCCAGGAACTGCCGTGGGTCATCCATGATCTGGCTGGCCCGGGCGTACAGCTGGTCCCACTCCTGGCGGGTCAGGTCTCCAAAGTCGATCAGGTGCCGCATGTCATCCGCTCCTCTCATCCTCTCAGCCTATCCTACCATAAAACGGCAGATTCCGCAAGGTGGGAAGGCGGGATTGGAGCGCCCGCCGGGAAGATTTATTTCGCGTTTCCCGCCAGCGGGGGAACCAATATCAAAACGCCCCCTTGGGCCTCCCCCGGAGCCGGCCCCGGTGAAAAGGGCAGCCCGCCGGGCAGGAAGGGGCAAAAATAACAAAATTGTTGGTGTTCACAATAAAAATCTGATTTTTTTTCCAATAATTTACTCAAGAATATTAAGCTTTTGTAAACAATGGGAAAATCGTTTGACAACAGGAAAAGAATGGACTAGAATAAAGCCAACATCCGCTTTAAGCGGTCAGAAAGGAAGTCATCCCCATGTTCAAGAAGAGAAGCCGTCTGCTGTCGGGCGTGTTGTGCGCCATGCTGGCGGCCATGCTGATCGTGCCCGCCGCCGCCCACGGCGGACACCACCGTGGGGTCCGGCAGAATGCCCAGACCATCGTTACCGCCTGTTCCGTTGCGGACTGCACCCTTGCCGGGTATCACACCCATAACGGTGTCAGCTACTGCGGCCACAGTCACGGCGCCGGCGTGTGCGACAACAGCTGCCAGGCCCTGTGCACTGTGGAGGGCTGCGACCTCACCGGCCGCCACGACCACGACGGCGTGACCTACTGCGGCTATGACCACGCCGGCGGCTACTGCGACGGCACCTGCCCTGTGGCTGTCTGCTCCGTTGACGGCTGCACCATCTCCGGCCAGCACACCCATGATGGGATCGGCTACTGCGGCTATCACCACACCAGCGGCTACTGCGACGGTGTCCACCAGACCGCTGGCCACCACGGGTCCGGCCACGGCCACTGCCACGTGTAAGAAATCCCTGTCCCCGAATAAAATCTCTCCAATTCCACACCCTAACCGGGTGGAATGGAGGGGTTTTTTGATCTGGTTTTGGAGTTTTGTGGCCTACAGCTTCACGGGCTTTTTGCTGGAAGTGGCCTATGCCTCGGCGGCGGGGGGCAGGCCTGACCGGAAGGGGCTGCTGGTCCTCCCCCTGTGCCCGGTGTACGGGCTGGGGGCCTGCCTCATCCTGTTGCTGTCCCAGTGGGTGGACCGGTGGCCGGCGGCGCTGTTCCTCCTGGGCGGGCTGGCGGCCACGGCAGTGGAGTACGGCGCCGGCCTGTACCACGAGAAAGTGCTGGGGGTGTCCTTCTGGGACTACGGGGACCTGCCCGGGAGCCTTCAGGGGCGGGTGTGCCTGCCCTTCTCCCTGGTCTGGGGGGTGCTGGCCCTGGCCCTGGTATACGGGGTACACCCGGTGATCCTGCCCTGGCTGCGGAGGATCCCCGCCCCGGTGGGATGGGCGGCCCTGGCCACCCTGCTGGCGGACGGGCTGGTGACCGCCCTCCTCCTCCGGGCCCGGGGGGACACCGCCTGCCTGCGGTGGTATGAGCGGTAAATAGCGGCCGCCAGTCCAAGGACTGGCGGCTTGTTCTTAGGACCTATGTAGGTCCTTACTCCTCGTAGTCGTCGTACTCGGCGGCGTAGGTGCTGCGCTTCAGCTTGCTCTTGGCACAGCCGCACAGGTCCACCAGCTCGCTCCAGTAGGCCACGACCGCGCAGGCCAAAGCGGCGATGGACAGGGACAGCGCCACAATCTTCAGGACAAAACGGGCAACTTTCATAACAGGGTCCTCCTTCTGTATCAGGCTGTTACCCTCAGTTTACATGATGGCGGGGGAAAATACAATGGGTTTTTGTGAATTTTTCCCGGAAAAATTTACGCCGGGGGGCAGCGGCGGTATTGGACGCCGTTTTCCGGTGTCAGCTGCCGCTCCTCCATCAGCTGTTCCACCGTAACAAAGCAGTAGCCCTGGGAGAGCAGGGCGTCCACAACCCGCAGGGCGGCGTCCACAGAGCTGTGGAAGATGTCGTGCATCAGGATGATGTCGCCGTCCCCTACGTGCTCTAGCACAGCGGACACGATCCGGTCCACATCGCTGTCCTTCCAGTCCTCCGGGTCAACGGACCAGAGGACCAGCGGGCTTCCCGCCCATTGGGCGTCAGTCCGGTCAATCATGCCGTAGGGGGGGCGGAGCCAGAACTCCCCCTCCCCCAGCACATCGGTGAGCAGGGCCCGGGTTTTGCCCACCTGGAGATCAAAATCCTGGCGGGACAGGGATTTCAAAATCACGTGCCCATAGGTGTGGACGCCGATCTGGTGGCCGTCCAGGGCCATCCGGCGGATGAGCTCCTCGTTGCCCTGGATTCTCTCCCCCACCAGGAAGAAGGTGGCGGGTACCTCCCGCAGGGCCAGGCCGTCCAGGAGGGGGCCGGTGGTGGCGCCCCGGGGGCCGTCGTCAAAGGTGAGGGCCACCAGCGGCGGATCCCCCGTCTCCAGCCGGAGCGGGGCGGCCGCCGGCTCCGCCGGGCCCGGGAGGGGGAGCGCCGCGAAAAAGAACAAAATACAGGTGATCACCGTCAGTTTTTTCCAACTCAAGCCCTCGCCGCCTTTCTCAAGTCCTTCCTGGTCAGTATGTGCGGGGGAGCGGGACTATAGCCATGAAAAAAATGTTTTTTACAGGCGGAATGATCGGGCGGAGCTCGGCCGTTATATTTTACAGAAATTGTATTGCGCTCGCCCAGTAAATGGGCTAAGATAGAGTGAACACAAATTAAGGAACCACTGATGAAATCCGCACGCGTTGATTGAATCAGTACTTCCTTAAAAACGCGCACAGGGAGGCCGATTGTATGCGGGACGGATTTGTAAAAGTGGCGGCGGGCACGCCGGAAATTCGGGTGGCGGACTGCGCCTACAACGGGGGGCAGATCGTCGCCCTGATGAGGGAGGCGGCGGCCCAGGGGGTGAAGGCGCTGGCCCTGCCGGAGCTGTGCCTTACCGGCGCCACCTGTGGTGACCTGTTTTTCCAGGACACCCTCCTCCATGGGGCGGAGGAGGCCCTGGCCAGTATTTTGACGGAGACAAAGGATTTAGACCTGCTCACTGCCCTGGGCCTGCCGGTACGGAATCCTTGGGACAACAAATTGTATAATTGTGCCGCTGTCATACAAAGGGGAGAGATTCACCGCCTTGTCCCCAAGACGTGTCTTCCGAATTGCGAGGGCCGCTGGTTCACCTCCGGCAGAGATGTGGACACGTTGATCCGCCTGCGCGGCCAGAACGTCCACATGGCTGCCAACGTCATATTAGAGTGCGAGACCATGCCCAATCTGGTGATCGGCGTGGAGCTGGGGGAGGATCTCTGGGCCCCGGAGCCCCCCTCTATCACCCTGGCCCGGGCGGGAGCCACCCTGATTTTGAACCTGTCCGCCGGCCATGAGGAGGCGGGCAGAGCGGATTACCGCCGCTCCTTGGTGGCGGGCCAGTCCGCCCGGCTGTTGTGCGGCTATGTGCTGGCCAGCGCCGGCGAAGGGGAGTCTACCACCGACCTGGTCTTCGGCGGCCACAAGATGATCGCTGAAAACGGAGTGATGTTGGCGGAACAGCGGTTTTCCACCGGGCTGGTGGTCAGTGAGATCGACGTAGACCGCCTGATCTATGACCGCCGCGGGACGAACATCTTCATACCGCCCGCCGGCACCCCCATGGACAATGCCCACGGGCTCGGCGTTGGCCGGAGCGAATTTTACCTGGAGCTGACCGACACGGAGCTCACCCGGCCCATCGCCCAAAACCCCTTTGTCCCTGAAAGTCCGGCGGAGCTTGAGGCACGGTGCCAGGAGATTTTGACCATCGCAGCCCTGGGCCTGAAAAAGCGCCTGGCCCACACCCGGGCTAAAACCGCTGTGGTGGGCCTGTCCGGCGGGCTGGACTCCACCCTGGCCCTGCTCACCACCGCCAAGGCCATGGATATGCTGGGCCGGCCTCGGACGGACATCACCGCCATCACCATGCCCTGCTTCGGTACCACCGGCCGGACCAAGTCAAACGCCCAGATGCTGGCGGAGGAGATGGGCGCCAGTTTCCGGATCATTGAGATCGGCGAGGCGGTGCGGGTCCACTTCCGGGATATCGGGCAGGAGATGGACGATTTGTCCGTCACCTTTGAGAACGGCCAGGCCCGGGAGCGCACCCAGGTGCTCATGGACGTGGCCAACCGGGAGGGGGGCATGGTCATCGGCACCGGGGACTTGAGCGAGCTGGCCCTGGGCTGGGCCACCTACAACGGCGACCATATGTCCATGTATGGGGTGAACGGGGGCATCCCCAAGACCCTGATGCGCCATCTGGTGGCCTGCCTGGCCCGGGAGGCGGAGGGGGAACGGCCCCGCCTGGCCGCCGTGCTGCGGGATATCCTGGATACCCCGGTCTCTCCGGAGCTGCTTCCCCCCAAGGAGGGGGAGATCGCCCAGCGGACCGAGGATCTGGTGGGCCCCTATGAGCTCCACGATTTCTTCCTCTACTACGCCCTGCGGTGGGGTTTTCCGCCCCGGAAGGTGCTCCGGTTGGCTCTCCACGCCCTTGGGGGTCGGTATGACCGGGAGACCATCCTGAAGTGGCTGAAAAATTTCTACCGCCGGTTCTTCACTCAGCAGTTTAAGCGCTCCTGCATGCCCGACGGGCCCAAGGCGGGCAGCATGGCCCTCTCCCCCCGGGGGGGCTGGATAATGCCCTCGGACGCCATGTCCACCCTGTGGCTGGCGGAGCTGGAGGGGCTCTCTTGAGGCGGGCCCGCCCGGAACCTGAAGTAAACTCCGCCATAGGACCAAAACAGCCGTGGGCAGCAGCCTGCGGCTGTTTTTTTGTAATAGTTTCCC
>CAMTMC010000057.1 GCA_947073515.1 uncultured bacterium | reverse complement strand
CCGGCAAAAAAATCCACGCTCATCCGGCACACCTGGAGATATGAAACAGGCTCTAAGCGGGAATTTTGCCGCCCCGCCTCGTTGGGAAATCTTGAAATCCACCCAGGATTCCTGCGATTTCCCGCCTTGCGGGCCAGACAAACTCCCTCGCTCATCCGGCATTTTCACTTATGAATACCGGTTCTAAAAATTCGCAGGCGGACAGGGCGGCCGCGTGGCCCTCCCCCACAGCCTTCGCCACCTGGAGGGGCTCGCCAACACAGTCCCCGGCGGCGAAGACCCCTTCCACATTGGTGGCCATCCGCCGGTCCACCTTAATATAGTGTCCCTGGGTTTCCAGGCCGGGCAGCAGATCCACCGGGGCCACCGCCTGGCGGAGCACAAACACCCCGGCGCAGGGGATCTCCTGTCCGTCCGCCTCCAGGGCGGTGACGGCGTTCTCCCCCTTGATGGCCAGCCGGCTGGCTGTCACGGAGGGGATCCCTTCCGCCAGCCCCTCCGGCTCCTTCTGGGACACATAGGTCACCTGGCAGCCCAGGCTGTGGAGGTAATTGGCCTCCTGGGGGGCGTCGGGGGCCCGGCCCACCACGGCGACGGCCTTGTTCCGGTAGAGCATCCCGTCACAGGTGGCGCAGTAGCTGACGCCCCGGCCCAAAAATTCCTCCTCCCCGGGGAACTTGGCCTGCCGGACCACCCCCGGGGCCAGGATGAGGGCCCGGCCCTCGTATACCTCGCTGCCCACCGTGACCATAAAGCCGTTCCAGGCCATGAGGGAGATGGCCCTGCCCACCACAAACTCGGCGCCTGTCTCCTGGGCGTGGCTGTAAAAGGCCTGGAGCAGCTCCCTCCCCGTCCGGCCGGGGAGGCCCAAGTAGTTATCTACAAGCTCCGCCCGGGCCAGGGGGCTGTCCTGCCAGCGGTTGCCGATGACCAGGACAGACTTGTCCCGGCCCCGGGCGGCCACTGCCGCCGCCAGGCCCGCCGGCCCCGAGCCCAGGATGATGATGTCATAGGCCACAGGAAACACCTGCCTTTCCATTCCCATTATACACCATCTCTCGGAGAAAAACAAGAATAATTCTTGATAAATTGAAAGGCGAAGAAGATCCTTGCATTTTTCCCCCGGTGTGGTGTAAAATGGACAAGATATTTTATGCAGGCCGGCAGGGGCCTATACCTAAGGAAACAGGAGGGACACACTATGTCCGATGAGATCAAAACCGCCGCCCCGGAGGGGGAGGCCCAGGAGAGCCAGAACTTTATTCACCAGTTCATCCAGGAGGATACCGCCCCCGGCGGCCGCTTCGCCGGGATGCGGGTCCACACCCGGTTCCCCCCGGAGCCCAACGGCTATCTCCACATCGGCCACTGCAAGGCCCTCGTCATCGACTTCGGCACCGCGGAGAAATTCGGGGGGCTGTGCAACCTGCGCATGGACGACACCAACCCCTCCAAGGAGGACGAGGAGTATGTGGAGGCCATCAAGGAGGACATCCAGTGGCTGGGCTTCCACTGGGACGACCGGTTCTACTACGCCTCGGACTACTTTGACCGGATGTATGACTGCGCGGTGGAGCTGATCCAAAAGGGGCTGGCCTACGTGTGCGAGCTGACCCCGGAGCAGTCCAAGGAGTACCGGGGGGACGTGAACACCCCCGCCCGGTCCCCCTGGCGGGACCGGCCCGTGGAGGAGAGCCTGGACCTGTTCGCCCGGATGCGGGCGGGGGAGTTCCCCAACGGGGCCATGACCCTCCGGGCCAAGATCGACCTGGCCAGCGGCAACTTCAACATGCGGGACCCGGTGATCTACCGGATCAACCACGCCTCCCACCACCGGCAGGGGGACAAGTGGTGTATCTACCCCATGTACGACTTCGCCCACCCACTGGAGGACGCCTTCGAGGGGATCACCCACTCCCTGTGCTCCCTGGAGTTTGAGAACCACCGCCCCCTCTACGACTGGGTGATCGCCAACTGCTCTGTCCCCGCCAAGCCCCGGCAGATCGAGTTCGCCCGGCTGGGCATCAACTATACCGTCATGTCCAAGCGCAAGCTGCGGGAGCTGGTGGAAAAGAACTATGTCGCCGGCTGGGACGACCCCCGTATGCCCACCCTGTGCGGCCTGCGCCGCCGGGGCTACACCCCCGCCGCCATCCGGAGCTTTACCGAGCGCAACGGGGTGAGCAAGGCCGCCTCCACGGTGGAGTTCGGCTTTTTGGAGCACTGCCTGCGGGAGGACCTGAACGACCACGCCCGGCGGGCGATGGCGGTCCTGCGGCCCATTAAGCTGACCATCACCAACTACCCCGAGGGCCAGTCGGAGACCTTTGAGGTGGAGAACAACCCCAACGACCCCGCCGCTGGCGCCCGGCCTGTCACCTTCTCCCGGAATCTGTACGTGGAGCGGGAGGACTTTATGGAGGCCCCCATCCCCAAGTACAAGCGCCTGTACCCCGACGGCCCCGAGTGCCGCCTGAAGGGGGCCTATCTCATTCAATGCACCGGCTGTGTCAAGGATGAGAGCGGCGAGATCACCGAGATCCTGGCCACCTACGACCCGGAGTCCAAGGGGGGCAACCCCGCCGACGGCCGGAAGGTGAAGGGGGCCACCATCCACTGGGTGGACGGGGCCACCGCCGTGGACGCCCAGGTCCGCCTGTACGACAACCTCTTCGCCGACGAGAACCCGGACGGCGGCGACAAGGATTTTCTGGAGTGCCTGAACCCCAACTCCCTGGAGGTGCTGGAGGGCTGCAAGCTGGAGGCCTCCCTGGCCGGCGCCCAGCCCGCAGACCGGTTCCAGTTCCTCCGCCTGGGCTACTTCTGCGCTGACTCCAAGGACTCCAAGCCCGGGGCCCTGGTCTTCAACCGGGCCGTCAGCCTGAAGGACGGCTTCAAGCCGGCGAAATAGCGTTTATGAGCGAGAGAGCGCGGACGCCCCTGTGTCCCCGCTCTCTTGTGTTTTCCAGCCCCAACAGAGGGGCCGGGCGGTTCCGCCCGGCCCCGGGCGCTCACATGTCGATGGCGTCCGCCAGATGTTCCACAGCCTGGTTGACCGTCTTGGCGGCCCGGTGGGCCGCCCGCTTGATCTGCCTGCTGGAGGGGGCCATGGCCGCCCCCAGGGCGGCGCCCGCCACCATGCCGGCGGTCATGCCCATGATAAACTTGCCCGTTCCGCAGCTGGTATTCTGCATACAAGATCCCTCCTTTTTGCGGAATAAAATCCAATCCGCGATTTTATTCTTCCCGAAAAAGCGAAAAACACCGTTGCTAAATCCTGCCCGTTCCGCTATAATTTAACTTAGATAAGTATGTGAATTTCACTCCAAAAAATATCATGATACCCGGAGGAAAACCATGAAGCTTTTGATTCGAAACGGCAGGGTGGTCCACCCCGTGACAGGGGCCGTCCTGCTCCAGGACATCCTGGCGGAGGACGGCGTTCTGGCCCTGATGGACCGGGGGCTGGAGGTGGAGGCCGACCAGGTCATCGACGTGTCCGGCCTGGTGGTGGCCCCGGGGCTGGTGGATATGCACGTCCACCTCCGGGACCCCGGCCTGACCTACAAGGAGGACATCATCACCGGCTGCGCCGCCGCCGCCCGGGGGGGTGTCACCTCCATGGCCTGCATGGCCAACACCAGCCCGGCGGTGGACTGCCCGGAGCAGGTGAAGTACATACTGGACCGGGCCCGCCAGGGCTGCGGCGTCCAGGTCCACCCCATCGCCGCCCTGTCCCGGGGCCTGCGGGGGGAGGAGCCCACCGACGCCGAGGCGCTGAAGGCCGCCGGCGCCGTGGCCCTGTCCGACGACGGCAACAACGTGGACAACGCCAACCTGATGCGGGACGTGCTCATCCGGGCCCGGGGCCTGGGCCTGCCCGTGCTGTGCCACTGCGAGGACACCTCCATGGTGGCCGGCCGGGCGGTGAACGAGGGCAGCGTCTCCCGCCAGCTCTGGCTGGAGGGCCGCCCCGCCATCGCCGAGGAGCTGGTGGTCATGCGGGACGCCATGCTGGCGGAGGAGACCGGCGCCCCTGTCCACATCTGCCACGTGTCCACCGCCCGGAGCGTGGAGATCATCCGCAAGATGAAGAAGAAAAAGGTGCCCATCACCTGCGAGACCTGCCCCCAGTATTTCACCCTCACGGAGGACGAGGTGCTGTCCAAGGGCTCCCTGGCCCGGGTGAACCCGCCCCTGCGCACCCAGAAGGATGTGGATGGCATCATCGCCGGGCTGCGGGACGGCACCATCGACGTGATCGCCACCGACCACGCCCCCCACTCCGCCGAGGAGAAGGCCCGCACCCTGGCCCGGGCCCCCAGCGGCATGATCGGCCTGGAGACCAGCCTGGCCCTCTCCCTGACCCGGCTGTACCACACCGGCAGGATGGACCTGCCCAGCGTCATGCGGCGGCTGTCCACCAACCCCGCCGACCTGCTGAAGCTGTCCCGGGGCCATATGTCCATCGGAGCGGTGGCGGACCTGGTGATCTTCGACCCGGACGAGGAGTGGACCATCGACCCGGAGAAATTCGCCTCCAAGGCCCGGAACACCCCCTTCGCCGGGAGGACCGTGAAGGGGAAGGTGAAGTATACCATCGTCAGGGGGAATGTCATCTACCGGGACCAGGGGTAGGGGACGTCCCCGCCGTCCCGGTGAGGTTGTCCCCCACCGGGGACGGTGTAGGGGCGGCCTGTGGCCGCCCGTCCCAAGGAGAGGGATGTAGGGGCGGATATCATCCGCCCCGCCCCCCGCAAGAGAGGAGCACACCATGAAAAAAATGTACTATTGGCTGGGCTACGCCGCCGCGCTGATTGGCGGAACGGCGGTCTCCTGGAACCGCCTGCTGCCGGTCCACAACACTTACATCTTTTTGATGGGACTGATCTGGACCTGGACCGGCCTGCTGATGGCGCTCAACCTGTCAGAGTACGGAGATGCCTACAAGCGCTCAACGACCTGCAAGCGGATTCACGGCATAATCTTTCTGGCCATGGGCGGGGCATGGATTCCCCTGTCTCTCACCGCCGCGGCCAACCGGGCAATGCCAGTGCTGCTGTGCTCCGCTCCATTTTTGGTGCTGCTAGCCCTCACCACCAGCCTGGATAAGAAAAAACGACTGAACAAGAAAGAGGAGTGATGTTATGTCCTTCGACGTTTTACAGGATAAGATCAGGGCCATGAAAAACCCCACGGTGGCCGGGCTGGACGCCCGGATCGAGTACGTGCCGGAGCACATCCGCCAGGCCGCCTTTGAGGAGCACGGCGTTGGCCTGAAGGGGGCGGCCGAGGCCATCTGGCAGTTCAACGTAGGGCTGATCGACGCCCTGTGTGACATCGTCCCGGCCGTAAAACCCCAGGCCGCCTACTACGAGAACCTGGGCTGGCGGGGGATGGAGGTGCTGGAGCGCACCATCCGCTACGCCAAGGAGAAGGGTTTATTCGTCATCGCCGACATCAAGCGGGGGGACATCGGCTCCACCGCCGCCGCCTACGCCGAGGGCTGGCTGTCCGGGGCGAACATTGAGGGGGAGCAGTATAAATCCTTTGACGCCGACTGCGTCACCCTCAACGGCTACATGGGCTCCGACTCCATCAAACCCTTCCTGGAGGCCGCCAAGGGGGAGGGCAAGTGCGTCTTCGTGCTGGTGAAGACCTCCAACCCCGGCTCCGGGGAGCTGCAAGACATCGTGGCCGGGGACCGGTTAGTTTACCAGGTGATGGGCGATTTGAACGAGCGGGTCGCCGCCGGCACCGAGGGCAAGTACGGCTATACCATCGCCGGGGCGGTCACCGGGGCCACCTACCCCTCCGACATCCGGGCCCTGAGGAAACGGCTGGGGAAGACCTTCTTCCTGGTGCCCGGCTACGGGGCCCAGGGGGGCACCGCCGCCGATGTCCAGTACGCCTTCGACAAATACGGCCACGGGGCCATTGTCAACTCCTCCCGGGGCATCATGTGCGCCTGGCAGAAGACCGGGGGCGACGGCCATGACTTCGCCCAGGCCGCCCGGGCCGCCGCCATTTCCATGCGGGACGATATCAAGCAGTACGTGACTATCGTGTAAGAGCCTGTTTAAAATCTCAACGTATATGGATTGGCGAGTGGATTTTTTGCCCTGCAAGGCAAAAATCCGCAGGCATCCTGACGGATGGCAAGGATTTTTAA
>CAMTMC010000056.1 GCA_947073515.1 uncultured bacterium | reverse complement strand
TGGTGGTGGACGCCCCCAGCGGCGGGGAGGAGCTGGCCCGGTGGCTGCGCCGGGAGTACGGCGTCCCCATCCTGCCGCCGGGGGAGAGGGGGCACCTGGCCCTCCGGTTCCAGCCCGGGGGCCCGCCCCGGGAGGAGGCGGCCCTGGACCTGTACGGCCCGGAGCCGGACCTGGCGGGCCTGCGGCTCACCGCCCCGGAGCTGGCGGAGGGGGACCGGGAGGACCTGCCCCTGCTGGCCGCCCTGTGGGAGGGGGGGAAGCTGGGCCGGCGGGAGATAAAAATCACCGGATCCCTTGACAGACGGCTGGAAAAATCATATAATGACAGGACATAATGCGAGATCATGCCCATTTCTTATGGAATTCTGGGCTGTTTTTTGAAAGGTGTGCAAGGATCATGGCAAAGGAATACAAGCTGAGCCCGGAGCGGCTCAAAGAGTTGCAGGATGAGCTGAACTACCTGAAGACCGTCCGGGAGAAGGAGGTGGCCGAGCTGATTAAGGAGGCCCGCTCCTTCGGCGATCTGTCGGAGAACAGCGAGTATGACGAGGCCAAAAATGAGCAGGGCAAGCTCTACTCCCGCATGGCGGAGCTGGACGAGATCCTCTCCAACTACGTGGTCATCGAGGAGGCGGCGGTGGAGGGCGGCTTCATCCGCCTGGGCTCCACGGTCACAGTGCTGGACAAGGAGTTCAATGAGGAGGCGACCTATAAGATCGTGGGCTCCCAGGAGGCCGACCCCATGAACGGTGCCATCTCGGAGGACTCCCCCTTTGGCAGGGCCCTGCTGGGCCGGAACGTGGGGGACGATGTCACCGTGGACGCCCCCGCCGGCCCGGTGGAGTATCAGATCCTGCGGGTAGAGCGCTGATCCGGCATTTTCACTTATGAATACCGGTTCTCAGATCAATCGCGAAGCCCCCCATATAGAATAGGAGTGTAGACAAATGAGCGAGATCATCAACGACCAGGCCAACCAGGAGCAGGCCGTCCAGGAGCAGCAGTCCCTCACTGAGCAGGCCCGGGTCCGCCGGGAGAAGCTGAAGGCCCTCCAGGACGCGGGCAAAGACCCCTTCCACATCACCCGCTACGACGTGGACAACGACTCGGCCAACATCAAGGCCAACTTCGACGCCCTGGAGGGGAAAGAGGTTTCCATCGCCGGGCGGCTCATGTCCAAGCGGGGCATGGGCAAGGTGTCCTTCTGCGACCTGCAGGACAAGTCCGGCCGGATCCAGCTCTACGCCCGGAAGGACGAGATGGACGAGGAGGTCTACAACGGCTTTAAGAAGTTCGACATCGGCGATATCGTGGGCGTCAAGGGCGTGGTGTTCCGCACCCAGCGGGGGGAGATGTCCGTCCGGGTGGTAGACGTCACCCTGCTGTCCAAGTCCCTGCTGCCCCTGCCCGAGAAGTTCCACGGCCTGACCAACACCGAGCTGCGCTTCCGCCAGCGGTATGTGGATCTGATCGTCAACCCGGAGGTCAAGCGCAACTTCCAGCTCCGCTCCCAGTTCATCAAGCACATCCGGGACTATATGGACGAGCGGGGCTATATGGAGGTGGAGACCCCGGTGCTGAACACCATCTCCGGCGGCGCCACCGCCCGGCCCTTCATCACCCACCACAACACCCTGGACATCGACATGTATATGCGTATCGCCACCGAGCTGCCCCTGAAGCGGCTCATCGTGGGCGGCATGGACCGGGTGTATGAGATCGGCCGCATCTTCCGCAACGAGGGCATGGATCCCAAGCACAACCCGGAGTTTACCACCATCGAGCTGTATGAGGCCTACGCCGACTTCAACACCATGGCCGACATCGCCGAGGGGGTCATCACCACCGCCGCCCAGAAGCTGCTGGGCACCTACCAGATCAAGTGGATGGGCCACGACATCGACCTGACCCCCGGCTGGGCCAGGATGACCATGGTGGAGGCGGTGAAGAAGTACACCGGCATTGACTTCGCTGAGATCACCGACGACCGCAAGGCCGTGGGCGCCGCCCGGAAGATCGGAGTGGAGCTTCCTGCCACCGCCGACCGCACCTGGGGCAACGCCCTGTACGAGTGCTTCGACCAGCGGGTGGAGGAGCACCTGATCCAGCCCACCTTCATCACCATGTACCCGGTGGAGGTGTCCCCCCTGTCCAAGCGCTCCCCGGAGGACCCCCGGCTCACCGAGCGCTTCGAGCTGTTCATCTGCCACAGCGAGCTGGCCAACGCCTTCTCCGAGCTCAACGACCCCATCGACCAGAAGGAGCGTTTCCAGAAGCAGGTGGAGCTGCGGGACCGGGGCGACGAGGAGGCCGGCATGATGGACGAGGACTTCGTCACCGCCCTGGAGTACGGCCTGCCCCCCACGGGCGGCATGGGCATGGGCATCGACCGCATGGTCATGATGCTCACCGGCACCGACTCCATCCGGGAGATTATCCTCTTCCCCACCATGAAGCCGTAATTGAATTTCAAAGAAGGACCCGCGCTCTGTGGCGCGGGCCCTTTTTTGTGCTGTTTTTCCAGAAAAAAACTGGACGATCCAGCACTTTTATGATAAAATCCAAAATAGACGAAAAAGTCTATATAGGAGGGATTGCGATGAAACAGCAGGAGCGCCAGGCGGCCAGCCGGCAAAAGATCCTCCAGGCGGCGCTGGAGGAGTTCGGGTCCCGGAGCTACGACGGGACCAGCATGGAGCGGATCTGCGCCCGGCACCACATCTCCAAGGGGATGATGTACCACTATTACTCCAGCAAGGGGGAGCTGTTCCTGCTGTGTGTGGCGGACATTTTCCGCCGGCTGGGGGACTATCTCACCCAGCAGATGCTCCGGCCGGGGGGGAGCCACCCCCTGGGGTCGGTCAACCGGTATTTCACCGCCCGGGAGCAGTTCTTCCTCCAGCGCCCCCTGGAGAAGCGGGTCTATGAGAACGCCACCCTTTACCCGCCGGAGGAGCTGCGGGAACAGATCGAGGGCCTGCGCCGGCCCATCCGGGAGCTGAACCGCCGCTTCCTGAACCAGGTTCTGGCGGGCATCACCCTGCGCCCGGGGCTGGAGGGGGAGCGGGCCGCCCGGTACTGCGAGTCCATGGTGGACCTGTTCTCCCCCCTGGTAGAGCGGTACGCCCCCCAGGAGGAGATCACCGGCCTCACCGGCCTGCTGACCGTCTTTGAGGAATTTTTGGATCTGGTGCTCTACGGCGTGGCCTGGCGGGAGTAGCGGGGCAATTCTTTTTGGGGCTTCGACGGCAGGCGGCTGTTTTTCCCGGCGGGGTAGGGGATAATAAGCTATCCTCACCGGAAGGAGCTGTGTATATGGTCAAGATCAATGAGAATTTCGCCAAGCTGCCCGGCGGCTACCTGTTTTCTGAGGTGGCCCGCCGGATCGCCGCCTGGACCGCCGCCCACCCGGAGGGGCGGGTGATCCGCCTGTCCATCGGGGACGTGACCCGCCCCCTGATCCCCGCCGTGGTGGAGGAGCTATCCCGGGCGGCGGCGGAGATGGGGACGGCGGAGGGCTTCCGGGGCTACGGCCCGGAGGGGGGCTACCCCTTCCTCCGGGAGGTGATCGCCCGGGAGGACTACGCCGCCCTGGGGGTGGACATCGGCCCGGAGGAAATTTTTATCTCCGACGGCGCCAAAAGTGACTGTGCCGGCATTGTGGACCTGTTCGACGGGGACAACAGGGTGGCGGTGTGCGACCCGGTGTACCCGGTGTATGTGGACTCCAACGCCCTGGCCGGCCGGGCGGGGGAGTACCGGCGGGGGCCGGGCCGGTGGAGCGGCCTGACCTACATGCCCTGTACCCAAGAGAACGGCTTCCTCCCCCGGCCGCCGGAGGGCCGGGCCGACCTCATTTACCTGTGCTTCCCCAACAACCCCACCGGGGCGGCGGCCACCCGGGAGGAGCTGAGGGCCTGGGTGGACTACGCCAACGCCCGGGGCTCGGTAATTTTATTCGACGGGGCCTATCAGGCCTTTATTACCAGCCCGGACGTCCCCCGCAGCATTTTTGAGATCCCGGGGGCGGAGGCCTGCGCCATTGAGTTCCGCTCCTTCTCCAAGACCGCCGGCTTCACCGGAACCCGGTGCGGCTACACGGTGATCCCCAAGGCGTTGAGACGGGAGGGCGCCAGCCTGAACGACCTGTGGGCCCGCCGCCAGGCCACCAAGTGCAACGGCGTGTCCTATCTTGTCCAGCGGGGGGCGGCGGCCGTCTACACCCCCGAGGGCCGGGCCCAGGTCCGGGAGAACCTGGCCTACTACCAGGAAAACGCCCGAGTCATCCGGGAGGGGCTGTCCGCCGCTGGCCGCGCCTGCTTCGGCGGGGTGGACGCCCCCTACATCTGGCTGAAAACCCCGGACGGCCTGGACTCCTGGGGATTTTTCGACCTGCTGCTGGAGGAGGCCCAGGTGGCGGTCACCCCGGGGGCGGGCTTCGGCCCCAGCGGGGAGGGCTATGTCCGCCTGACCGCCTTCGGGGAGGCGGAGGACACCCGGCGGGCGGTGGAGCGGGTGCGGGCCCTGCTCTGACGCGGTTGGGAACCCCATAGAAACATAAAGCGAGGTAACCCCATGTTTGTAAAAAATCCGGAGTATTTCCGGGCCATTGTGAAAGAGCGCAGCATTTCCAAGGCGGCGGAGCGGCTGTACCTGTCCCAGCCCTATCTCAGCCAGTACCTGGCCAAGCTGGAGAACAGCCTGGGGGTGGTCCTGCTGGACCGCTCCCACACCCCCCTGCGGCTGACGGCGGCGGGGGAGGTTTTTCACGCCTATCTGGAGCGCCAGGGCTATCTGGACCGCCAGCTGGTCAGCGACCTGGAGGAGCTGAAGGATCAGAAGCGGCCGATCCTCCATATCGGGGTATCCCCCTGGCGGGGGTCCATCCTCCTGCCTGATGTCCTGCCCCAGTTCACCGGCCAGTACCCCGACGTCCAGGTGGTGCTCCACGAGGCCCCGGTGCCCGAGCTGGGGGAGCTGGCGGCGGCCAACCGCATCGACTTCTGCGTGATGCAGATCCCCAACGACCTCACTGAGCTCACCTACGAGGTGGTTATGCGGGAGCGGATCTTCCTGGTGGGCCACCGGGACCACCCCCTGCTCCAGGGGATGGACAGCACCATCGGCCGGGCCAAACCCTTCCCTGACCTGCGCCTGCTGGAGCGGGAGCGGGTGGTGATGCTCCCCGCCGACTGGCGGCTGTCCAGGCTGCTGCACAACACCTTCTCTGTCCATAACGTGGAGCCCCAGAACATCCTGGTCACCACCAACACCACCACCGCCATCAACCTGGCGGCGGAGAATATGGCCTTCGCCTTCCTCCAGGAGAGCGGCGTGGCCCGCACCCCCTACCTGGACCGGCTGGCCTGTTTTACCTTGGGGGAGCCGCCCCTCACCTGCCCGGTGGCGGTGGTGTATAAGAAAAACGGCTTCCTGTCCCCGGCGGCCCGGGCCTTCATCGACCTGACCCGGGCCTTTTACAGCCGGTACGACCAGCCGGGGGAGTGAGAGGACAGGAAAACGGGGTTTTTGTCCGGAGTATCCTTATTTTTTCCAAAATGCGGCCGATATTTGAAACAAGCGGAGTTTCATTTTACAGGGAAAGGAGGCGCGGCGAAATGACAATCAATGAAATTGCCAGAATGATGGTCAGCACAGAGCGGTATCAAAGCCAGACGGCCCAGCCAAAGCTGGAAAATGGATCGCTCCCCCCAAAGGGCCATGTCAATCCATGGTGCCCGCCGGGGATGGACATTACGGGGATGAAGCAGTCCGATTTCAAGATCATTCCTGTGTCGAAGGAAATAGAGACCCGGCTGAGGGATATGGCGCTCCAGAACATGAAGCAATATTACGGAATGTCCCCTCCCAGCGGGAATGAGCGGGGGGATACCATTCGGGCCTATGTCATGACACTCCCGCCAGAGGACCGGGCCAATGCGGGGTACACCCTGAATCAAATCCGTCTTGAGGAAGCGAACAGGCTGTGTGACTTTGTAAGATCCCGGGTGCCCGGCTGGCAGCACGGGCAGGCCTTTGACACCAGCATCCTGGATGAGTACAGGCAGGGCGTTGACGTGAAAGCGTAAGTAAGAAGCTGTACCAGTAACCTTAGTGTGCCTTTCTGGCGAAAATCACCGCTGAGAACCGGTCTGGAGGCCATCTCCAGGCCGGTTTTTGTGGGTTTTATGGGGATCGCCAGCGGCTATTCCCGTATTTCCCGGGGATCATCGGGAAACACAGCGGAGGAAAATAGGCCGTTTCCACCCCCAAATCCCCGAATTTACTTGACACCCCCGGGGCGGGATGGTAATATACTGGGGTAATCAGCGCTGGGAACGGAAAAGTAGCGTTTTTTCCAACGGACAGAGAGGGCCCCTCACCGGCTGAAAGGGGGCCTCCGGCGGGAGGGCGTGAAGTGCGTCCGGGAGCGTGGCGGGTAATGCCGCCCGGCTTGGCCCCGATACCGGCCAGCGGAGTGAAAATGAGAGTGGAACCGCGAGTGATCGCCTCTTGTGCCCCCACGGGCATGGGAGGTGTTTTGTTTTTCCACTGTACCGGGAAGACTTAGAGCCTGTTTAAAATCTTCAGGCACACCGTCTGAGCGGGTCTTTTTCCGCCGCTCCGCGTTAAATTTTCTTGCCGG
>CAMTMC010000055.1 GCA_947073515.1 uncultured bacterium | reverse complement strand
CAGCCGGGCGGTGTTCCCCCCGCCGGCCCCCCGGGCGGAGCCCCCCCTTCCGGCGGTGAAAGAAAAAGCTCCCCCGGCCCAGAAGACGGAGGAGCTAACCCAACGGGAGGAGGAGGCGCTCCTCCCCCCCGCCCCCGTCTGGCGGGTGGCCGGGGAGGTGCTGAACACCTATATCATTGTGGAACAGGGGGAGTCGGTGTTCCTCATCGACAAACACGCCGCCCACGAACGGATGAACTTCGACCGGATGAAGGCCGAGGGATACGACCCCATGGCCCAGGCCCTGCTCACCCCGGCCATCTGCCGGCTGTCCGCCCAGGAGCAGGAGGTTTTGTTGGCCCACCAGGCCCTGCTGGAGGAGTTCGGCTTTGAGGTGGATCAGCTGGGCCCCGACCTGGCCGTCCGCCAGGCCCCCTTTGACGTGGACGCCGCCGACATCCCCGCCACGCTGGAGGAGCTCGCCCAAAAGCTGCTGTCCACCGGCCAAGTGAACCCCGCCGCCGCCCGGGACGGGGTGCTCCACACCATGGCGTGCAAGGCGGCCATCAAGGGCGGATGGAAAACCAGCCCCCAGGAGCTGGATCGGGTTGCCCGGGCCGTGATGGAGGGACAGGTAAAATATTGCCCACACGGGAGGCCGGTGGCCATTGAGCTGACCAAAAAGGAGCTGGAGAAACAGTTTAAGAGGGCGTGAGGACATCCAGCATCAGCCGGGCCCCCAGACAGAACCCGGCCTGGTAGCAGCGGCAGCACCGCCAGTCGTTGGCCTCCACCTGGACGTTGCTCCATTGGTCCAGAAAGGCCAGCCCCATGGTATCCTGGATTTTTCCGCCGAGCTCCAGAAGACGCTGGGAGATGTTCTGCCACTCCTCGTCCGGCTCCTGCTCCGGGTCGTAATCGCCGTTATACAATTTGTATAAGATCTCGTTCATATTACCGCACTCCTTTCCGTTTCACATCAGCTCTTTACTTATAGTTGATTTTTCTGTATTATACTTTACTGCAAGTGGATTTATCAAGGGGATTTTTATGCTTGATTTGACTTTATTCGGCCAGCGGCTGCTGTCCCTGAGAAAGCAGGCTCGGGAGAAACAGCCCGCCCTGGCGGAGCTGTTGGAGCTCTCCGTCTCCCAAATCAGCGAGATAGAGAGAGGTCACAAGGGTACAACCCTGTCCAGTTTAAAGCTGCTCTGCCAGCACTACAACGTCTCCGCTGACTATCTGCTGGGTCTTACTGACGACCCCACCCCCTACAAGAGGAATCCGGAATGAGGCCGAAAATTCTGGTGATCGCCGGGCCCACCGCCTCCGGCAAGACGGCGCTGGCGGTGGAGCTGGCCCTGCGCCGGGGCGGCGAGGTGGTGTCCGCCGACTCCATGCAGATCTACCGCCGCATGGACATCGGCACCGCCAAGCCCACGATGGAGGAACGGCAGGGCGTCCCCCACCACATGCTCGACGTGGCCGGGCCGGAGGAGGATTTCTCTGTGGCCCGGTATGTGGACATGGCTGCCGCCTGTGTGGACGGCATCATTTCCCGGGGAAAACTGCCCATTTTGGCGGGCGGAACCGGGCTGTATATCGACTCGCTGCTGTCCGGCCGGACCTTCGCCGCCTTTGACGGCGGGAGCCCCCTGCGCCGGGAGCTGGAGGGGCGGCTTCAGCTCCAGGGAGGCGCCGCCCTGCTGGAGGAGCTGGCCCAAGTGGATCCCCAAGCCGCCGCCCGCCTCCACCCCAACGACAGCAAGCGGATCGTCCGGGCCCTGGAGGTGTACCTCACCACCGGGAAAACCATCACCCAGCACAACCTTGAAACCCAGGCCCTCCCCCCCAGGTACGACGCCCTCACCCTCACCCTGGCCTTCCGCCAGCGGGAGGACATGTGGGCCCGTGTCGACCGGAGGGTAGATCAGATGATGGCCGCCGGGCTGGCGGAGGAGGTCCGGGACCTGCTGGACAGCGGCGTCCCCCGGAAATGCACCGCCATGCAGGCCATTGGCTACAAAGAGATGGCCGCCGCCCTGGAGGGGGACGGGGACATCAGCGCCGCCGCCGGGGAAATCAAGCTGCGTTCCCGGCAGTACGCCAAACGGCAGCTCACCTGGTTCCGGCGAAATTCCGCCGCTCGGTGGCTGTTCTGGGAGGGTCAGCCGAATTTCCCGGCGGCGGTGCAGGCTTCGACAGATTATATGGAAGAATTTGGTATATGATGGTGGCACTCAAGAACGGAGCGGTTTTTGGAAGCTGTATTGATCATCTGGAATGCTGACAGACTCCGGGTTATCAAGCCCCGCTGCTCGCGACGGCTCCGCTCTTAAAAGAAAAAAGGAGTGCTACATCATGACTACCAAGACAAATAACCTCCAGGAGATCTTCTTGACCCAGGCCCGCCGGGAGCGGCGGATGGTCACCATGTTCCTGATGAACGGCTTCCAGATGCGGGGCTATGTCACCGGGTTTGATGCCTTTACCGTCGTCCTCACCAGCGACGGCAAACA
The DNA here is from genome assembly GCA_947073515.1 of uncultured bacterium. Taxonomy (GTDB): domain Bacteria; phylum Bacillota; class Clostridia; order Oscillospirales; family Oscillospiraceae; genus Lawsonibacter. The sequence continues at coordinate 5,173 of CAMTMC010000055.1, read as the reverse complement.
GCAGATTATCTATAAACACGCCATCTCCACCATTGTCCCCGAGCGGCCCATCCCCCTGTACGAGCCTGGCGAGGTGGAGTGAGGCCTGAAAGCTGTAATCTCCTGGTTTTGAACACACAGAAAGAAACGTGAACTGCTATGAAGCAAGGTAATTTCCTGATCACCTTTGTGATTGGGGCCATCTCCGTGGCCCTGGCCATCTACTTCGGCATCTACGCCTACAACACCTTCAGCGACCCCTACCAGACCACCACGGTCTACACCTACACCGCCCACGACAGCGTGGAGCTGGACGGGCTGCTGATCCGGGAGGAGCTGGTCCTCCCCCCCCAGAACGGCATTGTGGAGCTCACCCGGGCGGAGGGGGAGCGGGTGGGCGTGGGCCAGAACGTGGCCCTGGTCTACCGGGACAGCCAGGCCCAGGCGGACCAGGCCCAGCTGGAGGCCCTGGAGCTAGAGATTGAGCTGTTGGAATACGCCATCGGCCAGGGGGGCGATGTAGCCTCCGCCGCCCGGCTGGACGAGGATATCCTCCAGTCCATCGTAGGCCTGCGGGCCAGCGCAGCCCTGTCCGACTACAGCGAGCTGGAGGATCAGGTCCTGTCTGTCAAAAGCGGGGTGCTCAAGCGGGGCTATGTCTACGGGGACGGCCTCACCTCCGGCCAGCTCACCCAGCAGCTCCGGGACCTGAACGACCAGCGGGCCGGCCTGCGCCAGCGGTCGGCGGCGGCCACCATCCAGGTGGCGGCCCCTCGGGCGGGGGTGTTCTCCAACCTGGTGGACGGCTATGAGAGCCTGCTCACCCTGGACAGCGCCCTACAGCTTACCCCCGCCTCCCTGCGGGAGCTGATGGCCCGCCCCGAGGAACAGGCCGCCGGGGGGACGGGCAAGCTCATCACCTCCCGCCACTGGGAGTACGCCGCCACCCTCCCCGACTTACAGGCCCAGCGCCTGCGGGAGGGGGACACCGCTACCCTGCGGTTCACCGGCGACTTCTCCCGGGACGTGGACATGGAGGTGGCGCTGATCGGCCCCAGCGAGGAGGGGCGGACCCTGGTAATCTTCTCCTGCAACCGCTATATGTCCCAGACCACCCTCCTGCGCCGCCAGGCCGTGGAGCTGATCTTTGACAGCTGGACCGGCCTGCGGATCCCCAAGTCCGCCCTCCGTCTGGTGGAGGCACCCCTGGACGATCCGGAGGGGGGGGCAAGCTCCACTTACAACCGCATGGGAGTCTACGCTATGGTGGCCGGACGCACTGAGTTTAAAGAGGTGGAGCTGATCAAAGAGGGCAGCGACTACTACGTGGTCCGCCCGGTGGGCACCGGCCGGAAAATCCTGCGGGCCGGGGATAAGATCGTCACCCAGGCCACGGGGCTTCAGGACGGGCTGCTGCTGGAGTATTGAGCGGCTACGCCCAGTCACCTCCGCCGCCCGGCGGGGGGCTGGCTGAACAAAAAAATTTTCATCCCCCCATATTTTAGAGAGAGAAGGGCTTGCAATGGATCTAACTGCACAGGTACGGGCGATTCAGGAGCGGATCGCCGCCGCCGCCACCGCCAGCGGGCGGAACCCGGAGGAGATCACCCTCTGCGCCGCCACCAAGGTCCAGACCGACGGCACCGTCCGGGCCGCCATCGCCGCCGGGGTACCCGTGTGCGGTGAGAACCGGGTCCAGGAGCTGGTGTCCCACCTGGAGGCGGACGCCTACGCCGGGGCCAAGGCGGTCCACTTCATCGGGCATCTCCAGACCAACAAGGTCCGCCAGGTGGTGGGCCGGGTGGACCTGATCCAGTCCGTGGACTCCCAGCGGCTGCTCCAGGCGGTGGCCGCCCAGGCGGACAAGCTGGGGATCGTCCAGGACATCCTTCTAGAAGTAAACATCGCCCGGGAGGCCAGCAAGGGGGGCTGCCTCCCCGAGGAGCTGCACGGGCTGCTGGATTTTGCCCGTGGTTTCAAGGGAATCCGGCCACGGGGACTGATGGCAATCCCGCCGGTTTCCGCCACCCCCGGAGCCAACCGGAGATATTTTGCGGAAATGTACAAGCTTTTTGTTGACATAAAGGATGAAATGACGGATAATCAGAGTGTAATGGATTGTCTGTCTATGGGGATGAGCGCCGACTACGAGGATGCCATCGCGGAGGGAGCCACCCTGGTCCGGGTGGGCACCGCTCTCTTTGGGCCCCGGCCACCAATGGGAACCCGCTGAGAGCCGCCCGCCCCACCATTTACTTTCAGGAAAAGAGGATCAACTATGGGTATTTTTGACGAGTTTAAGCGGCTGGCTCACCCCTATGAGGATGAGGAAGAGGACGAGTATGACGATTTCGACCTGTCCCCCCGCCCTGTGGAGCGCCGGGAACGCGCGGAGCGCCTCCCCCGGAATGACAGCTATACCTCCTCTGTCATGGAGGAGGAGCGGCGCAGCAATAAGGTGGTGAATATCCGGGCGGCTACCCAGCTGCAGGTGGTGCTGGTGAAGCCCGAGCGGTTTGAGGACGCTTCCTCCATCGCCGACCACCTGCGGGAGAAGCGCACGGTGGTACTGAATCTGGAGTCCACCAACAAGGATATCGCCCGCCGCCTGCTGGACTTCCTGGCCGGCGTGTCCTACGCCAATGAGGGCAAAATCAAAAAGGTGGCCATCTCCACGTACATCATCACCCCCTACAACGTGGACATCCTGGGGGATCTGATTGATGAGCTGGAGAATAACGGACTGTATTTTTAAAGGGATATATTGCGTATAGGACTGAAATTGTCCTATATTTTGCTCCTCACCTCCTTGCTGGCTGGATGCGCCGGGCCCTCCGGGGCCTCCAGCCAGCCGGAGCGGTCCGCCGCTGTCTCCCCGCCCGGCGGGGACGAGCCCGCCGGAATTGTTCTGACAGACGACCCCGCCTCCCCCTACCCCATGGTGGTGGAAAGCTGGCCGGTGGACGTGGACGGCGACGGCACAGACGAGCTGGTAGAACTGGGGCGGAGAAGCTGTACGAGCCCACTGAGCCTGGGTCCAGGTTCTGGGCGGAGGACACACAGTCTTCCTTGCGCTTCTATACTTTGGTGGCGTCCAAGGGGGAGACGGTTTGGGAGCGGCCTATCGGCCGGGAGAACAATGACCAGCCCATGACACCCCTTACAGAGGGAGGCTGGTTCTACCCCCTGGGCGAGCGCCGCTCCGATGCCATCTGGCTCCGGGACCGGTCCGGAATCCCCGTTCTGGTCCTGTGGACCGACAGCATGGGCAACGGCGGCATGGGGGGCATCTATGTGTACGCCTACGCCTTTCAGGACGGCATTGTCCCCCTGCCTGTCCCAGACTATGGCATGGAGGCCGAGCTGGATCAGTATTTTGATTGGAACCCGAAGTTTTGGGAGCTTTTTGACAGCTCTTTCGCTTAGGGAAGCACTGATTCAATCAACGTGTAAAGATTTGCGTCAGAAATCTCCGCTGTCTAGGAAGAAAAGCGCAGGAATCCTGACGGATTTCAAGGTTTTCTGACGCGGATCAGCGGGAATTTTCTGGCGTGAAGATGCGCGCGGGGATTGAATCAGCGGTTCCTTAGAACACAGAGAAGGGAGAAGCCTATGCTCACACCCCAGGAAGTATCCGAGCGCGCCTTTCAAAAGGCGTCCTTTGGCGGCTATAACATGTCCCAGGTGGATGAGTTTTTGGACATCCTTACTGGCGACTACTCCGCCCTGTACAACGAGAACGCAGTACTGAAAAGCAAGATGAAGGTGCTGGTGGACAAGGTGGAGGAGTACCGCTCCACGGAGGAGGCCATGCGCAAGGCCCTGATGACCGCCCAGCGGATGGCTGAGGACCTGGTCCAGGAGGCGGAGCGGAAGAAACGGGAGCTCCTCCAGCAGGCGGAGGAGGAGGCGCGCAGCCGCCGGTCCAATATCTCCAAGGACATTGAGACCGAGGAGTACCGCCTGAGGAAGGCCCAGGAGGAGACCGCCGCCTTTGTGGAGAAAGTCCGGGCCCTCCACGCCCGGGAGGCGGAGTACCTGTCTCAGCTGGAGGATCTCTATCCCCCCGACACCGCCCCCGCCACCGACCCGGTGGAGGAGACGGTCTCAGAAATTGACGACAACGTGCAGCGCCTGCTGGCCCAGGCCATGAAGGAGGCCGCGGCGGAGAACCTCCGGACCCAGCAGCCCCAGGCCGAGGAGGAGGACCTGTCGGACACCGCCGAGTTTATCCCCCTGGAGGAGGGGGAGGGCGCCTTCCCCCAGGAAGACGGCGGCTATGAGGATGAGGAGGGCGAGCCCGCCCGGGGCGGCCGGATTGACTTCGGGGAGCTCCAGTTTGGCCGGGACTACGAAATTAAGTAATTTGGTTGGAAGGGCTGGCCGCTGGCCGGCCCCTCCCCATTAAGAACCTGTATTCACAAGCTCAAATGGCCGTGTAAGAGCCTGTTTAAAATCTTCAGGCACACCGTCTGAGCGGGTCTTTTTCCGCCGCTCTGCGTTAAATTTTCTTACCGGGCGTCAGCCCGCCTGGAAAAATTTGCCTTGACCGGCAAAAAAATCCACGCTCATCCGGCATTTTCACTTATGAATACCGGTTCTAAACGACACATTACCCCTCCCCCGTCTCGGGGGCGGGGCGTTGCCACGTTCTGTCGAAAATGAGGTGTTCCACATGAAACTGCTTACCGCTGCCCTCAGCCGGCTGCCGGAATTCCAACAGCTCCTCTCCGCCCTGGAGGGGGGGCGCTGCCCCGCCGCCCTGTCTGGCGCCGCGGCCATCCATCGGGTCCACACCGCCGCCGCCATCGGCCTGATGAGCGGCCGCCCGGTGGTGCTGGTCTGCGCCGACGAGGGGGAGGGCGAGCGGCTGGCGGCGGATTTAGCCGCTCTTTCCGGCCAGCCCGTGCCGGTGCTCACCCCCCGCTCCTTCACCTTCCACAACGCCGCCACCGTCTCCCGCCAGTGGGAGCACCGGCGGCTGTCCCTCACCCGGCGGCTCTCCCAGGGGGAGATCCCCTTCCTGGTGGCCACGGTGGAGAGCCTGCTTCAGCGCTCCCTGCCGCCGGAGCTGCTGGAGCGCTGCTGCCAGGAGCTGTCCGTGGGCCAGCGCCGGGATCTGAACGAGCTGGCGGAGGAGCTGTCCGCCGCCGGGTACGCCCGGTGCGAGCAGGTGGAGGGCGTGGGCCAGTTC
>CAMTMC010000054.1 GCA_947073515.1 uncultured bacterium | reverse complement strand
ACAACCGCATAACGCTACTGCATCATGCGGTTGCCTACCATATTCCTGAAATGTTCTTTATGCGTACTGTGCATAGGGGTGGCATTTCGTACATTTTGGATTGTCCGGCTCATAATCCATACATTGCAGCTGACAATTTATACTGATCATGGAATGATTGTTAATCAAACAATGGAGACGCTTAGGGGAAACAAAGGAGATACAATCCTCGCATACTGTGGAGTAAAAGGGCAAAGTAATGGTGCCAATTTGAATTTCTATAAAATCTCCAGCACCAATAAAACGAATATCTTCCGTCTCTTCTTCCTTTACAGTCGTATATTTTTCCCAATCAATAAACGATTCAATTTCGCCACTAAGTTTGCTTTTATCGGATAGCCTACTGCTCAACCTCATAGTTATCCCCCGATTTCACCGATGATTTCCGCAATCTCATATCACAGGCGCCTGTTTCCTGGCCGCGATCTCCTCAAGCCCGGTGTTGAGCTGTTTCATATCAATTAGTTCTCTGGCGCCTTCTGGCCCCACAGACGGATTGAAAGAGTGTGTTTCCAGCAGCTGACTGGCAAGGCACACAGTAGGCAAGTGGGCGCCGCTGCAGGATGGGATCATCATCTTCTTCCCGCTTGAAGGAGCGGGGAGGACTGGATTTGATACGGCAGGTATCATAGCTTTTGATGTTGATCTCCGGTCCAAAGCAGCCCGCATGGACAGTGTCTCAGCGTCTTTTTCAGTTCTGTAATCTGATGGTTTTTCCATCTGCTTCATAATCCAATATTCACTCAGTCCGGATAATGCCCGCTTGTGCGATATTAATAAATCATCTTATCACATTTTGCTGAAAATTGGAAGATAATTTTCAGCAGGCATTACTATTTGCGGACAATGATTGTAAAATGGACACCAGCTTGGTACGAATTAGACCAATCTGTTGTTGGAGATATTGATGCGTTTTATTGATCAAAAGACAGGTGCTATTTTATTGATCAATTAAGTGACGAATACGAAAGGCGACGCCCTCACAGATGAGAGGGGGCGTCTTTTGTGTTTTTCTGGCGATAGTTTTACAACTGATCTGCGGTTTATATTTCCCATTCCGATCCCGGGAACCTTTACTTCCACCGCTCCCAATTGGATTTTTACTGTTTTTTTGAGTATCCATTGCAATTACAACCACGAGTGCATCCCGCTAAAGACTGGAGAGGCGCCGCTCACACGTCGCCTCTCCGCTTAAAGCTCAATATTTCCTGCCTGGGGCCCTTTTGGTGCTGCCCGCATAACCTGGGGCGGTTTATCTCTGCTTTACCTCATTAGGGCCGGACCACCAGGTCGGCGGTGGACAGCTTCTCCACAATGTCGTACATATTGGTGACGCCCCCCACCTGAAGCTTGTCCGTCAGCCCAAAGAAGTTCAGGCAGGTGCCGCAGGTGAGGATCTCCACCCCCTGGGCCTCCAGGCTCTTCAGGTCGTCCAGAGAGGCGGAGCCCTCGGTGGTGAGCTGGGCGCCGCCGTTGTAGAACAGCACTGTGGAGGGCAGCTGATCCTGCTGGGTGAGGGCAAAGATAAAGGCTTTCATCAGGGCGCCCCCCAGCTCGTCGCTGCCGGTGCCCATATAGGGGGAGGTGATGGCCACCGCCACCTTTTTCTGACCGCCCTCGGGGCGGACCAGGCAGGTCTCCGGGCCGCTGTCCTCCTGGGCGGGGACCTCCCCGATCTCCATGGTGACTTTGAACTCCTGGCTGGACAGCTTCTCCGACTTGACGCCGTAGCCCTTCTGGTTGGCCATCTTGGTCAGGTTCTGGACAGCGATCTCGTTGTCCACCAGGGTCTCCACCACGCCGGGGCCCTTCAGCTCCTTGATGGCGTTTTTGGTCTTAACAACAGGGACGGGGCAGGCGTCCCCCATGGCGTTGACTTGGATCATGTTGATTCCCTCCTGTATATTCTTAGCGGTTTATAACTAAAATCTCGGGGTTCCGCCGCTGGGTGATCTCCCCCACGATGGCGGCGGGGAGGCCCAGGGCCTTCAGGTCGGCCAGGAGCTGGGGGGCCTCCTCCGGGGGGAGGGCGGCCAGCAGCCCGCCGGAGGTCTGGGGGTCAAAGAGGACCTCCTCCATGGCGAAGGGCACCCCCTGGAAGGTGACGAACCGGCCCGCGTGGTTCCGGTTGCGCTGGGCGGCGGCGGTGAGCAGGAACTCTTCGGCGTAGTCCAGGGCCTGGGGGAAGACGGGCATCTCATTGGCCCACAGGGTGCAGGACAGCTTGCCGTCCATCATCTCGTGGAGGTGGCCCAGCAGGCCGAAGCCGGTGACGTCGGTGCAGCCGTGGACGTGGTACTTCCAGCAGCACTCAGCGGCGTACTTGTTCAGGGTGGTCATAGACTGGATGGCCCCCTCCATAGCCTCGGGGCTGGCTTCCCCTACCCGGCCGGCGGTGCAGATGATGCCCACCCCCAGCTTTTTGGTGAGGATCAGCAGGTCGCCGGGCCGTCCGCCGTTGTTGGCGTAGATCTTGTCCGGGTGGACCACCCCGGTCACCGACAGGCCGTACTTCACCCCGTCGTCGGCGATGGAGTGGCCCCCGGCCAGGGTGCCCCCGGCCTCGATGACCTTCTCCGAGCCCCCCCGCATGATCTCCCCCAGGATGTTCAGGTCCATGCTCTCCGGGAAGCAGACGATATTCAGGGCGGTGGTCACCCGGCCCCCCATGGCGTAGATGTCGCTGAGGGCGTTGGTGGCGGCGATTTTGCCGAAGGTGTAGGGGTCCTCCACCATGGGAGGGAAGAAGTCCAGGGTCTGGACATAGGCGATGTCGTCAGACAGCTTGTACACCGCCGCGTCGTCCTTGCTGTCGAAGCCGATGAGCAGGTTGGGGTCGGGCTCCCCCTTGGGGAGAAGCTCCAATACCCGGCTCAGGGCCCCGGCCCCCAGCTTGGCGGTGCAGCCGCCGCCCTTGCAGAATACAATCTTTTCCTCCATAAAGCCCTCCCGTGTATGGTTTCAGAGTGGATTACTCCACTGTGTCATGATGTTCCATTGTATCCCATAGGCGGGGAGAAGTCAAAGCGAAAAAACCAATACCGCCCCCAGCCGGGGGGACCTATAGAAATGGTGAATGGGCGCCGGGCGGGGAGGGGGAGGCCCCTCTTCTTAAAAACAGCCTTGGATTTCATAAAAAATGGATTAAATAATGGCTGTCCCTCTTGTGCCCGGAAGGGAAATGGGTTAGAATGGACACAGTAAGCGGGATGCACCGCGAGAAGGAGGTCAATATTATGGATTTTAAGGATACGCTGGACAACTTGAAAGACCGGGCGGCTGACCTGGCCCAGGCTGGCGTGGCCCAGTCCAAGCGGCTGGCGGAGATCGCCAAGCTGAAGATGTCCAATATGGCCGAGGAGGACGCCATCAAGAAGGCCTACATGGAGATCGGCAGGCTGTACTACGCCGAGCAGGGGGCCGCCCCCGACGGGGCTTACGCCGCCGCCTGCGAGAAGATCACCGCCGCCCGGGCCGCCATCGAGACCAACAAGGAGCGCATCGCTGAGCTGAAGCAGCCCGGTGACCCCGTGGATGGTGACGAGGCCGGGGTGGAGGAGGAGGCCGTCCAGGCCCTCCCCGAGGACGAGACCCAGGAATAAGACGGAGAACCTGTATTCACAAGTTCAAACGACCGTCTAAGCGGGGATTTTCCCTTATGAATACCGGTTCTAAAACTGACACATAGGCCGCCCGCCGGGGCGGCCTTTATTTTTTGCCCGGGGGATACGGGGCGGCGGAGCGGGCATACTAAGAGCCTGTTTAAAATCTTCAGGCACACCGCCTGAGCGGGTCTTTTTCCGCCGCTCCGCGTTAAATTTTCTTGCCGGGCGTCAGCCCGCCTGCGAAAATTTGCCTTGACCGGCAAAAAAATCCACGCCCATCCGGCACACCCGGAGATATGAAACAGGCTCTAAGGCCATCTCAACAAAGGAGGACTTGTTCCATGAGCAGACCCAAGGACCAGAGACAGCGCAAGGGCCGGGACCTGCGGGGTTCCGCCCCCATCGCCGGCCAGAACCGCACCGACACCGCCACCAACGCCCAGGACCCCATGGCCGACCCCCTGGAGATGCGGATGAAGCGGGAGGGCCACGACATGTAGCCCGCCGGCCCCGCCGCCCGGCGGGGTTCATAAAATATTCACGAAAAGTTCCAATTCTGGTGAAGATTGGCGGGGCCGGCTGTGGTATCCTATGGGCAGATCAAACAACTTGATCGTCTTTCTTCCCCGGGCGATGCCCACCCCCGGTGCGGGGGACGCGCCACACTGCCGCCATCCGGAGACGTCTGGAGGCGGCAGACGAAACAATTACCGCCCCGCGGACGGTTTATCATAGAGCGCTTCAGAATTCACACACTTCCTCTCTTATACGGACAGGGGGCCCGCCAGCTGGCGGGCCCCCTGTCCGTTATGGAGCCTCCGGTTTGGGCGGCCCGTTGAGGGCCAGCCGGTAGTAGTCGTAGTCCAAAATGGCCGCCGAGTAGGCCACCCGGTTCTGTACCTCGGCCACCATCTCCGCCACCTTTTCCAGGTCGGGCTCCCGGCCGTCCCAGCGGGTGAACAGGTCGGCGGCGGAGTTGTAGTAGCCCGCCTCGTTGATAAAGCTGTAGTTGGCGAAGATCACCAGCGGGTCCCGGTTGGACAGGATGTCAGTGCCCATAATCAGCCGGGAGTCGTAGTCCAGTCCAAACAGGTTGGACAGGGTGGGCATGACATCCAGGCTGGAGCAGTATTTGTCCACCCGGACGCTGGTGCCCTCCAGCTCGCTGTTCCAGAGGATAAAGGTGTTCTTGTAGATCTCAAACACCGGATCCACCGGGTGGCCCAGCAGCTCGCTGTACTCCTCGTCGGTGAGCCCGTAGGGGTAGTGGTCGGCGGACAGGGCGATCACCGTGTCGTCCAGCTTCCCCGCCGCCTCCAGCTGGTTGACCAGACGGGTCATGGCCAGCTCCAGCTCCAGCTGGCAGGCCAGATAGCACTTCACCGGCTCGGAGTAGGGCAGATCCCTCACGGCGTCGTAGTGCCGGGCGGACATGGCGTTCTCCTCCAGGCTGTAGTTCAGGTGACCGCTGACGGTGAGGCAGTACACCATGAACTTCTCCTCGTTGACGAACATGGGGATGATCTCCTCCATCATGTCCAGATCCGACGGGGGGAAGACCTCCTCCAGCTCCAGGCCGTTGCCGATGCCGTAGTACTCATAGCCCATATTGGGGTGGGAGCGGTCCCGGTCATAGTAGTTGTACTGGTAGTTGTGGAAGGCCATGGCCCGGTAGCCGTCTTTCCGGAACTGGGTGCCCAGGGCAAAGGGCATGTAGTTGTCCGCCGACTTGGAGTAGCTCCAGACCCCCGGCTTGGGGATCAGGCCGGTGGTGGTGACATACTCCCCGTCGGAGGTGGACACCCCCCACAGCGGGGTGTAGAAGTTGTCGAACACAAAGCCCTGGTGGGACAGCTTCCACAGGGTGGGGGTGCGCTCCGGGTCCATGGCCAGGGTGGAGAAGCCCTCCGCCACGATCCAGATCAGGTTCTTCCCCTCAAAGAAGCCGGTCCACTGGTTTTCCGGCGCCGGGGCCCGCTGGGAGAACCACAGGTGGGCGTTGAGCAGGCTTTCGTCCTCCTCGTTCCGGATCAGCCTGTCGAAGTCGATGGGCAGGGTGTGGTAGCCTGGCTCGGTTCCGGGAAACAGGCTGCCGCTGGGGGGCGGGGAGTCCTCCGGGGGGATGGGCCCGGGGTCAATGGGCTCCGGTTCGTTGGGGCCAGGCGGGCTTTCCTCGAGGAGGTTGGGGATGGAGGTGTCGGGCTGGATCCCGAACAGCACCCGGTGGATCTCCAGCTGGGCCTGGGTGAGGACGCCAAAGTACTGCGTCTCCAGCACCGGGGAGGCGGCCTTGTAGTAGATGGTCCTGGGGGACAGCACCCCGCCGCCGCACAGCAGGACGATCCCCATAGCGGCCAGCTGGCTGGCGGCGGCCATGGCCGCCCATCTCAGCCCCAGGCCAAAGGCCTGGGGCCCGTCGGGAATGAGACGCTTTCGCAGGGCGATGGCCAGGGCGAAGGGGACGGCCATCATCAAAATGGGGAACCAGTTGACCAGGATCTCCCCCACCGCCATATCCCCGAAGGCGCCGGCCACCATAGCCATCTTGGTCAGGGAGAAAATGGTCAGAAAGGTCTTAAACATGTGGTAATATACCACCTGTGAACCAATCCAAAGGGAGATCAGCCCGGTACACAGGGGCAGGAGCGCCTGTCCACGCTTTCCGGGCAGGGCGCCGCACAGCAGGCCCAGCAGCAGGGCGGGGGGCAGGCTGAACAGCAGGGTGAAGAGTATCCCTGCCGGGGTCAGGGCATGGAAGCAGTACAGCTTGAGGAACATCTCCTCATAGTAGATGACGGCCAGGAAGAAGCCGGATGGGACAGCCAGCCGCCTCCAATGCTGGGGTTCGGCGCCGGCCGGAAAGAGGGCCATGGGGACGCCTCCTTTCATACAGATATCCAGTGCCTCATTTTACTGTATGGATGGGGGATTGTCAACGTGGCCCCGCCGAAGTCCCTTTTCAGGAAAGTGTTGCTGGGATATCGCTTCGGCGGTTTCCTCAAAGGCATATTGAAATAACAGGAGTCCTGTGGTATAATCGGCCCAATAATCGGAATTTTTGAGAGGATCATGATGCGGGAAGGTATTTTGATGACAGAACAGGATAAAGAAATAGCCATTCAGACGGTAAAAGACATTCTCCATGTTCTTCACGAAAAAAGATATGAAGATTTGCCATCCTGTGTGGATGAAATGGAGTGGGTCGATACGGAGGAAATCCGGGAGTGCATTCAGGGTACATTGGACATGAACGGTTTTGACGCATTCGATGAATATGGCGTTCCCTGCAATTTCCACCCAGAATATGAGTACCATCATGAAGTGGAGTTTTATAAGCGCCCCGAGGGCTTTGAGGCGGAGTATGACCTTACCTCTGGTGGAGAACTGGTCTATCTGCGTTTGCAGCTCAGATTTTTATACTTGGAAGGCAGGGTAAAACGTATCTTTCATACGATTGATCCCATGTGACAACGAAAGCTATGATCGCAAATTCCAGTTGATCGGGCAGTCATCCATGAACGGGTGACTGCCCATTTTGGATCTTTTGACGAGTGGCTTGACGAAATGGCCTTCCGCAACGCCAATCTGAAAAGGGCCCCGCCGAACTCGGGCTTTTGATTGGGAAAACAGGTTCTAAATCTTCCCGGTGGCCCCACATTTTGAGAAAACACATTGAATCAGTTGGGCTTGGATGCTATAATCAGGGGGAACGAGTGAAATGATAGAGGGGATGGGGCGGTATGAAAATTGCGCTGCTGCAAATAGCGGCGGGGGATACGCTGGACAGCGCGCTGGACAGGGGCCTCTCCGCCTGCCGCCGGGCGAAGGGGCTGGGGGCGGATCTGGCCCTTTTCCCGGAGATGTTCAGCAACGGCTACCGCATCTACGGCCGCCCGCCTTCCCAGTGGATGGGGGAGGCGATCCCGGCGGGCCACAGGTTCGTCCGGAGTTTTGAGGAGCTGGCGAAAGAGCTGGATATGGCCATTGGCGTCACCCTGCTGGAGGCCTGTGAAACCGGCCCGAAGAACTCGCTGATCCTGCTGGACCGCTTCGGCCGGCGGGTGCTGCGCTACTCCAAAGTACACACCTGCGATTTTGACGTGGAGCGGCATCTGACCCCCGGGGATGACTTCTATGTCACCGATCTGGACACGGAGTCCGGGCCGGTGAAGGTGGGGGCGATGATCTGCTTTGACCGGGAGTTTCCCGAGAGCGCCCGGATCCTGATGCTGAAGGGGGCGGAAATCATCCTGGTGCCCAACGCCTGCCCCATGGAGATCAACCGCCTGTCCCAGCTCCGGGCCCGGGCCTACGAGAACATGGTGGGCATCGCCACCTGCAACTACCCGGCGGGCGTCCCGGACTGCGACGGCCATTCCAGCGCCTTTGACGGCGTGGCCTACCTGCCGGACAGCGACGGCTCCCGGGATACCTGTATCCTGGAGGCGGACGGGTCGGAGGGCGTCTGGATTGCCGATTTTGACCTGGAGATGATCCGGGCCTACCGCCGGTCGGAGGTCCACGGCAACGCCTACCGCCGCCCCGGGAAGTACGGGCTGCTCTGCGCCCCGGGGGTGGAGGAACCCTTTGTCCGGCCCAGCCGCCGGGAATAGGGTGTAAGAACCGGTATTCACAAGCTCAAACGGCCGTCTAAGCGGGAATTTTGCCGTCCCGCCTCGTTGTGAAATCTTGAAATCCACCCA
>CAMTMC010000053.1 GCA_947073515.1 uncultured bacterium | reverse complement strand
GAGACGGGCTACTGGGCCCAGGCGGCAGCTATGGCGGGCATGGACTGGCGGGAAGTGGTATCACAGTATTCCTGGTACTCTTTCGGGTATGGGCTGCTGATGCTGCCTTTTATAAAGACAGGGGCGGATCCTTCCACCCTGTACAGGTGTATGGCAGGGATGAATTTCCTGCTTCTGGCAGGGGCAGTTCTGCTGTTGTACAGGATGCTGAAGGAGATTTTTCCCGGGGCAGGAGACGGACTTTTGGCCTGTGCAGGGGGAGGAGGGATGCTGTATGTATCCTGGACTGTCTATGCCGGGACCACCCTGACGGAAGCGCTGCTGACATTCCTGTATGTGCTGGCGGCATGGGGAACAGCCAGGCAGCTGCGGCATCCGGGAGGCCTGGGATGGCTGCTTCCAGCTGTGGCTGCAGGCTGTATGTACATGGTGCATATGCGGACTGTAGGAATTGTCCTGGGCATTATTTTGTGCATGGCAGCGGGGGCGTTTCTGCAGAAAAAAGAGGCGGGAGCGGGAGGCAGGTTGTGGTGTTTTCTATTTGTCCTTATTCTGTTTTTTCTGGCGGCAGCAGGGATTAAGGCAGCTGGTGGACCAAGCCCGGCAGCAGGCCCAGGCGCGGGCCCGGCAAATGATGGCCGAGGCGGAGGAAAAGGCCGCCGCCCAGACCGGACAGGTGCTGGAGCGGGCCAAAAAAGACTGTGAGGCGATGAAACAGGCGGCCAAAGGCCGGCTGGAACAGGCCGCGCAAGTCATTGTGGAAGGGGTCGTGAAGCGCTGATGTCCATTGTAAAAATGAAACGTCTCCGGCTGGCGGCCATGGCCGCCGACCGGGACAGGCTTCTGCGGCTCCTTCAGCAGATCGGCTGTGTGGAGATCACAGAGCCCGAGGTGGACGAGGAGGACGCCCCCCTGCTGGAGGCCCTCACCCGTCCGGACACCGGCGGCTTCACCGCCGCCCGGGAGGAGCAGAACCAGGCGGAGCGGGCCCTTGAGGTGCTCAAGCGGTGCGCCCCCGCCAAAAGCGGATTTCTGACGCCCAAGCCCGAGCTGCGGGAGGCGGACCTCTTTGACGAGGCGTCCGCCCAGTCCGCCCGGGCCCGCGCGGAGGAGATCAACGGCCTGGATAAGCGTCTGGCCGCCATCCGGGTGGAGCGGGGCAAGCTGGCCGCCCAGCGGGCGATGCTGGAGCCCTGGCGCCCCCTGGACTTGCCGCTGGATACGCCCTCCACATCCCAGGTGCTGGTGCAGCTGGGCACCCTGCCCGCCAACCTGCCCATGAACCAGGCGGAGGGGGCGGCCCGGGCGGCCTGCGAGCTGGCCCAGCTGAGCGAGGCTTCCGCCGACCGGGAGTCCCGTTACTGCCTGCTGGTGTGCCATGCCAGCGGGTCGGAGGCGGTGCTGGAGGTCCTGAAGGACCTGGGCTGGTCCCGGGCCAACCTCCGGGACTGGACCGGCACGGCGGCGGAGAACCTGGACCGGCTGGCCCAGGAGGACAGGGCCCTGACGGAGGAATCCGCCTCTATCGAGGCCAGGCTGGCCGCCATGGGGGACGCCCGTCCCCAGCTCCAGCGGCTGTTCGACCTGGCGACGGCCAACGCCAGCCGGGAGGAGTCCCAGAGCCGTCTGCTGGACAGCGGCCAGGCCTTCTTCCTGGAGGGCTGGGTGCCGGCGGAGCGGTGGCCCGAGCTGGTGAAGGCGCTGGAGCCCTATCCCTGCGCCTGCGAGGGGCTGGACCCCAGCGAGGAGGAGTACCCCCAGGTACCCGTCCAGCTGAAAAACAACTGGTTCACCCGGCCGCTGAACATGGTGACGGATATGTACTCCCTCCCCGCCTACGGCTCCCTGGACCCCAACCCCCTGATGGCCCCCTTCTTCATCCTGTTCTACGGGATGATGATGGCGGACATGGGGTACGGGATTTTGATGATGCTGGCCTCGCTGGTGGTCATCAAGAAGGCCAGGCCCGACGGGGCCACCATGAAGTACATGATGCCCCTGCTGGGGCTGTGCGGCGTGAGCACCTTCCTGTGGGGGGCGGCCACCGGCGGCTTCTTTGGGGACCTGATCCCCCAGCTGCTGAGCATTGTCAGCGGCGGCCCGGTGGAGAGCTACGCCCTGCCCAAGCTGTTCGACCCCCTGGATAAGGCGGTGAACGTGCTGGTGGGGGCGCTGGTCCTGGGCGTGGCGCAGATTTTCACCGGCATGGCCGTGAGCATGTACAAGCAGATCAAGCGGGGGGAGACCATGGCCGCCCTGTGTAACGAGGGCGCCTGGTTCCTGGTGTTTATCTGCGCCGGGATCGCCGCCGCCACCGGCCTGGTGACCCCCATGATCGTGGTGATCCTGGCCATCCTGGTGGTGACCCAGGGCTACGGCAAGAAGGGCGTCGTGGGCAAGCTGATGGGCGTCTTCGGCTCGCTGTACAACAATGTCACCGGCTATTTCAGCGATATCCTGTCCTACTCCCGCCTGATGGCCCTGATGCTGGCCGGCGCGGTGACGGCCCAGGTGTTCAACACCCTGGGCGCCATGACCGGCAACGTGGTCCTGTTCTTTCTCATCGCCATGGTGGGCAACGCGCTGAACTTCGCCCTGAATATCCTGGGCTGCTTCGTCCACGATATGCGCCTGCAGTGTCTGGAGTATTTCGGGCGGTTCTATGAGGACGGCGGAAAGCCGTTCAAGCCCCTGCATATCAATACCAAGTACTACAAAGTAGTCAAATAAGAGGAGGAAACAAACATGAATGAATTGACCCAGATGATGGAAGTTTACCAGAGCGGATCGCTCTTCGGCGCCTTCGGCGGCCTGGCCCTGGCCCTGCTGGGCGCGGGCCTGGCCGTGGGCCTGAGCTGTGTTGGCTCCGCCAAGGGCACCGGCATCGCCGGCGAGGCCGGCACCGGCCTGCTCAGCGAGGACCCCAGCAAGTCCGGTAAGGTCATGGTGCTCCAGCTGCTCCCCGGTACCCAGGGCCTGTACGGCATGGTGGTGTGGTTCTTCGCCATCAACAGCATGGGCCTGCTGGGCGGCGACTTCACCGCCCTGCTGTCTGAGATGACCATCTCCAAGGGCATGGCCTACTTCGCTGCCTGTATGCCCATGGCGCTGGGCGGCCTGCTGTCCGCCATCGCCCAGGGCCGCGTGGCCGCCGGTTCCATCAACATCCTGGCCAAAAAGCCTGACGACTGGTCCAAGGGCCTGATCCTGTGCGGCATCGTGGAGTTCTACGCCATCCTGTCCCTGCTGGCCTCCATGCTGATGCTGCTGCAGTTCTGATCCCCCGGGGAGGAACTAAAGTATGGAAGGAATCGAAAAAATCACCGCTAAAATCGCCCAGGACGCCTGGGAGGAGATCGCCCGCCTGGACCGGGAGACCCAGGAGCAGACCGCCAGCCTGCTGTCCCAGGCCAAGGCCCAGGGGGAGAAGGAGAGCGCGGAGCTCCTGGCCCAGGGCGAAAAGGCCGCCGGCGAGCGGCTGGAGCGCCTGCAATCCGCCGCCAAGATGGAGGGCCGCAAGCTGGAGCTGGCCGCCAAGCAGGAGGTGCTGTCCCAGGCCTTTGACCTGGCCCTGGAGAAGCTGCGGGCCCTGCCCGAGGAGGAGTATGTGAAGCTGCTGGCCCGGCTGGTGCTGGAGGCCTCCACCACCGGCAAGGAACAGCTGATCTTCTCCGCCAAGGACCGCTCCCGGGTGGGCAAGCAGGTGGTGGTGGCCGCCAACGAGGCCCTGGCCAGCCAGGCCGCCCCCGGGCTGCCCGGCTCCATCGCCGAGTCCAAGGTGGGCGCTTTCCTGGGCAAGGTAGTCAACACCACCGCCGCCATGGTCAACGGCACCGCCATGCTCACCCTGTCCCAGGAGACCCGGGACATCCAGGGCGGCTTCATCATGGTAGACGGCGACGTGGAGATCAACTGCGCCTTTGAGACCCTGGTCCGCCTCCAGCGGGAGAAGCTGGAGAAGAAGGTCGCCGACGTCTTGTTTCAATCATAAGGAAGGGGGCAGTTAAAATGTCCCACCGGAAAAAAGATACCGACTATCTGGCCATCTCCGCCCGGGTCCGGGCTATGGAGAACCGCCTGCTCACCCGGGAGCGGATGGATCGGATGATCGACGCCAAGGACGCCGCCGAGGCCATGAAGATCCTGTCCGAGTGCGGCTATAATGACGCCGTGGGCCTGGACATGGCCCTGGCCCAGTCCCGGGCGGAGACCTTCCGGGACATGGAGCGCTCCGTCCCCGACCCCCGGCTGGTGGAGGTCTTCCAGATCAAGTACGACTACCACAACGCCAAGACCATCCTGAAGGGGGAGGCCACCGGCGCCAGCCCGGAGCGGCTGCTGCTGTCCGGCGGGCGCTACCGCCCTGTGGAGCTGTGGGAGGGCTGGCAGCGGGAGGCCATGGGCTTCACCGCCGAGCCCTTCCGCAAGGCCATGGAGGCCGCCAAGGCCGCCCTGGCCGAGGGGGGCGACCCCCAGAAGGCCGACCTGATCCTGGACCGGGCCTGCTACGGGGAGATGGGCCGGCTGGCGAAAGAGCTGGACAGCCCCTTCCTCCAGGGCTACGTCCGCCTGAGCGTGGACGTGGCGAACCTCCGGGCCGCCGTCCGGGTCCACCGCATGGGCCGGGAGGGGGACTTCCTCCGCCAGGTGCTGCTGCCTGGGGGGAACGTGTCCGAGCAGTCCATCCTCTCCGCCCGGGGGGACGCCCTGGGGGAGGCATTCCGGGCCGGGCCGCTGGCCCAGGCCGCCGAGCTGGGGGCCAAGCTGGCCCAGCCGGGCGGGGAGTCCCTTACCGCCTTCGAGCGGGAGTGCGACAACGCCCTCACGGCCTATCTGGCCGCCGCCCGCCGGGTGCCCTTCGGGGAGCAGGCGGTCATCGGCTACCTGTACGCCAAGGAGCAGGAGCTCACCGCCATCCGGGCCATTTTCGCCGGCCGGGCGGCGGGACTGGATGGGGACACCATCCGTGCCCGGCTCCGGGAAACCTACGTGTAAGGGGGTGGGCAGATGTATAAAATTGCCGTCATGGGGGATATGGACAGCGTCCTGGGCTTCAAGGCCCTGGGGCTGGAGACCTGCCCCGCGGCCACCCCGGACGAGGGCCGGGAGGCCCTGCACCGCATGGCCAAGGAAAACTACGCCATCATCTATATGACCGAGCAGCTGGCCGCCCAGCTCCAGCCGGAGATCGCCCGGTATAAGGACGCCCTCACCCCGGCGATCATCCTGATCCCCGGCAAGGAGGGCTCCCTGGGCATCGGCATGGCCAACGTGAAGACCGCCGTGGAGCGGGCTGTGGGCGCCGATATCCTATAGGAGGAGAAAATGTTCCAGTTTTTTGGCGGACTGGCGCTGATGGCCCTGGGGATCACAATGCTGGTCAACCCCCGGCTTTTCTATGAGCTGACAGAGAGCTGGAAGCACACCGGCAGCGCTGAGCCGTCCGATGGGTGGATGTTCTCCACCCGGTTTGGGGGCGTCATGTGTACGCTGGCCGGAGCTTTGGGCGTGGTGGTCACATTTATGCCGTAAACATGGTTAATAAGGGACACTCCGTACCCACAGGCCGGTTCAAAGGGGCCGTCCTGGCGCCGGTATCCTGTCATCCAGCAGAAAACCTGGAAGCGAAACAGGGTTTCGCGCCAAATTCTTTTGGTTCTTTTCTTGTAAGAAAAGAACGCCCGCCCGGCGAGGGCAAGGAAATAAAATCAACCCAGAAAGAAGGTTAACAGCCTATGGGAAAGATCGTCAAGGTCTCCGGCCCGCTGGTGGTGGCCACCGGCATGGAGGAGGCCAACATGGCCGACGTGGTCCGTGTGGGCGAGCAGCGCCTGATCGGTGAGATCCTCACCATGACCGGCGGCTCCGCCTCCATCCAGGTCTATGAGGAGACCTCGGGCCTGGGCCCCGGCGCTGAGGTGGTGACCACCGGCTCCCCTCTGTCCGTGGAGCTGGGCCCCGGCCTCATTGAGAACATCTACGACGGCATCCAGCGCCCGCTGGAGGTCATCATGGAGAAGGTCAAGGGCAACAACCTGCCCCGTGGCGTGGAGGTCCCCGCCCTGGACCGGGATAAGAAGTGGGAGTTCACCCCCACCGTCAAGCCCGGGGCGGTGGTCACCGGCGGCGACATCATCGGCACCGTCCAGGAGACCAACGCCATCCTCCACAAAATCATGGTCCCCCCCAAGATGAAGGGCAAGATTGTCTCCATCCAGGCCGGCTCCTACACCGTCACCGAGACGGTGGCCGTGCTGGAGCAGGACAACGGCCAGAAGGCCGAGCTGTCCCTGATGCAGAAGTGGCCCGTCCGTGTGGGCCGGCCCTACAAGCATAAGTACCCCCCGGTGATCCCCCTCCAGTCCGGCCAGCGGATTGTGGACACCTTCTTCCCCGTAGCCAAGGGCGGCACCGCCGCCATCCCCGGCCCCTTCGGCTCGGGCAAGACCGTCATGCAGCACGCCCTGGCCAAGTGGTCGGACGTGGACCTGGTGGTGTACATCGGCTGCGGCGAGCGGGGCAACGAGATGACCGACGTGCTCCGGGAGTTCCCCGAGCTGGAGGACCCCCGGAACGGCGAGCCGCTGATGAAGCGCACCGTGCTGATCGCCAACACCTCCGATATGCCGGTGGCCGCCCGTGAGGCCTCCATCTACACCGGCATCACCATCGCCGAGTACTTCCGGGATATGGGCTACGCCGTGGCCGTCATCGCCGACTCCACCTCCCGCTGGGCCGAGGCGCTGCGTGAGATGTCCGGCCGTCTGGAGGAGATGCCCGGCGAGGAGGGCTACCCCGCCTACCTGTCCTCCCGCCTGGCCCAGTTCTACGAGCGGGCCGGCTCTGTCTCCTGCCTGGGCTCTGACGAGGACCGCCGGGGCTCCCTGACCGCCGTGGGCGCGGTCTCCCCCCCGGGCGGCGACCTGTCCGAGCCCGTCTCCCAGGCCACCATGCGGATCGTCAAGGTGTTCTGGGCCCTGGACGCCTCCCTGGCCTACCGCCGCCACTTCCCGGCCATCAACTGGCTCACCTCCCACACCCTGTACCTGGACTCCCTGCGCCCCTGGTATGACGAGAACCTGGGCAAGGACTTCCTCCAGAACCGGGAGTGGGCTATGGCCGTGCTCCAGGAGGAGGCCAGCCTGAACGAGATCGTCCAGCTGGTGGGCAAGGACTCCCTGTCCGCCAAGGACCAGATCACCCTGGAGACCGCCAAGATGATCCGGGAGGACTTCCTCCAGCAGAACTCCTTTGTGGACATCGACTCCTACTCCGAGTATGACCGCCAGGCCCGTATGCTGGAGATGGTCCGCTCCTACGACAGCCAGTGCCGGGCCGCCGTGGAGAAGGGCGGCTCCCTCAACGACCTGTTCGCCATCCCCGCCCGGGAGGGCATCGGCCGGGCCAAGTCCGTCCCCGCCGACCAGTATAAGGACAATTACGCCGCTCTGTCCGCCCAGATGGAGCGGGAGATCAACGCCATCGCGGAGAAGGGAGGGGCTGACCTGTGATCCGAGAGTATAAGACCATCCAAGAGATTTCCGGCCCCCTGATGGTAGTGGACCGGGTCCAGGGCGTCACCTATGACGAGCTGGCCGAAATCGAGCTGTCTGACGGCACCATCCGCCGCTGTAAGGTGCTGGAGGTCAACGGCGGCAAGGCCGTTGTCCAGCTGTTCGAGGCCTCCGCCGGCATCAACCTGAAGGAGTCCAAGATCCGTTTCCTGGGCCACCCCCTCCAGCTGGCGGTGTCCGGCGACATGCTGGGCCGGGTTTTCAACGGCATGGGCCAGCCCATGGACGGCGGCCCCGCCATCCTGGCCGACGAGTACCGGGACATCAACGGCCTGGCCATGAACCCCGCCGCCCGGAACTACCCCAACGAGTTCATCCAGACCGGCGTGTCCACCATCGACGGCCTGAATACCCTGGTCCGCGGGCAGAAGCTGCCCATCTTCTCCGGCTCCGGCCTGCCCCACTCGGCGCTGGCCGCCCAGATCGCCCGCCAGGCCAAGGTGCTGGACGGCGAGTCCAACTTCGCCGTGGTGTTCGCCGCCATCGGCATCACCTTTGAGGAGTCGGAGTTCTTCGTCCAGGAGTTCAAGCGCACCGGCGCCATCGACCGTACCGTGCTGTTCACCAACCTGGCCAACGACCCCGCTGTCGAGCGTATCGCCACCCCCCGTATGGCCCTGACGGCGGCTGAGTACCTGGCCTTTGAGAAGGGGATGCACGTGCTGGTTATCCTCACCGACATCACCAACTACGCCGAGGCCCTGCGTGAGGTGTCCGCGGCTAAGAAGGAGGTCCCGGGCCGCCGGGGCTACCCGGGCTACCTGTACACCGACCTGGCCACGCTGTACGAGCGGGCCGGCCGCCAGGTGGGCAAGGATGGCTCCATCACCATGATCCCCATCCTTACCATGCCCGAGGACGACAAGACCCACCCCATCCCCGACCTGACCGGCTACATCACCGAGGGGCAGATCATCCTCTCCCGGGAGCTGTTCCGCCGGGGCATCAATCCCCCTGTGGACGTGCTGCCCTCCCTGTCCCGTCTGAAGGACAAGGGCACCGGCGCCGGCAAGACCCGTGAGGACCACGCCGGCACCATGAACCAGCTCTTCGCCGCCTACGCCACCGGCAAGGAGAACAAGGAGCTGATGTCCATCCTGGGCGAGGCCGCCCTGTCCCCCACCGACCTGCTGTACGCCAAGTTCGCCGACGAGTTTGAGAAGCGCTACGTCTCCCAGGGCTCGGACGAGAACCGTTCCATCTTCGAGACCCTGGATCTGGGCTGGGAGCTGCTGTCCATCCTGCCCGCCAGCGAGCTGAAGCGGATCAAGCCCGAGCATATCGAGAAGTATCTGCCCAAGAAGGAACAAGGGGGGGTATAAATGCCTTCCACAACCATCAATCCCACCCGGCAGGAGCTCAACCGGCTGAAAAACCGTCTGCGTACCTCCATCCGGGGCCATAAGCTGCTGAAAGACAAGCGGGACGAGCTGATGAAGCAGTTTATGGACGTGGTGCGGGAGAACCGGGCCCTCCGCCGCCGGGTGGAGGAGGGGCTGATGCGGGCCCACGGGGCCTTTACCGTGGCCGCGGCCCTCATGTCGCCGGAGATGCTGGAGCAGTCCCTGCTGTACCCCAAGCAGAGCGTGGAGCTGGG
The DNA here is from genome assembly GCA_947073515.1 of uncultured bacterium. Taxonomy (GTDB): domain Bacteria; phylum Bacillota; class Clostridia; order Oscillospirales; family Oscillospiraceae; genus Lawsonibacter. The sequence goes on along the minus strand of CAMTMC010000053.1, from coordinate 1,664 downwards.
CATGACCTTCCAGAACATCATGTCGGTAGACGTGCCCCAGTACCAGTTCCACACCACCAGCCAGGACCCGGGGGAGATCTACCCCTACGGCTTCGCCCAGACCAGCGGCGAGCTGGATGACGCGGTGGACGCCCTGTCCCGGGTCTTTGCCGACATGCTCCGGCTGGCGGAGGTGGAAAAGACCTCCCAGCTGCTGGCGGAGGAGATCGAGAAGACCCGCCGCCGGGTGAACGCCCTGGAGTACGTGAAAATCCCGGAGATGCAGTCCAACATCAAGTATATCACCATGAAGCTGGACGAGAATGAGCGCTCCAACACCATCCGCCTGATGAAGGTGAAGGACCTCATTTTGAAGGAGGCCCTGGAGGACCGCCGGGAGGCCACGGCCGAGGCCATTGCAACCTTCGGCGGCGAGGCGCCCCAGCCCGTCTGATCCGGATATTGAAAAACGCTTTCCATGATATCATGGAAAGCGTTTTTTATCGCTCAAAGTGACTTGGAGGGCGGCGGTTACAGCACCAGCATCAACTTGGTGTAGTTCAGCTCCTTGGCTTTTTTCTGAACAGAGAACCAGTCGATGATGGTGAGGATTCCACACAGGCCCAGGGTGAGTAGCTTCAGGATGCCCATCCCGGTCTCGCCCAGCATAAACCGGTCGATGCCCAGCGAACCCAAAAAGATGGATACCATCAGCAGCGTGGTGGGGTCCTTGAACTCCACGGCGGAGACAAGATTGAACTTGGCCTCGTCAGCCTCCAGCAGCTTCTGCTTCAAAAACACAACTTTCTCCGCTGGGAGGTATTTTTGGTTGGTCATGATGTACATATCGACTTTTTCTTGGGTCATTTGTCTCTCTCCTTTTTATGTGTAAAAATAAAGGGAACCATAAATTTGCCCAGAGTTTCTCTAAAAAACACGCCATAGGTGGCAGGCCGCCAGCAGGAGGGCGTAGCCCAGCGGCAGGAGATCGGTCAGCCATGTTTTGGCGATCAGACCGGTATCTCTGTGGGCGAACAAAAAAATAAGGGCCGGGGCAGGGAGGAAGAGCGGGTGGAACGAGACCGCGCCGTTCCAATCGCCCTGTAAGAAGCGGAGCCAAGCCCTGGTGAGCCCGCACCCAGGACAGCTGATTCCAAAGAGGCGATAGACCGGACAGCCCGCCAGGCAGTCCAGGATGAATAAACTGAGGGCACACAGGTGGATCGCCAGCCATCGGGTACCCCGCTGTTCCGCTGTCTTGATTCGCTGTCCCCCCTTTTCGAAAAGTACAAAATCAGAATACCATAGTATTTTTAGTAAGTCAAGTTAAACATTACAATAGTATTGTAATATTTGATATGAGGTTTGGCTTATGTTAAATCAAAAAATACGGGAGCTGCGGCAGGCGCGGAATATGAGCCAGGTTGAACTGGCCAAACGCCTAGGGGTGACGAAGCAGAGCGTTTCCAATTGGGAAAATGATAATATCCAGCCCTCGATTGAGATGCTGGCCAAGCTTGCCCGCATATTTTCTGTGTCGACCGATTATCTATTGGGGATGGATCGGGGAGAATGTATTGATGTGGAGGGGCTGCCCAAGGATGTGGTGGCGATGGAGGATGAATAAGCAGAAAAGTGAGCGTCTGCCCTTCAAAACAGTCATGGCCTACAGCCGCCGGGGCCTG
>CAMTMC010000052.1 GCA_947073515.1 uncultured bacterium | reverse complement strand
AGGGTTTGGGATAAAAAGCCCCGGGGGCTGTAACACTTTGGGCTCGCATAGGACATACTCCTTTCCAGCGGTGGCGGGTGTTGTCATGGTCTTATTATATACCCGTTGGCCGGAAATATCAATGTAAAATATGACGAAATATAATATTAAAAATTATATAATGAGATGTAAAAAACAACGCCGGGGACCCGGCGCTGTTTTTTATGTCGGTTTAGCCCTCGGAAATCGCGCTCATGGGGCAGGTACCGGCGCAGGAGCCGCAGCTGATGCAGGCGCCGGCGTCGATGACGTACTGGGCGTCGCCCTGAGAGATCGCGCCCACGGGGCAGGAATCGGCACAGGAGCCGCAGCTGATGCAAGCGTCGCTGATGACATAAGCCATGATAAGTACACCTCCAATAAAATGTATCTACATTCTATCACAAGTTTTCAAAAAATCAATGCTAAATTTTTGAAAAGCGGGAATGATGGTAAAAGATTTATTTCTGAGGTGATCACAGCTATGGCAGACAGCCGTTTCACATCCACCGCGTTGGGGGCCATCCGGCTGGCCCAGGAGAACGCCGCCAAGATGGGCCACAGCTACGTGGGCAGCGAGCACCTGCTGCTGGGGCTGGCGGCCCAGGAGCTCAGCCCCGCCGCCCTGGCCCTGCGCAAGGCGGGGGCGGACAGCCAGACGCTGCGCTGCGCCATCGCCCAGCGGGTGGGCACGGGGGTGCCCGCCCGGGTGCCCCACCAGGGCCTGACCCCCAACTGCTGCGTGGCCATCCAGGGGGCGGCGGAGGAGAGCCAGCGCCTGGGCCAGCGGGCGGTGAATACCGAGCACCTGCTGCTGGGCCTGCTGCGGGTGAAGAGCAACGGGGCCGCCCGGCTGCTGGCCCACTGCGGCGTGGACGGGGAGGAGCTGTACCGGACGGTTTCCGCCTCCCTGGGCGGGGAGGAGCCCGTCCCCAGGCCCCGGGTCCGGGAGCCGGAGCCCAGAGGGGCCGGCGAGACCCGCCAGCTGGACCAGTGCGCCCGGGATCTTACCCGCATGGCCGGGGAGGGGAGGCTGGACCCGGTGATCGGCCGGCGGGAGGAGCTGGACCGGGTGATCCAGATCCTGTCCCGGCGGACCAAGAACAACCCCGCCCTCATCGGGGAGCCCGGCGTGGGCAAGACGGCGGTGGTGGAGGGGTTAGCCCTGGCCATCTCCGACGGCACCGCCCCCCAGCACCTGCTGGGCAAGCGGGTGTGCGCCCTGGATCTGTCCAACCTGGTGGCCGGCACCAAGTACCGGGGGGAGTTTGAGGAGAAATTGCGCCACATCCTCCAGGAGGTGCGCCGGGCGGGGAACGTGATCCTGTTCATCGACGAGCTCCACACCATCGTGGGGGCGGGCAGCGCGGAGGGGGCCATTGACGCCGCCAATATCCTCAAGCCCGCCCTCAGCCGGGGGGAATTGCAGGTCGTCGGCGCCACCACCATCGACGAGTACCGGAAGTATATTGAGAAGGACGCCGCCCTGGAGCGGCGGTTCCAGCCCGTCACCGTGAAGGAGCCCAGCCGGGGGGAGACGCTGGAGATCCTACAGGGCCTGCGGGGCCGGTATGAGGCCCACCACCACCTGAGCATTTCCGACAGCGCCCTGGAGGCGGCGGTGGACCTGTCCGTGCGGTACCTGCCTCAGCGGTTTTTACCCGATAAGGCCATCGACCTGGTGGACGAGGCGGCGGCCCAGGCCCGGCTCAACGGCGGAGGCCTGCCCCCGGAGCTGCGGCGGCTGGAGGGCCGGGTGAGCCAGGCCAGCCGCCAGCTGGCCGACGCGGTGCGCCGCCAGGACTTTGAGCAGGCGGCCATCCTGCGCAACGTGGAGCGGGACTTCCGCCGGGAGCTGGAGCAGGACCGGCAGCGGTGGCAGGCGGGCCAGGGCCAGTCCACTGTGGAGCCCCGGCACATCCAGGCGGTGCTGTCCCAGTGGACGGGGGTGCCCGTCCAGGACCCGGACGAGGCCGACCAGAGGGCCCTGGCCGCCCTGGACAGCGAGCTGCGCCGGCGGCTGCTGGGCCAGGACCGGGCGGTGGAGGCGGTGGCCCGGGCCAGCCGCCGGGGGCGGCTGGGGCTGAAGGACCCCCGCCGGCCGGTGGGCTGCTTCCTGCTGCTGGGGCCCAGCGGCGTGGGCAAGACCCAGCTGTGCCGGTCGCTGGCGGCGGCCCTGTTCGGCAACGAGGGGGCCCTGCTCCGCTTCGACATGAGCGAGTATATGGAGGCCCACACCGTCTCCCGGCTGCTGGGCTCCCCCCCGGGCTACGTGGGCCACGAGGAGGGGGGCCAGCTCACCGAGCGGGTGAGAAGGAACCCCTGGTCGGTGGTGCTGCTGGACGAGCTGGAGAAGGCCCACCGGGACGTGTGGTCCGTCCTCCTCCAGGTGATGGAGGAGGGGGTGCTCACCGACGCCCAGGGCCGGAAGACCGACTTCCGCAACACGGTACTGGTGATGACCTCCAACCTGGGGGCGGGCCGCTTCGCCAAGGGGAAGCGGCTGGGCTTCAACGCCGGGGGGGAGGCCGAGCGGGAGGAGCTGGAGCGGGCGGTGCTGTCCGACGCCTCCCACACCTTCGCCCCGGAGTTCCTCAACCGGCTGGACGCCACCCTGGTCTTCCACCCCCTGGGGGATGAGACCCTGGGCCAGATCACCCGGCTGCTGCTGGCGGAGACCCGGGAGCGGCTGGACAAGCTGGGGGTCAGCATGGAGGTGGAGGAGGGGGCGGTGTCCCTGCTGGCCAGCAAGGGGCGGAACCGGGAGTACGGCGCCCGGCCCCTGCGGCGGGCCATCGCCAGCCTGGTGGAGGACCCCGCCGCTGACCTGATGCTGGCCGGCCAGCTGAAAAAGGGCGGGACCCTGAAGGTGATGGCCCAGGACGACCAGGTGCGGGTGCGGCTGGTGTGAGGGCCGGCGGTGAAAAAATAGATTGTTTTTTTCCTCCCAAAGGAATATAATGGAGGTGTGGCCAGCCGGGCCGGAAGGCCGGCCCCAGGTTGGCGGCAGGGCGGGCGGAAAGCCGCCCTGGACAAGCCTCAAAATTGGCAAGGGAGGAAGAACGATGGGCCTGGAATATCGGAATTTGATGGAAGAAGTAGTGCTCCAGAATGTGGACACCGTGATGGCGGCGGAGGGGGGCTGTACCTGCGACGCCTGTAAGTCCGACGTGATCGCCTACACCCTGAACCATCTGCCGGCCCACTATGTGGCCACCCGGCAGGGGGGCCTGATGGTCAAGCTGGAGAGCTACGCCCTCCAGGCCAGGGCCGATGTGGTGGCCGCCCTCAGCGAGGCGGTGGTGCTGGTGGCCAAGTCCCCCCGGCACGGAAGATAACAGGAAACGCCCCTCCTCCCAACCGGGAGGAGGGGCGCTGTTTTGTCAGGCGCGCGCCCCCGCCGGGAGGCGGGGCGCTGTTGTTGGGAATAGGGCCCCTACCGGAGGAACAGGCGCAGGAGCTTCTCCTTCTCCGGGGTATAGGGGGGATAGCGGACCGGCAGGTCCAGCCAGGTGGATTTTTTCACCACGCTCTTCCGGTGGGAGAAGGTGTTAAAGCTGGCCCGGCCGTGGTAGCCCCCCATGCCGCTGTCCCCCACGCCGCCGAAGGGCAGGTGGCTGGTGGCCAGGTGGATGACAGTGTCGTTGATACAGCCGCCGCCGAAGGGGACCCGGCGGAGGAAGTCCTCCTGGACGGCCCTGTCCTCAGAGAACAGGTACAGGGCCAGGGGGCGGGGGCGGCTGTTGACGAAGTCCCGGGCCTGCTGAATCCGGTCGAAGGTGAGGACGGGGAGGAGGGGGCCGAAGATCTCCTCCCCCATGACCGGGTCCTCCGGGGAGACGTTGTCCAATATGGTGGGCTGGATTTTCAGCGAGGCGGGGTCGCCCCCGCCGCCAAAGACCACCTTGCCCGGGTCGATGAGGGACATCACCCGGCGGAAGTGCTTCTCATTGACCATGCGGACGTAGCCCTGGTTGTCCAGGGGGTCCTGGCCGTAGAGGGTCTCGATCCACTTCCGGATATGGGAGAGCAGCTCGTCCTTGATCCGGCTGTCTGCCAGCAGGTAGTCGGGGGCCACGCAGGTCTGGCCGCAGTTGAGCAGCTTGCCGAAGACAATCCGCTTGGCGGCCAGGTCCAGCTTGGCGGTGGCGTCCACGATACAGGGGCTTTTGCCCCCCAGCTCCAGGGTCACCGGGGTCAGGCGGGCGGCGGCCTTGGTCATCACCTCCCGGCCCACCGCCACCCCGCCGGTGAAGAAGACGTAGTCGAATTTCTGGTCCAGCAGGGTGTTATTTTCCGCCCGGCCCCCCTCCACCACCGCCACGTACTCCGGGGGGAAGCAGGCGGTGATGATGTCCCGGATCACCGCCGAGGCGGCGGGGGAGTAGGCGGAGGGTTTTACCACGCAGCAGTTGCCAGCGGCGATGGCCCCGATGAGGGGGGTCATGGCCAGCAGGAAGGGGTAGTTCCAGGGGGACATGACCAGGGCCACGCCGTAGGGCTGGGAGACCAGGAGGCTCCGGGCGGGGAACTGGGCCAGAGGGGTGGGGCGGCGGCGGTCTTTCATCCAGCGGGGGAGGTTCCTGATGGCGAAGGACAGCTCCGCCAGGGTCATGCCCACCTCGCACATATAGCTCTCGGCGGGGGACTTGTTCAGGTCGGCGGCCAGGGCGGCGGTGATCTCCCCCTCCCGGGCTAGGATCTCCCGGCGGAGTGTTTGGAGGGCCTCCCGGCGGGCGGGCAGGGTTAAGGTGGCGCCGGTCTGAAAGTGGGCCCGCTGGGCGGCGGCCAGGGTTTGGATGTCCATAAAACCCCTCCTCAGGTGAAAATTTGGGGGAGTGTCCCGAGGGGATGCCAATAAATCCTCCCAGCGGACACTCCGGGCCTGGGGGCTACGGGGCGGAGGAGCAGCAGATCTGGGCGGCCCGGTCCAGGTTCTGGGTGATGACGCACAGGGTGCGGTAGAAGGTCTGGATGTCCTCGGCGGGGATCTGGTCGCTGACAAAGCGGTTGATCTCCAGGATGACGGCCTGGATCTCGGCGGCGGTCTCCTCCCCCACGGGGGTGAGGCGGTAGCGCCGGCGGTACTGGCCCTCCGCCCCGGCGGGGGAGACGTAGCCCCGGCGGCGCAGCTCCCCCAGCACCCGGGAGATGTGGGAGCGGTCCATCCCCTCCAGGGCGATGATTTGGCCCTGGGTGAGGCCGCCCTCCCCCGCCTCGGCCAGGCGGCACAGGCAGGTGGTGTGGGCAGCGGTCAGGTCATATTTTTTCATTTTCTCCGCCTTGATCCGCTGGATGGACCGGGCGGAGCGGTTCATCAGGTTGGAGAACAGCTGGAAACGGCTCTCGTCCATGGGAAACGCCCCCTCTCTGGAGAGATGATACCATATTATTATTGCCTGGTCAATAAAAAGAAATCCTGGGGCGGACAGAAAACAGGCGCCGTCCTATGGACCGCGCCTGGAGAGATATTTTGCGTCATGGCATGACGGCATATAGGACAGTTTCGAGGTGATTAAGATCATGGTGACGGATATATAAGCGGTATTCCGGCACCAGCTCTTTGATATACAGAGGGATCTCCCATAAGTCCTCTGTCTTATGGTAAATGCAGATGGCGAGCTTGGGCTTGTCACGCTGGATCGTCTGTTTGGCCCCCTTCAGGGACTCCAGCTCAGACCCTTCAATGTCCATCTTAATCATGGTGACAGGGGTTGCGGGGTCAACCACCTCATCAATCGTAGTGACGGGGACGGAAAGAAATTCGTCTGCTTCGCTGGAAATATGAGAGGCACCATCTCCGCTTGCCGAGAAATGAAGTGTCCCTTTTTCGCTCCAGGTACCGTATGGGAGAATTTCCGCGTCAATAATGGGAGCCTGCCTGGATTTTGCCAGTGTATTAACACATTGCTGATAATTATATGGATCAGGTTCAAAGGCGTAGATCTTCTTGACGCGTTTACAGTGTTTCCCCAGGGAGCGAGAAGTCTGGAAATCGTAACAGCCTGCGTCGACAAAGACTTCTTCCTCACAGAAACGCATGAAGCTTGGGCCAAAATATTGCTCTGCCTCGCCCGCGCTCTGAAGCACACACCCTTCGAAGATTAGTTCCTGGGGATATCCGCCGTCGCGTAAAATTTGTTTGAGGTCGTTTAAATAGTCACTGGTAGAAATGACAACACTCAAGTTTTTACAGGAAAGAAGCTCCTCAGGGGACATGACGGGGTATCCTAAGTAACCATTTTCCTGTTTTTCTTTGGTGGAGCTGCAAAAGCCAATAAACCGCTTATGTTCCTTGAAAATGGGCAGAAGCAGCTTGCCGTCCTTTCCGGCTCCATATAAGACGACATCCCGATCTTCGGGCAGTGTACGAATGATGTTAAGCGCATGACCAATGGGAGAAACAAAGGGGGCATCATGTTTCCTTACAACATAGGAATTTATACAAGGTAATAAATCGTTAAAATTCCCAGAGATTGCGTACATGAGACGGCTGGCGTAAATGGTTTTGGATTCCTCGTCCTCCAGCATATTGTAGATCCTTTGAAAAGTCTCTACTGACCGCTTAATATCCATAAAGGCTTGACACTCCTTTTGTATGAATGGGAATGGCTTGCCTAGCTTTGTACAAAGCTAGGCCGGATATACATATATCCGGCCCAGCCTTATTCCATACATCTAAGCTAGTGGAGCCTTGTTTGCTCAAACAGTTCGGATATCAGAGCGCCTCTGATTACCGGGGGTTCTTAATGGCGGCCTGGGCGGCGGCCAGCCGGGCGATGGGCACCCGGAAGGGGGAGCAGGACACATAGTCCAGCCCGTTGTTGTGGCAGAACTCCACGGAGGAGGGGTCCCCGCCGTGCTCGCCGCAGATGCCCAGCTTCAGGTTGGGGCGGGTCTGGCGGCCCAGCTTGGCGGCCATCTCCACCAGGCGGCCCACGCCGGTCTGGTCCAGGCGGGCGAAGGGGTCGCTCTCGTAGATCTTGTTGGCGTAGTAGGACTCCAGGAACTTGCCGGCGTCGTCACGGGAGAAGCCGAAGGTCATCTGGGTCAGGTCGTTGGTGCCGAAGGAGAAGAAGTCGGCCTCCTTAGCGATCTCGTCGGCGGTGAGGGCGGCCCGGGGGATCTCGATCATGGTGCCCACCCGGTACTCCAGCTGGGCGCCGGCGGCCTTGATGATCCCGTCGGCGGTCTCCACCACGGTCTTCTTCACAAAGGCCAGCTCCTTGACCTCGCCCACCAGGGGGATCATGATCTCGGGGACCATGGCCCAGTCGGGGTGCTTCTTCTGGATGTTCAGCGCGGCCTTGATGACGGCCCGGGTCTGCATGGCGGCGATTTCCGGGTAGGTGACGGCCAGGCGGCAGCCACGGTGGCCCATCATGGGGTTGAACTCGTGCAGGCCGGCGATGACGGCCTTGATGTCGTCCACAGTCTTGCCCAGATCCTTGGCCAGCTGGGCGATGTCGGCCTCCTCAGTGGGGACAAACTCGTGCAGGGGGGGATCCAGGAAGCGGATGGTCATAGGCCGGCCCTCCAGGGCCTCGTACATGGCCTCGAAATCGCCCTGCTGCATGGGCTCCAGCTTGGCCAGGGCCTTCTCCCGCTGCTCCGCGGTGTCGGAGCAGATCATCTCCCGGATGGCGGGGATGCGGTCGGCCTCGAAGAACATGTGCTCGGTGCGGCACAGGCCGATGCCCTCGGCGCCGAACTTCACGGCCTGGGTGGTGTCCCGGGGGTTGTCGGCGTTGGTGCGGACCTTCAGCTGGCGGAACTGGTCGGCCCAGGCCATGATGCGGCCGAACTCGCCGGAGATGGAGGCGTCCACAGTGGGGATGGCCTCGCCATAGATGTTGCCGGTGGAGCCGTCCAGGGAGATCCACTCCCCCTCGGTATAGGTGCGGCCGGCCAGCTCGAACTTCTTGTTGGCCTCGTCCATCTTGATGGCGCCGCAGCCGGACACGCAGCAGGTGCCCATGCCCCGGGCCACCACGGCGGCGTGGGAAGTCATGCCGCCCCGGACGGTGAGGATGCCCTGGGAGGCCACCATGCCCTCGATGTCCTCGGGGCTGGTTTCCAGGCGGACCAGGATGACCTTCTCGCCCCGCTGGCCCCACTCCTTGGCGTCGTCAGCGGTGAAGACGATCTTGCCGCAGGCGGCGCCGGGGGAGGCGGGCAGGGCGCTGGCCACGGGGGCGGCCTTCTTCAGGGCGGCGGGGTCGAACTGGGGGTGGAGCAGGGTGTCCAGGTTCCGGGGGTCGATCATGGCCACGGCCTCCCGCTCGGAGATCATCTTCTCGTCCACCAGGTCGCAGGCGATCTTCAGGGCGGCGGCGGCGGTGCGCTTGCCGTTGCGGGTCTGGAGCATATAGAGCTTGCCGTTCTCCACGGTGAACTCCATGTCCTGCATATCCCGGTAGTGGTTTTCCAGGGTCTGGCACACCTGCTGGAACTGCTCAAAGGCAGCGGGGAACTTGTCGGCCATCTCCTGGATGGGCATGGGGGTGCGCACGCCGGCCACCACGTCCTCGCCCTGGGCGTTGGTGAGGAACTCGCCCATCAGCTTCTTCTCGCCGGTGGCGGGGTTGCGGGTGAAGGCCACGCCGGTGCCGCAGTCGTCGCCCATGTTGCCGAAGGCCATGGACTGCACGTTGACGGCGGTGCCCCAGGAGCCGGGGATGTCGTTCATCCGGCGGTAGACAATGGCCCGGGGGTTGTTCCAGGAGCGGAACACCGCCTTGACGGCGCCCATGAGCTGCTCCTTGGGGTCAGTGGGGAAGTCCTGGCCGATCTTGGACTTGTACTCGGCCTTGAACTGGCCGGCCAGCTCCTTCAGGTCGTCGGCGGTGAGCTCCACGTCCTGGGTGACGCCCCGCTTGGACTTCATCTCGTCGATGAGCTCCTCAAAATACTTCTTGCCCACTTCCATGACCACGTCGGAGTACATCTGGATGAAGCGGCGGTAGCAGTCGTAGGCCCAGCGGGGGTTGCCGGACTTCTTGGCGATGACCTCCACCACCTGCTCGTTCAGGCCCAGGTTCAGGATGGTGTCCATCATGCCGGGCATGGAGGCCCGGGCGCCGGAGCGGACGGACACCAGCAGGGGGTTCTCCAGATCGCCGAACCTCTTGCCGGTGATCTCCTCCATCTTGGTGATATACTCCATGATCTGGGCCTGGATCTCGTCGTTGATCTTCTCGCCGTCCTCGTAGTACTGGGTGCAGGCCTCGGTGGTGATGGTAAAGCCCTGGGGCACGGGCATGCCCAGGCTGGTCATCTCAGCCAGGTTGGCGCCCTTGCCGCCCAGCAGCTCTTTCATTTTGCCGTTGCCCTCAGAAAAGAGGTAGACCCATTTGTTTGCCATTTGTATACGTCATTCCTTTCTGCGTCTGTGGCGGGGGAGAGCCCGCCGCCATCCTAACATTGCCGCTGACGCGGACGTTTTGTGTTCGCGGAAAACATTATACAGATAAGAAATATAAATTGCAAGAATTTTATGGTTCTTTCGGGGAAACTTTCCGGAAAAAGCGGGGCGGGCCGGAGCCCCAAAAAACTTTGCCGGTTGCCAAACCGGCCGGGAGGGAGTACACTGGGGAAAAAGAGGAGGGGACAGGATGACAAAAGAGCTGTGGGGGCTGCTGGGGCTGTACCTGGCGGCGGTGAATCTGGCGGCCTTCGGGCTGATGGGGGTGGACAAGGGCCGGGCCCGGCGGGGGAAGTGGCGGGTGCCGGAGAAGACCCTGTTCCTGCCGGTGGCGCTGGGAGGCGGCCTGGGGGGCGTGCTGGGGATGCGGGTGTTCCGTCATAAGACGAAGCATCTGGCCTTCCGCCTGGGCTTCCCCCTGTTGCTGGTTTTGTGGCTGGGGCTGCTGGGGTGGCTCTGGGTGAACTCTTAGAACCTGTATTCACAAGCTCAAACGACCGTCTCAGCGGGAATTTTGCCGTCCCGCCTCGTTGTGAAATCTTGAAATCCACCCAGGATTCCGGCGATTTCCCGCCTCGCGGGCCAGACAAACTTCCTCGCTCATCCGGCATTTTCCCTTATGAATACCGGTTCTGAGTGAAACCCGCCTCAAACCGGAGTTTGAGGCGGGTTTTTTAAAACCGGTGGACCCAGCCGGACAGCAGCCACACCGGGGCCAGCCAGGTGAGCATATACACCAGCAGGTTCAGGGGGGACAGGGCGGTGTAGGCCCCCACGGAGGTGAGGTACCCCGCCAGGGCCAGGCCCAGGGCGGAGGCGGCGCAGCACACCCAGGCCCCCGTCCGGGCGGCCCGGCGCAGCCGCTTGGCGGCGGTGATGGCCTCGGCGAAGGGGTAGAGCCCCTCCCGGCACAGCAGGGCGGTGAGGGTATCGCTGTGGGGCTGGTCCGGGTCGGACAGCTCCCGGCGGCGGGACACCTGGGGGAAGTCCATCTTGTCCGCCGCCAGCTTGAACCGCTGCTGGAGCATGGCGGGGATGATGTTGAAGTCCCGGGTGGCCAGCACGGGGCCGATCTTCTCCAGGAGCAGCTCCTCCAGGGCGGGGAAGACGGTGTCGGGCAGGGAGTAGTTCAGGGCGAAGATGCCGGCCAGCTCGCCGTCGATGGCGCAGAACACGGCGTTTTTCACGTTCAGCCCCTGGGGCAGGCCCACCTCCATCAGCTTCATAAAGGCGGCGGAGCCCACCAGCACCTGGTCCCCCCGGATGTTGGCGGACAGGCCGCCCCCCTCGTGAAAGGCCAGGGACTGGGCGTTGCGCATCAGCCCGCCCATGGCCCGGAGCTGGTCGTGGAACAGCTTGGCCAGGGCGCTGCCCGAGTCCCGGATGAGGGTGGCGGTGTAGGCCACCACCCGCTCGGCGGGGAAGTCGGGGAGCACCTTGTAGCCGTTGAGCTCCACGTAGCCCGGGGGGAAGAGGTCCCCGTCGGTGATGAGCACCCGCCCGCCGGGGCGGGACTGGGCGATCCCCGGCCAGCCGGCCCTTCCACAAGGTGGCAGGGCCGGCCGTAGGCCACCGAGCCGCCAAAGGCGGCGGCGGCGGAGAACAGGGCGGACAGGGCCCACAGCAGGCGGTCGGGGCTGTCCTTGCCGTAGGAGGACAGCAGGGCCAGCAGCACCCCCTCGATGAGCAGCAGGGGGCACAGCCGGCGGAAGATCCGCTGGGCGCCGTCGTCCATCTGGATCTGGCTGCCGAAGCCCTGGGCGGTGCCGGCCCACTTGGCGTAGGTGTCCCGGCCGTTCCACTTCCCCTCGTCCAGGGTGACCCGGTAGGGGGTGGTGGAGGCCGCCGCCGCGCGGCAGCTCAGGCGCAGGGCCCGCCGCTTGTGGTAGGCGCCGTGGAGCAGGCAGAACAGCCCCGCCAGGCACACCACCGAGTAGGGCAGGCGGTCCGGGTCGGGCTCAGACAGGGCCAGCCGGACGCCGTCCCCCAGGGTGAACAGGCAGGCCAGCAGGGAGAGGGTGTCCATCCCCACCTTCAGCCGGAAGGCCCGGGCCAGGCCGGTGAACAGCGCGTCCCCCGCCAGCAGCACGCCGCAGCCCAGCAGGGCGGCGGCCAGGCCGCACTGGAGGTGATGGTCACGTGGGCCCGGGGCCTGGTGAAACGCAGAAGGCTGGTCGCCTGGGTGACCGAAACGGT
>CAMTMC010000051.1 GCA_947073515.1 uncultured bacterium | reverse complement strand
CCGGCAAAAAAATCCACGCTCATCCGGCACACCTGGAGATATGAAACAGGCTCTAAGCGGGAATTTTGCCGCCCCGCTTCGTTGGGAAATCTTGAAATCCACCCAGGATTCCTGCGATTTCCCGCCTTGCGGGCCAGACAAACTTCCTCGCTCATCCGGCATTTTCCCTTATGAATACCGGTTCTACAAATGGGGCAGGGCGGCCCGGTAGGACCGCAGCCGCTCCTCGCTCTCCCGGCGGATGATCCCGTCCAGGGCGGCCAGGAGGGCCTCCCGGCCCCGGGGGAGCTCCCCGTGGAACTGGTAGGCGTTGGAGGCCCCCAGGGCGGCGAAGGTGACGGGGATGTCCAGGCGGGAGACCAGGGTTTTCAGCTCCTGGAATTTTTCCAGCTCCCCCGCCTCCGTCCAGGCGCCCGCCTGGATCTCCTGGTACAGCCGGGAGTCGGGGTAGATGGTGAGCATGGAGGAGCCGATGAGCCGGGGGTGGAGCTGGTTGAACAGCTCCGCGCTGGCCCGGGCGTTCTCCTCCCCCCGTCCCGCCCCGGCGATGCCGGTGAGGTAGAAGAGGTGGTAGCCGATCCCCGCCCGGTCCAGCCGGCGGCACTGGGTTACAATGTCCTCCGGGGCATAGCCCTTGTCCATGAAGGCCAGAGAGGGGCCGTGCCCCGTCTCCACGCCGATGGTCAGGCCATCGTACCCGGCGGCCCGGAGCTGTTCCAGCTCCCTGTCAGTCTTCAGCCCCACGTCGGTGACCCGGGCGAAGCAGCCCGCCGTCTCCACGGAAGGGAAGTATTGCCCGATGAGCCGGGCGGTCTCCAGCAGCCGCTCCGTCTTCAGGACAAAGGGGTTGGCCCCGGTGAGGAAGGCCCGGCCGGGCCCCGCCGGGGCGGGCAGGCCCTGGAGGGCGGCGGACAGCTTCCCCATGGGGGAGTGGAGGGCGGTCTGGGCCTCCAGCAGGTCGGCCTCGATCTCCTCCGGCGGGGACACCCGGAAGGGCAGGCCGCTGTAGAGGGTGCAGAACTTGCACCGGTGGTGGGTACAGCCCGCCGTGACCTGGATGAGCAGGGAGGCGGCCTCGTAGGGCGGCCTCCAGATGGTGCCGGTAAAGTGCATAACAAACGCTCCTTTTCTGGATTGGCCGGCGGGGGCCCTCCGCCGTTGCCATTACCATACTACACAGGGGAAAAGGGCGCAAGTACGATCTTTTTTTGGAATTAGTACCTTTTTTTATACCGTGAGGGGACAGGCATGGCGGACAACAAGTTTACCGCCCCCGAGAACCTGGCCCGGTGCGAGGCCATGGGCCGGCTCCAGTCGGTGCTGGGGGGCAAGTGGAAAATTTTAATTTTGTGGTATGTGGCCGTTTACAAGGTCCAGCGGTTCGGGGAGCTGCGCCGCCGGCTGGAGGGGATCACCCAGTCCACCCTCACCCGGCAGCTCCGGGAGCTGGAGGAGGACGGCTTCCTCCACCGGGAGGTGTTCGGCCAGGTGCCGCCCCGGGTGGAGTACACCCTGACCCCGCTGGGGGAGCGGTTTACCCCGCTGCTCTACGAGATGCTGGCGTGGAGCCGGGAGAATCTGGCGGAGGGGGCCGGCCATGGAGACCCGTGACCTGATCCTGGCCAAGGCCAGGTTTGAGGACTGGGAGGACATGTACCGCAACGTGTGGTCCCGGCCCGAGACGGCCCGATATATGCTGTGGCAGGTCACCAGCCGGGAGGAGGAGGCCAGGGCCCGGATGGAACGGACCATCGCCTGGCAGAGGGAGCACGACGTCTGGCTGGTCCGGGAGAAGCCCAGCGGCCAAGCCATCGGCTGGGCCGGTCTGGCGGAGGCCTCCCCCGGCGTCTGGCAGGAGACCAGCATCGCCCTGGGGCCGGAGTTTGTGGGCCGGGGCTACGGCCGGCAGATTTTGCAGCTGCTGATGGATATCGCCCGGAGCCGGGGCGGGACCGAGTTCCGCTGCTCTGCCCGGTCAGAAAATACAGCCTCTAAGGCGCTGATTATCTCCTGCGGCTTCACCCTGGCATCGGAGGGCCCCTGCGTTGACCAGCGGGACGGCAGGCCCTATGTGCTGGAGGTCTATGAGCGAAAGCTGTCGTAGAGGGCGGTCGCAGCCCGCCCTGTGGGGGAAGACTCACAATAGTATGGAAACGAGGAAATTTGGTTTATATGGCAGAAATACAAGAAAAAACACAGTTTAATCGGGCGGTGCTGGTGGGGCTGAACGCCTTCAGCCTGTCCCGGGAGGAGAACGCCACGGAGGAGTCCATGGAGGAGCTGTCCGCCCTGCTGGAGACGGCGGGGGGCCGGACCGTGGGCACCGTGACCCAGTCCAAGGACAGCCCCGACGCCCGCACCTTCATCGGCGAGGGCAAGGTGGCGGAGGTCAAGGAGCTGGTGGGGGCGATGGGGGCGGATATGGTCATCTTTGACAACGCCCTGTCCCCCTCCCAGCAGCGGGCCCTCACCGAGGAGTTGAAAGTCCCGGTGCTGGACCGCTCCGCCCTGATTCTGGACATCTTCGCCCAGCGGGCCAGGACCCGGGAGGGCCGCCTCCAGGTGGAGCTGGCCCAGTATAAGTACCTGCTGCCCCGGCTGCTGGGCATGTGGAAGCACCTGGAGCGGCAGGAGGGCGCCATCGGCACCCGGGGCCCCGGCGAGACCCAGCTGGAGAGCGACCGGCGGCACATCCGCAAAAAAATCTCCAAGCTGGAGTCGGAGCTGAAAGACGTGCGCCGGGTGCGGGCCACCCAGCGGGAGCGGCGGATCAAAAACGAGGTGCCGGTGGTGGCCATCGTGGGCTACACCAACGCCGGCAAATCCACACTCCTCAACCACCTGACCGGGGCGGAGATCCCCGCCAACAACCGGCTATTTGACACCCTGGACACCACTACCCGCACCCTGGAGATCTCTGACACCTGCACCGTCCTGCTGTCGGACACGGTGGGTTTTATCCGGAAGCTGCCCCACCACCTGGTGGAGGCCTTCAAGGCCACCCTGGAGGAGCTGTCCTTCGCCGACCTGCTCCTCCATGTGATCGACGCCTCCAGCCCGGAGTGGCGGGAGCAGGCCCAGGTGGTGGACCAGCTCATTCACGAGCTGGGGGCCGACCAGACCCCCCGGATCGAGGTCTTTAACAAGTGCGACCTGTGGACCGGCGAGATCCGGCCCCACGGGGAGGGGCGGGTGTCTATCTCCGCCAAGACCGGCGAGGGGATGCCCGACCTGCTGGCCGCCATCGGCAAGGTGCTGGACAACGGGGCGAGGCGGGTGGTCATCCACCTGCCCTACGACAGGGGCGGGCTGCTGGACAAGCTGTACCAGGACGCCAAGGTGGAGTCTGTGGAGTACGGCGACACCATCGACGTGGCCGCTGTCTGCACCCCCAAGGTCATTGGCCAGCTGGGCCCCCTGGTGGAGGGCTGGAAGCCCCATAAGGAGCCCTGGGAAGAATGAAAGAAGGGACGGCCCCGGTTACAGGGCCGTCCCTAGCTGCGTTTTCAGGCGGCACAGCTCGTGGACGTGCTGCTCCAGGAAGTCCAGCAGGTGGATCAGCGCCTCCCGCCGCTGGGCGGGGGTGATGTGGAGGGCGGGGTCCTCCAGGTGCAGGACGGCGGCGTGGAGAAGGATGGAGTAGGTCAGCAGTTTGTCACAGGACTCAGAAAAAATTTCCAGCCAGGTGGGGCGGTCTTCCATAAGAATCACCTCGATTAAGAGCTTGCAGCTATTATAGCTTTTGGTTCTCTGTCTGTCAAGAGCTAAAAGCTCTCATTTTCAAATCAATAGCTGTCAGCTATAATATGTACAGAGGGTGATAAAATGGAAAATTACCGACTGATCCTAAAGCGAAAGCGGGAGGCTCTTGGCTTGAGCCAACACCAGTTGGCTAAGCGGTTGGGTATTACACAGACATTTTTGAGCGAAATTGAGCGGGGAAGGAAAAATCCCTCTTTGGAGCAGTTTTTCCGTATCTGTGAAGCGCTGGAAATTAAAGTTTTCCCGGAGGAGGGGTAGGGGCGGATCACCGCCGCGCCCCGGGGTTGCGCCCTAAAAGCGGCCGAAGGCCGCACCCAAACCGGAGCCCAGCGCAGCGGGTCCGGTTTGGAGAGGAGGAGCAAGGGAACGCAGCGAGCAATTCCAGCAAGGGAGTTGCGAGTGTAGTGGACTTTGCGACGACGCGCGGCGTCTAGAGCGGTATCCAGAGGTTTCCCGGCGCCGGGTCTGCTCCTCCGGACCATCTTTTCTGTGCTCCCCCGTAAATTGGGGGTCTGGGGGTTGGGCGACTATGGACACCGAGGCGAAGCCGAATGTCCATCTGAGCCAACTCCCAGCGATTCTTTGGTCACTTTCTGATCGTTCAGAAAGTGACTCGCCGCCGGAGCGGCGAAATACCCCCCGTCCCCGCAGGGGACAACCCCTGCAAAGGAGGCAAATGTATGCCAGAATATTACATCCCCACCCGGGAGAGCCAGCGGGAATTTGTGGAAAAACGATCCCGATTCATCGGCCATGTGTGGCGGGTGGCCTCTGAGGAGGAGGCCCGGGCCCGGATCGAGGAGACAAAAAAGAGGCACTATGACGCCCGGCACAACTGCTGGTGCTACCGGCTGAGAGAGGGGGGCGTGGAGCGCTACTCCGACGATGGCGAGCCCCAGGGGACGGCGGGCCGGCCCATGCTCAACGTCTTCCAGCGGGAGGGCGTGGAGAACGTGGCGTGCGTGGTCACCCGGTACTTCGGCGGGGTCCTGCTGGGGGCCGGGGGGTTAGTCCGGGCCTACACCCAGGCGGCCAAGGACGCCCTGGACGGGGCGGGGATTTCTGTGGTCCGCCGGTGGGCCGCCCTGGAGATCCCCTGTACGTACGGCCAGTTTGAGTCCATGCGCCGGGAGGTGCTGTCCTTCGGCGGCGTGATGGAAAATGTGGACTACGGCGCCGATGTGGTGCTGTCCGCCCTCCTGCCCGGGGAGCGGGCGGCGGAGTTCTCCGCCCATATCCTGGACCTTTCCGCCGGCACGGTGGAGGCGCTGGAGTCGGGGGAGGTCTTTCGGGATGTCCCCTGGCGGGACGCGGTGGGGTGAGGAAACCCAGGAACAAATCTTCCCGGCGGACACTCCGATGCTGGCGCGCACTTGATTTTTCCAGAACAATGGCGTATAATAGACCCATCCAAACTTCAAGAGGACCCCTGGTCCGCCGTCAGGAAAGGAGATATATTATGAGCTTTGATCCGTACGAGTTTGACCGCAGCTATACGCCCGCGTCTCAGAATTACTCTCTGGGCCACTATACCGCAAAAACCTTCCTGTGGGTGATGCTGGGCCTGCTGGTTACCGGTGTGGTGATGGTGGCCTGCTGGGCCACCCGCTTTACCCTGTACGTCATGTACACCATGCCCTATATCCACCTGATCGCCCTGGTCGCCACTCTGATTCTTTCTGTCACCATGGCCCGGAGGATTGAAAAGATGGGAGTGGGGACAGCCATCACCATGTTCCTGCTGTTTTCCGCCATTTTCGGCTTTACCCTGTCCATCTATCTGTTCGTCTATGAGCTGATGGCTGTGGTGCTGTGCTTCCTGCTCACCGGCGTATATTTTGGCGCCCTGGCGGCCTACGGCTACCTGACCAAGCGGGATCTTACCGGCCTGGGCCCCATCCTGTTCTCCGGGCTGATTTTCCTCATCATTTTCGGGGTGGTGTCCCTGTTTATCCCTGGGCTGGAGGTGTTGGATCGGGTCGTCTGCCTGGTGGGCATCGCCGTCTTCCTGGGTTATACCGCCTATGACACCCAGAAGATCAAATCCTACTACAACTACTACGCCGGCTACCCGGATATGCTGGCCAAGGCGTCGATCTTCTCCGCCCTGCAGCTCTACCTGGATTTCATCAACCTCTTCCTGTACCTTCTGCGCTTCCTGGGCAACCGGAAGAATTGAGGGCTGTTGGAGCTTCCTGGCGTCAAAAGACAGAGAAAAACCCGGTACCACACAGGTACCGGGTTTTCTTTTACAACAAAGCCCGGGTTGATACCTGAGCTTCGTTGGATCTATGTTTCCTTCGCGGCCGCGATGACTTCCAGCTAGCACAGGCACTGATGTGGAAGTTCTTGAACGGCAAAACAGGAGCGGGCGGGCTGGCTGACAAAATACTGCTCGAAGACGGTGTTGAACCTGAGGGTGTCGCGCATGTCACTCATATAACAGGTCACATGCGCGACATCAGTAAAATCAAGCCCCTGGCTCTCTAGAATCGCGCCGATATTTCTCATCGCCTGTTCGGACTGCTTGTTCAATCGTATCACCGGCCAACAGGCCGGAAACGGGATCAATCCCAGTCTGGCCGGACAAGAAGTAGAGGCAGCCTGCCTTTGTTGCCTGGGAAATCGGGAATTTGCTCACGGGCGCGTTGGGGGTGTAAACTGTTTCAACCATAGTTGTTCTCCTTATGTCTGCCGCCGTGCCGTTGGGACGAGGGCGCGGCGGCTTGCCTATCGCTTAGGGAAGCACTGACTAAATCAATGGTTCTTTAAAACAGGTCCGGCTGAATCCAGAGTATCGTGGGATCTAGCTCAGGCTGAGACAGCACCTCATGTCCGCCGGCGGTGATGTGGATTAGGTCCTCAATGTGGTAGCGGTATCCGTCTACGATGGTGCGGATCTCGTAGCAGAGCATCATATCCTCCTCCAGGGTTTTGGTCTCCCCAGCAACCAGCATGGGCAGCTCGTGGACCCCGTACCGAGGCCGTGGCCCACCAGGCTCATGGTAAAGGGGAGTCCGGCCTGTTCGAAACGCTCCTCCGTAAACTGATAGATGTCGCAGGCCCGGACGCCGGGCCTGAGTTGCTCAATCCCCTGGACATAGCAGTCTGTCAGACGTTTGTAAATGTCAGCGTGCCGGGGATTGCGGCGGCCCACAAAGATATCTCTGGCGATGTCAGAGTTGTAATGGTCGAACTTCCCGCCAAAGTCCAGGTGGATGACACTCCCGTCTTCCAAAAGCACGCCGGGATCAGGGGCGCAGTGGGCCATCTCAGAGCGCAGGCCACTCCCCAGGCACATGAACTCGAGGGACTGGGCGCCGCCGTCAAACATATTCTTAATCATACGCACGGCCAGATTGTTCTCAGACTCGACTACACGGGTCATTTTTACCGTGGCCTCAATGGCGCATACAGTTTGAAGCCCAGCGCGGGACAGCAACTTGATCTCCCGTAGCTCTTTCACAGCCCGGATCTGGTCGAAGATTCGGGAACAGGGAACAAACTGTGCCTGCGGGAGGAGTTGCACCAACTCACAGTAATAAGTGGCCATCAGATAGTTCGCTCAATGCCGATACGCCTGTTCTCCAGGTGTTTTTCCTTCAAAACCTCCGCCATCAGCGCAATGGGAGAGAGCTGTCCCTCCACATAGTAGCAGCGGCCCGAGATCCAGGTCTCCGCCTCGACAGAGGGCTTTTCAATCTGACAGGCGATCATGGCCGGGCTTCCGTCCAGCGGCATGACCGCGATAGCCAGACGATCCTGGATTGAGGTCTGCGTCTGGATGTAGGTTTCGGCGAAATACAGCACGTTTTCGGGGGAGAGAGTGATTAGAACGTCCAGACTCTGCTGTTCCATATAGTGTTTGCAGCGCTGGCAGCGGGCGCCGCGTGTTTCCTCAAGCATCGTATGACCCCCTGTCGTAGGGCTTGCCGATCCGTTTGGGATGCTAGTGGTGGGCGGGTACATGGATAAAACCGCCCATTATGTTGGGATACAAGAGCAATCCAACCACCAAACGCGGCTCTCCCCTTCTGCGCAAGACCTCGTACCAGATCGTCTGCACCTATCTGCGCAAGGCCCCCGCTGACGAGCCGGTCTACCAGTTCCTGAACAAGAAATGCTCCGAGGGCAAGCCTTATTTCGTCTACATGACCGCCGCTTAGAACAGGTTCCTGCGTATTTATTATGCCAGGGTCAAGGAGTGTCTTAACGCCGCTGATTTGAGAGAGAACACTCAACTGTAGCGGAAACTTCTATACTGCTCTTTCCGGTCTGCAAAAAAATTACATCCTTGCAGGCTTATCACGTTTGATAACAATTTGATAACAGCCCATCGTATAGGCTGGGTAATATGGATATATCAAATAATCAAAAGAACAGGGTATCATATTTCTAAAGCAAAATCCGTTAGAATATGATACCCAGCAACAAGTGGGAGTGATTTTAGAGAACGGGAAAGCCTTAATATAACTGGGTTTTATAGAACTTAGCCCCCTCTGCGGCAACGGTTTTCCAACATTTTCTCATTATTAAAGGCTATGTTTGGCTTTGGTGTAAACCTGGAAGCCCGTACTGAAAGCGGCTGGCCCATACCAGGTGGATATCAGAATAGACCGAGGAACGCCGGGCTTTGCCAGGCGTTCCCGTTGTTATCAGTATGAGTGGCGGCTCAAGTCCATTCATAGTTAGTGGCGTACCCCGCAATAGCTTCCTCAATTTCCAGTTCTGTCCGATCCGGGTTCTTGCGCAGCTGTTCCTCCACATCGGAGAGGATCTCATCAATCCGTTCCTGGGGGAAGTCAGCGCCCCGATAGTTTTCCATCTCGAAATAACCCACCACATTGTCACGGTTCACGTCGTAGACAGGAATGTGGATCCGGGCGGGCTGGGTTTTGAGCCACTCCTGATAGGCGTCCCAATCCTCATTTGTCACCGTGGGCCCCTGGTAGCCGCAGTACTCCAACTCGCGCTTCAAGGCGTAGCCCTCGGCCCCGTTGGAGGCCACCACCTCTACCAGATCCGGGTCGTACCCCACAAAACTGCTCTGTAGAATTTTTCCGTAGGTCTCGCCCCTGCTGTTCACAGGGTAGTTGCCGTCGGGTGTCAGGTTTTCCGGGATTTCCACCTTACCATAGGCCCAGTCACCCTCCGCTACAATGACATCCTTGCGTCCATCGGGGTGGGTGACGAAGCCCAGGGAACCGGCGTAGCCCCGTTCCAGGCGAAGGTACATCATCAGCTCGTGGAGATCCTGTTCATCAGCTGTGGAGAGGGTGGTCCTCTCGGGGATGGGATTTTCCGGCACATCCCAGCGGTTCCCCGGCGTGGTCTGCTGGGCGGCGGGGGAGCCGCTGGTGCTGTATGACTTATACGGGGCCAAGATGTCCGCATAGTCAACCAGGAGTTGTCCGCTCCCGGTCTGCTTCTCCATGGTGACAATAACGCCGTACGCGCGGCCCGGCTGAAGATTCCGAACGACGGCGACATCCTCGCGCACCTCCAAACCGGGGACCCAGCCCAGCAGGAACCCCTCAGAATCCACAAAGGCGGCGTTATAGAGGGCGTGGCGGTCGTGGCCGTAGGTGGTGACCATAACGCCAACGTCCCGGTTGGCCTCATCGATTTGGAAACAATAGAACGGGGAGGGGCTCGTGCCCGCCTCCGCCTGGCTGGGGATCAGCTGGGTGGTGCGGAGGTAGACAGAATTGGTGGGGAGTTTGAGTGACCCGGCGGGGAGGAGGTCAGACTTGTTGGAAATGGTCACGGGGCCGAGATTGGGGACAGTCCAATCGGCGGGGAAGAGATCATAGAAATCGGGCAGCTCCGTCGCCTCATTGGAGGTCTAATGGCGCCGGGCCATGGCGCCGTCCACGGTCCAGGCTTGGTCTCCGAAGATCGCCTGTAAATCGACAGGCTGGCCGGCGGCGGCATGATCTGCCGTCTCAACGGGGGCCGCCCCTAGCTGGAACCTCCCCTCCGGGTCCACGGGGCTGCCGTCGATAAAAATGCCGAAGTGGAGGACAGGGCCGGTGGCTCTGCCGGTGGCCCCCACGGTTCCGATGGTATCCCCCTGGCTCACGGTCTGGCCCGCCTCCACGGCCCGCTGGCTCAGGTGGGCGTAGAGGGTGCTGGAGCCGTCGCTGTGGGAGATCTCCGCCAGATTGCCGTAAGCGCTGCCGCTGTCCAACTCAGACCGTGCCACCACGCCGCCCTTGGCGGCGAACACCGGGGTATCTTTCGGGGCGGCGATGTCGATGCCCGGGTGGACGGTCTCCTCGCCGGTGACGGGGTGGACCCGGGTCTGGAACGAGAGGCTGATCTCCCGGTACTCCTGGGGCAGGGGCCACAGGAGGCCGGTCTCCTGGGGGATGCTGGAGGCGGGCCCGCCTCCGCTCTGGGCCTGACCTGGGGCGTCCCCCTGGCCGGGGTTGGACATGGCGGCGGAGGGCAGCTGCTGGATCCCCTGGGACGCGGGGAGCTGGGGGGAGGTGGCGAACACGGTGGTGATCCCGGCCACCAGAACGGCGGCGGCGAGGATCATTCCGGCGGATTTTGGTTTCATCTTCATAATGGCACGAATCCTTTCTTCCATATGATTTTTAGTGGTGTAGGTGACCTGAAGGGGGGAAAAGGAGTTTTCCGCCGAGGAGATGAGGGCATAGGCGTAATTTTTTCGGTTGTCCAGGCCCAGGATCCGGATCACGGCCTCGTCACAGGCTAGCTCCAAATCCTGGTTGGCCCGGATGTACAGGAGCCAGACCAGGGGATTGAACCAGTGCAGGCACAGGGCGGCGGCCAGCAGCGGCTTCCAGGCCAGGTCGCCCCGGCGGATATGGACATACTCGTGGGTAAGGGCATAGGTCAGCCGGGTCTCATCGGACCAGTCTGTGTGTTCCGGCAGCAGGATCACCGGCCTCAGCAGGCCGCAGGCCATGGGGGAGCGGACCGCCCCGCAGATTTTGACACGCACCGGCAGGAGAGTGGGATGCTCCTCCCGCCACTGGCGGAGAAAGGGCGTGTCTGCGGGCCGGGCCCCCCGGAACCGGCGGAATCCCGCCCCGTAGGCGGCGGCAAAGAACAGCCCGCATAGGGTGCTGCCCGCCAGATAGACGGCGGCCAGGGGGGAGACGGGGGAGCGCTCCGGCCGGGCGGCGGCGGGAGGTGTCCAGGTGTCGTTTGTGGAGGGCTCAGGCCCGGCGGCCCGGGGCGGGGGAGCGGGGGCCCTCGCTGTTCCGGACGGTCCGGAGGGCCCGGCGGGGGCCTCCTCCTGTTCCGCCGCCTGGGAGAACCAGGCCGCCCCGTTGTAGACGCTGAACTGGGACGGCACGCTGAATGGGATCAGCAGCCGGCACAGCGCCGCCGCCCACAGCAGCAGGAAGGACCACTTGGGCAGGCGGAACAGGGCCGCCCGGCGCAGGAGCAGGATGACGGCAATCAGCAGCGAGCCGCCGGCGCTCATTTCCAGGATGGTCAAAACGCCCACCTCATTCCATCTCGTCGATCATCGCCCGCAGGCGGCGGATCTCCTCCGGGGGCAGCTGCTTGCCGTTGAGGAGAGAGGCGAACAGCAGGCTGGCGGAGCCGTTGAAAACCTTGTCCACCAGGTCGGCGGCGGCGGCGGCCTGGGCCTCCTCCCGGCGGACCAGGGGGACGCACTGGAAGTTGGGCTCCCGGCGCTCAATGGCGCCTTTCTCCACGCATTTTTTGATCACGGTGTAGGTGGTGTTCTTGTTCCACCCCACCCGCTCCCCCAGGCGGGCGGCGATCTCCTTGGCCGGGAGAGGCGCGTCCGCCTCCCACAGCGCCTCCATCACCTTCCGCTCGGAATCATGCAGTTTCAGTTCCATCAGAACCCCTCCTTATCTGGACTATCACGATAGTCTAATCATAGACTATCACAATAGTCCGTCCTTGTCAAGAGGATCGTTCCCCTCTGGCTGCCGCCCGGAAACACGGCGCCGGGCCG
>CAMTMC010000050.1 GCA_947073515.1 uncultured bacterium | reverse complement strand
GAACAGGCAAAAATCCAGGAGCGCATGGCAGACGTGGGTATTCGCAACCTTTCAGCATATATGAGAAAAATGGCTCTTAACGGCTATGTACTTCATGTTGACCTCGCTCCTGTCAAAGAAATCGTCTCTCTGCAAAGGCGGTGCGCAAATAATCTCAATCAGATTGCTGTCCGGGCAAATACCCAAGGAGGAGTTTACCCCAATGAAATCAAGGCTCTGCAAAAAGATTATGCGGATTTATGGGAACCGCTCTCTGAACTGCTGGAGAGACCTTCGGAGATAGTGGCGCTGTAAGCGCATAAGGCCCAGGAGCGATAGCGACGGGGCCGCAGACAGGGGAGCTTCTGGTCACGGTGACCAGAAGCTCCCGGCGGGTTTGGGGGCACCCCAACAAGCATTTTCGCAAGGCGAAAATCGCAAGTGTTATACACTTGCCCTGCTTGCCACTTACGTGCTCCCTTGGAAACTCCCGCAAAATTATGTATGTGGCTATTGACAAAACACCTATCTCCCCCTATAATTAAACTAAGAGTTTAATTATAGGGGGAGATACTATGGGCCGACGAAAAAAGGAGCCAAGAAGTGTACATCGGGAAAACATTGCATCTGTGGCCTCTCAATTATTTGCTGAAAGAGGTATTTCCTCAACGTCTATGGATGACATAGCTAAGGCGGCAGGATATAGCAAGGCAACTCTCTATGTGTACTTTGAAAACAAGGAAGAAATTGTAAGCATATTAGTGTTAGACAGCATGAAAAAACTTTGTTCCTATATTTCTTCTGCTTTACAACATCAAAAGTCAACAAGGGCAAAGTACGACTTGATTTGCAAAGAGTTAGTACGGTATCAGGAAGAATATCCTTTTTATTTTAAGATGACGCTTGAAAAAATCAATATCAATTTTGAAAACCAGGATTTCTTCCCGGAAGAAAAAGAAAGTTATCAGGTAGGAGAAGAAATAAACAAAATGATAAAAGGACTTTTGCTGTCCGGTATTGAAAGCGGTGATCTGCGCCGTGATATGGAACTTATACCAACATCATTTTCATGTTGGGGGATGCTATCGGGACTTATTCTTTTGGCAGCGAATAAAAAGGACTACATCCAAAAGGAAATGGGCTTGTCCCCAAACGAATTTCTTCAACACGGCTTTAACATGATTTATCAATCTATTGCAAATACGGAGGAAACACAGTGAATTCAAAAAAGGTACTTGCTATTTTAGGCAGTCCTCGTGCGGATGGAGTAACTGCCACCATGTTAGACTATTCAATCCGCGAAGCAGAAAAAGCTGGATATATCGTGAGCAAAATCAATTTGTACGAAAAGCAAATATCCTTTTGTACTGGATGCAGAAGGTGTCTGGACTCTGGAATGTGTATTCAAAAAGACGATATGCAAGAAATCGTTCTATTGTTTCACGAAAGTCAAATTGTACTTCTTGCGGCACCTACATATTGGGCTAATGTCCCCGCCCCGGTAAAAAATCTGTTTGACCGTTTGCTGGGAACGGCTATGAAAGAAACTGCAACATTTCCAGAACCTCGATTGTCCGGGAAAAAATATATGCTCTTGACCGCCTGCAATACGCCAGCCCCATTTTCGTGGTTATTTGGACAGAGCAGGGGAGCAATACGAAACATGGACGAATTTTTCAAAACCGCTGGGATGAAGTCAATGGGGAAAGTAGTCTGTGCAAATGCTGGTAAAGCAAAGAAAGTACCTGAACAGATATTGCGAAAAATAGAGAGGTGTTGGAGATGAAATGCTCTATAAAAAAAGCAACCGTAACCATTATTGCTTTAGCTATTTTGGTAGGAGGCATTTTTCTTGCGATCTATTTGAAGCAAGTGGCCGATTATAAGCACGCTGTAAGTGAAATTTCTATTGAAGAAATCAGCCTTTCGGATATTCCGAATGGGGTCTATATTGGCGAATGCGATGTTAATTTCATCCATGCTAAAGTAGAAGTTACAGTACATGGTGGAGCAATTACAAACATCCGTATTTTAGAACACAAAAATGAGCGTGGCCAAGCTGCGGAAGCAGTTGTTGAGAAAATTATTTCAGAACAGAGGATAGATGTTGATGCCGTAACAGGCGCAACCAATTCCAGTACAGTTTTGAAAAAGGCAGTTGAAAACGCCCTTAAGAACAATTAGCGAAAAGTTAAGGTGGTAAATGTTAATGGAATGGATACTTTGCCCTATATGCGGGAATAAGACCCGCGACAGAATACGAGAGGATACTGTCTTAAGAAATTATCCTCTTTTCTGTCCAAAATGCAAAAAGGAAACTATAATTGACGCAAAGAATTTGAAAATAACAGTTATCAAAGAGCCAGACGCATAGACGCAGGGCCGATAACACGCAGATGAAAAATGCGGTTATCGGCTTTTCTATCGAAAGGTATGGCAGCCGTTAGGAGGTTAATGCTGTGCCTTTCTATTTTATTCCCCCACCTGACTTGTCAAAAAAAGCCCTTTCCCCCTAAAGGGCAGCCCTGGCCGCAACCGCGAAAATTGTAATATCCCGTTGCCCAGACACGTCCGTATAGCCTTGCGCTGTGCGGGCGTTTTTTTATCCCGGCGCTTCTGGTCACCGTGTCCAGAGGCTCGCTGCCGCTCCCCGCCCCTCCATTTCGATCTGTCCCTTTCCGCCAACATCGAAATGGAGGTTACATATGACAACTATTAAACTGAACCGCTACTATCCCCACCTGACCGAAAATATCACCCTGGAAGTCTCCGACGAAATCGCCGTCGTTCTCTCCATCGGGGGCCGTCAGTGTGACAGCTACAAGCGCCGCAAGAGGGAGCATAATGAGTGTTCCCTGGACGTTGACCCCGGCTTTGAGCCGGATGTGATGTTCCCTCCCCTGACCCCGGAGGAAATCATTCTGGACGAGGAAAACCGTTCCGTCCTCTACGCCGCCCTTGACCGTCTCCCACCCATCCAGGCCCGGAGAGTGTATGCCCACTACATTCTGGGCAAGAAAAAGTCCGAGATTGCCAGGGCTGAAAATGTGGTGGAAAGCTCTATTTGCAGCAGTATTCGCCGGGGCTTGAAAAATCTCTGTGAAATTTTGAAAAATTTTTACAGGTAGGGAGCAACAAACGGCCCTTTTCCCGCCTGATAGGTAAGGAGGCTTATACACTGAGGACAACTGAATACACAGTATTCCAGGCACAAAACCTGTGTGAATAGCGACGAAAGGCGCGCCGCCAGGACAGCCCGCTTGAGGAGGTGAAGAAAGCGGACCGAGCGATCAACGCGAACCTTTGACCCGGTTGTGGCAGGCCGGGCGCGACGACAGCACGGGGGATAATGAAACTTGCTCACGCCCTCCCATAGACTTGCGGGGGAGCTTCGCAATCCTGCGGAGCTATGACAGCCGGAGCCGCCGGCGGCCTGGGGTGCTCCCCTGTGCCGGGGTGCGTGGCAAATACGGCGCAATTATAGATCGAAATGGAATTATCCTCGCTGGGCTTCTGGTCACCGTGACCAGAGGTGGGGCAAGGTTGAAAGACAGCACTTTTCCGGGTGCTGTCTTTCTGCGTTTTCCCACATCCTTGTGCCTTGGGGCTGTCTTTGGTATAATATATTTGTAAAGGTTGACAGCTCCATTTCCCGACAGGAAAGGAGCTATCATGGAAAACCGTATCGACGCTATCTACGCCAGACAGTCCGTAGACCGCAAGGACAGTATCAGCATTGAAAGTCAAATCGAGTTCTGCAAATATGAGTTAAGGGGTGGGAACCACAAGGATTATCAAGATAAGGGCTACTCCGGGAAGAATACGGACAGGCCAAAATTCCAGGAGCTTTTAGCTGACATCAGGCAAGGCTTAATTCGCCGGGTTGTGGTTTACAAGTTGGACCGTATCAGCCGCTCTATTCTGGACTTCGCAACCATGATGGAGCTGTTCCAGGAGTACAATGTGGAGTTTGTTTCCTCTACGGAAAAGTTTGATACCTCCACGCCAATAGGCCGGGCCATGCTGAACATCTGCATTGTGTTTGCCCAACTGGAACGCGAGACAATCCAGAAGCGGGTGACCGACGCTTACTATTCCCGGTGCCAGCGTGGTTTCCACATGAGCGGCGCGGCCCCCTATGGCTTCAAGCTGGAGCCCACCACCATCCAAGGCATACGGACGAAAATGATGATCCCGGACCCTGCCACAGCAAACATCGCCCGGTTGATGTTCGAGATGTACGCCGAACCGTCCATGTCATTCGGAGATATTGCCCGGTACTTTGCTGAAAACAATATCCTGATTTACGGCAAGGAGTTGAAACGGGGCTTTATCTCCCAACTGCTCCGCAATCCGATTTACGCCCAGGCTGACTTGGAACTGTACGAGTTTTTCAAGGGCCAGGGTGCGGTGGTAGTCAATGACGCGGCGGACTTCGCCGGAACAAATGGCTGCTATCTCTACCAGGGCCGGGACGTGCAGGAACGAAAAAACAAGGACCTGCGGGGACAAATCCTTGTGCTGGCCCCCAGCGAGGGCATTGTCCCTGCTGATACCTGGCTGCGGTGCAGGAAAAAGCTGTTAGCAAATATCACGTTCCAGGGCGGGCGCAAGGCTCGGAATACCTGGCTGGCCGGAAAAATCAAGTGTGGGCGGTGCGGGTATGCCCTTATGAGCGTAGGCAATCCGACAGGAACGCAGTATCTTCGCTGCTCCAAGCGTGCCGACAACAAAAGCTGTGAGGGCTGCGGGACGCTTCGGACGGCGGAGTTTGAACAATTCGTCTATGGAGAAATGGTAAAGAAGCTCTCCGAATTTCAAACTCTGACCGCCAGGGCAACGACTGTCAACCCTAAGCTGACCGTTTTGAATGTGGAACTGGCTCAGGTGGAGGACGAAATTGAAAAACTGCTGAATACACTGACCGGGGCTAATGCGGTTCTGCTGTCCTATGCCAACGGTAAAATCGAGGAGCTGGACGCCAACCGGCAGCGGCTTATCAAGGAGATTGCGGCGCTGAACGCTGAAACGATCTCCCCGCAAAAGATTGAATTTCTGTCCGCCCATCTGCATCACTGGAACAACATCGACTTTGACGACCGGCGGCGAGTGACTGACATTATTTTGTCCCAGGTTCAGGCCACCAGCGACCGTGTTTCCTTTGAGTGGAAAATCTGAGCACCTTTTATAATCTGCGCCTTATACAACGGCCTGTGTGCCCTTGTTAAGCGTTGCTATAGTTAAAGATACACTTCGGCTCCCATAGCCGCCAAGGACGCTTTGCTCTGCCACTCAGGTATACCATGTGCCGGGAACTACAGAGGCACCCTTCACTGGGATAACCCTGCTAGGCATGGTGAAGGTACACCTGCCTCTGATTACCTCCATCCTGGGTGGTCAGCTTAATCGCGTTCTGACGCGCCGCTGCTTTTTGCTGATCCCGTGCCAGAGCACGGGGCGCTGAAGGTTCGCGCCATGCTTATACCGTTCTCTTGTAAGAGCGGCGCCAGATTTTCATCCGCTCCGCCTCCCGGATCAGTTCCTCCCGAAAGCTGGGGTGGGCGATGGAGATGATCCGCTCCGCCCGCTCCCAGGTAGAGGCCCCCTTCAGGTTCACCATGCCGTACTCGGTGACCAGGTAGTGGAGGTTGCACCGGGTATCGGTGACCACTGAGCCCTCCTTCAAAGCGGGCCGGATCCGGCTTCGTAATACGCCGTTTTTGTCTGTCATGGTGGAAGAACAGCAGATGAAGCTCTTCCCCCCCTGGGACAGGTAGGCCCCCAGGACGAAGTCCTGCTGCCCGCCGGAGCCGCTGATGTGCCGGACGCCGGAGCTCTCG
The DNA here is from genome assembly GCA_947073515.1 of uncultured bacterium. Taxonomy (GTDB): domain Bacteria; phylum Bacillota; class Clostridia; order Oscillospirales; family Oscillospiraceae; genus Lawsonibacter. Next base: position 10,543 of record CAMTMC010000050.1, on the reverse strand, counting down.
GCGTTGACCTGGCCCAGCAGATCCACATCCACCGCGTTGTTGATGGAGATGAAGTTGTCCAGCCGGGCGATGGTGCGGGCGTCGTTGGTATAGCCCACCGAGGCCGCCATGCACTGGGGATTTTCGTTGAGGTAGTCGTACAGCTTCTGTGTGCCCGCCCCGAAGGCGTACACCTGCAGCCCCCGGTCAATGGACTTTCGCCGGCCGGTGATTTTCCCGGCCCGGGCCATGTCCACAAAGGCGTCCACATACATCTCTGTGTGGACCCCCAGGTCTTTCAAATCCGACCGGGCGATGAGGGAGCCTACGGCGTTGGGCATCCCGCCAATGCCCAGCTGGAGGCAGGCCCCGTCGGGAATCTGGGCCACGATCAGGTTGGCCACCGCGCGGTCTACCTCTGAGGGGGCGGCGGCGGGCATCTGGCTCATGGGGCCGCCCGCCCCTTCCACCACCATATCCACCTGGCTGATGTGGATTTTGGCGTCCTCCCCGCCGGGACAGCGGGGATAGTTGGGGTTGACCTCCAGCACCACCACCTCCGCCTTCTCAAACAGGGCCTGGAGGTGGGAGGCGTTCAGCCCGTAGCTGAAATAGCCGTCCCCGTCCATGGGGGCGGCCTGGACCATGGCCACATGGATGGGGTCCACGTTTTCCCGGTAGTACCGGGGCAGCTCCGAGTAGCGCAGGGGGATATAGTAGGCGATCCCCTCGTCGATCAGGCGGCGCTCCAGCCCGCCCATGTGCCAGGAGTTCCAGATAAAATGCTCCGCCGTGTCGGGCACCGAGAGGATGGCTGGCCGGGACATGAGCACCGCCCCCCGGACCTTCACGTCGTACAGCTCCTGATACCGGGCGGCCAGGGCCCTGTCCAGCGCTTCCGGGGCGCAGGTACACCAGCCGTAGTCGATCCAGTCGCCGCTTTTGACCACCTGGACAGCTTCCTCCGGCGCACGCAGCTTGGCCTGATATTCCTTCTGATTGTCCATGGCTCCCCCTCTTTACCGCTCCTGTTGGGCCAGCTTCTTGTAGGACTCGTACCGGGCCTTGGCCTCCCGCTCCGCCTGGGCGAACAAGGTTTTGGCGTTCTCCGGGAAGGTCTTGTGGAGGGAGGCGTAGCGTGTCTCGCCCTCCAGGAACTGCTGGAAGTCCAGGGTGAGCTCCTTGGAGTCCAGGGTGAATTTCTCCCGCTCCTTAGAGGGGTCGTAGCGGTACAGGGGCCAGTAGCCCGCGTCTACCGCCCGCTTCATCTCCGCCTGGGCCTGGTCCATGCCGGCCTTGATGCCGTGGTTGATGCAGGGGGCATAGGCGATCACCAGGGAGGGGCCGGGGTAGGCCTCCGCCTCGGTGAGGGCCTTCATCAGCTGGTTGGGGTCGGCCCCCATGGCCACGCTGGCCACGTAGCAGTTGCCGTAGGCCATCATCATCTTCCCCAGATCCTTCTTGCCGCTGCGCTTGCCCGCCGCCTGGAACTGGGCCACAGCCCCCAGGGGGGTGGCCTTGCTGCTCTGGCCGCCGGTGTTGGAGTAGACCTCGGTGTCCACAACCAGGATGTTGATGTCCTCCCCCATAGCGATCACGTGGTCCAGCCCGCCAAAGCCGATATCGTAGGCCCAGCCGTCCCCGCCGTACATCCAAACGGGCTGTTTCGCCATGTGCTCCGGGTGGCGGAGGATTAAGGTCTGGAGCTCCCCGGCCCGGCCCGAGAGGGCCGCGTCTTTCAGCGCGGCGGCCAGCCGCTCAGAGGCAGGCGTGGAGGCGTTCACATCGTGGAAGGTGTCCAGCCAGGAGGTGATGACCGCTCCCAGCCCGGGCTCCAGCTCCCTCAGCTCCTCCACCCAGGCCCGGACCTTGTGCCGCTGCTGCTTTACGGACAGGTACATCCCCAGGCAGAACTCGGCGTTGTTCTCAAACAAGGAGTTGCTCCAGGCGGGGCCCCGGCCCTCATGGTTGACAGTGTACGGGATGGAGGGCATGGCCGCCCCCCAGGCCTGGGAGCAGCCAGTGGCGTTGGCCCAGTACATCCGGTCGCCGTACAGCTGGGTCAACAGCTTGGCGTAGGGGGTCTCGCCGCATCCGGCGCAGGCGCCGGAGAACTCGCACAGGGGCTGGCGGAACTGGCTGCCCTTCACGGTGTTGGCCTGGAACACGCCCTTATCCCGGATGGTCAGGCCGTACTCCCAGGCGGGGGTGAGGGCCAGGTCCCGGGTGACGGGCTCCATCCGCAGGGCCTTGCCGGTCATGGGGCAGGAGGCCGCGCAGCAGCCGCAGCCGGTACAGTCCATCTCGCTGATCTGGAGGGAGAAGGAGAGCCCCTTTGCCCCGTTGGCGGGGACAGACACGAAGCCCTCCGGGGCGGCGCCCGCCTCCGCCCCGTCCAGCAGGCAGGGCCGGATGACGGCGTGGGGGCAGACCAGGGCGCAGCGGTTGCACTGGATACAGGCGGCGCTGTCCCAGACGGGAATCCGGGTGGCGATACCCCGTTTCTCATACGCGGTGGTGCCCAGGGGCATGGTGCCGTCCTCGTAGCCGATAAAGGTGGACACGGGCAGCTCGTCGCCCTTCTGGGCGTTGCAGGGCCGCATGATGTTCCGGACGAAGTCGGGAACATCCCCCTCCTGGGGGGCGGGAGTGCCGGCGCAGGCCAGCCAGGACTGGGGGATGGGCACCTCCACCACATGATCCGCCCCCTGGTCGATGGCGGCCAGGTTCATCCGCACCACCGCCTCGCCCTTCTTGCTGAAGGACTTCTCGGCGGCCCGCTTCATGTAGGTGATGGCCTCCTCCTGGGGGATGATGTCCGCCAGACGGAAGAAGGCCGACTGGAGCACCATGCTGGCGTGGTCGCCCAGGCCCAGCTTCTGAGCGATGGAGTTGGCGTCGATGATATACAGCTTGGCGTTTTTCTCCGCCAGCCCCCGCTTGACCTGGCCGGGGAGCGTCTGATCCAGCTCCTCCGGCGTCCACCGGCAGTTTAGCAGGAAGGTACCGCCGGGTTTCAGCTCGGAAACAATGTCATATTTGCCCAAAAAGGACTGGTTGTGGCAGGCCACAAAGTCGGCCTCCCTCACCAGATAGGAGGAGAGGATGGGCTCCTCCCCAAACCGCAGGTGGCTGCGGGTGACGCCGAAGGACTTCTTGGTGTCGTACTCAAAGTAGGCCTGGGTGTACAGATCTGTGTTGCCGCCGATGATTTTGATGGAATTTTTGTTGGCTCCCACCGTGCCGTCACTGCCCAGGCCCCAGAACTTGCAGCTGACCATCTTCTTGTGGGACAGGGGCAGGCTGGGCCCCTCGGGGAGGGAGAGATGGGTCACATCGTCCCGGATGCCCACGGTAAACCCGTTCATGGGGGCGTCCTGGTTCAGGTGGTCAAACACCGCCTTGATCTGCGCCGGGGTGGTGTCTTTGGAGGACAGGCCGTACCGGCCGCCGCAGATGTAGGGGGCGTTTTTGTCGTTGGCGAAGGCGGCGCACACCGCCAGATAGAGGGGCTCCCCGGCGGCGCCCATCTCCTTGCACCGGTCCAGCACGGCGATTTTCTTCACGCTGGCGGGCAGGGCTTTCCGGAAATATTCCTTGGAGAACGGGTTGAACAGATGGACCTGGAGGTAGCCCACCTTCTCCCCCAGGGCGTTGAGGTAGCCCACTGTCTCCCGGGCGGCCCCGCTGACAGAGCCCATGGCCACCACCACCCGCTCGGCGTCGGGCGCGCCGTAGTAGTTGAACAGGTGGTAGTCCTGGCCGGTGACGGCGTTGATCCGGGCCATATAGTCTTCTACCACATCGGGCAGGCCGTCATAGAAGCGGTTATTGGCCTCCCGGAACTGGAAGTACACGTCCGGGTTCTGGACGGTGTTGCGAAGGGAGGGGTGGCAGGGGTTGAGCGCGGACTCCCGGAAAGCGCGCACCGCCCCCCAGTCCAGCATTTTGCCAAACTCCTCATAGGGGATGGCGCGGATTTTCTGAATCTCGTGGGAGGTGCGGAAGCCGTCGAAGAAGTGCAGGAAGGGAATCCTGGACTGGATGGCGGACAGGTGGGCCACGCCGGCCAGATCCATCACCTCCTGCACGCTGCCAGTGGACAGCAGGGCGAAGCCGGTCTGGCGGCAGTTCATCACATCGCTGTGGTCGCCGAAAATGGACATGGCGTGGGTGCCCACCGTGCGGGACGCCACATGGAGCACCGCCGGCTGGCGGGTGCCGCTGATCCGGTGCATGGTGGGGATCATCAGCATCAGCCCCTGGGAGGAGGTGAAGGACACGGCCAGAGAACCGGCCTCCAGCGCGCCGTGGACCGCGCCGATGGCGCCGGCCTCCGACTGCATCTCCACCAGGTTCACCGGCTGGGTGTACAGGTTCTTCCGGCCATTGGCGGCCCACTCGTCTGTCTTCTCCGCCATGGGGGAGGAGGGGGTGATGGGGTAGATGGCGGCCACCTCAGAAAAGGCGTAGGCCACATAGGCCGCGGCCTCGTTGCCGTCTGCTACCATGATATTTTCCTTACACATGTACATCAGTCCTTTCTTATGTCTGATTAAAGCCCGCGTCACTCAATCCGGAATACTGATCGCGTCCTGGGGTCTGATTTCGTCGGGGATCAAAGGGCGGTAGGCATCACCGGGGTGTTCTTCTCTACTGCACTGCGACAGGCTCCAGCGCGCCGGCTCATTCCAGGCAGAGCGTCGTTCAGCTAAAATGCCAGTCACAGGCCAGCCGCTCCCATTAGGGGGCCAAAAAGGCGGTATCGATGCCCGCCACGCCACGCTCCACATGAAAGCCACGGGCCGACAGTGCCTTACACAGCAGGTCCGCGGCTGTTTTTCCTGGCAAGCGGTCTCCGGCCGGTCAAAAGTCGCGCCGCTGACCGCGCTGCCCGGCGGTCGATCCCGTCCAACGCACGATTTTTGCTCAGTTTCATAAAAACTCCCTCTATCTTATGTTCTATTATCATCAATTTTTCACTGGTGTCAAGGGAGGATCTTGCCCGGCTCCTGTGGGAGCAGAATCTTTTTCCACACCTCCTGCTCCAGCCGGGGCAGATCCCGCCGCTCCTTGCCCGTCAACCTCTTGTTTATTGGTAAATTAAAGCGTTGATCTTGACACGGATATGGTTTTGACATACAATCTTAGGTACCTGAGAGAAGATGGAGGCAGCAGTATGAAACAGTTTTTCGGCATGAGTCAACGGGGGAATTTGGATGAGGCGCTCCAGGGCCTGCGCCACCCGGAGTTCATTATGCTATTTTCCAATCAGGACCAGTTTGAGAGCCATGTAGCGGCGCTTGAGCAGCATTTTCCCGGCGTGCCCAGCATCGGCTGTATTGGAATGAGCTACCTGAACACCGTCGTGGAGCACGGTGTTGGGATTGTCGCTTTTTCTGACGGCGTATCCGCCGTCACCAACACACTGGAAGATGTCTCCACCATGCCGGTCAAGTACATAAACCGTCTGGAGCGGGATCTGCAGACGCTGGGCGGTTCCTACCAGGACACCGTCTGCATCGACTTCTGCTCCGGCAACGACGCCCTTGTCCTTACGACCATCTATACCGTCCTCCACAAACGGAACATCTCCCTGATGGGCGGCACCGGCGACCAGGGAAAGGTGTCCGCCAACGGGCGGGTCTACCAGGACGCCGTGGCCTACGCGCTGGTACGCAACCACAACGGCCGGGTTAAAACCTATAAAGAGAACATCTACCACCAGCTGGGCGACTACCGCTTCATCGCTTCCGACACCGACCGGGCCAACTACGTCCTCGGGACCCTGAACGGCAAAAGCGCCCGGCAGGTGTATAAAGACATCCTCCACGTCACCGATGAGGAGATCCTGACCCGCACGTTTCAGAACCCCTTCGGCAAGCTGAACGGGGACGATACCTGTATCATCTCCATCAAGGAGGTCCGGGGCAATTCCCTGGCCTGCTTCCGGCAGGTAAACGACTCTGACGTGCTGATCCTGCTGGAGCTGGGGGATTACCGGGCCATTGTACGGGACACCATCCAGCAGATCTGCCAGGATTTCCCCCGCCGGTCCGCCGTCTTCTCCGTCAACTGCCTGTTCCGGTACAAGCTGTTTTCAGAACAGGGCTATATGCGAAATTATCTCCAGGACATGTCGGCGCTGGGGAATCACGTCGGCTTTGTGGGGTATGGGGAACACTATAACAACCGCTTCGTCAACCAGTCCATGACCTGTGTGGTCTTTGAGTAAAGGAGAGACGTCTATGCTGTTTTGGAAAAAACGCCAGCGGGCTGAGCCGGCTCAAACGGTGAGGAGTTTTTACCCCATCACCCATGTGGCGAAAAGTTTAAAGGAATATCAGCAGGAGCTGGTCAAAAAAGAGGTTGCGTCCCTCCGGGAGCTGGAGCAGATGGACACCTCCTTCTCCGGCGTCCTCCAGGAGGGCGACCGGTTCCAGGGGAAGTTGCAGGACCTGGAGGCCTCCTTCTCCAATATCAACGAGACGGCGGAGCAGTTTACCCAGGTGAAGGATGAAATCGGCCTGGCGGTGTCTGAGGCCCGGGATCAGATGGCCACGCTGGAGCAGACCTCCCTGGAGGTACAGCAGTCCTACGACAGTATGACCGATACCTTTTCCCGGCTGGAGGACGCCATCAAAAAAATCCAGACCTCCATGGGTAAAATTGTGTCTATCGCCGAGCAGACCAATATTTTGGCCATCAACGCCTCCATCGAGGCGGCCAGGGCCGGCGCCGCGGGCCAGAGCTTCGCCGTGGTGGCCGCCCAGGTCAAGCAGCTGGCGGCGGAGATCAAGACGCTGGCGGGCGAGGTGGACAGCGGCGTCACCGATGTGGAGGGCCGGGCCGATGAGCTCAACCAGAGCATCTCCACCTCCCGGGACACCTTGGGCCAGAGCATCGGGATGGTCGCCCAGACCGAGGAGAGCTTTGAGAAGATCACGGCGGCGGCTGGCGGGGCCGTGTCCGTCCAGTCCGGGATCTCCAGCGTGATGGACGCCTCCCGGGTGGAGCTGCAGGCCCTGCGCAACTTCTTCGACCAGATTAAAATCCAGTATCAGGAGGTTGTGCGGCATATTGAATCCGCCAGCCGGCTTGGCACCACAAAAAGCGCTATGTTTGAGGACATGGACAACATGATCTCCCAGATCCCTTCCCTGTCCAAAGACCTGGAGTCCGGCTCTTAACGGGTATCCCCCTGCTGAGGGAAGATCCGGGGAACAATTCATAAAACCGCCCCCTGCCAGCCGGCGGGGGGCGGTTCTCACATTCCACTCATTATTTGCCGCAGAACTCCTTAGCAACCTCCACGATGTGCTCCGCAGACAGTCCGAACTGCTTGAGCAGGGCGGCGGCGGGGCCGGAGTGGCCGAACTGGTCGTTGACGCCGATCCGGCGGACGGGGGTGGGGCACTTCTCGCTGAGGAGGGCGCACACCGCCTCCCCCAGGCCGCCGATGACGGAGTGCTCCTCGCAGGTGATGACCTTCCCGCACTCCCGGGCGGCCTTCAGCACCAGCTCCTCATCCAGAGGCTTGATGGTGGCCATGTTGATGATCCGGGCGTGGATCCCGGCCCCGGCCAGAACCTTGCCGGCCTCCAGGGCCTCGTTGACCAGCAGGCCGTTGGCGATGATGGCCACGTCCCCGCCGTCCTGAAGGACCTCCCCCCTGCCGATCTCAAACTTGTAGCTGGCCTCGTCGTGGAAGACGGGGACGGCCAGCCGGCCAAACCGCAGGTAGACGGGGCCCTTGTGCTCATAGGCGGCCTTGACGGCGGCCCGGGCCTCCACGTCATCCGCCGGGGAGATCACCACCATGCCGGGGATGGACCGCATGAGGGCGAAGTCCTCGCAGCACTGGTGGGAGGCCCCGTCCTCCCCCACGGAGATGCCCCCGTGGGTGGCGCCGATCTTCACGTTCAGATGGGGATACCCGATGGAGTTGCGGACCTGCTCAAAGGCCCGGCCGGCGGCGAACATGGCGAAGCTGGAGGCGAAGGGCACCAGCCCCATGGCGGCCGCCCCGGCGGCCACGGTGATCATGTTCCCCTCGGCGATGCCGCAGTTGAAGTGCCGGTCAGGAAAAGCCTTCTTGAAGGTACCCGTCTTGGTGGCGCCGGCCAGGTCGGCGTCAAAGACGATCAGGTCGGGGCGCTCCGCCCCCAGCTCCGCCAGGGCAGCGCCGTAGCTGTCCCGGGTGGCGATTTTTTTCACATCCGCCATCTTACATCGCCTCCACTTCTGCCAGCCGGGCTCTCAGCTCAGCCATGGCCGTCTCGTACTCCTGGTCGTTGGGGGCCTTGCCGTGCCAGCCGGCCTGGCCCTCCATGTAGCTGACCCCCTTGCCCTTGGTGGTGGCCATCACAATGGCGAAGGGCTTGCCCTTCACCGTCTTGGCCTGTTTAAAGGCCCCCTCGATCTGGTCAAAGTCGTGGCCGTCGATCTCCGCCACCTCAAAGCCAAAGGCCCGCAGCTTCTCCGGGATGGGATAGGGGCTCATCACATCGGCCACCCTGCCGTCGATCTGCAGGCCGTTGTTGTCGATGACGGCACAGAAGTTGTCCAGCTTGTAGTGGGCGGCGAACATCATGGCCTCCCACACCTGGCCCTCCTGGATCTCGCCGTCCCCCAGCAGGGTGTACACCCGGCAGGACTTGTTCTGGTACTTGGCGGCCAGGGCCATGCCAGCGGCGGCGGACACCCCCTGCCCCAGGGAGCCGGTGGACATATCCACCCCGGGGACGGTGTTCATGTTGGGGTGGCCCTGGAGATAGCTGTCAATGTGCCGCAGGGTGAGCAGGTCCTCCACCGGGAAAAAGCCCCGGTTGGCCAGAGCGGCGTACAGCCCGGGGGCGGTGTGGCCCTTGGACAGGACGAAGCGGTCCCGGTCCTCCCACCGGGGGTTCTTGGGGTCTACGTTCAGCTCCTTGAAATAGAGGTAGGTAAACAGCTCGGCGGCGGACAGACTTCCGCCGGGGTGGCCCGCCTTGGCGGCGTGGGTACCCTCAATGACGCCCATACGCACCTTGCAGGCCATGGCCATCAACTGTTTTTTCTCGCTGGCAGTCATAGCGCTCTTCCTTTCCGACGATTTGGCCGCCCAGCCGGGCGGGATTTCCTTTCTATTATAATGCACAGCGGAGAAAAATACAAGGCCCGAAAAATCCGGGATGCCCGGAGCACAGGACACGCCCCAGGCAGCCCGGCTTCCCCCCTACCCGCCGGCCGCTTTCTCCAGCAGGGCCAGGTTCTCCCGCAGCCGCTGGTTCCCCGGCTCCAGCTCCAGGGCCCGCCGGGCCTCCCCCGCCGCCTGGAGGCAGTCCCCGGTATGGTAAAAGGCCATGGCCCGCAGGTCATGGGGCAGGGAGCCCCAGGCGGCGGCCTCGCAGATATAGCTCCTGGGCCGGTCGGTGATGGCCAGGGCGCAGGCGGTGAAGTACAGCACCCCCTCCCACTCCCCCTGGTGGTAGAGCAGCAGGGCCAGGTCAGTGTAGGGCTCCCGGAGGTGGGGGGCCTCGGTGATGGCCCGGAGGTACCAGTCCCGGGCCTGGGGAATGTCCCCCTTCTCCCAACAGGCTCTGGCGATGTACCGCATAGAGGCCGCCCGCTCGTCCCGCCACACGGCGGTGGGCATATTCAGGTGGGCCTTCAGGGTTCGGATACAGTCGTCCCAGCGGCCCCTGTACATGTACTCCCGGCCCAGGTAGTGCATATTCCGGTCATCCCCCGGCTCCTCCCGCACAGACAGCTCCAGCAGGGGGAGGTACTGGGCCCTTGATTTCAGCGGGTCCGGATGGTGGTTCAGCTGGATCCCCCCGGCGGTCACCATGGGGCCGGGCCCCCCCGCCCCGATCCACTTCAGCACCTCATGGACCGGGTGAACCCACTGGTAGCCCCGGCGGGCGTGGATCTTCTCGTACCAGAAGACCACCCCCTCGGAGCCGTCGGGGTTGAAGGACCAGGTGTAGCGGTACCGGGCCTGTCCCGCCCCGGGCGCCCAAACCCGCTCCAGCTCCCGCCGCCAGCCGGGGTGGAACACCTCGTCCAGGTCGGTGCATACGCAGATGTCCGCGTCCTCCGGCACCAGCTCCAGGGAGCGGTTCCGGGCGGTGTCAAACCGCCAGGGGGAGATCTCCTCCACCGCCACCCGGGCCCCCCGGGCCCGCAGTTGTTCCACCGTGCCGTCCGCCGAACCTGTGTCCAGCACACATACCCCGTCGGCCTCGGACATGGAGTCCATCCAGCGGTCCACAAACGTGCCCTCGTCCTTGCAGATGGCGTAAACCCAAACCTTGTACTTGCCCATAATGTCCTCCTTTTAAAGGGCCGGCGCCCCCGTATGGGAGCGCCGGCAAGGTTAGCTCAGGTGGCAATGACGCCCGCCGTCCTCAGCGAGGCCAGCAGCTCATTGATCTTGTCTACCAATTCCGGGGTCCCAGCGCCCGGCTCCTCATCCTCCACAGCGGGGCCGGGGGTGATCGCCGGGCCGGCAGGACCGGTGGGGCCAGCGGGGCCTTGGGCACCGGTAGCGCCAGTGGCTCCGGCAGCGCCCGCTGCACCC
>CAMTMC010000049.1 GCA_947073515.1 uncultured bacterium | reverse complement strand
GAGGAAAAACTGGAAAAGGCGCTCTCCAATCTCGGCATTACTGCGGAGCGCATGGGCCGCTATACCGATACCATGCGCGACCTGGGCGCTATCGAAGAAACAGAAGTTCACCGCAGAGAGGTGGAGCTTCCCGATTTTTTACAGCACATGGCGGATTCTCTATCTATCCTGTTTCAGAATACTCAGGTGCGTTTTTCCTGTGATCTCCATGTGCCGAAGGGCAGGGTCGTCCTTGACGGGGAGCTGCTGTACCGTGTTCTGGAAAATCTGATCTCCAATGCCCTGCGTTTTGCGGAGCGGGAAATTGGACTTACTTTTTGTCTGGAGCATGGAATCCTGTCGGCCGCCGTGACCGATGACGGGCCGGGCTTTTCGGACAAGCTGCTGCAAAAGAAAGCCGCCCTGTTTTACTCTGAAGATACCTCCGGCCAGCACTTGGGCCTGGGGCTGGCGGTGAGCCGGGTGCTGTGCCAGAAGCATGGGGGAACCATAGAGCTGTCAAACCAACCGCCCCATGGGGCCTGTGTAAAAGCCTCCATTGCGGTCAAATAATCCCTATTACGGCGGCGCAGGTAAAGAATTGACTTTGGGGGAAGACAGATATATAATAAAGCAACAGCAAATTCTGCTTATTGTAGGAGGGCAAAATGAAAGAGACATTGGAGTTCAATCATAAAAAGCAATGTGGTTTATGGCTGATCCTTATTGGAATTGTACTTATCATAGCTGTTATTTTCGGCGGGAAATTTCTTGTGAACCCGTTTGTGTTTCTAATAGGCTATTATGCTTGTTTTTTTAGCGTTAACGCGAACAAAAAAGTCAGGGAAAGGCTCTCCCAGGGGGCTATTTCCCAAAAGCAGATAAAGATGATCTATTTTTCAATTGCTGCTTTGTTCCTGTTGATGTTTTGCATTGCTGGCCCATTTATCCCCGGGTGGCATTGGAGGCAGATATGGCTGGGTGTACTGATGGCGACCTCAATACATTTCTTCTTGTGGTTCTTTATACATGGTTGGAGCATGGTTGTGCTGGGGATTGTATGTATCATTATCGCAGCAATAGGCTATGTATTCCCCGCTATATCGGTTTCCGTTATTTGCATTGCCGATGCAGCAGCTAAATTGATATGCGGGATATATTTGCTTTTCTTCTCAAGACCATCAAAATTTACTCCCAGCGCAACGAAGTAACATTGGGGCTGGGGCTTGCGGTGAGCCGGGTGCTGTGCCAGAAGCACGGGGGAACCATAGAGCTGTCAAACCAACCGCCCCGCAGAGCTTGTGTAAAAGCCTCTATCAAGATCGGACAATCCCCGCTGCGGTAATGCAGATGGGGAATTACTGTTTGGGGAAAATGAATATAAGAGAGGTTTATGACATATGAAATTAGGCGCTGTTTGAAAAATACATATTACTGCACATAACCGTTCTTGTCACAAGCGGTATGGGCCTCATAGGCGAAGCGCCGCTTATGCGCCCCTTTGTGGAATACCCCTTCTATAACCCCACGTTCGTTCTTTCCTCGTTCCAGCATTTTCGTCACCCCTTCCTATTTTACTACATTTATTGCAAAAAGTCTGCCCAAAGACAGACTTTTTCGACAGACTGAAAAAGGGGCAAATGCTCTGCATTTGCCCCTTTTGCGCTTTATAGACAGTGCTCTGAATATCCTGTTGTCTTCTTTATCGCGATCGCGGAAAACCCCTTACACCTTGGGGCCGGCGGCCACCAGGGCCTTGCCGGCGTCATTGCCGGTGTACTTGACAAAGTTCTTCACGAAGCGGCCGGCCAGATCCTGGGCCTTGGTATCCCACTCGGCAGCGTCGGCGTAGGTGTCGCGGGGATCGAGGATGGCGGGATCCACGCCGGGCAGAGAGGTGGGAACCTCCAGGTTGAAGTAGGGGATGGTCTTGGTCTCCGCCTTGAGGATGGAGCCGTCCAGGATGGCGTCAATGATGCCGCGGGTGTCCTTGATGGAGATGCGCTTGCCGGTGCCGTTCCAGCCGGTGTTCACCAGGTAGGCCTTGGCGCCGCTCTTCTGCATCTTCTTCACCAGCTCCTCACCGTACTTGGTGGGGTGCAGCTCCAGGAAGGCCTGGCCGAAGCAGGCGGAGAAGGTGGGGGTGGGCTCGGTGATGCCGCGCTCGGTGCCGGCCAGCTTGGAGGTGAAGCCGGACAGGAAGTAGTACTGGGTCTGCTCCGGGGTCAGGATGGACACCGGGGGCAGCACGCCGAAGGCGTCGGCGGACAGGAAGATGACGTTCTTGGCGTCGGGGCCGGCGGACACGGGCCGGACGATCTTCTCAATGTGGTCGATGGGGTAGGACACCCGGGTGTTCTCGGTGACGGACTTGTCGGCGAAGTCGATCTTGCCGTTCTCGTCCAGGGTGACGTTCTCCAGCAGGGCGTCCCGCTTGATGGCGTTATAGATGTCAGGCTCGGCGTCCTTGTCCAGGTTGATGACCTTGGCGTAGCAGCCGCCCTCAAAGTTGAACACGCCGTTGTCGTCCCAGCCGTGCTCGTCATCGCCGATGAGCAGGCGCTTGGGGTCGGTGGATAGGGTGGTCTTGCCGGTGCCGGACAGGCCGAAGAACAGGGCGGTGTTTTCGCCGTTCATGTCGGTGTTGGCGGAGCAGTGCATGGAGGCGATGCCCCGCAGGGGCAGGTAGTAGTTCATCATGGAGAACATGCCCTTCTTCATCTCGCCGCCGTACCAGGTGTTCAGGATGACCTGCTCACGGGAGGTGAGGTTGAAGATGGCGGCGGTCTCGGAGTTCAGGCCCAGCTCCTTAAAGTTCTCCACCTTGGCCTTGGCGGCGTTGTAGGAGACGAAGTCGGGCTGGAAGCTGGCCAGCTCCTCGGCGGTGGGGGCGATGAACATATTTTTTACAAAGTGGGCCTGCCAGGCCACCTCCATAATGAAGCGGATGGCCATGCGGGTGTCCTTATTGGTGCCGCAGAACACGTCCACCACGAACAGCCGCTTGTTGGACAGCTGCTTCAGGGCCAGGTCCTTACAGGCGGCCCAGGCCTCCTGGGAGGCGGGCTTGTTGTCGTTATTGAACTCCTCGGAGGTCCACCACACGGTGTCCTTGGAGGTGTCGTCCATGACGATGAACTTGTCCTTGGGGGAGCGGCCGGTGTAGATGCCGGTCATAACGTTAACGGCGCCCAGCTCGCTGATCTGGCCCTTGTCAAATCCCTCCAGATCGGGGCGGGTCTCCTCCTGGAACAGCTGCTCATAGGAGGGGTTGTAGACGATCTCGGTGGTGCCGGTGATGCCATACTTGCTCAGATCAATGTTTGCCATAATAAACAACCTCTTTCTTGTTGATCTTCCCGCCGTTGGCGGCTAGGAGGGGATATCTTCCAATCTATCTTATTGTACACGCTGCGGGGGATAAAGTCAATGTTCTAAGGATCCACAAATTTATTATAAAGGGTATCCCGGTTTAATTATGCGCGGCACCCTGGCGCAGGGCTTTGGACAGGGCGGCGAACTGGGGGATGGACAGCCGCTCCCCCCGCACATCGGCGGGGAGACCGCACTGGGACAGGAAACAGAGGAGCTCGTCCTTTTTGTACCGGTCCCCAAAGGCGGCGCTGAGGCCGTTGACCAGGGTTTTCCTCCGCTGGGCGAAGGCGGCCCTGACCACCTTAAAAAAGTGGGCGGGATCGTCCACCTCTGCCGGCGGGGCCTTGGGAGTCAGCCGCAGGACGGAGGAGGTCACCTTGGGGGCGGGGATGAAGCACTCCGGGCCCACGTCAAACAGAAGCTCCGTCCGGGCGTGGAACTGGCAGTAGACAGAGAAAGCCCCGTAGTCCGCCGTCCCCGGGCCGGCGTGGATCCGCCGGGCCACCTCCCGCTGGATCATGACGGTGATGGACTGGAAACAGCCCGCCTCCAGCAGGGCGGTGATGGCCGGGGTGGTGATGTTGTAGGGCAGGTTGGCGCAGGCGACAGGGGTCAGCCCCTGTAAATATTCCCCCACCAGGGCCGGAATATCCAGCTTTAAAATATCCCCCGGGATAATCCGGGTGTTGTCCCGGCCGGACAGGGTCTCCGCCAGGATGGGCAGCAGGGCCTTGTCCAGCTCCACGGACACCACCTTGTCCGCCCGGGCGGACAGCTCCCGGGTGAGGGGGCCGATGCCCGGGCCGATCTCCAGCACGCCGGTGCCCGGCCCGGCGCCGGAGCTGGCGGCGATATCCCGAGGGACCCAGCCCTCAATGAGAAAATTCTGGCCCATGGACTTGGAGAACCGGAAGCCGTGGCGCCCCAGCAGGGCTTTGATGTGGCCGATGTCGCACAGATCCATACAAAAAACCTCCGATGAAAGGGAAAGCGGCGCCCGCTGGGGCGCCGCTTTGGGGTTGGCGGGGAATTTATGAGGGGTAGCGGGTATAGATGGTGTCGGTTTTCGTGTCGATCTCATCCAAGTCCGTCCATCTGCTGCTGTTGCTGCTGGTGCTGCTGATTTCAACCTCATAATAATCGTCTAAATATAGGTAACGGAAGGTCTCCTCATCCTGGTCTACCTCATAGACAACAATATACTCGCGGCCAAGCTTTATCACATCGCCAGCCTGGAGCTTGGACACTCGGGTCAGCTCAGACACCTTCAGGCTATCCCCGAAAATCTTGTCGCTGATGTAGTAGGCGAAGGCCTGGTCGGCGTAGACCTTCTTGCTGGTGAAGGCCTTGGAGGTCCAAGACTCATCCTCCCAGTCCTCCCCCTCGTGCTTCTTCCACAGATCGGCGAGCAGGGCCTCCACGTTTTTCTCTGTGATGGCCTTGCCGTTGGTCAGGGTATCGTCCTTTTTATTCTCGTCCTTCTTATCCTCGGACTTCAGGTCCTCGGGGTAGCGGGTGTAGACCTTGTCATACCGGGTGAAGTCCTCATAGGAGCCCTTGCAGTTCCAGTCGATCTCCTGGTAATAATCATCGGCCCAGACGTAGGTGAACTCCTCTTTCTTGGTGTCCACGCTGAGGATCACCACATAGACCTCGTCCTCATCCATATAGAGGATGTCGCCGGGCAGCATCTCGTCGTGGTCATCGTGGGTGCGGTAGGGCAGGTCGCCGAAGATCTCGTCGCTGAGCTTGTAGGCGAAAGCCTCGGTGCCCTTGGCGTCGCCCAGGACATCGGACTCGTACTCGTCCTTATTCCGCCAGGTGGCGCCGTCCTTAAACTTCTTGTCGTCGTCCAGCTTGTCCAGCAGCTTGTTCACGTTGGTGACGGTGGCCTTCTCGCCGTTGGCCAGGGCATCCTTGTTCTTGCCCTCATAGCGGCTGTAGATGGTGTCGCTGGAGCCCAGGTCGTCGATATCGCCCTTGCCCTTCCAGGAGACCATGCCGTAGCTGCTGTTGTCACAGTAGACATACTCAAAGTCGTCGCCGTCCACACTGTGGACCAGGCCGTAGACGCCCTTGGAGCGCAGGTAGACCACATCGCCCACCTTCAGGCGGCTGGGGTCCTTCTGCTGGGAGACGCTCATGGCGCCGAACACCTTGTCGCTGAGCATGTAGGCGAAGCCCTGGCTGCCGTTGACGTTGCTGGGGGACAGCTTGGGGGAGGTGTAGCTGCGGTCGATGTCCCACACGGAGTACTCGCCGAAGTCGGACTTCAGGTCCTGGATGGCCCGGGCCACGGACTCCTCATTGGCCTCAGAGCCGTTCACCAAGCGGTTGCCCCGGTTGGTGTAGCTGGGGGTGTCCACCTTGGACTTGGCGTCCATCAGGGAGCACAGCACCACCGCGGCCTGGCCCCGGCTCATGCTGGTGTTGCCGCCGAAGGTGCCCTTGTTGTCCAGGCCGGACAGATAGCCCTTGGCGTAGCAGAAGAACACCGCCGCCTGGTACTGGGCGGGGATAGAGGACTGGTCGGAAATGCTGAGCATGGCGATGAGCATGGCCTCCTGGGAGGGCTCCGCCCAGCCCTGGGCCCTGGACACATTGAAGATGACCTGGGCCAGGTCACAGCGGCTCATATCCGCGTTGACCTCCGCCGGGGACCAGGCCCCAATGGTGGACTTGCTGGCCACGGCCTCGGTGCCGGCCAGGATGCCCTTCTCATAGGCCAGTTCCATGTAGGGGAACCACCAGTCCTTGCCGGAGCTCTGGTACTGGGAGAGGCTGTTGGGGTAGAGCAGGTTGCACAGCATGACAGAGAATTGGGCGGCGGACAGCTTGTCGTTTACCCCGTATGTAGAGCCGCCCACGCCTTTCACAAGCCCGGCCCGGCTGGCCTTGTCCACGAAGCTGTAGGCCCAGTGGCCCGTCGGCACGTCACTGAAGTTGGCGGCGCTGGCCACGGCGGTGCTGCCCATGACCATGCTGGCCGTCAGGACCAGTGCGGCGGCGGTGCGTAATTTACGTTTCATAGTTCCGCTCCTCCTGTTGATCGAATCTTAATGGCGCGGCTTGTCTGCCGGTCCTTACAGTCAGTATAGCCCTCTTTCGTCGTAATGTCAAATTCCCAGCGGGAAATTTAGATTTTTTTAACATTTCAAAACAGTGGGGGATTTTGGCGGATATCCGGGAATTCAGGAGGATTTCCCCCTTTGAAAGGCTGATTTTTGGGAAAAAGGAGGAATCTGCCGGAATGATGAAAATATTGCCATGCTCCGGGGAGCGATCCCGCCGGCTGGGCCGCCGGGGCGACGGGCCGGATTCCGCCCGGACAAAATCCCGGCCCACAGAAAAACACGGGCCCGCGGCGCTGCGCCGGGGCCCGTGCTGTCTGTGTTTTTTCGGAGAGCTTACTTGATCATGGAGGCGACCTCAGCGGCGAAGTCGTCCTCAGCCTTCTCAATGCCCTCGCCGGTGGCGAAGCGGGTGAAGTCGGTCACGGTGATCTTGCCGCCCAGCTCCTTGGCCACGGCGGCCACATGCTGCTCCACGGAGATCTTGTTCTCCTTGACAAAGGCCTGCTGAAGCAGGCAGTTCTCCTCGTAGTACTTGCCCAGCTTGCCCATGACGATGCCCTCTTTCACCTTGTCGGGCTTGGCGGCCATCTTGGGGTCGTTGGCCATCTGGGCCAGCTGGATCTCCTTCTCCTTGTCCAGGACCTCCTGGGACACATTGGACTTGTCCAGGTAGGTGGGGTTCATGGCGCAGATCTGCATGGCCACGTCCTTGCCCAGCTCCACCACCTGAGCGGCGTCGATGCCCTCGACAGCCAGGTTCACCAGCACGCCGACCTTGCCGCCCATGTGGATATAGGGCACGTTGACGCCCTCGGCGTAGCGGACAAAGCGGCGGATCTGGATGTTCTCACCGATGGACAGCACCTTGTCGGCGGTGACGTCGGCCACGGAGCGGTCGCCGCCGGGGTACTTGCAGGCCTTCAGGGCCTCCACGTCGGCGGGGTTGTCGTTGGCCACGACGGCGGCCAGATTCTTGACGAAGTCCTGGAAGACCTCGTTCTTGGCCACGAAGTCGGTCTGGGAGTTGACCTCAATGACCACGCCCACGCCGTTGCCGGCGGTGATGGCGTAGGAAACGCCCTCGGCGGCCACCTTGCCGGCCTTCTTGGTCTGGGCGGCCAGGCCCTTCTCCCGCAGCCACTCGATGGCCTTGTCGAAGTCGCCGTCGGCCTCGGTGAGGGCCTTCTTGCAGTCCATCATGCCGACGCCGGTCATCTCACGCAACTTCTGTACGTCCTTAGCGGAAATCGCCATAGTAATTACCTCCAAATATAGATAGATTATGAAAAGAAGGGGCCGCCGGCCTCGGCGGCCCGTTTACAATGCGGGGCGGCGAGGGCGCCGCCCCCTGCGTGGTTTTGTTATGACTCAGCGGCGGCGGGAGCGGCCTCCTCAGCGGGGGCGGCGTCCTGGCCCTGCCTGCCCTCCTGGATGGCGTTGGCCATGACGGAGGAGATCAGCTTGATGGCGCGGATCGCGTCGTCGTTGCCGGGGATGACATAGTCGATCTCATCGGGGTCACAGTTGGTGTCCACGATGGCTACGATGGGGATGTTCAGCTTGCGGGCCTCGTTGATGGCGTTGCGCTCCTTGCGGGGGTCCACCACGAACAGCGCGCCGGGGAGCTTGCGCATCTCGGTGACGCCGCCCAGGTACTTCTCCAGCTTGGCGATCTCGCCCATGTGCTTGATGACTTCCTTCTTGGGCAGCATGTCGAAGGTGCCGTCCTCCTGCATCTTCTTCAGCTGGGCCAGGCGCTCCACACGGCCGCGCATGGTCTTGAAGTTGGTGAGCATGCCGCCCAGCCAGCGGGCGTTCACCCAGTACATGCCCACCCGGCTGGCCTCCTCCTTGATGGCCTCCTGGGCCTGCTTCTTGGTGCCCACGAACAGCAGGGTCTCGCCCTTCTCGCCCAGGGAGCGGACGAAGTTGTAGGCCTCCTCCAGCTTCTTCACGGTCTTCTGCAGGTCGATGATATAGATCCCGTTGCGCTCGGTGTAGATGTAGGTGGCCATCTTGGGGTTCCACCGGCGGGTCTGGTGGCCGAAGTGGACGCCGGCCTCCAGCAGCTGCTTCATAGATACGACTGCCATGATTGTTTTCCTCCTAAAATTTCAGTTGTTGCCTGGCGGGGGCATCATATTCTCCGCCAACCCGGATATCCGGGCACCGGGCGGAGGATCCGCACTCCCACGCATAATGCCGGGATAGTATACCACAGCTTTGCCGGGAACGCAACTATTTTTTCCACTTTTACAGATAAAAATATCCCTGTTTCGAAAATATTTTTTCCCAGGACGCCAAAACAACCCCGCCGGGATGGGAATTTCACCGTCCCGGCGCATAGGATGGGGGGAGAGGGGGCGAGGGGATGGAGCAGCGGATGGAAATGCGGGGGGGCGGAACCCTTACCCTGCGCCAGGACGGCCCCCGGGTCTGTCTGGAGGCGGAGCGCCCCGCTGACGGCCGGGGGCTGTATAAGGCGTGGCTCCACGGCGACCGGGGCGGGAAATTTCTGTTGGGCACCCTGGCCCCGGAGGGCGGCCGGCTTGTCCTGCGGCGCACCCTGTCCCTGGGGGAGCTGGAGCGGGCGGGGTGCTGGCCCCAGTTCTGGGCGGAGGCCCCGCTGGCCTTCTCCTTCCAGCCCTCAGGCCCCAGCCGGGGCGGCTGGTACTGCGAGCAGCACCCGGAGCGCCTGCTGGCCGACCCGGTGCTGAAGGGGCAGGTTACGGGCCCCATGCTGTGCAAGCGGGGGGAGGAGGGCTCCTTCTGCCTGGCGGCCCCCTTCCGTCCGGACCGGCCCGCCGCCCTGACGGCCCTGTTCTGCCTGGCCCGGGTGGAGCGGTGGGAGGGGAAGGCCCACCTGGTATGGTCCTTCGATGGGGCGGGACAGCCGGAAATTCCCAAAAAGTAAAAAGTAAAATTTTTTCCATTAGGGGGTTGACTTTTTCCGGGCGTTTGGTATAATACCACTTGTGCTTGCGAGTGTAGCTCATCTGGTAGAGCGCCACCTTGCCAAGGTGGAGGTAGCGAGTTCGAGCCTCGTCACTCGCTCCAAGCAAAAAAGACACGACTAAAAGTCGTGTCTTTTTTGCTGTTTCTGAAATACCGTTGAAAAAGAACCGGCATAGCTGTTATGGCTATGCCGGTTTCAGCCTGTCGAAAAGCGGCCTGTCTGGCGACAAAACAGACAGGCCGCAAAGCATTGAAAGAAGAAAATCAGAAGATCTAAGGTTGTTTCTTCTGGGGTAAGGTGTATCAGGTGGAAAATCTCGCACAGAAGCTCCAGCTAAGTAAGTATATAGCGTTTAGCTGGAGAGATTTACATATGGTAAACGACAAAGGAGCCCAGCGACCTCAAAATCTTGTATCTCTTTCACAAAAATGAAGATACAAAACTGGTTATTTTTCCGTATTGACGCCAGGAGGGGGATTTTATATACCTTAATTAAAGATGCAAAAAATATAAGTCTTTAATTGAGGGGAGATGCTTGTTTCTATGAGCGTACCGATCACCGTAATCCCGCAGGCGGGGTCGCAAAAGCCCATTACCCGGATGGAGATTTTCGGATTTGGCTTCGGGGGTCTAGCCAACAATATATCCTCTATGATCGTCGCGGCCTATGTCATCTACTTTTTAACTGATGTGGCCGGGCTGTCCTCCGCCGCGGCGGGTGTCATCTATCTGGTGTCGAAGATCATCGACTCTATCTGTGACCCGCTGATCGGGGCCCTGTCCGACCGCACCATCAGCCGCTGGGGGCGCTACCGGCCCTATATGATGTTCGGCGGGCTGATGTCCGCTGTTACATACGTCCTGCTGTTCACTGCGGTGCCCCTGCCCACAGCCGCCCGGGTGGGGTACTACCTGATTGTCTACTGCCTGTGGTCGGTGGGCTTCACCCTGACCGTCATGCCATACCAGTCGGTGGTGGCCTTGCTGAGCGACAACCGCCAGCGCCGGAACATCATCGTGGCGGTGGGCAGGCTGGTGAGCGCCCCGGTGGGGTTGATCGTGGCCTTCGCCCACCAGTTTGCGGATCTTCTGGGAGGCGGCGACGCGGCCGCTGGCTGGCAGAGGATGATCCTCATCTTCGCGGTGATTGTGGCGGTCAGTATGTGGGTCTGCGCCTACTCCATCCGCCGCTTTGACACCCAAGAGATCGCCCGGCAGGCCAACGCCAGCCCGGAGGGCCGGCGCTACACCTTAAAGGAGCGGTCCGCAGCTATTTTTGGCAACCGGGCCCTGTTCCTGCTGATTATCGCCTTTGGGACGAACTGCTTCGCGGACACCTGCCTCAGCGCCACCCAGAATTACTACGCCAAATACGTTTTGGGGGATATGAACTTCATTTCCACTGTGGGAACCATCGCCACCGTTCTGACCGTGCCAATCTTTATTGCGGCGCCATTCTTGACCAAGTATTTTAACAAGAAGGACATCTTCAAGGTCTCCACCCTGATCCACATTGTGTTTCCTGTGGTATTGCTGGTGCTTGGCCCGGAGTACGAACGGCTGATCCTGGTGACCTACTCCATCGCCCGGGCCAGCGGGATGGTGTGCAACATCATCTCCTTCATGATGCTGCCCGACTGCGTGGACTTCGGATATAGGCTCTCCGGGATTGTCAGCGCCGGGCTGGTGGCCTCCACCTTTTACCTTCTCCAACAAGTTCGCCAGCGCCCTGGGCGGTTTCCTATCTTCCACCGTCCTGGAGATTGTGGGCTTTGTCCCCAACACCGACCAGACGCCGCTGGTGCTTACCACCATCGTGCTGTGCATGAGTGTTCCCGCCATCATCTCCGACATCGCCTCTTATGTAGGGATGTCGCTCTACCCCATCCGTGAGCACTTAGAAGAAACGGAGGCCTTATTAATGGAACGTAAATTTGAGTGGCGTGATTCCAACGGGCAGGAGTATCTGTATGCCCAGGGGCAAAGCCGGTACGACCTGGGCTATGCCATCGGCCAGGGCCTGCACCGCCAGATCTCAGCTGCCAGAAAAATGTACCAGGCGGCTATGCCAGGCAGCCTGGACCCGTCCATCCGGGAGCTGATCTCCCGGAACGCCGCCGCCTATCAGCGGGAGATCCCCCCGGAGGACATGGAGGAGATCCGGGGGATGCTGGCGGGCTACATCGCCGCCTCCGGTGAGGGGATGGGGCTGGATGAGCTGGCCCTCCAGTCTTTCGGCATCGACCTGATGAATCAGGCGGAGGCCCGGGGGCTGGCGGACTCCATCAATGGATGCACCAATTTCGCCTGTGTCAACGCCGATGGCACCACCGCCCACGGCCAGAACTATGACTCCGAGCCCAAACTGGCGGTGGCCGGCGCCTTTGTCCATCAGCGCGTCGCCGGCGAGCCGGAGGCCTTCCTCTACCGCCCTGGCGGGAGCCTGGGGATGGCGGTGGGCAAAAATGAGGCCGGGGTGTGCATGACCGTCAGCATTGTAAAGACACGCTGCCCCGCCCCCATCATGACCCCCCGCTCCGTCCTGGTGCGGAGGGCCCTGCGCCAGGAGCGGTCCATCCAAAGCCTGCGGGCCATGGTGGACAGCCAGGGCCGCAGCCCATTCTCCTACAACCTGGTTGTCAGCGACGCCGCCACCGTCTCCGGCGCCCAGGCCATCCCAGCGGAACAGCGGATCTGCCAGGTCAAGCGGGCGCTGGTGCAGAGCAACCAGTTCGATTACGTGGACTGGATTCCCCACCTGCGGAAGCCCTCCTACTCCAAAAAGCGCCAGCTGTACAGCGAGCGCCTGTTAGATACCCTGCTGTCCCGGTACGGCAGTGTGAGCAACCAGGACCTATTACAGATTCTGGCGGACGAGCCGGTCATCTGCCGGAAAAAGATCCAGGACGGCCTGGGCACCACCGTACTCTTTTTCACCCGGGAGTCCTTTGGCCGGGGCAACCCTTCCGACCAGCCCGCGGGCCGCATCCCCTTCTAAAAAGGCCGTTACACGGGGCGCAGCCGGTTGCTCAAGGCGTAGCGCCGGGTGGGCCGGCCCGGCCCCTGGCCGTCCAGCCGGGGCAGTTCCTCCAGCACGCCGTCGGCCAGGAGGGAGGCCAAGATCCGGTTGGCGCTGCGGGCGGTGATGTTCAAAAACTCCGCCACCCGATCAGAGGTGATGGCCTCCTCCCGCTGAAAGAGCATCAGCAGGCGGATATAGTTCATGGGGCTGATATTCAGCCGCTTGGCCGTATCCCCGGAGAGGGCCAGCAGGGGGCTGTCCAAAGTTACACATTTGGGGTCCAGCAACGGGCCGGTCAGTTTCTCCTGGTCCAGGCCGAATACGCACCCCTTCCCAAAGCTCCTGGCGTGGCCCAGGGCCTGCTCCCCCCGCTCCCGGGCGCTGATGATGTCCACGCCCAGCCCCGCTCCGGCGTTCCGGTACATCCCCTCCCCCAGATTCCCCAGCAGCTCCAGCACCCGGCGGTAGTGGTCGTCCGGCACCGTTTCCAGAACCACCTCAACCATACGGTTTCCCCGGCTGATGGACATGTCCCTCGCATCTGGAAGGGTCCGCTTATAGTCCACCAGGGCTTTCATCAGGGTGGCTTCCTGGTATTCCAACTCCGCCTCTCCGTCCTGGCCGCTTCCGTATTCCAGCAGGACCAGCGCTATGGTACGGCTGCTGCCCGGCTCCGGGTTTCCCCGCCGCAGGGACTCCTGGGCGGCGTGCAGAATATCCTCCGGGCGGATGCTGATGTGCTGGCAGGGAACTCCCCGCTCGTGCAGGAGGATGTAGAGCTGCGTGATGGTCAGATAGGCCATCTTGATCCTCCCCTGCCGGTACAGCCCCTCTACCTGGCTGGCGATCTCCTCAATAAAGTCCTCTGAGGCGCTGGTGATGGATATGGTGTGGGGGAGATGCCCGGGGGGCAGGATGTCCGCATACATGGCGTAGTCCCCGATCTCATGGATAAAATCACAAAAGGTCTCTCCCAGGGGGATCTCCGGGTGTTCGACCATGTGGCGCAGGAGAGAGAGGCAGGCCCGCAGTTTAGAATGGGCAATGCAGGTCACCGGGAGCTCCAGATCCGGCCGCTTGGCCATCAGGAACCGCCAGGGCAGCCTGCCAGTCACCAACACCCCCTGCGCCTTGTCCTTTATGCTATCGTACTGAAGGGGGATCTCGGCCAGGCTGTCGTAGGCCGCCAGGCTGAATTGGGACAGGATCCCGTTTTTTTGCAGGACATCCTGTATCATGGGCAGGGAGTGGCGGGGTGTCAATACGGCGATTTTCATAAGCTACCCTCCGGCAATTTAAGACTTGAAGATATATCATGTCTCTTATTGTAACACACTCATACAAAAATGGAAAGATGATTAGGATGGATAATCTGTTCAAAACCCAGGCTCTGCAAGAGATCGACAAAAGCGCGGATCTGTTCTGCCGCGTCAGCGACGCCATTTTCGACGCCCCGGAGACCGCGTTCCAGGAGCACACCGCCGCCCGGCTGATGTGTGAGGCCCTGGAGGCGGAGGGCTTTTCCGTCCAGCGGGGCCTGGCCGGGATGGACACCGCTTTCGCCGCCAGCTTCGGCTCCGGCTCCCCCACCATCGGTATCCTGGCGGAGTACGGCGCCCTGTCCAACATGAGCCAGCAGGCCGGCCTGCTGGAGCCGTCCCCGGTACAGAAGGGGGCCCCCGGCCACGCCTGCGGCCACAACCTTCTGGGGGGCGGGGCCATGGCCGCCGCGGTGGCGGTCAAGCGGTATCCGGAGGCCTCCGGCACGGCGGGCACCGTGATCTGTTATGGCTGCCCCGGGGAGGAGGGCGGCTCCGGCAAGGCTTTCATGGCCCGGGACGGCGTCTTTGACCAGCTGGACTGCGCCCTGACCTGGCACCCGTCCACCATTAATATGTCCTCCCCGGCCTCCACACTGGCCAACTACCAGGTCTCCTTCCGTTTCCGGGGGACGGCCGCCCACGCCGCCAACGCCGCCCATCTGGGACGCAGCGCCCTGGACGCTCTGGAATTGATGACTACTGGAATCCAGTACCTACGGGAACACATCATCCCGGAAGCCCGGATCCACTACGCAATCACCAACGCCGGCGGGGCCGCCCCCAACGTGGTCCAGTCCGAGGCCGAGATTGTATATCTCATCCGAGCCCCTCACGCAAACCAGGTGGAGGAAATCTACCAGCGAGTACAGAAGGTCGCCCAGGGCGCCGCCCTGATGACAGAGACCGGGGTGGAGGAGACCGGGTTTAAGGCCTCCTACAACGTCCTGCCCAACCATACCCTAGGGGCGGTGATGGGGGACAACCTGCTGGCCCTGGGCGCCCCAACCTGTACCCAGGATGAGTGGGACTGGGCCCGGGCCATGTGTGATACCATCCAGCGCCCCAACCGCCTCTTCCAGACCGCCGCGGGCATGATGGGCCCCAAGGGGGCCGGGTTTGTCTCCGCCTATCAGGACAAGGCCATCTACGACGCGGCCCTCCCCTATGTCCCGGTTCAGTATGTGCTGCCCTCCTCCTCCGACGTGGGCGATGTCAGCTGGGTGTGCCCCACCGCTCAGATCGGTGCCGCCACCATGTGCGCCGGCACACCGGGGCACTCCTGGCAGCTGACCGCCCAGGGAAAGAGTTCCATCGCCCACAAGGGAATGCTGCTGGCCGGGAAGGTCATCGCCGGGACGGCCATCGACTTGCTGTGCCACCCGGAAATTTTGGTCAAGGCCAAGGAGGAGCATACTAAGACCCTGGACGGAGGCGGTTACCGGCCGTTGATCCCGCAAAATATCGGTCCGCTGGACGTTTTAGGGGAACCTGACGCCTAATATCTCGAAAAAACAAAGGACATACAGGCAGCCCTTCAGCTGCCTGTATGTCCTTTGTTTCTATCATAGTAATGCCGTCTCACAGACATGGCATAAACGATAAAGAGTGAGAGTTGGCCTTGCTGGTGATAATGGAGATAATGACGGTGGGCTGTACTTGTTGCCCACGTTGTTCTGAATGATAACGATGGGCCGGGTGCCCTTCTGCTCCGAGCCGATCCCATGGCCCAGGTCGGCGTAATATAGGTCGCCGCGCAAATATGTCCTGCTCGTGGTGTTTGACCTCCCCATAAAAATTAGACGGCCCGCGCCGCCTATGTAGGGGCCGGACAGCATGACATATCAAGGTTGGTGGGGCATAAACGCTCCCGTTTCCATAAACCTGTCCGCTGTCCTGTCCGGCACATCCTGGCGCGGCGGCAAAAGTGGCTTGCGGCAATAGGAATGTGCTTGATGAATGGGTATGAAGTTTTCAAAGGTCAAACCCATTCGCCGCATAAACGAGGAACAGGTGAAGGGCTTTCCATCGCCCTTCACCTGTTTCCTCACTCAAACGCTAAATTGTAACCTCCCCCGGACAGAAAATTTTGAGTTTCTTCAGTGCAGAAGGAATTGACTTCACCACAGCGGGATGCTTACCTCCCCTCATATCCGCAATCTGCTCATATGTAAACTCACCGAAGTAGTACAGCACCAAACGGCGGCGCTGCTTTTCAGGCAGTTGGGCGATTGCTTGGTGCAGCTGTCCACTTCTATCCGCTGGGAAACAGTCTCCTCCACGCTCTCCTGGGGCTTTGCGGCCCGCCTGTTCAGCGTGGCTTTTGTTACCTCGGATTGCTCATAGTGCCTGCCCACTTCGTTGAAAAAAGAAAGATCGTCCAGTTCAAACTCGTTGCACACATCGAACAGGGTCTTGTCGATCTCCATCCAGCGTTTTACATTGCTTCCGTCCGTAAACGCCAGAAAGTAACGCGGGTGGGCGGTGTTGATGCCAGCGGTGCATATCTCATAGGGGTTTTCTTTATCCCTCCGGCGCTTGGGCCGGGGATCAAGTTTTTTCGGATGGCTGCCTGCCATTTTTGTTATCTCCAATCTGAATTTTTAAAATTCAGATTGGAGGGAGGGCCACGGCAGTGAGGGGCTAAAGCAGAGCTATGTTATAGAGATGTAACTTCTACCTTATCTTGTGTAGAGACTATCTAGATAGTGTCTACACAAGAGGCAGGGACTGTGATAGAATGGAACTATCTTAAAAGAAGGGGGACAGAAAGATGGATGCATCCTATCATAGACACGACATAAACG
>CAMTMC010000048.1 GCA_947073515.1 uncultured bacterium | reverse complement strand
AAATGGAAGCCCCTCTGGAGGCTGATTTCTCAGCCTCCAAGGGGGCTTTTTGGTAGCCTTTTGGTAGACATGGCGGGGGCTGTTTTATAGCTGTCTAATCATCTTTAACAAAACATTTACAGCGGATATCTTGACAGTGCCCCGGCCCTTACGTATAATTTGTGACAGACTGTCATGCGACAACCTGTCATAGAGGGAGGGGAGATCGATACCCACCAGTACCTTTTACCGCCTGCCAGAGGAAAAACGGGAGCGACTCATTGCCGCCTGCTGGGCGGAATGTACCCAGGCACGCTTCGCCGATGTGTCGATTAACCGCATCATCACCCGTGCCCGTATCCCCAGGGGAAGCTTTTATCAGTACTTCGCCGACAAGGAGGATATGATCCGCGGTCTTCTGGAGGAGATCCGGGAGTATTTTATTGATCTGATCCGGAGGATTTTGGTGGAGTCCGGCGGGAATCTGCTGGCTTTCCCCCTGGGGGCCTTCGACCGCTTTATGGTCCAGAGCGACCCGGACCCCATGCTGGCCCGATTCATCCAGATTTTGCGGCTGAACCAGGGTATTGACATTCAGACATTCCTGTCCGGCTCGCCGGGCCTGCTTCCCGACCAGCTGTGGGCGGTGGTAGACGTCTCCCGCCTGCGGGAGAGCGGCCGGGATTTTGCCGACCATCTGTTTTATCTCACCTGCGCGGTGCTGGCCTGCGCCGTGGTAGATACGCTGCGGGACCCCGCCGGGTGGCGGCGGTACCGGGGCGACCTGATCGCCCGGGTTGACCTGCTGCGGCGGGGCTGCGCCGCTGTCCGAGATTAAGGAGGAACATCTATGAAAAGACGTATGTTTACCCTGGCGGTGACGGCGGCGCTGGCCCTGTCCCTGCTGGGGATGTCCGCCCTGGCCGTGGAGGGGGATATTCCGGCTCCGGAGCTGGAATCCGCCCCCGTTCTCCCGGAGGGCGGGGAGGACGCCCCGGTGGAGGAGCCGCCGGAGGACGCCCCGCAGGCCGACGACTTGGGCACAGGCTCCGGCTCCGGACCGGTGAACATCTACATACCCGACCCCGCCGGGACTATCTCCTTCCAGAATGTGGAGGACCGGATGCGGGAGGGCAACCTCCAGGTGCTGGCCCTCCAGGAAAATGTGGATATGCTGGCGGAGATCGACTATGAGGATCTGCGGGAGGATCTGCGCCTCCAGCTCAACCAGATCGCCAAGGGCCAGTGGATGATGGTCCAGATGGGCCAGTCGGGCACCCTGGCCTATGAGCGGATGGACCAGGCCTATGACGCCGTTCGGGAGCAGTTTGACGCCATCAAGGACGGGGACATGCAGGCGGACAATGCCGACACCATCCGGCAGCTCCAGAGCCTGCAAAACCAGATTGTCATGGCCGGGGAGGCCACCTATATCGCCCTGTCCGCCATGGATCTCCAGGAGGCGGGGCTCCAGCGGCAGCTGGCGGCCCTGGACCGCGCCGTTACGGAGATGCGGCTGCGGTACGACCTGGGGCAGATCTCCGCCCTGCAGCTGTCCCAGACCGAGGCCGGGCGGACCTCCCTGGACAGCGGGCTGGCCACCCTCCAGATGAACCTGAACACCTATAAGGGCCAGCTGGAGCTGCTGGTGGGGGCGGAGATCTCCGGGGAGGCCGCCCTGGGGCCGGTGCCGGAGGTCTCCGCCAAGGAGCTGGCGGCCATGGATCTGGAGGCCGACCTGGAGACCGCCAAGGCCAACAGCTGGGATCTGTATGAGGCGGAGCAGACCCTGGAGGACGACCACCAGGCCTATAAGGACGCCGGGGGCTACTCCGCCCACCGGGAGGGCCAATTACAGTATGAGCAGGCCCAGCACACCTGGAAGGCCGCCCAGCACACCTATCACAATACAGTACAGAATTTTGAGCTGGCTTTCCGCAACCTGTACCTCCAGGTAAAGGACTACGCCCAGGTGCTGTCCGCCGCCCGCACCGCCCTGGCGGTGGAGGAGGACAGCCTCGCTGCCGCCCGGCTGAAGTACCAGCAGGGGACCATCTCCCAGAACGCCCTTCTGGAGGCGGAGGACAAGGTGAAAACCGCCCAGGAGAAGGTGGACAGCGCCGGGATCGACCTGTTTTCTTCCTACAACACCTACCGGTGGGCTGTGGACCACGGGATTCTGAATTGATAAAGGAGATTGACCATGAAGCAAAGCCGAATTTTTTCCGCCGCCTTGGCCGCCGCCCTGATACTGGCCCTCGCCGGCTGTCAGAGCGCCGGGGGGCCCTCCGGCTCCTCCACCGGGTCCGCCGCTGGCTCCGGTGAGGGTGGCGGCGCCGGGGTGGCGGTTCAGGTGCGGACCGTGGCCCGGCAGTCCATCTCTGTGGAGAACAAGGTGTCCGGCAAGGTGGTCACCGACAGCGACACCTCCATCTTTGTGGCGGCCAACGCCCAGTGTACCGCCGTCTATGTGGAGGCGGGGGACACCGTCAAGGCCGGGGACGCCATCTGCGCCCTGGACGTGGCCAGCACCCTGGCCTCCTACAGCGCGGCCAACATCAGCTATGACTCCGCCATGCGGAGCTACAACGACCAGGCCGCCATCTTCGACGCCCAGATCGCCCTGGCGGAGAAGAACGTCAACGACCTGAAGGCCCTGTTTGAGATCGGCGCCGCCTCCCAGGCGGAGATCGACGCCGCGGAGATCAACCTGATGACCGCCCAGGCCACCAAGGCCTCCACCCTGTCCCAGCTGGAGGCGGGGATGCAGAACACCGTCTCCTCCCTGGAGCAGCTGTCCGCCGTGCTGGAGAACGTGGACAGCCGGGGCAACGTGATCGCCCCGGTGTCCGGCGTCATCACCTCCCTGTCGGCGGTGAAGGACAGCTATGTGTCCCCCTCCATGCCGGTGGCCGTCATTGACGGGGCGGAGCAGATGAAGGTGCAGGTCTCCGTCTCCGAGGCCCTGGTGCCCAAGCTGGTGGTGGGGGATGAGGCGGATGTCTCTGTCAGCGCCCTGGATACCACCTTTGTGGGCGCCATTCGGAGTGTGGAGCGGGCGGCAAATGTCCAGACCAAGCTGTATACGGTCACGCTGGCTGTGCCGGCGGATGTGGCCGGACTGATGTCCGGTATGTTTGCCGATGTCTCCTTTCGCACGGATACCTCCGCCGACGCGGTGGTGGTGCCCACCGAGGCCATCCTCACCAGCAACAACGTCCAGTATGTCTTTGTGGTGGAGGGGGACGCCGCCCGCTATGTGGAAATTCAGACCGGCCTGGCGGGCAGCGGCGTGACCGAGATCACCTCCGGCCTGGAGGAGGGCGCCCGGCTGGTCACTGTGGGCCAGGCCTACCTGTCCGACGGCGACCCGGTGCGGGTTGTCTCTGAGGAGGGCTGAGGCCGGTGGATAATATCGCGAAATTCTGTATTAAGCACAAGGTCACTACCCTGATGGCGGTGATTATGATCTCCATCTTCGGCGTGGTCTTTACCACCCGGCTGCAAATGGCCCTGCTCCCCGATGTGGAGGCCCCCGCCGCCATGGTCATGTGCTACTACAACGGCGCCAGCCCCAGCGATATGGAGGAGCTGGTCACCCGTCCGCTGGAGTCGGCCATTATGTCCGTCCCCGGCGTGGACGGGGTGAGCTCCACCTCCTCCGATGGCACCGCCCAGATCCAGATCACCTATGTGGACGATACCAACCTGGACATCGCCGCCACCAAGCTGCGGGAGCAGTTTGACCGGCTGTCCCTCCCTGACGGGGCCACCGACCCCATCATCGTGAACATCAACATCAGTGACCTGATGCCCTCCGCCATGATCGCCCTGGTGGGGGATGACCTGGCCAGCGTCCAGGCCCTGGCGGAGGACGCCGTGTCCCCCGCCCTGGAGCGGATCGACGGGGTGGCCCAGGTGACCATCTCCGGCGGCGTGTCCCAGCGGATCGCCGTGGAGGTGGACCCCACCCGGGCGGCGGGCTTTGGCCTGTCCAACTCCTATATCTCCCAGATGCTGGCGGCGGAGAACCTCCTCTACCCCGGCGGCGACCTGAAAAACGGCACCCAGACCCTCACCGTTACCACTGACGCTAAGTTCCAGTCGGTGGAGGACGTGGGCAACCTGATCCTCCCCCTGCCCACCGGGGGGACGGTCCGCCTGTCTGAGGTGGCCAACGTGGCCCTGGAGGCCGGCGACCCGGACAATATCGCCAAAAACGATGGGGCCCCCTGCGTGGTGATCCAGGCCTACAAGCAGTCGGGGGCCAACGAGGTGTCTACCGCTGACGCTGTGGTGGAGGCCATGGCCCGGCTGCGGGAGAAGAACAGCTCCATCGTCTACTCGGTGCTGTACACCGCCTCCGACTACATCAATATGGCGGTGGACGCCGCCTTGCAGAATATCTTTATGGGCGTTGTTCTGGCCGCCATGGTGGTGTTTATTTTCCTGCGGCGCTGGGGTGCCACCGCCACCATCGCCGTGTCCATGCCCGTGTGTATCCTCACGGTGTTTGTGCTGATGAACGTCTTTGACCTGACGTTGAACATGATGTCCCTGGGGGGCATCGCCATGGGCGTGGGCATGATTGTGGACAACTCCATCGTGGTGCTGGAGAATATCTACCGCTACTCCGCCGAGGGCCACGACCGGATGACCTCCTGCGTGGAGGGCACCAAGGAGGTCTTCACCTCCCTGACCGCCTCCACCCTTACCACGGTGGCCGTCTTCCTGCCCCTGGCCCTCACTGGGGGGATGGCGGGGATGCTGTTTGACGACTTCTGCCTCACCATCTCCTTCCTGATCCTGGCTTCCTTGGTGATCGCCATCACCCTGGTGCCCCTGCTGTGCTACTTCCTGCTGGACGAGGAGAAGATCCGGGCCCATGCCATGAAACAGGCGGAGAAGAAAAACCAAAAGAGCGCCGGCGGCAAGCTGGGCCTGGGAGCCCGGCTCAATCAGGCGTACACCAGGATTTTGAGCTATTTTGTCCGCCACCTGTGGGTGGGGATGCTGGCCTCTACGGCTCTGGTGGCGGTCTTTATCCTGGCCTGCCTGTCCACGAAGATGGTGCTCATGCCCGAGATGGACCAGGGCATGGTGCAGGTGTCCATCAGCACCCCGGTGGGCTCTGAGCTGGAGGACACCGCCGCCATCGCCGACCGGGTGGTGGAGATCGTCCAGGACAGCGTCCCGGAGCTGGAGTCGGTGTACTATATCACACAGACCGAGTCCTCCTCGGTGAACCTGGTGCTGTCCGACAAGGAGAAACGGCAGCGCAGCGCCGTCCAGGTGGGCAACGACCTGCGGGGGCGGCTGGAGGACATCGCCGGGTGTGAGATTGTGGTGTCCGCCTCCGACATGACCGCCCTGCTGGGCAGCGGCTCGGATATCAGCGTGGACATCACCGGGAACGACTACGAGACCCTGGTGATGATCGCCAACGATCTGTCCGCCCAGATCAGCCAGCTCCCCGACGCGGTGGATGTAAGCACCTCCGAGGGGAAGGAGGTGGAACAGGTCACCATCACCATGAACCGGGAGGCCGCCTCCCAGTACGGCCTTACCGCCGCCGCCGTAGGCGCCGCCGTCCGCTCTGAGCTGTCCGGCGCCACCGCCACCACCGTGACCATCGGGAATAAGGAGCTGGACGTGGTGGTCCGGGGCAGCGGCTCCTCCGCCGCCAGCCTGGACGCCCTGCGGTCCATGGCCATCCCCTCCTCCTTCGGAGGGACGGTGCCCCTGTCCTCGGTGGCCCGGGTGAACGTGGAGCTGGCCCCCCAGAGCGTCACCCGGGTGAACCAGTCCCGGCAGATCACCGTCTCCGGCGACACCATCAGCGGCGATGTCACCGCCATCACCCGGGAGATCCAGCGGATTTTGGACGGCTACACCCTGCCCGACGGGTATGTGGCGGAGATCTCCGGCGCCTACACCGACATGATGGACAGCTTCGGCGACCTGCTGCTGGCCCTGACCGTGGCCCTGGGGCTGGTGTACTTCGTGCTGGCCTCCCAGTTTGAGTCTTTCCTGATGCCGGTGATCGTGATGATGATCCTGCCGGTAGCCTTCACCGGCGCCCTGTTCGCCCTGCCTCTCACCGGCCGGGACCTGTCCATGATCTCCCTGGTGGCCCTCATTATGCTGGCGGGTACCGTGGTAAACGCCTCCATCATCCTGGTGGACTACATCCGCCAGCGCCGGGAGCGGGGGGAGAGCCGGGTGGACGCCATCCTCCACGCCTGCCCCCTGCGGGTGCGCCCGGTGCTGATGACCACCCTGACCACCATCCTGGCCCTGGTGCCCATGGCCCTGGGCATGGCCGAGGGGGCAGCGGAGATGATGTCGGACATGAGTATCACCATGATCTCCGGCATGGTGATCTCCACAGTCATCACCCTGGTGTTCACCCCGGTGTATTACTCGGTGATCGACAACCTGAGCCACATCTTCCGCCGGAGGGAGAAGAAGCCGGCGGCCCAGGCCGCCGCCGCTCAGGCGGAGTAAAACAAAAAGAGGCCCGTCACACGGTGACGGGCCTCTTTTTGTGACAATTTGTGCCAATTTACCGCAAGCTCTCCAGGTAGCGCCGGGGGCCGCTCTCATACAGGTCTCCCCCATGGGCGTCCAGCACTACAGTGAGGGGGAGGTCATGTACCTCCAGCCGCCGCACCGCCTCACAGCCCAGATCCTCCCAGCAGATGACCTCCAGGGAGCGGACGCTGGCGGCCATCAGGGCCCCCGCTCCTCCCAGGGCGGCCAGGTACACCGCCCCGTTACGGACGACAGCCTCCTTCACCGCCTGGTTCCGGGCCCCCTTGCCAATCATAATGGCCTGGCCCAGATCCAGCAGCCGGGGGGAGTAGGGGTCCATCCGCCCGCTGGTGGTGGGGCCGGCGGAACCGATGATCTCCCCGGGGCGCTCCGGGGTGGGGCCCACGTAGTACAAGGCGGAGCCCTCCACCGGGAAGGGCAGATCTTCCCCCCGGTCCAGCAGCTCCATCATCCGCTGATGGGCGGCGTCCCGGGCGGTGTAGACAATTCCCGACAGCAAGACGGTGTCCCCCGCCCGGAGAGGGGCCAGCTCGGCCCGGGTGACCGGAGTGGTCAGTCTGTATTCCATGGTGATCCCCCTACTTCTTCAAGTCCTGGACGCTATAGACAATACAGCCGGTGGCCGCGGCCACAGTGGCCATGATACATCCGGCTAGATCCAAAAAACATCCCAGGTATCCGGCCGCAATCACGATCAATGCGGATAGAACGGCTTTTTTCATTGTCCTACCCCCTTACAGCTCCGCCGAGGCCCGGCGGGTGACGTGGCAGCTCACGTTGACGGCCACGGGCAGCCCGGCCACGTGGGTGGGGGCGGTCTCAATGGCCACCCCCAGGCAGGTGGTACGCCCGCCAAATCCCTGGGGGCCGATGCCCAGGGCATTGATCTCCTCCAACAGGTTCCGCTCCAGCCCGGCATAGAAAGGATCCGGGTGGGGGGTGTCCAGGGGGCGGAGCAGGGCGTGTTTAGCCAGGGCGGCCACCTTGTCGAAGGAGCCACCGATGCCCACGCCCAGTACAGTGGGCGGGCAGGGGTTGGGCCCGGCCAGCCGGACGGTTTCCACCACAAATTGTTTTACGCCCTCCACGCCATCGGCGGGCTTGAGCATGGCCAGCCGGCTCATGTTCTCGCTGCCAAAGCCCTTGGGCATGACGGTGATGGCGCAGCCCTCCCCGGGGACCAGCCGGAGGGTGATGGCGGCGGGGGTGTTGTCCCCGGTGTTCACCCGCCGGAGGGGGTCTCCCACAATGGATTTCCGGAGATAGCCCTCCCCGTAGCCCTGGCGGACACCCTGGTGAATGGCCCCTTCAAAATCCCCCTCAATGTGGACGTCCTGGCCCAGCTCCACAAAGACGCAGGCCATGCCGGTGTCCTGGCAGACGGGCAGGTCCCGATGGCTGGCCAGGGCCAGGTTGTCCTGGAGCAGGGCCAGGGTGTCCCGGGCCAGAGGCCAGGGCTCCTCCCCCTGGCGGCGGGCCAGGGCGGCGGCCACGTCCTGGGGGAGGCGGGTGTTGGCCTGGACACACAGCCGGGCCACAGTCTCGGTCATCAGAGTGGCCGGGATGGTACGCATGAGATCATCTTCTTTCTTACAAAGCTGTTCCGATAAGCCCAAACCCATGTCTTCCCGGCGAATTTACGTTCTGGCTTATGACAGCTTCCTGTTTTTTCCGCATTATAACATGTTCCCAACCCAATCACAATATCTATATCTTATCTTTCCTCCAAATTTCCAACCGGGCCAGCTTGTTTTTTTGTGGACTTATGATATAATTTAGCTATAGCACCCACTGGCGCTGTATACCCGAATCCAATCCCAACGACAGAAAAGGAGGCGATCTCAGATGAAAAAAGCCCTGCGATTCCTTTTAACTCTGGGCCTGGCCGCCGGCCTGGCGGGCTGCTCCGCCCCCGCCCAGGAGCCGGACGAGGGCCTGGAGCTGTTCTCCTGCCAGCTGGTGGAGGACGAGGCCGGCCCCCATTATCTTATCCTCGGCCTGGCGGACGGGGTGGACGCCGCCCAGGCGGCCGACCTGGTCATCCCCGGCGAGAGCTCCAAGCGGCAGATCCCCGTCACCGAGCTGGCCTCCGCCGCCTTCCAGGGCAATGAGCATCTCCGCTCCGTCACCCTGCCCCCCTCGGTCACCAAGCTGGGGGAGGACACCTTCTCCGACTGTCCCGCCTTGGAGCGGCTGCACTTCCCCGGCCGGGACGATCTGGCCGGCCTGTCCCCCTACCCGGCGGGGCAGCTGGGTGGCCGGTGGCTCCAGCTCGCGCTGGAGGACGGCGTGGCCCTCCGCCGCTCCCTCGCTCAGGAGGGGGCGGAATACACCAGCAGCGGCAGCCAGCTGGCGGACGAGAATATCATCTCCCTGTTTGAGACGCCAGACAGGGCTTCCGTCCAGCAGGCGGGGACCGGTCAGGACTGGACACAGCGCTTCTTCCAGGACATGGCGCCCTTCTATCTGGAGGGCGACCTGAAAACCATCAATGGATACCTGTGGGAAAACGAGCTTTCCTTTGTGATGGAGAATTGAAAAGGGGCTCCCCCTGAGAGAAGGGGAGCGGATCAAATTTGGCGGCTCCCCGGCTGGGGAGCCGCCGGCTGTTTTATGGCCTCGGGGTATGAAACGGGCTGGGGGGAAGATACTACCGTGGTAAAATCAACAGATGGGAGGGCGTGTATGGCGTCACTTTGGGAGGAGACCTGGCGGCCCCCGGAATTCCCCCGGCTGGAGGGGGATGTGGACACCCATGTGCTGGTCGTGGGCGGCGGCATGGCGGGGGTGCTGTGCGCCTATTTCCTGCACCGGGCCGGCGTGCCCTATGTGCTGGCGGAGGCGGATACCATCGGCAGCGGCGTCACCAAAAACACCACCGCCAAAATCACCAGCCAGCACGGGCTCATCTACCACCAGCTGGTCCGGCGGTGGGGGGTGGAGCGGGCCCGGCAGTACCTGGCGGCCCAGGAGGAGGCGCTGGAGCGGTACCGGACGCTGTGCCGGGACATCGACTGCGGCTTTGAGGAGAAGGACGCCTATGTCTACGCCCTGGACAGCCGGGAGAAGATTGACCGGGAGCTGTCTGCCCTGGAACGGCTGGGCGCCCCCAAGGAGTTTGCCGGGGCGCTTCCCCTGCCCTTCCCAGTGGCGGGGGCGGTTCGGTTCCCCCGCCAGGCCCAGTTCCACCCCCTGCGGTTTCTGGCCGCCATCTCCAACGGCCTGCACGTCTATGAGCGCACCCCGGTACGCCAGCTGGCGGGGACCACCGCTGTCACCGACCGTGGCAGGATCACCGCCAGGAAGATCATTGTAGCTACCCACTTCCCCTTCCTCAACAAGCACGGCGGCTACTTTCTGAAGCTGTACCAGCACCGCTCCTATGTCATCGCCCTGGAGAATGCCCCGGACCTGGGCGGGATGTATTTGGACCAGGTCCAGGGGGGCATGTCCTTCCGCAACTACCAGGGGCTGCTCCTGGTGGGCGGCGGATCCCACCGCACCGGCAAACAGGGCGGGAACTGGCGGGAGCCGCGGGAGTTTGCCGCCAGCCGCTGGCCCCAGGCGGTGGAGCGGTACCACTGGGCCGCCCAGGACTGCATGAGCCTGGACGGCGCCCCTTATATCGGCCCCTACTCCAAATCGACACAGGGGCTGTATGTGGCCTCCGGCTTCAACAAATGGGGCATGACATCCTCCATGGTGGCGGCGATGGTGCTCAGCGACCTGGTCCAGGGCAGGGAGAACCCCTTCGCCCAGACGTTTTCCCCCTCCCGCTCCATGCTGCGGCCCCAGCTGGCCCTGAACGGGCTGGAGGCCGCTGTCAGCCTGATGACCCCCGTGACCCGGCGCTGTCCCCACATGGGCTGCGCCCTGAAGTGGAACCCCCAGGAGCGCAGCTGGGACTGTCCCTGCCACGGCTCCCGCTTTACCGCCGGCGGCCAGCTGATCGACGGCCCGGCCACCGGGGATCTGGAGCGGTAGGGGAATCCGGAAAAGAAGCTCCCCCGGGCTGATGGCTCAGCCTCCGGGGGAGTTTTTGGCCTATTGGGCGGGCGGGGACAGCTGGGCCAGGGCGGCGGACAGCCGCTCCCGGTAGGCCCGGACGGCGGCGGCGGGGGCTGTGACGGTCAGGCTGCCGTCCAGTCCCAGCAGCCAGCCGAAGAACTGGGGGCTCATGACCACGGGGAGGGTGACGGTAAAGTGGTCCGGGCCGTCGGGGGCCAGGATGACCTCCTGGCCAAAGCGGTCCCACACCAGGTGGGCCTTGTCCCGCTTCCCCCGGAGGGTAACGGTCACCTCCTGCCCGGAGTACATGCCAAAGTGCTTCTGGCCGTACTGGGCCAGCTGGAAATCCGGGTACCGCTCCCGCCCCTCCCGGGCCAGGGTGGTGATGACAAGTTCTGTCATCTTGTCCACCCGGTAGTGCCGCATCTCCCGGTGGGCGTGGTCAAAGGCTACCATGTAGTAGTTCTCGCTGTTCCAGATCAGCCCGTAGGGGGAGGCGGTGTACCTGCGCCCCTCCTGGCGGAATACCTTCTGCCGGGTGATGTCGTAGTCGAAATAACGGAAGGTGATGGCCCGCTGGCCGGCGATGGCGGCGTGAAGCTTGTCCACGTTGTAGTAAATGCTCTCGTTCATCACCTTGATGCGGCCGGACACGTATACCTGCCGTTGGAGCTGGCCCGCCTGGTGGACGCTGGCCAGGGACTCCAGCTTGCGCAGGAGGGTGTCGCTCTTTTTCTGGGTGATGAACCGGGAGGACTGGACCGCGTCCATGAGCAGCTTGACCTCGGGCAGCTCAAAGTCCCGGTCCCCCACAAACCAGCCGGGGGTCTTGCCCTTCCGGCACTGGATGTCCAGGCCGAACTGGCGCAGGGCCTCCAGGTCGTCGTAGACGCTCTTGCGCTCGGCCTTGATGTCCGCCAGGGCCAGCTTCTCAATGAGCTGGGCCACGGTGAGGGGGTGGTCCTCGTCGGTGTACCGGAGAAGGATGTGATACAGGTGGAGCAGCTTGGCCTTCTGGTTGGCGTGTTTCGGCATCAAAGTTCCTCCTTTTCCACGGTTTTTCTCCAGTATAGCGGCAACACTGTCCTATAAAACGGACTTTTGAAATGGGGGCGCCAAACAAATGGGGCGGGGGTCTTCCGCCGGCGCCGCCGGAAGCCCAGAGTCTGTTTGAAAAGCGGCGGAATGCCGGATTGGGGTGGATTATTTTGCCAGGCAAGGCGATTTGACGCGGGAATCCTGACGGATTTCAAGTCAAATCAACACAGCCCTGTCGGAAAAAGTCGCCCCAAGACGGCCTTTTGATGGTTTTAAATCAGACTCTAGGTCCACCCCTCCCACACCTGGGGGCAGTAGCCCACGGTGGCCTGCTTCCCGTTGCGGACGATGGGGGCGCGCAGCAGGGAGGGGTCCTCAAAGAGCTTTTCCAGCTTGGCCCGGTCGTCGGCCAGGTAGGCGAGCAGGACCCCGTCGGGGTGGCCGGGGTCCACCATATTCTCCAGACCCACGGCGTTTTTCACGCTGGTCAGCTCCCCCAGGGACATCCCGTATTTTTTTACGTCCACGGACTGGAATTGAATCCGCCGCTCCTTGAACCACCGCTCGGCCTTTTTGGTGTCAAAGCATTTGCTTCTGCCGAAAATCTGAATGTTCACGGCATTTCCCTCCCGTATGATGATCTCGCTCTGACTATACCACATTTCGTTGCCGGGGACAAGGCGCCCGGATGAAAAGCCGGGGGAAGGGCCATACTACCGCCAAACAGACGGAAGGACGGCGAATAGTATGAAAGCAGTGATCATGGCCGGGGGGGAGGGCACCCGCCTGCGTCCCCTCTCCCTGGGCCGGCCCAAGCCCATGACCCCCCTGCTGGGACGGCCGGTGATGGAGCACATCATCCGGCTGCTCCGGGACCACGGTATCAGCGATATCTGTGTCACCCTGTGTTACCAGCCCAGGCAGGTGATGGATTATTTTGGCGATGGGGAGAAGCTGGGGGTCCGCCTCGCTTACTTCGTGGAGGAGGAGCCCCTGGGCACCGCTGGCAGCGTGAAGAACTGCGTGTCCAGCCTGGGGGAGGAGGACTTCCTGGTGATCAGCGGGGACTGCGTGTGCGATTTGGACCTGTCCCGGCTCATCTCCTTCCACCGGGAGCGGGGGGCGGAGGCCACCCTGGGCCTGTACCGCCACAGCGCCCCTCTGGAGTACGGCCTGGTGGTCACCGGGGAGGACGGCCGGGTGGAGGGCTTTGTGGAGAAGCCCTCCTGGGGCCAGGTGGTCACCGACCAGGTGAATACAGGGGTCTATATCCTGTCACCGGCGGCCATGGCCCGTGTGCCCCGGGGCCGGAGCTGGGATTTTGGCAAGGATTTGTTTCCCGCCATGCTGAGGGAGGGCGCCCCCCTGTACGGCCTCCCCCTGGAGGGCTACTGGCGGGACATGGGGGACTGCGGGGCCTATCTGGACTGCGTGGCCGACGCCCTGTCCGGTCGGGTGAGGCTGGAGCTGGGCCTGCCCCGGCGGGGTGAGGGGATCTGGTCCGCCGACCCCCTGCCCGAGGGCGTGGAGATCAAGGCCCCCTGCTGGATTGGGCAGGGGGTGGTTGTGGAGCCGGGGGCCCTTCTGGGGCCCTGCGCCCTGCTGGACCGGGAGTCGGTGGTCCGGACGGGAGCCCAGGTCAGCCAGTCAGTGCTGCTGGCGGGGGCCAGCGCCGGGGAGAAGGCCGTCCTGGACCGGGCGATCCTCTGCCCCGGCTCCGCTGCCCAGAGGGGGGCTGTCCTCAGCCCCGGGGCGGTGCTGGGGGAGAACGCCCTGGCGGAGGAGGGGGCCGTGCTGCTGGAGCGGGTGCGGCTCTGGCCCGGCCAGCGCGCCCCGGAGGGCTGCCGGCTGTCCCGGTCTGTCACCGGAGGCAGTATGAAGGGGGTGCTGCGCTTTGGGGACAGCGGGGCCATCCGCGGGGTGCTGGCCGAGGACCTGGGGCCCGAGGCCCTGCTGGCCCTGGGGGGCATCCTGGGAGCGGAGGGCCAGGTGGGGCTGGGCTGCTCCAACACCCCGGGGGCCATGATGCTGGCCCGGGCGGCGGCGGCGGGGGTCAACGCCGCCGGGGGGGACGCCTTCCTCCACGGCCTGGGGTGCCCCGTCCAGGGGGCGGACCTGGGGGAGAGCCAGGGCCTGCCTGTCTCCCTGTTTGTGGAGGAGGTCCGGGGGATCATCTTCCTCCATCTCTTTGACAGCCAGGGGCTGCCCCTGGACCGGGCCGGCCAGCGGAAGCTGGAGCACGCCCTGCTCCAGGGGGAGTTCCGGCGGGCCCGGAGCGAACAGACAGGCCGCCTCCGGCGGCTGGATATCGCCTCCGCCCAGTGGGCCCGCCAGACAGCGGAGCGGGCCGCCCTCCACCGCCCGGCCCTGCGCCGTGTTACGGTTGCGGTGGGGAAGGATACGCCGGAGGACCGGGCCCTGAGAGAGGCGCTGTCCGCTTTGGGCTGCCAGCTGGAGGAGAAGTGGCGGCCGGGGATCCCGGCCTTCCGGGCGGAGCGGGGCGGCTTTCGCCTCACCGCCCAGGACGAGCGGGGGGCGGTAGTGGATTCTGGGCAGCTGCTGACCCTGGCGGTCCTCATTGAGATGGAGAACGGGAGCGGCAAGGTGGCCGTCCCCGCCGGGGCCAGTGCCGCGGTGGATCTGGTGGCCTCCGGGTACGACGGCCAGGTGCTCCGCCTGGACCGGGACGGGGACCGGGCCCGGGATCTCTACGCCTCCCAGCCCTGGCTGCGCTGCGCCCCCAGCGCCGCTGTGAGGATCTGCGCGCGCATGGGGGTGTCCGGCCAGCGGCTGGACAGGCTGCTGGCCAAAACCCCCCGGTTTTCCGCCTGGAGGCGGGAGGTGCCCCTGTCCGCCGACCGGGGACGGGTGATGCGGGCCCTGGCCCGGGAGCAGGGCAGCCCTCTCCAGGGGGAGGGGCTGCGGGCGCACGCCGGAAACGGCTGGGTGTATCTGGTCCCCCTGGCCCGGCGCTCCGCCCTACGGGTGCTGGCGGAGGGCCCGGACATGGAGCTGGCCGCGGAGCTGTGCGATGTTTACGCCGGCCGGGCGGCGGCGGTGGACCGGGGCCTTTCTGAGCAAGATGTCCAAGAAAGCCCGGACGGGCCCTGATGTTCTTGTCGGGAAACGCATAGTATACTTTTATAGAAATGTGTGTTATACTATTTAAATATATCATTTGATTTATACGCGGACGGGGCTGGGAGGACCTCCCGCCCCCGCGTTTAAATACCGCCCGGGGATCTGAGCCGCGACGACAGGCGGGGACGGCCCCGGGCCATACAAGACACAGAAGCCGTTCGGGCGAAGGGACATGGCTGCCATCCGGCGAGGCAGGGCCGGGATGCCAGCTGTCCTTCGTCTTTCTGACGTGCGCTCTTCGGGGCGGGTTTGCCGCTGGCTGCTGTGGATTACATCATAAGAAATCAATCAAATCATACTTGAGTAAGGAGTTATTATGGCAGAAAAATTGAAAATCATCTCTCTTGGCGGACTCAACGAGATCGGCAAGAACCTCACCGTGTACGAGTACGGCGGGGACATTGTGGTCGTGGACTGCGGCATGGGCTTCCCCGATGACGACATGTACGGCATCGACGTGGTGATCCCCGACGTCACCTACCTCATCAAAAACCAGCAGAAAATCCGGGGCATTTTTATCACCCACGGGCATGAGGACCACATCGGCGCCCTGCCCTATGTGCTCCGCTCCATCAACGCCCCCATCTACGCTACCCGCATGTCCGCCGGCCTCATCAAGCTGAAGCTGGAGGAGCACCGTCTGCTGGACAAGACCAAACTCATCACCTGCGAGGCGGGCCAGGTGGTGAAAGCCGGGAGATTCTCTGTGGAGTTTATCCACGTGAACCACTCCATCGCCGACGCGGTGGCCTTCGCCATCAAGTGCCCAGTGGGCACCTGCGTCCACACCGGCGACTTTAAGATCGACACCACCCCCGTCCAGGGGGGGATGATCGACCTGGCCCGGTTGGGCGAACTGGGCAAGGAGGGGGTGCTGGCCCTGCTGGCCGACTCCACCAACGTGGAGCGCCCGGGCTACACCCGGAGCGAGCGCAGCGTGGGCGCCTCCTTCGACGCCCTGTTCCGGGGCTGCGGGGAGCGGATTATCGTCACTACCTTCGCCTCCAACATCGACCGGGTCCAGCAGATCATCGACGTGGCCAGCCGGTATGGCCGGAAGGTGGCCGTCACCGGCCGGTCCATGGAAAACGCCATGCGGGTGGCCACCGAGCTGGGGTATATGCACATACCCGACGGCATTTTGATGGACCTGAACCACATCAAGTCCCTGCCCAAGGACCGGGTGTGCATCATCACCACCGGCAGCCAGGGGGAGACCATGTCCGCCCTTACC
Organism: uncultured bacterium; assembly: GCA_947073515.1. Taxonomy (GTDB): domain Bacteria; phylum Bacillota; class Clostridia; order Oscillospirales; family Oscillospiraceae; genus Lawsonibacter. Next base: position 1,066 of record CAMTMC010000048.1, on the reverse strand, counting down.
CGGATGGCCTTCAACACCCACCGGCAGGTGGACCTGCTCCCCGGCGACCGGGTGATCATCTCCGCCTCCGCCATCCCGGGCAACGAGAACGCCATCGGCAACGTGGTCAACGAGCTCTACCGCCGGGGGGTGGAAGTCCTCAACGAGCGGGAGCTGGCCCTCCACGTGTCCGGCCACGCCTGCCAGGAGGAGCTGAAGATCATCCACGCCCTGGTGAAGCCTAAATTTTTCATCCCCGTCCACGGGGAGCAGCGGATGCTCCAGATCCACAGCCGGCTGGCCCGGCAGATGGGCATGGAGCCCAACCACATCCTCATCTCCGACATTGGCCGGGTGATGGAGCTGACCCACAACTCGGCCAAGATCTCCGGCACCGTCACCGCGGGCCAGGTCTTTGTGGACGGCTACGGCGTGGGCGACGTGGGCAGCGTGGTCCTCCGGGACCGGCGGCACCTGGCCCAGGACGGCGTGATTGTGGTGGTGCTGTCCATGTCCGGGGAGGACGGCTCCCTGGTGTCCGGCCCGGACATCATCACCCGGGGCTTCGTCTACGTGAAGGAGTCCGAGGGCCTGATGGAGGAGCTGCGCCAGGTGGCCCTAGAGGCCATCAACAGCGTGGATACCCGGTACTCCACCGACTGGTCCGCCATCAAGGGGGCCATCAAGGGCGACCTGTCCGGGTACCTCTACAAGAAAACCAAACGCGGCCCCATGATCCTGCCTGTTATCATGGAAGTGTAAACGTGAAAAGCCCGCCGGACTGTCCCGGCGGGCTCATTTCATATAAAATTTTTTTAAGAAAGTTGTACGCCTGGGTACACCCCCCGGGCCTCCCCAGGATATAGTAGACGGGGGGAGAAACTGGCGGAAAAGTGCCGGATTCCCAGTTCTGTAACGGTCTGGCCGCAATATTACGGTTCTGTTACAGTTGGGCCAAACCCGTTGACTTCGGCGAGGGGGTCTGTTAAGATATCGGTGAGGCAAGGGGAGTTATACAGGGCTGGTTTGCCCGAAAGGTTCCCCAAACCCTCGAAACCGGGCTGAAAAGCCCGGAAACGGGCCTGGA
>CAMTMC010000047.1 GCA_947073515.1 uncultured bacterium | reverse complement strand
GAAAATTTAACGCAGAGCGGCGGAAAAAGACCCGCTCAGACGGTGTGCCTGAAGATTTTAAACAGGCTCTTAAACGGTCGTTTGAGCTTGTGAATACAGGTTCTTACATGGAAGCCTCCTCGTGCCAGAGGTACATCGGGGCAATCTCCCGGCGGTACACCCGGCGCAGGAACAGGGCGCTGAGGGTGAGGGAGAACAGCTCCGCAATGGGGAAGGCCCACCACACGGCCTCCAGCCTGCCCAGGCGGGCCAGCAGGTAGCCCACCGGCAACAGCACCACCAGCTGCCGCACCACAGACACCGCCAGGGACAGCACCCCGTGGCCCAGGGCCTGGAACACCGAGCCGCACACAATGCAGAACCCGGCGAACAGGAAGCTGAAGGAGATGATCCGCAGGGCGGGGACGCCCACGGTGATCATATTCACCGCCCCGGGGAGCCAGGCGGCCGCCAGCTCCTCCGCCGACATGAACATGGACAGCAGCTTGTCCGGAACCAGCTGGAACAGGGCAAAGCCGATGAGCATCAGGCCCACGGCGTAGATCACGCTGAACTTGACTGTCCGGCTGATGCGCTCCGGCTTCCGGGCCCCGTAGTTGTAGGCCACGATGGGCACCATGGCGTTGTTCAGGCCGAAGACCGGCATGAAGATAAAGGACTGGAGCTTGAAGTACACCCCGAACACCGCCGTGGCGGTGGCGGTGAAGGCAATCAGGATCTGGTTCATGCCGAAGACCATCACCGAGCCGATGGTCTGCATGGCGATGGAGGGGATGCCCACGCTGTAGATGCCCAGCACAATGGGCTTCCGGGGGCGGAAATTCCGCCAGCTCAGGTGGATATCCGGGTTCCGGGTGAGGTTGAAGAACACAGAGACCGAAGCCCCGGTGATCTGGCCGATGACGGTGGCCAGGGCGGCGCCCGCCACCTCCATCCGGGGGAACCCGAACAGGCCGAAGATGAGGATGGGGTCCAGGATGATGTTGATCAGGGCCCCCACCGTCTGGGCCACCATGGCGTAAAAGGTGCGGCCGGTGGCCTGGAGCAGCCGCTCGCCGGTGATGGCCACAAAGATGCCCACGCTGGCCCCGCAGCAGATGGTCAGGTAGTCGGCGCCGTAGTCCACAATGGGCTGGATGTCGGTCTGGACGGTGTAGAACAGCCGGGAGCAGGTCAGGCCCAGCACCGTGAACACCAGGCAGCTGGCCAGGGCCAGGAACAGGCCGTTCATGGCGGTCAGGTCGGCCTGCTCCTGCTTCTTCTGCCCCAGGGAGCGGGACAGCAGGGCGTTGATGCCCACGCCGGTGCCCACGCCCACGCCGATCATCAGGTTCTGCACCGGGAAGGCCAGGGAGACGGCGTTGAGGGCGTCCTCACTGATCTGGGCTACAAACACGCTGTCCACCACATTGTAAAGCGCTTGGACCAGCATGGATATGATCATGGGCACCGCCATATTCAGCAGCAGCCGGTTCACCGGCATGGTGCCCATTTTGTTCTCTTTTGGTGTCTCTCCCACTGGGATTCCTCCTTTATTTCTCTCAACGAAGTCTGTTTCCGCATAGGGGATCATTATATCGGAATTCAATTTTAATGTCAATCACCCGATTTCCCCCGGCTGTGCACGCCGGGAAACGCCGACCCAATCCCCCCCGCCAACAGGACAGGGCGGCGACCCATCCCGGATCGCCGCCCTGTCCGCTGAACGCTATGAGCCCTTAAATTTTAAATACCAGGATCGCTTTGTCCGTCCCGACCATCGACACGGTTACCAGGTTGTATCCTTTGTTCAGCATCTTTTCGGCTTTTTTCTCTATCGCCTTCGCCAGCTCTTCCACGCCGGCAGAACACTCCACAACATCGGATTGATAGAACACTTCAGCCACCTCCTCATACGGTCTCAGGGCAAATCAGGATTTGCCCCGCGGATTATAGCACAGACCATTTTCCTTCGCAAGAGGCCGCCAGGGAGGGCGCCGGCGCCATTGGCGCAGGTGAGGAAAGGGGACTCGGTTTTCGTTGACTTCTCCTCGGGATTCCGGTATGATAGGGTTGAACATTAATCTGATCAAAAAGGAGCCGTCAAACTATGCTCACCCCAGAAGCGTTTAAAGAGGCCAGAGGCGTCCTCCAGGGGGTTCTGCGGCCCACCCCGCTGATCCACTCCCCCTACCTGTCCCGGGCCTGGGGCAACCACGTCTATCTCAAGCCGGAAAACATGCAGGCCACCGGCGCCTATAAGCTGCGGGGGGCCTACTATAAAATCAGCAAGCTGTCCCAGGCGGAAAAGGAGCAGGGCCTGGTCACCGCCTCCGCCGGCAACCACGCCCAGGGGGTGGCCTACGCCGCCCAGGCCGCCGGGGTAGAGGCCACCATCGTCATGCCCACCACCACCCCCCTGGTGAAGGTGAACAACACCAAGGACTACGGGGCGAAGGTGGTCCTCCACGGGGAGGTCTTTGACGACGCCGCCCAGCTGGCCGCCCAGATGTCCCAGGAGCGGGGCCTGACTTATGTACATCCCTTCAACGACCTGACCCTGGCCACCGGACAGGGCACCATCGCCTATGAGATCTTCCAGGACCTGCCCGATGTGGACGTGATTCTGGTGCCCATCGGGGGCGGCGGCCTGGCCGCCGGCGTGTCCACCCTGGCCAAGCTGCTCAACCCCAATGTGGAGGTCATCGGCGTGGAGCCCACCGGCGCCGCCTCCATGAAAGCCAGCCTGGAGGCCGGGCAGGTGGTCACCCTCCCCTCCGCCACCACCATCGCCGACGGCGTGGCGGTGAAAACCCCCGGGGACAAGGTCTTCCCCTATGTCCAGAAAAATGTGGACCGGGTGCTGGCCATTGAGGACGGGGAGCTGGTGGAGGCCTTCCTGGACATCATGGAGCGGCACAAGATGGTGGTGGAAAACGCCGGCCTGCTGACAGTGGCCGCCCTGAAGCACCTGGAGCACCGGGGGAAAAACGTGGTCTCCGTGCTGTCCGGGGGCAATATGGACGTGATCACCATGGCCTCCCTGGTCCAGCACGGACTGATCTGCCGAGGGAGGATCTTCACCTTCTCCGTCCTCCTCCCCGACCGCCCGGGCGAGCTGCTCCGGGTGGCCCAGGTGGTGTCGGAGAACAACGGCAACATCATCAAGCTGGAGCACAACCAGTTTGTGGACATCAACCGCCAGTCCGGCGTGGAGCTGCGGGTCACCCTGGAGGCCTTCGGCCATGAGCACAAGGCCCAGATCCTCCAGGCCATGGGCCGGGCGGGCCTCCAGGCCGCCGAGACCGGCACCAACGACTTCTACACCTAAGGCATCCGCGCGATCTTCCGCCGCCCGCCGGGGGCGGGCCCCCGGCGGGCGGCTATCGAAAAGCGGCGGGCTGGCCGGGCAGCCGCGGACGGGGTTGGACTGTGGGCTCGCCCTGGAGCGTTCCGCCCGCGCCCGGGCCCCGGGGAGCAGGCGCTCCCCCTTCCGCTGTGGTATCCTATGCGCTCCCCGCCCCAATCGAGCCTGTCCAGGAAAAGGAGGAAGCCCTATGATTAAAATCGCCCCATCCATCCTGTCCGCCGACTTTGCCAATCTGGAGCGGGACATCCAGCGGGTGTCCAGCGCCGATTACCTCCACGTGGACGTGATGGACGGCTGCTTTGTGCCCAACATCACTATTGGGGCGTCGGTGGTTCAGTCCATCCGGAGGTGTACCGGTATGTTCCTGGACGTGCACCTGATGATCGACAAGCCCGTCCGGTACATCGAAACCTTCGCCAAGGCGGGGGCCAGCCTGCTGTCCGTCCATCTGGAGGCCGACCACCCTACCCGTATCGCCGAGGCCCTGAAAGTCATGGGCCAGTGCGGGGTGAAAAAGGCGGTGGCCCTGCGGCCCATCACCGCCGCCAGCGCCATCCTGCCCTACATTGAGGAGCTGGACATGGTTCTGGTGATGACGGTGGAGCCCGGCTTCGGCGGCCAGTCCTTTATGGACTCCCAGCTGGACACCATCCGCCAGGCACGGGAGATCATCCGGAAGTACAACCCCGCCTGCGAGCTGGAGGTGGACGGGGGGATCTCCCCCAAGACCGCCCCGCTGGTGGTGGAGGCCGGGGCCAATGTGCTGGTGGCCGGCTCCGCCGTCTACAGCAGTGAGGATATCTCCGGGGCCATTCAGGCGCTGAGAGACAGCATGTAGGGGCGGCCCGCGGCCGGCCGCCGTAACAGCGCGCTCTTTTCACGGGCGGATGATATCCGCCCCTACACCCATTTTTGGAGGTCATCCCCCATGCAGTACTTCCCCCCCACCCTGGAAAATTTGGTGGAGCACTTCGCCAAGCTGCCCGGCATCGGCGTGAAATCCGCCCAGCGGCTGGCTTTTTACGTGCTCGCCCTGCCCGATGAGGAGGCCGCCGCCTTCGCCCAGTCCATCACCGACGCCAAGGCCGCCATCCACTGCTGCCCGGTGTGCCAGAATCTCACCGAGGGGGACGGGCCCTGCTCCATCTGCGCCAGCCCCAAGCGGGACCAGGCCGTAGTATGCGTGGTGGCCGACCCCAAGGACGTGGTGGCCATGGAGCGGAGCCGGGAGTACCCGGGGCTGTACCATGTGCTCCATGGGGTCATCTCCCCCATGAACCACGTGGGCCCCGACGACCTGCACATCAAGTCCCTGGTGGAGCGGGTGGCCGCCGGAGGGGTAGAGGAGGTCATCATGGCCACCAACCCTGACACCGAGGGAGAGGCCACCGCCATGTACCTGTCCCGGCTGCTCAAGCCCTTCCAGGTAAAGGTCACCCGCCTGGCCTACGGCATCCCGGTGGGCAGCCATCTGGAGTACGCCGACGACGCCACCCTCATGCGCGCCCTGGAGGGCCGGCAAGAGATTTAGCGCCATGGGCGGCCTCGTATGAACAGCGGCCGCGCCCGTCATGTCCAGCGACCGGGGCCGCCGCAAGCATCCCATTGGAAAGGAGAGACACCTGTGAACAAACATCTTGACATCGAGCTGGACTCACAGACAATCAGCGATCTGATCTACAGCGTGACGACGCGTGTCACCCATCAGCTGGCCCAAATTGACCTGCGTCCCACTCCCATCGACCAGACCCTGGACGACGAACCCCATGTCGTTTACACAACACTGAGCGGTGCCTATCAGACCAAATTGATCCTGTACGCCCACCGGGGGTTCCTCCAGCGGCTGGCCGAGAACATGTCGGGGAAGCCCCTATCCGGCCTTGATGATCTGGAGGAATACTCCAAAGAATTCTTCAATGTGCTGTGCGGGCAAATCGTCAGGGAGATCTTCCAGCTGTCTAAGGCGGGCGCCTACTTCCACTCCCCAATCTTCCTCCGGAAGTGTCCCGCCTCTGTGCTGGACCCAAGCAGACCGCTGACCTCACTCAATTTTATTGATGACCAGAGCGGACAGCTCACCGTCCTGTATGGTGAATTACGGCCCACCTGATCCTGTCGCCCAACTTTTTTTATTGGAAAGGAGTTTTTCCCTTGTCTTTCAAAGTAATGATTGTAGATGACTCCCGTGTTGTCCATGCGGAAATGAAAAAGCTGCTGGCGGACACGGAATTTGAGGTGGTAGCGACCTGCCGCAGCGGAGAAAATGCCCTGTCCACCTACGAGGAGTGCCACCCCGACGTGGTCACCATGGATATTGTGATGCCCGGTATGGACGGCTTCGCCGCCGCCCGAACTATCATGGAAAAACACCCTGAGGCCCGCGTCCTGATCGTATCCTCCCTGGCCTATGACGACACCATTGACGAAGCGGTAAAGATCGGCGCCAAGGGCTTTGTCTTCAAGCCGATCAACCAGGAGCAGCTGATGGGGGCCCTGATGGGGGCGCTCAACTCGGACAAATAAAAAAACTGCCTGACAGGCCGCGCGCTGTCAGGCAGTTTTTTTATTCACACGCCCCGCCGTCAGAGGGGGCCTCTCCACCGGAGGAGGGCGGGGCGTCCCCGCCCCCGGCGGCGACCTCCACAGGGGCGGCTTCCCCAGATGCTGAGGCCCCGCCGCTGTTGTTGTCCTCCTCGTCCTCCAGGACGCTGTCGCACTCCTCGTCGTCCTCCGGCACAATGCACATGGACTTGATCAGCTTGTAGCCCTCCGGGTCGTGCTCCATCAGATACCGCTCGTCCTCCGGGGGGACACGCTTGCCGGACATCATCCGCCGGGCGATCTCCAGGCACCTCTGCTGGACCTTCAGCGCCTCCATCTGGGCCTCCAGCTCCTCCTTGCCAGGCACGTCCAGCATATCCAGGATACTGCCAGCCTTCTTTTCCTTTCCCCCGGACAGCAGGGCCGCCTGGGCCTGGGCCCGCCGCTCCTCCATGCGCTCCACCCACTGGCGGGACAGCTCCACCCGGTCCATGGAGGGCCGCCGGGCCTCCGCCTGTTTCTCTCCGGCTTTGGCCGGCCGGGCTGGGGCGGGGCTGACCATTTCTCCGCTTTGTACACGCCGTATTTCCACTGTACACACCTCCGATCCGTTGGATTCGTATACCGGAATATCGGCACGGCACGGGAAAAACTTTACCCCCGAGCGCTACAATGACACGGGAATTGTCCCGCCGGCCGTCAGCCGGCAGGGCTCCACGGCGCAGGAAAGAGCCAATACCTCCACCCCCGCCCCGGACGCCCGGCGCAGGGCGGCGCCGAATTCCGGGTGGGTGAAATCATTGGGCTCCACATGGTCCATGCCCGCCATCTGGACCACAAAGCACACCCCCGCCTCATAGCCCGCCTGGCGGGCCCTTGCCAGTTCCTCCAGGTGCTTCACCCCCCGCAGGGTGGGGGCGTCGGGGAAACGGGCCACGCCGTCCTCCTCCAGCGTGACCCCCTTCACCTCCCAAAAACCCCGGCGGCCCCCCGCCTCCCAGTAGAAATCAAAGCGGGAGTCCCCATATTTGGTCTCCGGCCGGAGCAGGTCCGGAAGGAACCCCAGGCCGCCGGACGAGGCCCACTCCCCAAAGACCCGGTTGGGGGCCTGGGCGTCCATGTTGATGAGCAGAGGGCCGGCGGGCCGCTCCTTCTCCACCGCCACCAGGTCGAACTTGGTCTTGCGGGCGGGATTGTTACTCCCCTCCAGCCACACCCGGCAGCCGGGCACCAGCAGCTCCCGGCACCGGCCGGTGTTCTTCACGTGGCACGCCTGGAGGGCCCCGGCGATCTCCACATGGGCAATGAAGCGGTTGGGGCGGGCCAGGAAGCGGCCCTCTACAATCTGTTCATAGGTCATATTCTTCCCTCAGATCACTCCCAGGCCGCACAGGAGGTAGCCCGCCGCCGTCAGGACGGACAGCCCCAGGGCGTAGGGGAGCATGGTACGGATGATATCCGTGTTGGGCACGCCGGTGCCGGCGGTGGTCATGAAGACCGCGTCGGCGTAGAAGCACAGGCAGTAGCCCAGGGAGATGCCGCTCATAATGGCCGCCGTCACCACCACCGGGGATATCCCCACCGCCAGGGCGATGGGGAGGAAAACCGGGACGGCCACCGTCATCACCACCCAGCAGTTGCCCACGGCGAAGGTGGTCAGGCCCACCAGCAAAAAGGCCAGCGCCGGCAGCAGGACGGGGGGCAGGTTCTCCCGGGCCGCCTGGATCAGGAGGTCAAACATGCCCAGATCCTGGTTGGCCTGGCTGAGGGTAAAGCTGAACAGCATCACAATCGCCAGGGAGGTCATGGACTTGGCCCCGTCGAAAAAACAGTCCAGAAATTCGCTGAAGGTCATCAGCCGCTGGCCCACGTACAAGACCAGCTGGGTGAGCAGGGCCAGGAGCAGGCCGTGGGTCATATCGTTGCCGAAGTACAGCATCCCCCCCACCAGGGCCGCCAGGGAGGCCACCGCGTTGAGGGCGGAGGACTTTTTTCCCCCCGGCCCGCCGCCCAGGTCCACCAGGGCCTTGGAGCTCCCCCCCTCCGGCAGGGCGGGGCCCCCGGAGGCCACCCGGGCATAGGCCCGCCTCAGATTCCCCACCTTGGGGAACAGCCCCAGCCCCAGCAGCAGGCACAGGGCCATCAGCAGCAGGGGGAAGAACATGTAGGGGATGGCCCGCACGTAGCTGAAAAAGTCCACGCCGTGGGCCTGGGTCAGACCCAGGATAAAGGCCGTCCAGCTGGAGAAGGGCACCGCCACGCACAGACAGCAGGCCATGCCCTGGGCCTGGAGGGCCAGGTGCTCCCGGGGGATTTTGTGCCGGTCGGTGAGGTCCCGGAAGGAGAAGGCCACCGTCAGAGCGTTGAGATACTCGTCAGCGAAGAGGACCAAGGCCAGGGCCCAGGCCAGCGCCATGGCGCGTTTGGGCCCGGCGGCAATTTTCAGCAGGCTGTCCCGCAGGCCTAAAATCGCCCCGGACTTCTGCAAAAGGGCGATCATGCCGCCGAAGCCGACGATGATGAGCAGCACAAACTGGTAGGAGGAGCTGGACAGGGTGGCGTAAAAGGCGTTGACGGCGCCGGTGAGGAAATTGGCGCCGTGGAGCAGGATCATGGCCAGCAGCGTGGAAATGACCATGGCTTCCGCCATCTTTTTGGTCAGCACCGCGTAGACGATGAGCGCCATGACCGGCACAAAGGCCAGAACACTGTACAAAATACCTTCCCCCTCTTTGTCTTCTATGATTTGACATTATACTTGTTTTGAAGGGAAATGTAAACGGGGAAAGCCTCCGCATATTGAAATACTCCCAGTATGAGAGATGGGGCAGAAACCATCGTCTCTCATACCAGGAGTATTATCATACCACAACAGCCAAAACTAAAAGAATAGGGCCGGCACACAACTATCACAAGGCCCGATCTCTTGCCAAGCCGCCTGGCCGGTATTGGAAGCCATCAGAGGTTTACAAACAACATGGTTGGCGCATCCAATCAGCGTTTCAGATAGTTCAGAGCGGCCTGAATCAATACCGCGCTGGCCATAGGAACAGCGGCGTCTGGGAAAATGTTTTCCCCCACATGCAGGCCCAGGCCACTGTTTGGGATCTCCGGTGACCTGGTTCCAAATAGATACTGAACCCCTTTCCCGCCACAGGCCTCTAAAAGGCAAGAAAAATCATCCGATCCCATGGAGGGCGTCAGCTCCTGGCTGACATGTTCCTCCCCCAATACTTCGGCCGCCGCCCGGACAATCAGCTCACAGCCGTCCTGGCTGTTGACCAGCGGGGGGATCCCTTTGGTAAAGGTCACAGTACAGGTCCCGTTCATAGCCTGACTGCACTGGCTCGCAATTCTCTGAATCGCCTCCTTGTGGTGTTCCCGCGCGGCCTGATCGAACGCGCGAAGGGTCCCTTGCATCACCACCTCATCCGGAATAACATTCGGGGCGCTCCCGCCGTTGATGCTCCCAAAGGTCAGCACGGAGGGCTGCATAGGCGCCCGCTCCCGGCTGATAATGGTCTGCAGCTGGGTCAGCATGTAGGCCGCGATGACAATCGGGTCCACACAGTCCTCCGGGTGGGCCCCGTGCCCGCCCCGTCCCTTGATGCGGATGGAAACCGTGTCACAGCTGGCGTTGCTGGGCCCTTGACAGACCCCCGCTGTATTCAGCGGGAGAGACGGCGCGCAGTGAAACCCAAGCAGGAAGTCAGGGGTCCCCCGCTGAAAAAGGCCCGCCTCCAGCATCGCGGCCGCCCCGTCACAGCACTCCTCCGCGCACTGAAACACCGCCATCACACGGCCAGAAAAGTCCGCCGTATGCTCGCTCAGATACTGTACACAGCCCAGCAGAGCCGCGGTATGGATATCATGTCCGCAGGCGTGGGAAACGCCGGCCCGGCGGGAAGAAAAGTCCAGGCCAGTCTTCTCCTGGATCGGCAGGGCATCGATATCCGCCCGTATCCCCAAAAGAGGCCCTTCCCCCGTCCCCCGGATCAGCGCGGCGGCTCCGGTCTGATATTGGCCCGGCAGAAGCTCCGCCCCCAGCCGCACCAGTGTATCTTTGATCAGCTGGGTCGTCTCGTGCTCTTGATGGCCCAATTCCGGGTTCTGATGCAGAGCATGCCGGATCCGTAAAAGCTCCCGCTCGTGGGCTTGTACCCATTGGACAATTTCACCACTCTGGTATGTGCTCATCCGCTGTTCCTCCATCGGAATATGGGCAGGGCGGGCATTTCTCGCCCTGCCACAGCTTCCAGTCAATTTTGAATCACAAGATCTTTCACTACATCGGCTTTGAGCGGCTCAATCACCACATCCTCGCCGTCCAGCACCGTGGTACAGGCCAGGCAGGCTTTTCCGTCGCACTTCACCGCGCACCGGCCGCAGATCCCGTGGTGGCAGGCACTGTGAGAAAAGAAGCTCAGTGTGCTGTCCAGGTTGTCCGCGATGTAGTTCAGCAGCTCCATAACAGTCATTTTGTCCTCCGGCCTCACCTCTACGGAATAGCTGTCATAATGGGGCTGGCAGTCCACACTGGGGTCAAAGCGAAATATTTTGACCAACATTATGTCTCCTCCATGTTTTTCATGCCCAGGTCTTCCTCCAGAATAAACCGCTCATAATCCACTTTCTCCGGTTTGCGGGGCGGAACTCTGGTCACAACCGGCGGCTTACGGATCAGCTGATCCTCCCCGTCCGCCAGGTACGCCAGCTGCCGCGTCTGCCAGTTCTCGTTATCGATATAGGGACAATCCTCCCGGAGGTGGAGCCCCCGGCTCTCCCGGCGCTCCAGCGCCATCCTGGCGGCCAGCTTGGAACAGGTTAGAAGATTGCGTATCTCCAGCGCCCGCATCAGTTCTCTGTTGTAGCGCATCCCCTTGCCCGCCAGGGTCACCTGTCCCAGTTTCCGCTCCAGCGCCTCATAGCTCTGGATCCCCCGCCTCAAAGACTCTTCACCGCGCACCATGGCCAGCGCGGTATCACTGATGGTCTCAAGCTCCCTGACCGCCGCGCTGACCGGGATGCCGTCCCGGTTGGACAGCAGCCGTTCCAATACTCCCACCGCCGCGGCCACACAGTTCCCGTCCGTCTCCGGCATAGGCTGGCCCATAATGCGTCTGGCGGCTGTCTCACCCGCCTTGTAGCCCTGGACCAGCATCTCTGTCACAGCATCCGCCACCCGGTTCGCTCCAAACACGCCGCTGGCCGCCTCACCGGCAGCATAGAGCCCGGGGACGCCGGTGTCCATGTTCTCATCAATGAAAATGCCGCCCACGCTGTATTCGCTGGTCAGACCCACCTCAATCCGGCGGTTTTTCTTGGCCAAATCCCGGAACTCTCTGATGCTCTCTCCATGGTAGAAGCCGTGCTTGTAAAAGCCATCAAAGTGATCCATGACCGCCTCGAACATCTCATCGATCTGCTGATCGGTAAAACGGCGGAAGTCAAAGTATATCCCTCCACTGGGCGAGCCTTTCCCGGCGTTGACCGTCCGGCCAAAGTAGTACATGTGGACCAGCTTGCACATCTCACTGGTGGCCTCCATCTCACGGAGTTTTTCGGGCACCTTGATGCGCTCTCCGTCCCGGTCCACAGGGTCGTAGTCAAATTTTGAGCGGAACGTACACAGCGCGGGGAGAATGGACCCCCGCATGTTCCGGGGTTCCACCGCTGTCATCAAAAATAGCAGGAACTCCAAATCAGCGAGCTTGGCCCCGGCCCGGTAGGCCATGGCCAGACCATCGCCCGTCATGTCAGAGTTGGTGTTTTTCAACGTGTAGGGGGCAAAACCGCCGGTGGCAATCACAGTGGCCTTAGCCTGGAACTGGATCAGCTGGCCGCTGTATGGGTCCATTCCCAGCGCCCCCGTAACCGCCTCACCGCTTTTCAGCAGATCAGTCACAATCACATCGTGGAAAATTGTCACATTTTCCATCTTTTTGACCCCATTCATCAGCGCCCGGCCCATACTCCGGCCGGTGACATCCCAGTTGGAGGGAGGATAGAACGCAAACCGTTCCCCGATCTCCTCTCCCCACTCCTTGACCTCATAGACAATCCTGGGACTGTCCTCCACAAACTGCTCCACTAGATTCTGGTCACTGATGTTGAATCCATCGTTGACGATAGCTCGGAACAACTCCTCCTTGGTGAACGAGGGGTCAGCGCCGGGGATGTGATACTCATGGAACGCACTCTCACCGTCCATGCCATAGGAGCCGCCGATCATAATGGTATTCCCGCTGTTCCCCACCTTTCCTTTGGATACCAATAGGACGCTGGCCCCATTTCGGGCGGCGGCTACAGCGGCGGTGCAGGCGGCGCCCCCGCCGCCGATCACCAACACATCCGCACTTACCTTTTTACTGATTTCCAGCATTTCTTATCCTCCTCCGGCGTTACACAATGCTTCGCCGCCATCAGGCGCTGTTTCAAACTAGCCCTAGATCAGGTTGAAATCCGTGTTTTGATAAGAGACCAAAACGTCCGCCATCTCCTGGCCATAGGTCTGGGCGAAACGGTCTAACACTTCCGCCGCGATAGCGGACCCACCAGCCCCAAATATCGAGACACACAGCTCGCTGTAGGTCTTGTAATTATGTCCGCAGTGATAGTCGAAGCCCTTGAGGTATTCTTCGCGCTTCTGATAGACTACCCCCTCCTCAAAATTTGCGTCTTTCGCAATCTGGACGCAGCAGTCGTGCTCATGCAGGCTCTGGGTTGTATCAAAGACAAGGCAGGGGTTGAAGCCCCGGACAATGGCCTTGTCCAAATGGGTACAGTATACCGTCCCGGCTTTGGCCATACCCATTTCCGCAAACTGGGCTGCCCAAGGGCACTGGGTAACATGCTCGACAAAGTCGGGGGCATAGGACACCACGTAGCCGGCGTTGCCACAGCCCTCCTCCTTTACGCTTTGCGTGTTGACCCACTCGCCGTACTGGCGGTATGTAGCGAAGGTCAGAGGCTGGCCGTCCCGGACCGCCCGCTGGGCCATCCGGTTCCCCCGCTGCTCCGCATAGCGGTTTGTGGCCAGGACGAAAGCGTCTTCCCCCCGCTGGCCGTATCGCTGGGTCAACAGCGTATAAAATGTCGCCGCGATGAACGCATGGTGTTTTTCGGTAAACTCTTTCATGTTGTCCTCCGTTAGTTGTTTTTTGCCCCGCTCTGCCGCCTATCCTCTCTCATACAGACAGGCGGCCCCTGTGGAGGGAGCGTCATTGGATCGGGCAGTTGTATCTCGCTCCGCTCAGAGCCTTGATATGCTCCTCTTTCACGTCCCTTAACAGCTGGGAATCCGTCAACAGTTCATAGCCGGCGAGGGCCAGGACTTTTGCCGCCGCCTGCGCCCCTCTGGCCCCGAGGCCGGCGCCACAGGCCGCAGTATAAAACCAGCTGTGCCCTGGGGAGCCCACTACTGTGGAGGCATAGGAGAAGCATCCCACCGGTATCTGCCAACTGACATCCCCCAGGTCGGTGGAGGCACCCAGCGAGCCGCCGCGGTAATAGCCATCATAGATACCGTTGACCAGACCGTCTGTCAGATCGCCCTCTCCAAGGCCAAAGCTGGAACAGGTCTCGTCCAGATAGCGCTGGGGGATCTGGCTGAACAGCGCCCTCGCGAATGTCCTGTCCTCCGGCGTCCACCGGGGCGCCCCTACTTCCCGCATTTTATCCAAAAGCAGCTGGGCCATCGCCATGTTGGGCATAAAGTCGTAACAACCGGAAACATATGTCTCTTCCCAGTCCGTCTCTGTCATCAGGGCCGCGCCCCTTGCGATCTTGCCCAGCCGCTGGCGGATCTCCTCCACAGCCTGCCGGCTGGGGCCCCGCATCGCGTACCAGACCTGCGCCCGGTCCGGAACGGTATTGGGTGCCCGGCCGCCGTCGGTGATGGTATAGTGGAAGCGGCAGGAAGGCTGGATATGCTCACGCAGATAGTTGGCGCCAACATTCATCAGTTCCACCGCGTCCAACGCGCTGCGACCGTTCCAGGGGTCCAGGCCCGCGTGGGCGGAGGTGCCGTGGAACGTGTACCGCATACCTGTGAGCGCCACGCTTTTTCTGGCCCACACATAGCTGATATCGTTGGGATGCCAGGAGAGGGCCGCGTCACAGCTGTCAAACAGGTGGTCCCGGGACATCAAGACTTTGCCCTCCACCGTCTCCTCCGCCGGGCAGCCGTAAAACCGGATCGTTCCCGGCAACTCCTGCCGCGCCATACAGTCCTTCAGAACCAGGGCCGCTCCCAGAACCGCCGCTCCCAGGGCGCAGTGCCCACAGGCGTGGCCGGGCGCCCCCTCCTGGCGTGGGCGGCACACGGGACTTTTCTCCTGTGACATCCCAGGCAGAGCGTCATATTCGGCAATAAGGCCAATCACCGGGCTCCCCGCTCCGTATTCGGCAATAAAGGACGTGGGCACCCCTTCAGCGCCCGGAAGGATCCGAAAGCCGTTTTTCTCCAAAATCCCCCTGAGATAGGCACTGGACCGGTTTTCTTCCAGTGCCAGCTCCGCAAACTCCCAAAGGGCGTCATTGGCCGCCTCAATCACTGGCGCAGTAGAGTCGGCCATATTAAGGATATCCTGTTTGATCCTGTCCCGCATAACATCCTCGCTTTCTAACCTACAGCGATTCAGGCGGCCTGCCGCTGTTTCTTCTGCCACAGAACAGGCCGGACATAGGCGCCGTCCGCACGCTTTACCCCGATCCCGGTCAAACTACAAATAATACCAAAGACAATACACAGATAGCACAGCGGCATATACTGCCAATAGTCACTAGGCACCACTCCCAGCTGCGCCGTGATGTAGGAGCCAGCCATCCCCCAGGGGATCAGCGGGGCAATAATCGTACCGGAATCCTCAAACGTACGGGTCAGATTGGCCCGGGACAGGCCGTACTTGTCATAAACAGGGGCACAGAAGCTGCCCATAACGGGATAAGTCACATAGTACGTGACCGCCACAAGCTGGAAAATGGGGTGGATGATATAGCAGGCGGCGGCAAAGCGGCCTGGCGTCTTAGCCACCGCTTCCACTTTCGCAAACAGCACCTGCGCGGCGCCAGAGGCCCGGACCGGCGCGGCAAAGACAGCGGCGCCGATTACAATGGCAACGGTACTCAGCATACTGCTCATACCGCCCCGCTGGATCAGGGTATTCACCAGGGGGCTTCCAGAGTCGATGGCACACCCTTTGGCCATAACGACACACAATTCCTGGAAGCTCTGCCTCTGGAACATCATACCCAGGACTACAGCGGAGAAAATACCGGCGGCAAAGGCGGGCAGAGCGGGCTTCTTGGTCAACACCAGAGCAAACACGATCACAGGGGGCAGCAGGAGCAGGAAATTAAATTGGAATGTGCTCTCCAGCCCGGCCAGCAGAGCGGCGTACTCCTCACCGCCGATGCTGCCGTGGAACTGGAAGCCAAGAACCGTATAAAGAACCAGACAGACCAAATAGGCGGGCGTGGTAGTCCAGAGCATATGCCGGATATGCTCCACCAGCGGGACCTCGCAGGAGGCGGCCGCCACAATGGTGGAATCGGACAGAGGGGACATCTTGTCTCCAAAGAAAGAACCTACAACAATCGCGCCGCAGGTCATGGGGATCGGGATTCCAAGTCCAATACCAACACCCAGCAGCGCGACTCCAGCGGTAGCCAGCGTGCCCCAGCTGGTACCGGATACCACCGACATCACGGTGCAAATCAAACATGTGACCAACAGAAAGATATTGGGGCTGATCAGCTTTAACCCCAGATCCATCATCATGGGGATGGTGCCGCTGGCCATCCAGACGCCCACCAGAATCCCTGTCTCAATGAGCACCACAATAGGCACGCCCATTCCCTTGATGCCGCCGCTGATCTCCGCTTCAATATCGCTCCATTTTACCCCCTGTAATACCACAAAGATAGATACCACCGTGGCAGACAACAACAGAACAATCGTGGTGTCCAGGGACCAGAGCAGTTTTCCCACAATGATCGTCCCTAAGGATAGTACAACGGCGATCAGGGCACTGCCAAAGGACAATGTTTTCTTTTCCATACTTAAGTTCCTCCCTCTCATTATCATGTAGTATTCGCATTTTCTTCTGTCTGCCGCCATAATTATATCAGTTGACTCAGTGGCTTGAACAGTATATAATTTAGATAAGTATTATCGGAAAATACCATAATGATAAGAGGGTCCGCTGTTATGACCATTAACCAGCTGAAATACGTCGTCGAGGTGGCAAAAGCCGGCTCCATCAACAAGGCCGCCACCAATCTTTTTATTTCCCAGTCAGTGGTGTCCACCGCTATTACCAGCCTGGAGAAGGAGATCGGCCATACTATTTTTGTTCGAAGTAACCGGGGCATCTCTATAACCCCTTTTGGGCATACCTTCATCTCCTATGTCTCCTCAATCCAGGCTCAGCTGCAACAGTTGGACTCCCTGATCCAGCGGGACTTTGTTCAGCACGAATTTCACCTGTCTGTAGCCAGCTCAGGATACTATTTCCTCAGCCGGATCTGCGCGGAGCTGTTCGAGCGTTACCACTCCATGGGGATCCGGGTGGAACAGTACGAGGACCATGAAAACAATGTGGCCGACTTAGTAGACAGCCAGATCGCGGAAATCGGTATTGTTCGCATATGGAGCTGCTATAAAAACGCCTATATCAAGCAGCTTCGCTCCCGCAAGCTGCAGTATTACACTGTAGCGGATCTCGGCGTGGCCGTCACGGTGGGGCCAAAGAGTCCTCTGTTTCACTGGGAGAGCGACTACATTACCGCAAGGGATCTGCGGGATCAGCCCGCGGTCATGTTTTCCAATATGGACTCCGGTCCCTACGCCGATATCTACCGGCGCCTGCACATCCCCAAAGGAGCCAGCAAATTTGTGACCTCGACCCGCTCGGCTATCTACGAGGTACTAAGCAATACCGGGTGCTATTATCTAAACTCCACCTACCCCTTCAACGTCCTGGACGTCGGCCGGCCCAGTAACTACTCGGAATACAGAACGCTATATCTGGCAAACTGCGATATTACCTCGGAGATCGCCTGGATTAAGCGTGAGGATTACGTCATGAGTCAGCTGGCCAACGAAGTCATCAATTCTTTGGCCTATTACTTCGCATAAATATATAATAATCAGATAACTAACAACAGTATTTTATGATAATAAAATCTGTAGAACAGCAGCAGATTTTTTCTGGACATGGTCACAGCTTCCCCAAAACAGCAACATCAACATACTTACCTTCTGCTTTTATGACCGTGGGCCCTATCCCACAATTGACACGGCAGATTTTGGTGGGGAAAGTATTACGCGATGCCACTAAGATGGCCGGGGTATCACTGAACTTCCGCCCGTTTTATCCGCAATATGAAAGCCCCCGGCCTATGGCCGGGGGCTGAACATTGTTTTTCTTAGTACATGCCGCCCATGTCGGGGGCGGGGGCGGCGGGGGGCACGGGCTCCTTCTTGTCAGCCACCAGGGACTCGGTGGTCAGCAGGACGGAGGCGATAGAGGCGGCGTTCTCCAGGGCGGAACGGGTCACCTTGGTGGGATCCACGATGCCGGCGGAGATCATGTCCACATAGGTCTCCTTATAGGCGTCGAAGCCGTAGCCCACCTTGCGGGAGGTCTTGATCTTCTCCAGCACCACGGAGCCGTCGATGCCGGCGTTGGCGGCGATCTGCTTCACCGGCTCGGTGAGGGCCTTGGCCACGATCTGGACACCGGTCTTCTCGTCGCCCTCGGCGACCTTCAGCAGCTTCTCCACGGCGGGGACAGCGTTGAGGTAGGCGGTGCCGCCGCCGGCCACAATGCCCTCCTCCACGGCGGCCCGGGTGGCGTTCAGGGCGTCCTCGATGCGCAGCTTCTTCTCCTTCATCTCCACCTCAGTGGCGGCGCCCACCTTGATGACGGCCACGCCGCCGGCCAGCTTGGCCAGCCGCTCCTGGAGCTTCTCCTTGTCGTAGTCGGAGGTAGTGACCTCAATCTGGCTCTTGATCTGGCCGATACGGGCCTTGATCTCCTCAGAGGAGCCGGCGCCATTGACGATGGTGGTGTTCTCCTTGGTGACCTTCACCTGCCGGGCCTGGCCCAGCTGGTCCATGGTGGCCTCCTTCAGCTCCAGGCCCACGTCGGAAGAGATGACCTGGCCGCCGGTGAGGATGGCGATGTCCTGGAGCATCTCCTTGCGGCGGTCGCCGAAGCCGGGGGCCTTCACGCACACCACGTTCAGGGTGCCCCGCAGGCGGTTGACGATCAGGGTGGACAGGGCGTCGCCCTCCACGTCCTCGGCGATGACCAGCAGCTTCTTGCCGGTCTGGACCACCTGCTCCAGGATGGGCAGCATCTCCTGGATGTTGGAGATCTTCTTGTCGGTGATCAGGATGAGGGCGTCGTCCAGGCTGGCCTCCATCTTCTCGGTGTCGGTGACCATATAGGGGGTAATGTAGCCCCGGTCGAACTGCATGCCCTCAACCACCTCGGAGTAGGTCTCGGCGGTCTTGGACTCCTCGATGGTGATGACGCCGTCGTGGCCCACCTTCTCCATGGCCTCGGCGATCAGGGCGCCGATGGTCTCGTCCCCGGAGGAGACGGCGCCCACCCGGGCGATGTCGGCGGCGCCGTTGACCTTCTGGCTGTTGGCCTTCATGGCCTCGATGGCGGCCTCGGTGGCCTTGGCGATGCCCTTCTTCATGACCATGGGGTTGGCGCCGGCGGCCAGGTTTTTCAGTCCCTCCCGGATGATGGCCTGGGCCAGCAGGGTGGCGGTGGTGGTGCCGTCGCCGGCCACGTCGTTGGTCTTGGTGGAGACCTCCTTCAC
>CAMTMC010000046.1 GCA_947073515.1 uncultured bacterium | reverse complement strand
AGCAGGGTGGTGATGCCGGACACCAGGGAGGTGGCCAGCTCCGACATGCCGTTGGTGGAGGCGTGGAACAGCACCCCTCCCCGGAAGACCGGCTTTTCAAAGTGGAGCAGATTGTCCTTCTTCTGAAACACCAGAAAGCCCACCACGGCGGTGATGGAGTAGCCCAGGCCGGTGGCGATGGCCGCGCCCTGGATGCCCAGGTCGAACAGGGAGATCAGCGCGTAGTCCAGGATGATGTTGGTCACGCCCCCCGCCACGGTGCAGATCAGAGACAGGGTTGATTTGTCGGCGGCGATCAGGTAGAGGGAGAAGTTATACATCAGCAGAATGGGGATGGTAAACAGCAGGTAATTGCTCAGATAGGTGCGGCAGTAGCCGAACACCGCCGGGGAGAGGCCCATGGCCCCCAGCAGGGTATCCATCAGGGCGTAGCCCAGCGCCATCATCACCGCACCCACCACGGCGTTGGTAAGGATCAGCAGGGTAAAATCCTGCCGGGCCTCCTGTTCTTTGTGCTCCCCCATTTTCTTCATTACCACGGCGCTGCCGCCGGTGGCCAGCATCCCGGATATGGCCGTAATCAGGGCGATGGCCGGGGCGGTGAGGTTGATGGCGGACAGGGCCTCCATTCCGATCAGGTTGGAGACAAACAGCCCGTCCACCATGGTGTAAAAGGTGTTGAACACCGTCATCACGATGGTGGGGAAGGCGAAGCGCAGGATGTTTCTGCCTGTGACAGGCAGGTGATAAGAGTCCAATTTCTCCATGATGTTCTAATTCCTCCAGTCGATGTCCTGGTTATCCCCCAGGTCAAAATACCGCATCTCATTCCCCTGCGCCGGGAGCCGGACGGCGGAAATACGCCGGTTCTGGGCGGGAGCGAAGTAATACACGCCGCTCTCGGCGCACATGACGCTGGTGCATAGGGTCTGCTCATACACGTCGTAGTCCGGGTCAGCCTTGGCCAGCCCTTCGGGGATGTCCACCGGGGCGAAAAACCGGAACATCCGGGATACCCCGTCCAGCTCATCCTTTCCCAGGACAGCAAACTCCTTCATAAAAGCCAGCCGCACAAACCGGGAGGGTGAGGAGTAGTCCCCCGGCAGGCCGGAGCCGCCCCCCAGCCGCTCCCCAAACTCCCGGATCTCATGGCCCGCAACGGTCCGGGGCGCCTTGGGCAGGTTGGTGACCCCCACGAAGTTGCGCAGATTGGTCTGGTGCCAGCGGTAGTCGGGGCTGTTGGTCAGCACACCAATGGTATCCCGGTGAATAGACAGGCCGCCCTCCTCCGGCTCGATGATAATGGTCTCACCCGCTCTGTCGCTGAGGATATAGTGGGCGGGCAGGGGCTTGCCCTGGATGGGCTCGTCCACCAGAGTGAGGCGGGACAGCTCCTCCACCGCCTCCTCCACCTTGGCGCACCGGCTGAGCAGCCAGGCCAGCAGGCGGCCCGGGTGAACGGCGATGCTCCCCGGCTTGGCGGTCTTCTCATAGACGGCATACTCCGGAAAGTGGAGCAGCGCACCCATCAGACCGGCGGAGTTTACCCCGTCCACCAGAATGGGCTCCCCAAAGCCCAGCACCGCCATACCGGTGCAGCCAAATTCGCCGGGGACAGCCCCCTCCCCGTGAAGTCCCGGGGCGCAAGGCATCCCCTGGGGTACACTGATGACCCGGTTCGCCGCCAGATCGCCAAACTGGTCGTAGGTCCGCCCCAGCAGGTGCCGGCCGTCCTCTGTCTTCCAGGAAAAGCTGCTGCATCCAAAGTTCATATGAAAAACCTCCTGTTTTCCCTTATTGTTGTCCAACGGACTTGCATTTATTTCTGGCAGGAGGTATCATAAACCGTGTGGCCGCCACGCAGTCAATAGATATTTTTCATTTTGGGGAGGAATTTTTATGGAGCGGGAAAAAGGCTGGCTGACCTCAGGGGCCTTTGCCGCCTTGTGCGGCACCACCAAGGAGACTTTGCGCCACTACAAGGACATGGGCTTGCTGCTGCCCGCTCACCAGGGGAACAACAGCTACTTTTACTACGATGTGGAGCAGTTCTACGATTTTTACGCCATCTCTATCTTCCGCCAGACAGGCACACCTCTGGAGGAGATCCGCCGCTGCCTCCGGGGACAGGATCCCGTCCAAACCGCAGCGCTGCTGCAGGAGCAGAAAAAACGCCTGGATACAGAGCGCAAGAAGCTGGAGCACATGGATTTTGTGTTGTCCGGCGCCCTGCGCAGCCTAGAAATTGGGCAGGGCACTGATATGGTTCCCCAAACCGCCTGGTTTGCCCGGGAGCATCTGCTGGCCCTCCCGGCGTGGGAACTGGAAGAAGTGACTTCCCCGGCATCCAGCGAGAATGAAATGCTGATTGCCGTGCTGGAGCGGTGCCGGGTGCTGTGCGGCCAGTACGGGCTCCAGACAGATTTTCAGCTGGGGGCCATTCATCCGCCGGAGGACCTGGGCGGGCCGGGGGCAATCAGCCATCTCTACACCCGTCTCAAAGAAAAAGCGGACTTCCCCTATTACAGGGAGAAGCCCGCCGGGAATTATTTATATGTCTGCTGCCGGGGCCGCTGGGACATCTCCGCAGGCTATGCCGCCCTTAACCGCTGTATCCTTGCGCACGGTCTGGAAACGGCGGGCGACTTCTACGCCTGCGATTTGGCCGGGTTTATTCTCAACTCGGTGGAGAAAAATGCGGCGTCTATGATCTCCGTGCGGCTGTCGAACCAATCTGCCGTCAGCGCGGCACAAATCTCTTTATAAATTGGAAATGACCGCCAGCACACCGCAGCCGAAACCGATAACTGACCAGACAGTTCTTTTGACAGCAGCGCCCAGAAAACTGCCCGCAATTTCATATCCATACCTCATCTCCAACCGTTGTTATATGTCTTAGCTGTCAAAACTTCCTCTTCAACACCTCACCCCGTGGAAGGAAACATCAATATCATAGTCGCCCACCTCGCTGGCGCAGGATACGTCCGGATAGAACTCACTGCGCTCACTTCCCAGAACACAAAGCGGAACCACGTCGCCGGAGTCAATACAGGTTGCGGCCTCAGATACCAGCAGCACACTGATATCATTGTGTCTGCCCATAACGGCGGCACGGTTTTTGGACGCGCCATCATAAGGGACATACACTCCATGCAAGGAGCAGAAAGAAACAAATGCGGAAAACAGAGCTGGGAGTTGCACAGACAATCGTATAAGCATAAAAAGGGATCTATCCTCATCAGATAGAACCCTTTCTTCATTTCGCGGGATCATTCCTATAAAAAACGAATCCAAACCCGTTCCCGATTGGGAACAGGTTTGGATTTTATTCTGGATTGCAACTTCCAATCGGCTTTCGCCGCTATGCTTTTTGCCGGTTCTGCTTGCGGTATTCCGTGGGACTAATTCCCTCTGCCCGGCGAAAGCATTGGGAAAAATAACTCAGGGAGGAGAAACCCAGGATCTCGGCGATGAGGGAGAGAGAATGGTCGGTCTTCCGTAGCAGGAACCGGCTCTCCTCCACCCGGCGGGAAATGAGGTAGTTAATCGGGGAGGTGCCGAACTCCCGGCGGAAGGAGTGGGATAGGTAATACTTGTTCAGATGGGCCAGGCGGGCCAGGTAATCCAGGGTCAGGTCCTCCTTAAAATGGTTATCGATATAGCGGCGGATGAGCTCGCACTCCTTGCTGGCCCTGGGGCCAGGGACTTCGCCGGAGAAGGACAGGTCCTGCTGCCGCTCCAGGCGGATGAGCACCACCTCCAGCAGGTGGCGGCAGACCTCCTCGTGACCTGGGGGGGTGTTGGCCGACTCCTGGAGCATCAGACTCACGCAGCTGTTCAGCTCCGCCCAGCCGTCGGAGATGTGGAGCATGGCATAGCCCTCCTCGGAGGCGGCGGCCTCCAGCCCCTCGATACCCAGGACAATGTATTGCAGAGGGCTTTTCAGGGAGCTCACTTCCGTGTGGGGTATATTGGCATTGACAATGAGTAAGTCCTGAACGGAGATAGGGAATTCCTTATACAGAGTGCGGAAATGGCCGTGGCCGTCCAGAATAAAGAACAGCTCCGCACAATCGTGGGTGTGGAGCTCAGAGCTCCAGTCGGTGGAGAACTGGTCCTTGGCGATGTAGCTCAGGCGGGGCGCTCCGTGCCCCGCCTGCTCTGGCGCGCCAGAGCAGTTGAATTGATACCGGGTCACACACCCGCCTCCTTCCCGCTGCGGTTTTGTAAAAATGTTGAGTTATAAAATTCTCCCACATATTATACATTGTGATGCCGGATTATGCAACACTCCAAAACAGCTTTGAGATATATTTTAGTGTTCTGGGCAGGACGCCGAATTTTCCAGTCTGGAAATAGAAAAATTATCCAACAGCCCTGAAATAATGTCCGTTATTTTAGACAATTCGGCCAGCGGGGAAAAGCACGATATATAAATAATAGAGCAAAAAACGGGTTGCTTTCCCATCGGGTTCTATAATACAATAGAATCATCAAAAGGCCGGGCAACGGCCAAACGCAAATTCCCACTATTTTATTAGGAGGCATAGAACATGAAAATGAAAAAGACTCTCAGCCTGCTGCTGGCGTCCGCCCTGTCCCTGTCCCTGCTGGCCGGGTGCGGCAGCAAGCCCGCGGGCAGCCAGGCCGGCAGCACTCCCCCCGCCGGCTCCACTCCCCCCGCTGCCAGCCAGACCGGCGGCAAGCAGTACGACGGCGTGACCATCAACATGTGGTCCATGTGGTCCTCCGGCGAGCCCCAGGCCAACGTAATCGAGGCGGCCGCCGCCGCCTTCAAGGAGCAGACCGGCGCCACCGTGAACATCGAGTTCAAGGGCCGCGATGTGAACAAGGTGCTGTCCGCTTCTCTGGAGGCCAAGGAGAAGATCGACATCATCGAGGATGACTATCAGCGCATTGCCAATACTTATCCCAACATCCTGGATCTGACCGACATGGCTAAGGCCGTCAACTACGACAGCTTCAGCTACGCCTGCCTGAACAACCAGGTCATCGAGTGGGTGGGCCACCTGAACTCCATCGTGGAGCAGCCTCAGATCGGCGGCTTTTTCTACGACAAGGCCGCTTTCTCTGCCGCCGGCGTAACTGCCGCACCCGCCACCTGGGCTGAATTCCTGGATGCCTGCCAGAAGATCAAGGACTCCGGTGTTGCCCCCATCGCACAGGACGCTGCTTACTGCGATTTCGCTTTCTATCATCAGCTGACCCGCCATCTGGGCGAGGACAAAATCACTGAGCTGGATATGAACGGCGGCTGGAGCGGCACCAAGGCGGAGCAGGCCGCTCAGGACATCATCGACCTGATTGGCAAGGGCTACTTTGTGGACGGCGCTCCCGACGAATTCCCCTCCAGCGAGAATAAGATCGGCTTCGGTCAGGCCGCCATGATCGTCTGCGGCAACTACGTCACCGCCGAGGTGGACACTCAGACCGGCTCACAGGTGGACTGGGGCTTCTTCAACTACCCTGCCGTGGACGGCGGCGTGGAAAACTCTGCCGCTTATGCCGGTGCCAACTCCCTGGCTATCACCAGCTACAGCGAGAACGCCCAGGCCGCCTTTGACTTCATCATCTTCCTGACCACCGGCGAGATGGACCAGAAGATGGCCACCGAGGCCAAACAGATTCCCGCCGACACCCGCAACAAGGCGTACCCCAGCCTGGAGGGCTCTGTGGAGGCTCTGCTGGCCACTGAGAAGCCCATGACCTGGTGTGCCGGCTTCCATGCCAACACCGACCTGAAGGACACCATCAAGTCCCTGTGCGTCGAGCTCTTCGAGGGCAAGTACGCCACCGGCGCGGACTTCTGCAAGGCTCTTGACGCTCTGTACTAATAAATACCTGCATAGTTTACGCTAGTCATGTTGGCAGGCGGCGCCCCTGCGGCGCCGCCTGTTCTTTATACCCTTTTGCACCCTAAAACAGGAAGGAGAGAGCAAAATAATGAGGAAAAACAAAGCGATGATCTTCTGGTTCTGTCTGCCTGCCCTGCTGTCTCTGGTGCTCATGTTCGTCTACCCCGTGTGCCGCACAGTGCTGATGAGCTTCTTCCAGGTGGAGAGCGTCACAGCCACCATGGCAGATTGGAGCTTTTACGGTCTGGGCAACTACACCAAGATCTTCGGCAGCGCCAGCTTTATGATCTCTATGCGGAACATGCTGTTGATCTGGTTTGTAGGCGGAATCTTCACCTTGGCCATCGCCATGCTGATGGCGGTCACCGTCACCAGCGGCATCCGGGGCAAAAAGTTCTTCCGAGCCGCCATCTACATGCCCAACATCATCAGCGCCGTGGCCCTGGCTACCATGTGGATCCAATACATCTTCAACTATGACTACGGTCTGCTCAACGAGATCGTCCAGTTTCTGGGCGGCGACAAAGTCAAGTGGCTGGGCACCGACTTGAAGTTCTGGGCCATGACCGGCTCCTTCATTTTCGGCAGCGTTGGCTACTACATGCTCATCTACATCAGCGGCATCGAGGGCATCCCCCAGGACCTCTACGAGGCCGCCACCATCGACGGGGCCAGCAAGGTCCACCAGTTTACCCACATCACCCTCCCCCTGCTCAAGGGTGTGATGAAAACCTCCGTCACCTTCTGGAGCATCAACGCCACCACCTTCTACCTGTGGTCCAAGATGTTCTCCCCCATCGACACCGAATCGTCCACCATTGTGCCGGTCATATACCTATATGATATCGTCTTCGGCGGAAAGGGCATCACCAAGCGGGACGCAGGAGCGGGCGCGGCGGTCGGCGTGGTGCTGACGCTGATCATCATCGTTGTCTACCTGATCACCGAGCGGCTCTTTAGGGGCAGCGATTTGGAATATTAAGAGAGGAGGGCACACCATGAACAAAATCAATTGGAAAAGAGAGGCCCGGCTCCTGCCTGGCTATCTGATCGTAGGCGTCTGGGTGGTATTCACCGCCGTTATGCTTTTCTGGATCGTGGGCGCCAGCTTCTCCACCTCTCGGGAGATCTTCTCCGGCCAGATATTCAAATTCGAGAGCGGCTTCCACTTTGAAAACTACATTACCGCCTGGAATGCCCAAAACGTATCCGTGTTCTTTGCCAACTCCCTGCTCTACTCGGTCATCTCCTGTGTGGGGGTGCTGGCCATCTCTGCCCCTGCCGCCTATGTCCTCTCCCGCTGGGAGTTCACCGGCGGCAAGACTCTGCGCATCGGCTTGGTCACTGCCATGAGCGTACCCGTTATCATGGTCATTATGCCCATCTACTCCCTGTCTGTGCAGTGGGGAATCAAGGGCCGGGTCCTGCTGGTCATCCTGTACATCCTGCTTCGGGTGCCCTACACCACCATTTATCTGCTGGACTTTTTCTCCACCCTGTCCCGCACCTATGAGGAGGCTGCCTATCTGGACGGGTGCAGTGGACCCAAAACCTTCCTGAAAATCATGCTCCCCCTGGTCCAGCCCGCCATCATCACGGTGACCATCTTCAACTTCATGTCCGTGTGGAACGAATTCTTCATGGCCCTGATCTTCACCTCCAGCGAGTCCATGGCCCCCGTGGGCGTGGGACTGCTGAACATCATCAACTCCATGAAGTACACCGGCCAATACGGTGGCATGTTCGCGGCGGTCATCATCGTGTTCCTGCCCACCTTCCTGCTGTACATCTTCATGTCTGAGAAGATCATCGCCGGCGTAACCGGCGGCGGCGTCAAGGGATAATCAATTCTGGAGGATAAAATCGCATGAAAAATGAACACAAAACGGGCCGAGTGACCATCCCCACTGACGTGGACGTGGTGCCCGAGACCCTGGAGCTGCTGAAGCGCTGGGGGGCGGACGCCATCCGGGACTGCGACGGCACCGACTACCCCGAGGAGCTGAAATCGGTAGACGCCAAGGTCTACTCCACCTACTACACCACCCGAAAGGACAACGCCTGGGCCAAAGCCAACCCCGACGAGGTGCAGCAGTGCTACATCATGACAGGCTTCCACACCGCTTCCGGCGGACCGCTGTCCATCCCCCTGATGGAGGGGATCAGCGGCGAGCTGCTGGAAGTCAACACCCGGGACGACATACACCGCTGGTGGGAGGTGATGGACCGGACCACGGGCCAGCCCCTCTCCCCCACGGCCTGGCGGTATGAGGAGGGCCGGGTCATCATCGACGCCCCGGAGGAGTTCCACGACTACACCGTCAGCTTTCTAGCCTATCTGATCTGGGACCCGGTCCATATGTACAACGCCGTCACCAACGGCTGGACCAACTTCGAGCACCAGATCACCTTCGATGTCCGCCAGCCCAAGACCAAAAAGTTCACCATGGAGCGGCTGCGCAGGTTTATCGCCGACCACCCCTACGTGAACGTCATCCGGTACACCACCTTCTTCCATCAGTTCACCCTGATCTTTGACGAGCTGAAGCGGGAGAAGTATGTGGACTGGTACGGCTACTCCGCCTCCGTCTCCCCCTACATCCTGGAGCAGTTTGAGAAAGAAGCAGGCTACAGGTTCCGCCCGGAGTTCATCATCGACCAGGGCTATTACAACAACCAGTACCGGCTGCCCTCCAAGGAGTTCAAGGACTTCATGGCCTTCCAGCGCCGGGAGGTGGCCAAGCTGGCCAAAGAAATGGTGGACATCACCCACGAGCTGGGCAAAGAGGCCATGATGTTCCTGGGGGATCACTTTATCGGCACCGAGCCCTATATGGACGAGTTCAAGACCATCGGCCTGGACGCTGTGGTGGGCTCCGTGGGCAACGGCTCCACCCTGCGGCTTATCTCCGACATCCCAGGCGTGAAATACACCGAGGGCCGCTTCCTGCCCTACTTCTTCCCTGACACCTTCCACGAGGGGGGCGACCCCGTTCGGGAGGCCAAGGAGAACTGGGTCACCGCCCGCCGGGCCATCCTGCGCAAGCCTATCGACCGCATCGGCTACGGCGGCTACCTGAAGCTGGCCTGCCAGTTCCCGGAGTTTATCGACTACGTGGAGAGCGTGTGCAATGAGTTCCGGGAGCTGTACGACAACATCAAGGGCGCCACCCCCTACTGCGTTAAGACGGTGGCCGTCCTCAACGCCTGGGGCCGCGCCCGCTCCTGGGGCTGCCACATGGTCCACCACGCCCTGTATCAGAAGCAGAATTACTCCTATGCCGGGGTGATCGAGGCCCTGTCCGGCGCCCCCTACGACGTGAAGTTCATCAGCTTTGACGACCTGAAGACTGACTCCTCTGTCCTGGACGGCGTCGACGTGCTCCTCAACGTAGGCGACGGCGATACCGCCCACACCGGCGGGGCCATCTGGGAGGACCCAGCTGTGTCCGCCGCGGTAAAGCGGTTCGTCTATCACGGCGGCGGCTTCATCGGGGTGGGCGAACCCACCGGCCACCAGTACCAGGGCCGCTATCTCCAGCTCTCCTCTGTGCTGGGTGTGGAGAAGGAGACCGGTTTTACTCTGGGCTACGACAAGTACAACTGGGAAGAGCACCCCGATCACTTCATTCTGGCGGACTGCGCCGGTGAGGTGGACTTCGGCGAGGGCAAGAAGGGCATCTACGCCTTGGAGGGGACGCAGGTGCTGGTCCAGCGGGACAGGGAGGTCCAGCTGGCAGTGAACGAGTTTGGCAAGGGCCGGGCGGTGTACCTTTCCGGCCTGCCCTACTCCTTTGAAAACAGCCGTCTGCTCCACCGTGCTGTCCTCTGGTCCGCCCACAGCGAGGACCAGAGGAACCTGTGGCTGTCCTCCAACTATAACGTGGATGTCCACGCCTACGTGAAGAACGGCAAGTTCTGCGTGGTCAACAACACCTATGAACCCCAGTCCACCACCGTCTACCGGGGAGACGGCTCCAGCTTCCCGCTGGACCTGGAGGCCAATGAGATCCGCTGGTACGAGATCTGATTTCCTCTTTGCAAAGGAGTGACTGTCATGCAGCAGAATTTTCCCCTCTCCAGCGTCATTTCCCAGAAATTTCTCCAGAAAGAGCTGGACTTCTGCCGGGAAAAGATTGGGGCGATGCTCCCCCGCTTCCAAAACTGCTTCCCCGCCGCCAACACTGAGGGGCTGGTCTACCCGGCGGAGCACGAGAATTTCGAGTGGACCACCTCCTTCTTCACCGGAATGCTCTGGCTGCTCTATGAGCACGCCGGGGACGAGGCCTGTCTGCCCGTCCTGGAAAGCCACCTGGACAGCTTCTACCACCGGGTGGAGGACCCGGGCTATCTGGACACCCATGACCTGGGCTTTCTCTACTCCCTGTCCTGCTACCCGGCGGCGCTGCTGCGGAAGGACCAGCGGGCGGAGGCGTGCTTTCTGAAAGCCGCGCAGGCCTTGCGCCGGCGGTATTTTCCCCAGGCAGGCATCATCCAGGCCTGGGGCGACTTGGACGACCCTAAAAACCGGGGCCGCATGATCATCGACTGCCTGCTCAACCTGCCCCTGCTCTATCAGGCCGCCCGGCTCACCGGGGACCGCTCCTATTGGGAGATGGCTCACAGCCACGCCAAGCAGGCCCAGAGGTACCTGGTCCGCCCGGACAGCACCACCTACCACACCTTCTACATGGACGTGGATACCGGCGAACCCCGCTTTGGCCGCACGGCCCAGGGCTACAGCGACGACTCCTGCTGGGCCCGGGGCCAGGCCTGGGGGGTATATGGCTTTGCCCTCAGCTTCCGCCACACCGGGGACCGCACCTTCCTGGATACCTCCTGCCAGCTGCTGGACTACTACCTGGAGCGCCTTCCGGAAGATGGTGTGTGTTACTGGGACCTGCACTTCACCAAAGGAGACGAGCCCCGGGACAGCTCCGCCGCCGCCATCGTGTGCTGCGGCATCGCGGAGCTGCTCCAGCACCTGCCCCTGACCCATCCCAAGCGGGGGGCCTACGAGGGGGCCCTGGCCCGCACCATCCTGGCCCTGTCGGAGCACTACACCACCCGGGACCTGCCCAAGGCTGACGGTCTGCTCCTCCACGGGGTGTACTCCAAGCCGGACGGCCGGGGCGTGGATGAGTGTACCATCTGGGGGGATTACTACTACATGGAGGCCCTGTTCCGCCTGCTCTACGGCGGCTGCGGCTACTGGTATTAAGGTATGGACTTACCTATATGGCAAAATCCCCTGCGCACTAGAGCGGATGTGGAGGGGGCTCTGCTTCAGCTCCTGGAGCCGGTGAAAGGGCGTTTCACCGCCGGGAACGCCGGCCTGCATCTGGGGGACTTTGCCGCCCACTATGGAAAGGCCTCCGCCCATATGGAGGCTTTCTCCCGGATGCTGTGGGGGCTGGCTCCCCTGTGGAGCCAGGGAGGCGGGGCGGACTGGCTGCCTCTGTTCCGCCAGGGGCTGGTGAACGGAACCGACCCGGACCACCCGGCTTACTGGGGGCCGGTGGCAGACTACGACCAGAAGATCGTGGAGATGGCCGCCATCTCCCTGACCCTGATGCTCTGCGGGGAAACAATGGGCTTCTCCCCCCGAGAGTCGGAAAACCTCCACCGGTGGCTGGCCGGTGTGGAGGGGCGGGCTCTGCCTCAGAACAACTGGCTGTTTTTCCGGGTGCTGGTTCAGACCGCCTTCCGGCGCATGGGCTGGCCCTGGAACAGGGAACAGCTGGATGCGGATCTGGACCGCCTGGAGGACTGGTATCTGGGGGAGGGCTGGTACTGCGACGGCCAGCCCTCCCAGGTGGACTACTACATCCCCTTCGGGATACATTACTACGGCCTGATCTACGCCCATTTCATGGAGAGGGACGACCCAATCCGGGCCCGGCGCTTCCGAGACCAGGCCGCCCGGTTCGCTCAGGACTTTCTCTACTGGTTTGAGGACGGCGGACGGGCGGTGCCCTTCGGGCGGAGCCTGACCTACCGCTTTGGACAGTGCGCCTTTTTCTCCGCCCTGGCCTTCGCCGGGGTGGAGTCCCTGCCCTGGGGGGTGATCAAATCCCGGGTGCTGGGCAACCTGCGGGACTGGCTCGCCCAGCCCATCTTTTCTTCCGACGGTCTGCTCACCGTGGGGTATGGCTACCCCAACCTGTGCATGAGCGAGAACTACAACGCCCCCGGCTCCCCCTATTGGGCCCTGAAGGCCTTCCTGTGCCTGTCCCTGCCAGAGGACCACCCTTTCTGGCGGGCGGAGGAGAAGATCCCCGCGCTGGAGTCTCTGCGCTCCCTGCCCCGGGCCCGGATGCTCATTGCCCGGTCCGGGGGACAGGTGCAGCTGTTCCCGGCGGGGCAGAGTTGTGTCTGTCAGCTGGGCCAGGTGGGCCCCAAATATGAAAAGCTGGTCTACTCCAGCCGCTTCGGCTTCTCCGTTCCCCGGGGAGACAGCCTGGAGGAGGGGGCCTTCGACAACTGCCTGGCCGTCAGCGAGGCGGGAGAGGACCGCTGGCACGCCCAGAGGGGCTTTGAGACCTATGAGATTGGGGCCGGCTATACCTGGCGGCGCTTCTCCCCCATGCGGGGGGTGGAGGTGAGGGTCACCGTAACCCCCGCCTTCCCCAGCCACCGCCGGGAGTACCGCATCACCTGTGACCGCCCCATCGACGCGGTGGACGGCAGCTTCGCCGTCCCGGCGGAGGAGGCGGGACAACGATACAGCTCAGACATGGTGGAATGGGAGGCCCACGGCCTTACCGCCCGGTTCCCCTGGGGCGTGAGCGCCATCCGCTGTGAGGAGGGCGGGGGAGAGCCCCTTCTTGTGACCCCCTGGCCCAACACCAATCTGCTTGCCCCTCTTACCTGTATCCCCTCTATCCGCTGGCGCCTGGAGCCGGGAGAACACCGGCTGGTCACCTGGGTGACGGGGGATATTCCGGATCGTTAATTAGGAGGAATACACTATGGATATTCCCAAAGGCGAAGAACTGCGTATCTTCATCACCGGCCCGGACGGCCAGGTCAAGGCCCAGGCCGCCGGGACAGACCAGGCAACCCTGGTATATGACGCCCTCTATGAGGAGGGGGACATGATCCACATGACCGGCGGGCCCGGCTATGTGGTGGCCCTGCTGGAGGACAGCATGGCGGAGACTTTTGGCTATCTCGCCGGGGAGTTCCGCCTGGCCGTTCCCTTCGGAGAGAAAAAGATCAGCTACTCCCCCAAGTCCTTCACCGGGGACCGGCATCTGCTGTGGGTCCGCCGGGCGCAGGAGGAAGAAATTCGCGCCCGCCGCAACCTGGCCCGGAATGTGCTGGACAGCCACGACAATCAGGGCTTTTTCCCCCACGCCAGCGCCAACGTAGAGACCCGGGGGGAGTCGGTCTTCGCCGCCCGGAACGCCATCGACGGCTGTTATGCCAACGACTGCCACGGCCGCTGGCCCTATCAGAGCTGGGGCATCAACCGGGATCCGGAGGCCGCCCTCCGGCTGGACTTCGGGCGGCCCGTCCGGCTGGACCGGCTGGTGTTCACCCTCCGGGCGGACTTCCCCCACGACAGCTGGTGGAACAGCTGCACCGTCCGCTTCTCCGACGGCTCAAGTCCGGAACCCGCTTTCGTCAAGACAGGGGAACGGCAGATCGTGGATTTTGCCTCCCGCACAGTAGATTGGCTGGTGGTGGAGCGGCTCATCAAAGACCCAGAGGACCCATCCCCCTTCCCCGCTCTCACCCAGCTGGAGGCCTGGGGCACAGAGGTTATGTAAATCTTTTTTCATTAGGAGGTTTTATCATGGATATCCGCTATTCTGCCCATCCCAGGGACGTAAAACGCTACACCACCCAGGAGCTGCGGGAGGAGTTTTTAATTGAGAACCTGTACCAGCCCGACCAGGTTGCGGCCGTCTACAGCCATGTGGACCGGATGGTCACTCTGGGCTGTATGCCCGTGAAGGAGTCCGTGCCCATCGACAAGGGCATCGACGTGTGGGCCAACTTCGGCACCCGCTACTTTCTGGAGCGCCGGGAGATCGGCATGTTCAACATCGGCGGCGAGGGCACCGTCACCGTGGACGGCACGGTTTACGAGCTGGGGTACAAGGACTGCCTCTACATCACCATGGGGGCCAAGGAGGTCCTTTTCGCCAGCAAAGACGGGAATAAGCCAGCCAAGTTCTACATGGTGTCCGCCCCCGCTCACTGCGGCTATGAGACCCGGCTGCTGAAGATCGCCGACGCCGCCAAGAAGCCCCTGGGGGATGCCGCCACCTCCAACAAGCGGGTGATCAACCAGTTCATCCACCCCGACGTGCTGAAAACCTGCCAGCTTTCCATGGGCATGACTGTACTGGAGGAGGGCAGCGTGTGGAACACCATGCCCGCCCACACCCACGAGCGGCGGATGGAGGTCTATATGTACTTCGAGGTGCCGGAGGACCAGGTAATCTTTCACATGATGGGCCAGGGCCAGGAGACCCGCCACATCGTTATGCGGAACGAGCAGGCCGTGATCTCCCCCTCCTGGTCCATCCACGCCGGGGCGGGCACCGCCAGCTACACCTTCATCTGGGCCATGGGCGGGGAAAATCAGGCCTTTGACGACATGGACGTCATCCCCACCACCCAGCTGAGATAAACCGACAAAGGGCCGTCCTTGGGCGGTCCTTTTCTGAAAGGAGTCATTCAAATGGATATGCAGAAGCTGTTTTCCCTGGAGGGCAGAACCGCCCTGGTCACCGGCGGGGCCTACGGCATCGGCTTCGCCATCGCCGAGGCCCTGGCCGGAGCGGGGGCGAACATTGCCTTCAACTGCCGCTCTCAGTCCAATCTGGACAAGGCCCTGGCCGATTACGCCGCCAAGGGAATCAAGGCGCACGGCTACATTGCCGACGTCACCGACGAGGGGCAGGTCACTGAACTGATCGGCAAAATTGAGGCCGACCTAGGCGGGGTGGACATTCTGGTGAACAACGCCGGAATTATCAAACGGATTCCCATGACCGAGATGTCGGTAGAGGACTTCCGCCAGGTGGTGGACATCGATCTTATCGGTCCCTTCATCTGTGCCAAGGCGGTAATCCCCGGGATGCTCCAAAAGGGACACGGCAAGATTATCAACATCTGCTCCATGATGAGCGAACTGGGCCGGGAGACCGTCTCCGCCTACGCCGCAGCCAAGGGCGGGCTGAAGATGCTCACCCGGAACATCTGCTCGGAGTACGGCGGGGCCAACATCCAGTGCAACGGCATCGGCCCGGGCTACATCGCCACCCCTCAGACCGCCCCCCTCCGGGAGCGACAGGCCGACGGCAGCCGTCACCCCTTCGACCAGTTTATCGTCTCCAAGACCCCGGCGGGCCGCTGGGGGGACCCGGAGGACCTGATGGGCCCGGCGGTGTTCCTGGCCTCCGACGCCTCCGACTTTGTCAACGGCCACATCCTGTATGTGGACGGCGGCATTCTGGCCTACATCGGCAAGCAGCCATAAGGGGGACCCAATATGAACCCGTTCAACCAAAAAATTTCTGAGATCGGTATCGTCCCGGTCATCAAGCTGAATAACCCGGAACGGGACGCCGCCGCCCTGGCCCGCGCCCTGTGCGCTGGCGGCGTGCCGGTGGCGGAGGTCACTTTCCGGGCCGCCGGGACAGACAGGGCCATCCGGCTCATGAAGGAGTCCTGCCCGGACATAATCGTGGGCGCTGGCACTGTCACCACCAGGGAGCACATCGACGCGGCCATCGCCGCCGGCGGGCAGTTCATAGTCACCCCCGGCTTCGACCCCGAGCTGGTGACCTACGCCAAAGAGAGGCACATTCCCATCTTCCCGGGCTGCACCACCCCCACCGACTACCACGCTGCGTTGAAGTTCGGCTTGGAACTGCTGAAATTTTTCCCCGCTGAGCAGTCCGGCGGCCTGGCCAAGATCAAGGCCATGTCTGCCCCGTTTCCCCAGTTCAAGGTTATGCCCACCGGCGGCATCTCTCTGAAAAATTTGAAGGAGTATCTCTCCACCCCTGTAATTGCCGCCTGCGGCGGCTCCTACATGGTCACAGCCGATCTGATCGACGGCCAGAAGTGGGACGAAATTACTTCCCTGTGCAGGGAATCTGTTAAAATCGTAAAGGAGGCCCGCGGGAATGGCTAAAGTGGTAACCTTTGGTGAGCTGATGATCCGGCTCCAGCCCTACAACTATGAACGCTTCGTCCAGGCCGACCACCTGGAGTTCTCCTTTGGCGGCGGCGAGGCCAATGTAGCCGTCTCCCTGGCCAACTACGGCCTGGACGCCGCCTATGTCACCAAACTCCCCGCCCACGCCATCGGCCAGGCGGCGGTCAACTCCCTGCGGCGGTACGGGGTGGACACCTCCAAGATCGTCCGCGGCGGCGACCGGGTGGGCATCTACTTCAACGAGAAGGGCGCCTCCCAGCGGGGGAGCGTCTGCATCTACGACCGGGCCCATTCCGCCATCCAGGAGGCCGCCACCGCCGACTTCGACTGGGACAGGATCTTCGAGGATGCGGAATGGTTCCACTTCACCGGCATCACACCGGCTCTGGGCCCCAACGTGGCGGACATCTGCCGGGAGGCCTGCAAGGCCGCCAAGGCCAAGGGGATCAAGATCTCCTGCGACCTGAACTACCGGGGCAAGCTGTGGACCCGGGAGCAGGCCCGGGAGGCCATGACCGACCTGTGCCGGTATGTGGACGTGTGCATCTCCAATGAGGAGGACGCCAAGGACGTGTTCGGCATCGAAGCAGAGTTCACCGACATCACCGCCGGCCAGATCAACCGGGAGGGCTACCAATCGGTGGCAAAGCAGCTGGCCGACAGGTTCGGCTTTGAAAAGGTGGCCATCACCCTGCGGGAGAGTCACTCCGCCTTTGACAACGGCTGGTCCGCCATGCTTTACGACACAGCCTCCGGTGAATGCTGCTTCTCCAAGAAGTATGAGCTGCTGTAGCGCGACAAAATTTTTGAGAAACTCGGACAGCGAAAATGAGAAAAAATAGCGGATTTCTTAGAAGTAATTCTAAGCCCGCCCGCTTGCGGCGACGGCCCCCAGAATGGGGAGCGGCCCCCGCAGGAGGGCGGGCGTTATAGGGCCCCCGGAGAAGCGGCACACGCCGCCCTCCGGGGCCGTTTTCATTGTGGGTGGCCGGTTACTCGCCCTCGGGCTCCCCGGGCCCGTCCTGGGCTTCCTGGGGGGCTTCCTGGGCCGGTTCCGGCTCCTGGTATTCCTCCCAGCCGTAAACGCCCGGCTCCCAGACGTTGGAGGCTGCGCTGGAGACCCACCTCTTGCCGTTGTGGGTCACCTTCGCCCCCTGGTCGTAGGCGTCATGCGCCCCGATAGGCTGAATCCACTCCGGGAACTCCTCCAGGGGGTTGCCGATGCGCGTCCACATGGAGGGCGTGGCCGAGGGCTTGGTATTCTGGCCAGCGTCCTTGACGTCGTGGATGGAGCGATAGAGCTGGCCCTCGTCCTGGACGATGTCGCCCGCCTTGCCCCGCCAGTTTTCATCCCACGGGGTGAAGAGGTCGGGGTACTCGGAGATCGTTGTCTCGTCGAGCTGCTGCTCCTGGGCCATCTTGACGAACATGATCTCCGCGACGGCCTGGGCGGAGCTGCTCCGGCGAGCCGCCCGGTTCAATTCCCCGATAGACCGCTTCGGGGTCAGATACTGCACGTTGCTCATTCGTAGGCACCTCCAAAGCCAGAAATAGAAACTTCGCCCTCATAGCCCTCATTCTTAGTGATGGTGAAGCGGATGTTGACGCCCCACTTGTCCGCCGTCTTGGTCTTGTTGGTGAAGTTATAGACCCGGTTGATCGCCACCATGGGGGTGATGTCCTCCCAGGTGGGCTCGGCGTCGAAGGCGTTGTTACAAGCCTCCACCAGAGCCGTCGCGCCCTCGATATGCCATGTCGGGGTGACCAGCACCTTGGATGCGGCCTCGTCCGTCTCCTCCGGCTCATTGAGCTGGAAACAGATGACGCTCTCCTTCTTGGAGAATGTCCAGACCCGCACCGAGGTGGCGAAGTTGCCGTCCACGGCCTCCACCCGGAGCTGGTGGTTGCCATTGGTAAGCATGAGCCACCTCTCCCGAGTGAGCTCGATGGTCTCCTCTTGCCCCAGGGTAGCCTGATAGCTCCTGATCTGCACGTCGTCCACGAACTCGGTGACGACCACGTTGTCGCCCTCGATATCGGTGACGGTGTACTTCTCGGCGAAGCTGCCTGTCTTGTGGCCCAGGGCCATATCCTGG
Source organism: uncultured bacterium (assembly GCA_947073515.1). GTDB lineage: Bacteria > Bacillota > Clostridia > Oscillospirales > Oscillospiraceae > Lawsonibacter. The sequence goes on along the minus strand of CAMTMC010000046.1, from coordinate 713 downwards.
CCGGAGATTGCCGGTGCGCTGTTGGTGCGTTTGAAGGTGAGCCTCCGGTAGCTGGTGCCACCCTTGCCGTCCGTGACCATGATGGTGATGGTGTTGACGGAGTTGAGGTCGAGGGTGTAGAGCTTCTCAGAGGTGATCGCCACGCCAAGGGGCTCGCCCTTGGGGGCGTTGTTGATCGTGCGGATGGTCTCATCGTTGAGCTGCTCCGTCACGGTGAGGGTGTCGCCGTCCGCGTCGTTGACGGTATAATCGTAGGTGAAGCCCAGGTTTTTATCTCCCAGGTTGCCATCGACGCCGCTGATGGTGGGTGCGCTGTTGGTTCTGGTGAATGTCCACGTCCTGGTGGCCGTCCCGCCTTTGCCGTCGGTGACCACGACCTTCACGGTATGCGTCCCAAGAGACAATTCATCGACCGGGACGGAAATGGTATATACAAAATTTCGCGTCGGGCCGAACGACTTCGTCGTTCGGCCATCAATCGACTCCGTCGCCGTTAGCACGTCGCCGGAGTCGGGGTCGTCGACGCTGTACTGTATCGTGAAGTTGGCGTTCTTATCACCCAGATTGCGGTCACTGTCAGAGATCAGAGGGTCAGTGTTCAGGATTTCAAGGACGGGGCGAAAACCGACGTTCACGTACCGAGACGCCGCATAGTCGTAATTCCAGTTGCGGGCCGACACCCAGCCGCGAACCGCACGCTCCGCCGGACTTCC
>CAMTMC010000045.1 GCA_947073515.1 uncultured bacterium | reverse complement strand
AGGCGGGAAATCGCCGGAATCCTGGGTGGATTTCAAGATTTCACAACGAGGCGGGACGGCAAAATTCCCGCTTAGACGGCCATTTGAGTTTGTGAATACAGATTCTAAGAGAGGGGGCTTCCAACGCCGGACGGGGCGGAAAACGGTCTGAAAAACAGGAAATATGTGGGGAGCTTGGGCTCCCCACGTATTTTTTTTGTATTTTTTGGTATTTTCTCTGGACAAACCAGGGGGAGTAGGGTAGAATAGACTGAAAAAATTTTGCCGGTTCCCGCCGGATGAAAGGAGAGCAAATTATGACCCATCAGGAGATTTTTGGACGGGTGGACCACACAATCCTGACCCCCGCCGCCACCTGGGAGCAGGTGAAAGCGGTGTGCGACCAGGGTAGGGACCTGGGCGCCGCCTCGGTGTGCGTCCCGCCCCGGTTTGTGAAGAAGGCCTCGGAGTATCTGGGCAGCTCCATAAAAGTGACCACGGTGGTGGGCTTCCCCAACGGCTATTCCACCCCGGAGGTGAAGGTATACGAGACAGAGGACGCCATCCGCAACGGGGCGGACGAGATCGACATGGTGGTCAACCTGGGGCTGGCCAAGGCCGGCGACTGGGAGGGCGTGCTGGAGGAGATCAAAGCGGTGAAGGCCTCCTGCAAGGGCCGGATTTTGAAGGTCATTATTGAGGCTTGCCTCTTTGAGGAGCGGGAGAAGATCGACCTGTGCCGGGTGGTGTCCATGTCCGGAGCGGACTTTGTCAAGACCTCCACCGGATTTTCCGCCGGCGGGGCCACGGTGGAGGATGTGGCCCTGTTTAAGGAGTACATCAGCCCGGATATGCGGGTGAAGGCCGCCGGGGGCGTCCGGAGCTTTGAGCAGGCCCAGGCCCTGATTGAGGCCGGGGCCGACCGGATCGGGGCCAGCGCCCTGGCCGGCCTGCTGGAATCGGAACAGTAAAGTACATAAAAAAGCCGTGAACCGGACCGGTTCACGGCTTTTTTCGATTTGTTAGGGGGTGGTGAGGAACTTCACGCCGGTGCCGGTGGAGACGCTCATGCCCTCCAGGGCCTGGGCGTCCAGGGCCTCCAGGTCCTGGTTCCGGAGCTGGGCGGCGGCCACCTGCTCCCAAATGGGGTCGTTCTCCCCCACATAGTACATGATGTGCCAGCCCTTGGTGGAGCTGCCGGTGTTCTGGACAATGCCGGTGTCGCCGGGGCGGCGGCTGGGGTCCAGGGCCCAGTCGGTGAAGGTCTGGACATAGCCGGCGGTGGCGGAGACGCTCTCCATCAGGCCGCCGTTCTGGGCGGAGCCGGTGTCGGCGCTGTGCTCGGTGGCCAGGGCGGCGAAGGAGTCCTCGGTGGCCTGGCCGGCCTTCCACTCGTCCAGCAGGTCCTGGGCCTCCTGATAGGCGGCGTCATACTGGGCCTGAGTGGGCTGGTCGGCGCCGGAGTCCAGCTCGGCCCCCACCAGGATGTGCCGGATGTTGGCGGTGGGGGTCTTGTCCAGCTCACGGCCCTCAAAGAGCACCACGTAGTAGTAGCAGGCGGAGCCGGTGTCGGACTCGATCAGCTCGGCGTCGCCGGGGCGGCGGGCGGCGTCCAGCAGCCAGTCGCCGTAGGTGTACTGGCTGACGGTGGAGCCCATGGCGCTCCGGGACTGGATGGTGCTGATGAGGTCGTCGCCGTACTCCTCCTCCAGGGCGGAGGGGTCGGCGCCGCCGGACAGCTTGTCCAGCAGCTCTTGGGCCAAGGCGGACTGCTCCGCCTTGGACTCCTCCAGGGCGGCGGCGGTGGCCTCCGGGGTGAGCTGGACGGGGTTGCCGTCGGCGTCAGTGGCGTTGGCCCGGGCCTGGAAGGCGAACAGGGAGAAGGTGAGGGTATCCAGCTCGTTGCTGTGCTCGCTGTAGTAGGCGTCGTAGTCGGCCTTGGGGTGGTCGATCTTGTCCGCCTGGGCGTCGGCGTAGTCGCTGGCGGTGATCTCCCGCTGGACCAGGCCGAGGAGCTGGTCAAAGCTCATATAGGGGCCGTAGTTGGCCCGGATGAACTGGTCCCCGTTGACCAGGCGGGAGTTCTTCAGCTGGGTGGTGTACTCGTCCAGCTCCTGCTGGGCGGCCTCGGACAGGGTGTACCCCTCGCTGGCGGCCCGCTTGGCCAGGGCCGTGTCGGCGGCCAGGGAGTGTACCGCCTGGTCCACCAGGTAGTCGTGCCAGCTCTGGCCGGTCTCCTGGTCGTAGACCTGATCCTTCAGGGAGACGGTGGTGTTAAAGGGGAACATGCCGTAGGAGTCGCGCTGGCGGTTGTAGGCGCCGGAGAAGTAGTATTGCAGGTCGCCGGCGTTAAACTTTTCGCCGCCCACCTCCACGGCGGTCATGCCGCGCTGGATGACGCCGCTGGACCACACCATCATGATGATGGCGGCCAGCACCACCACAACGCCCACCACGGTGTACAGGGTCATGGCCCGGCGGTCGGCTTTCTCCTGCTGGAGGCGCTTTTCCTCCCGCTCGGCCCGTTCCCGGGCCTTCTTTTCCTGGGATGCACTCACAGTTGCTTCAGTCCTCTCGTTATTATGGATAATCTGATGCCCGCTTGGGCGGGGCGCCCCGGAGCGGGGCGGGCATTCTGACACATTATACTAAAAAGGGCCCCGCCTTGCAAGAGGGGGCAGGAAGTTTTACATTTTGTTCACGTCCGGGGCGAAAAACAGGGATAAAAAAGACCGCGGCGGATCGCCGCGGCCCAGTCGCAGATGGTATGGCTGTGATTCTATAACCCCGCTCTGGCCGTGTGGGCCCGTTTAAAACCTGCACGAGTGGCAGGTGGGTCGCTTCCGGGAGGTTTTTCCGCTTCCAACGTCCAGCCGCCCTCGAGGGGGGCCGGGAGGCCTGCGGGCCGCGCCCCGAGCTGGCGTCCCGTTTGAGAAATGTGGGTTTAAAAGAACCCATCACGCACCGAGCAGGAAAAAGGCGCTTTACTCGTCCTCTTCCTCAAAAAAGCGGTCCATGAAGAGCTGGTACACCGTCTCCAGCTCCTCGTCGGAGTCCAGGGTGGACAGCAGCTCCTCGCCGCCCTCCTCAATGCCCTTCATGATGACCAGGCCGTACTCCTCGTCGTCGGCGTCCACGTCCTTGGGCTCGCCGGTCTCCTCGTCCTCCTCCACGGCGGGGAACATGGCGTAGTAGGTGACGCCCTGATGCTCTAAGGTATCCACCAGCTCCAGCTCAAAGTCGTTGCCGTCCTCATCGGTGACGGTGATGAAATCGGGGCCAAAGAGTTCCTCCACGGCGGGACACCTCCTGTTGTTTGTTGGGTCTATTTTACCCTGAGACGGGCAAAAATGCAAGAGGGGGGAGGCGGTAAATTTTTGACGGGGCCCGGTTTTTCCGCCGGGCGCCGGGCGGGCCAGGATTTTGGGTGGACAAACATGGAAAATCTGGTATAATACTTATACTGGGTGTACTATAGGAACCCGGAAAAAACAGGCAGATCAGGCGGGCAGGGCCCGCCAAGACCGTCGGAGCGGGGGCGGCCCCGTTCCCGACTGGAGGTAACAACGTGTCAGATCACAACAACAATTCCCTCTATGAAAACAGCCAGTACCCCTCCCGGCGGCAGGCCCCCGCCCAGGGGGAGAACCGCAGGCCCCGGAAGCACAGGAAGAAAAAACGCCGCTTCGGCGCGGTGGGCATGATCCTCAAGGCGCTGGGCACCCTCATCCTGGTGGGGCTGTGTACCGGGGCGCTGCTTTGCTGCTTCGCGGCGGTATACATCAACGAGGTCATCATCCCCGAGGCGGACCTGAGCCTGGACGACATCCCCCTGGGGGAGGACAGCTTTATGTACTACCAGGACAAGGAGTCCGGACGGTATGTGGAGATGACCAGCCTGCTCAACATCACCAGCACCATCTGGGTGGACCTGGAGGAGATGCCCGAGGACCTGATCAACGCCGCCGTGGCCATTGAGGACCACCGCTTCTGGACCCACCCGGGCATCGACTGGCGGCGGACGGGCCGGGCGGTGCTGGACATGTTTTTGGGCAACGACATCTCCGGCGGCTCCACCATCACCCAGCAGCTGATCAAAAACCGCACCGGGTACAACGAGACCACCGTGAAGCGGAAAATCACCGAGATTGTCCGGGCCATCCGCTTCACCAAGAACAACACCAAGGAAGACACCATTGAGCTGTACCTGAATATCATCCCCCTGGGCAGCGGCTGCGAGGGGGTGGGGGCCGCCGCCCTGGAGTACTTCGGCAAGCCGGTGAGCCAGCTCACCCTGGCCGAGTGCGCCGCCCTGGTGCGGATCACCAACAACCCCTCCAAATACGGGCCCAACTCCTTCGCCAAAATCGCCAGCCCCGACGGCACCGAGATGTGGACCGCCCGGCAGTGGAACAAGTACGGCCAGGAGGTGGTCCTGGGCCGGATGCTGCAACTTGGGTACATCACCCAGGAGGAGCACGACCAGGCCGTGGCCCAGGAGCTGGTATTTGTCCAGGACGAGGGGGAGGCGGCGGAGACCCAGATCTACTCCTGGTATGAGGAGACGGTCATCGCCGACGTGAGCGCCGCCCTGCGGGAGCAGTTCGGCTGGTCTGAGCAGCGGATCAACCAGGCCCTGCAAAAGGGCGGTTTGCGGATCTACACCTGCTACGACCCCAAGGCCCAGGCCATTGTGGACGAGATCTACACCGACCGGGCCAACCTGGACTACACCTCCAAGGACGGGCAGCTGATGCAGTCCACCATCACGGTGATCGACAACGCCACCGGGGACGTGGTGGCCATCGCCGGCCAGTTCGGGGAGAAGACCGGCAACCTGTGGAAAAACCACGCCAACGAGGGCAGCCGCCAGCCGGGCTCCTCCCTGAAGCCCCTGTCGGTGTACTCCCCGGCCATCGAGTTTGGGCGGATCTCCCCGGTGTCCGTCTTTGACGACTACCCCTACGAGGTGATGGGCGGCAAAGCCTGGCCCCTGAACTCGGGCACAACCAAATATATGGGCAAGGTGACGGTGGCCGAGGCCCTGCGCCGCTCCCTGAACACGGTGGCGGTGCGCATCCTGTCCGACGTGGTCACCCCGGAGGAGAGCTTCCACTTCGTCCAGGACAAGTACCACATCGACCTGGAGGAGGGCCGGGACATCGACGGCAAAATATACAGCGATATGGCCCGCTCCCCCATGGCCATGGGCGGCCTCACCGACGGCACCAACACCCGGGAGATGGCCACCGCCTACTCCACCTTCCCCAACAACGGCACCTTCACCCAGTCCCGGACCTTCACCCGGGTGACCCAGATGGTGGACGGCCGGGAGGAGGTGCTGCTGGACAACGAGCTGTTCCAGGAGAATGTCATCAAGCCCACCACAGCCTATTATATGAACTCCATGCTGCAAAACGTGTTTACCGGGGCGGGCACCGCCTCCGGCCACGGCCTGAAGGGCCAGCACGCCGCCGGCAAGACCGGAACCACCAGCGACAACAATGACCGGTGGTTCGTGGGCTACACCCCCTACTACACCTGCGCCGTGTGGACGGGCTACGCCCAGCCCAGGAAGATGAGCCTGTCCACCAACCCGCCCCTGGCCCTGTGGGAGAAGGTGATGACCCGCCTCCACGAGGGGCTGGAGAACCGGGACTACCCCGTCCCCGCCGATCTGCGGACCATCACCTACTGCCTGGACAGCGGCCTGCCCGCCAGCGAGTGGTGCACCAAGGACCCCAGAGGCAGCCGGACCGCCAAGGGCAGCATCTTCCCCGAGGACTACCCGGAGGCGGTGCTGTGCGACGCCCACAAAGCCGAGAGCGTGGTGAGGATCTGCGTGGACGACCCGGTGCTGGACGAGAGCGGCGCCCAGACCGGGCGGTACCACCTGGCCGGGCCCTACTGCCCGGAGGTGAGCATCCGGGAGTACTGCTACCCCAACTATCCCCGGGAGCCGGTGGGCAGCGCCGCCGCGGGGGACGAGATCTACCGCTATGAGCACAACAGCAACGTGCTGCCTTGCAGCGTCCACGGCGCCCCGGTGGAGGAGCCGGACCCCATCCTGCCGCCCTTTGACCCCAACTACCCCGGCGGGGGCTTTGATCCCACCAATCCTGTCAACCCCGTGGATCCCAGCGATCCAGGGGGGACGACGGACCCGGAGGGGACGGGGGATGACGATTCTGAGGACGACCTGCCGCCCCCCCTGTACCGGTACTGATCCCAAAAACCTGAGAAAACCGGCGATGGCCCCTGCCATCGCCGGTTTTTTAGGGTTGGTTCCTGGGTTTGGCCGCTTCCGGCTTCCCCGTCCGGACGCCGTGTTTGTGGGAAATGTCGTAAAAAGGGGTGGACAGCCGGGGGATTTCGGTGGGTTCGACCGGGCGTTTCCGGTTGTGACAACGGGCGCGGTGTGCTACAATACCCATAGATAAAAACAGATGGCCGTGTACAACGGACAGGACAGGAGGCCGCTATGAGCTGTTCCAGCAAATATTTCATCGTGGAGGCCAGCGCCATGCCGGAGATCTTCCGCAAGGTGGCCGAGGCCAAGCGCCTGCTGGAGACCGGGGAGGAGAAAACCGTCAACGGGGCGGCCCAGGCGGCGGGCATCAGCCGCAGCGCCTTCTACAAATACCGGGAGGCGGTGCGCCCCTTCCACGATATGCTCCACGGGCGGATCGTCACCTTCCAGGCCCTGCTGAAGGACGAGCCGGGCATCCTGTCCAAGGCCCTCAACGTGCTGGCCGGCACCGGGGTGAATATCCTCACCATCAACCAGAGCATCCCGGTGAACGGCTGCGCCGTGGTCACCATGACGGCGGAGACCTCCGCCCTGCGGGACTCCCTGGAGGACGTGCTGGGCAGCCTGGAGCGCAGCGACGGGGTGGTCAAGTGTGAGATTTTGGCGGGATAGGGGGCTTTTCCGCCCTTCCCGGGGGCATTGACGGGGAAAACGAAACCGTTGGGGGAGAGGGAGAGAGAATGGTCAACATAGCGATTTTAGGATTTGGGACGGTTGGCTCCGGGGTGGCGGAGGTGCTCACCCGGAACGGCGGGCTCATCGACCGGCGGGTGGACGACCTGGTGCGGCTGAAATATATCCTGGTCCGGCGGGAGTTTCCGGGGAGCCCTTATCAGGAGCGCTTTGTCAGGGACTTCTCCGTCATTGAGAATGACCCGGAGGTGGACGTGGTGGTGGAGACCATGGGCGGGATTGACGCCGCCCTGGAGTATACCACCCGGGCGCTGAAGGCGGGCAAGAGCGTGGTCACCGCCAACAAGGAGCTGGTGGCCGCCCACGGCTATGAGCTGCTGCGGCTGGCGAAGGAGCACGGGCGGGGCTACCTCTTTGAGGCCAGCGTGGGCGGGGGCATCCCCATCCTGCGGCCCCTCACCTCCTGCCTGGCGGCCAACGAGCTCAGCCAGGTGACCGGGATTTTGAACGGCACCACCAACTATATCCTCACCCGAATGATTCAGGCGGGGCTGACCTTCGGTCAGGCCCTGGAGGAGGCCCAGGCCAAGGGCTACGCGGAGCGGGACCCCTCCGCCGACGTGGACGGCCACGACGCCTGCCGGAAGATCTGCATCCTGGCTGCCCTGGCCTTCGGCCGGCACGTGTACCCCGACCAGGTGGAGACCCAGGGCATCCGGGCCGTCACCCTGGAGGACGCGGGCTACGCCGCCTCCCAGGGCTATCAGATCAAGCTGCTGGGGCGGGCCATCCGCCAGCCGGAGGGCAGGGTGATGGCCTTCGTGGCCCCCCACCTGGTGCCGGGAGGCAACCCCCTGTCCGGGGTGGAGGACGTGTTCAACGCCATCGCCATCACCGGCGACGCCATCGGGGACGCCATGTTCTACGGCCGGGGGGCTGGAAAACTGCCCACCGCCTCCGCCGTGGTGGCCGATATCATGGACATCGCCAAGGATTTACGCAGGGACCACCGCAACAGCTGGGAGGAGGGGGCCCCTGACCTGGTGGTCTCCCCCCGGGAGCTGGCCTCCCCCTGGTATGTGCGGGCGGGGGCCCGGGAGGGGGAGCTCCAGGCGGCGCTGGGCCAGCTCCAGCCCCTCAGCCGGGCGGGCGCCCCCGCCGGGGAGACGGCCGCCATCACCGCCCCCATGACCCAGCCCCAGCTGGAGGAGCGGCTGGCGGGGCTGGAGGTCCGCTCCAGATTCCGGGTGCTGGCTTAAGAGCCTGTTTAAAATCTTCAGGCGCACCGTCTGAGCGGGTCTTTTTCCGCCGCTCTACGTTAAATTTTCTTGCCGGGCATCAGCCCGCCCGCGAAAATTTGCCTTGACCGGCAAAAAAATCCACGCCCATCCGGCACACCCGGGGATTTGAAACAGGCTCTAAGCGGGACCGGCCGCATAGAATGGACTGCGGGGGGATGCCCGAAGGCCTCCCCGGCGCTTATGCTTTCATTTGGAATCTCAGAAGCTGTATGCTTCAGTGAATGGTACAGCTTCTCAACCTTTTTAGGGGGAACCACATAGATGTCACTCATTGTACAAAAATTTGGCGGCTCCTCGGTGGCCGACGCCGGCCGGGTCCGGAATGTGGCCCGGATCATCACCGAGACCTACCGGAAGGGCCACAGCGTGGTGGCGGTGCTGTCCGCCCAGGGGGACACCACCGACGAGCTGATTGAGAAAGCCCGGGAGATCAACCCCCAAGCCTCCCGCCGGGAGATGGACATGCTGCTGTCCACCGGGGAACAGGTGTCTATCGCCCTGTGCGCCATGGCCATTGAACGGATGGGCTGTCAGGCGGTCTCCCTGGCCGGGTGGCAGGCGGGGGTGGTCACCGACTCCAACCACTCCGCCGCCCGGATCAAGCCCATCCGCACCGAGCGGATCCGCAAGGAGCTGGACAAGAAGAAAATCGTGCTGGTGGCCGGGTTCCAGGGGATCAGCCGGTACGGCGACGTCACCACCCTGGGCCGGGGGGGTTCGGACACCTCCGCCGTGGCCCTGGCCGCCGCCCTCCACGCCGACCTGTGCCAGATCTACACCGACGTGGACGGCATCTACACCGCCGACCCCCGGAAGGTGCGGGGGGCCAGGAAGCTGGAGGAGATCACCTTCAGCGAGATGATGGAGCTGGCCAGCCTGGGGGCCCAGGTGCTCCACAACCGGTCGGTGGAGATGGCCAAGCGATACGGCGTGTGCCTGGAGGTGCTGTCCAGCTTCAGCGGCCAGCCGGGCACCAATGTGAAGGAGGTCGTGAAGACTGTGGAAAAAACCCATGTGAGCGGCGTGGCCAAGGATGAGAACGTGGCCCGCCTGGCCCTGGTGGGGCTGGCCGACCGGCCCGGCATCGCCTTTAAAGTGTTCTCCCTGCTGGCCAAGCACGAGGTGAACGTGGATTTGATCATCCAGTCCATCGGCCGGGCGGAGAGCAAGGACATCAGCTTCACCGTGGCCCTGGGGGACGCCCGGAAGGCCAAGGAGCTGATGGAGGAGCACAGGGAGGAGATCGGCTTCCAGTTTGTGGAGCTGAACGAGGACATCGCCAAGGTGTCGGTGGTGGGGGCCGGGATGGCCCACAACTCCGGCGTGGCCTGCAAGGTGTTCGAGGCGCTGTACTCCGCCGGCGTCAACATCAACATGATCTCCACCAGCGAGATCAAGGTGTCCGTCCTGGTGGACCAGCGGGAGGCCGACCGGGCCGTCCAGGCCATCCACGACCGGTTCTTCGCTTAAATACCGTAAAAGAGGCCGCCCTATTGGGGCGGCCTGTTACCATATCAAAAGGAGGAGTGGCAGCAGTACAAAAATCCCGCCCAGCGCCCGGACAGCCAGAAGGGCCCGGGGGGAGGGAGCGGCGGGGGCCTTGAGCCACAGATGTTTCAGCATCAGTTCCCAAATGCCCTTGGGGCAGAACAGGCAGAGCAGGCCGAACAGCAGGAAAACCATGCAGGCAATTGACATAACACGCTGTTGATATGCCGCCTGTTGTTGCAAAAGTTCCGCCATCCTAGGTCTCCTCCCAGGGCAGGATACAGCCGCTGTAGAACTGGGACAGGAACGACGGGATGAAAAACAGGGACAACACGGACTGTATGTCAATCCATTCAGGGATGGAGTAGCGGATATACACTACGCCGATGATCACGATGAGTACAATGAACACAGCGAGATACCATCCGCTGAAGCGGTCAAGCCGCTTGCGCTTGGGGGTGGAGGGGTAGTAATGGAGCAGAATACTCCAGAGGATCAACGGCAGGAAGTAGTCGTAGGTCCCGAATATATGCGGCAGAGGCAGAGGCCGGCCCAGAATGGCCAGGACAAGGAATAGGCCGCTGACACCCGCCAGCACCCAGCTGAGGGCACGGCGGAAGGTGGGGGTGCGGACGATGGCTTTCATGGGAAGGTCACTCCTTTCACTCTAGCGGGAAATAACCCGCCGCCCCGGATATGTTTACCTACTGTTATCTAAACATACTAAAGAGGGGGAAGCAAGAAAAAGATTGAAAATTTGCCTCTATCGCTTGACAACGGCCCGTCCGGCTGGTAAAATACGAAAGCCGCATTAAGCAGGTTTTCAAGAGGGGACACCCCGCCTGGGAGAGCGAGCCCGTAATGAAGGAGTTGAATCATAAGCATGCACGCAATTATTGTGACCGGCGGCAAGCAGTACAAGGTGGCGGAGGGCGACACCCTCTTCATCGAGAAGCTGGAGGCCGAGGCCGGGCAGACCGTCACGTTTGACCAGGTGCTGGCTATCCTGGACGGGGACAAGGCCACCTTCGGCGCCCCCGCCGTGGCCGGGGCCAGCGTGGAGGCCACCGTGGTGAAGAACGGCAAGGGCAAGAAGATCCGGATCTTCAAGTACACCCCCAAGAAGGGCTACCGCAAGCGTCAGGGCCACCGCCAGCCCTATACCAAGGTGCAGATCGGGGCCATCAAGGCGTAAGCCATGACCACCGTCACCTTTTTTTCCGAGGGCAGCCGCCTGGTGGGCTTCGAAATGAAGGGCCACAGCGGGCACGCCCCGGCGGGGGAGGATATTGTCTGCGCCGCCCTCACCAGCGCCGTCCGCCTCACTGAGTGCGCCGTCAACGACGTGCTGGGGCTGGAGGCCGGCGTGAAGGTACGGGAAAAGGACGCGTATCTCTCCCTAAAACTCCCCGGGAAGCTGGGGCAGACCTATGAGAGCACCTGCCAGACCCTTCTGGCCGCTCTGATGGTTCACTGTGTCAGCCTGGCGGAGGAGTACCCTGAAAATATTTCCGTCTTGGAGGTGTAAGAGATGCTGAATATCGGTTTACAGTTTTTCGCCCACAAAAAGGGCGTTGGCTCCACCCGCAACGGCCGTGATTCCAAGGCCAAGCGCCTGGGCGTGAAGCGGGGCGACGGCCAGTTCGTGCTGGCCGGCAATGTGCTGGTCCGCCAGCGGGGCACCCACATCCACCCCGGCGTCAACGTGGGCAAGGGCAGCGATGACACCCTGTTCGCCATGAAGTCCGGCCGGGTGAAGTTCCACCGCCTGGGCAAGGACCGCAAGCAGGTCTCCATTGTTGAAGAGGCCGCTGAGTAATCTGTTTTGCTGACACGAAGCCGCAAACGACTGCCGTTTGCGGCTTCTGTTTTCACAAAGAGGGGGGGACGGGTATGGAGTACCGGCAGTTGACAGACAATGAGAAGCGGGAGGTGTGCGCCTGGCGGTACGCCAGGGCGTACGCCCGCTACAACCTGCCTCCCTTTGATCAAGCGGTGGAGCTGGGCTACGGCTTTGTGGACCCGGCCAGGGCCCGGGAGTACTACGGCTTCTTTGAGGACGGGGCCCTGGTGGGCTTTGCCCATTCGGAGGAGAAGGACGGCACGCCCACCGTGGGGGTGGGGATCCGGCCCGACCGGTGCGGCCAGGGCCTGGGCCGGCGGATGATGGAGGAGGTCTGGGCGATCTCCCGGAGGCTGTACCCGGGGAAAGCCCTGGCCCTGGAGGTCCAGACCTGGAACGGCCGGGCCATCGCCTGCTACCGGAGGGCGGGCTTCCAGCCCGTGGGGGAGCCCTTTACCCGGGAGACCCCCACCGGCCCGGCGGAGTTTCAGCGGATGCTGCGGGAATCATAATGCGCGTTTAAGGGAGGGTTAACCTGTGGAACAGTGGCTGTACGTGATGTTTATTGAGAAGACCAAGACTTACAACAAGCTGACCAAGGCCGCCGTGGAGCGGCACGTGGCCAACCTGAAAGCTCTGGACGAGGAGGGCCACATCGAGCTGGCCGGCGTCTTCAAGGGCTATCCCGGCGTGGCGGGGATGTATATCCTCCGGGCGGAGAGCTTGGAGGCGGCGGAGGAGCTCTGTAAGCGGGAGCCCCTGGTGGCGGAGGGCTTCGCCACCTACAAGCTGAAGGCCCTCCAGCCGGCGAACAGGGAAAACAACTATCTGCTTTAACAGGAAACGGTTCGGTTCGGTTCCCGTTCTGTTCAAAGAAAAGGAACAAAGAAAAAAGGAGGTGCCCAAATGGCAGCACCCTTTGTAGACACGGCCAAGATCACCGTCCGCTCCGGCAACGGGGGCAACGGCGTGGTGTCCTTCCACCGGGAAAAGTACGTGGCCAACGGCGGCCCCGACGGGGGCGACGGGGGCCGGGGGGGCAATATCGTGGTGGAGGTCAACGACCACATGTCCACCCTGATGGACTTCCGCTACAAGCGCAAATACGTGGCCGGCAACGGCGCCGACGGCGCGGGGAAGCGGTGTACCGGCAGGGACGGGGAGGACTTAATCCTCCGGGTGCCCCGGGGCACCGTCATCCGGGACGCCGGGACCCAGGAGATTATCCGGGATATGTCGGAGGACACGTCCTTCGTCCTGTGCAGGGGCGGCCGGGGGGGCTGGGGCAACAAGCACTTCGCCACCCCTACCCGGCAGGTGCCCCGGTTCGCCAAGGCGGGCCTGCCCGGGGAGAGCCGGGACGTGGTGCTGGAGCTGAAGCTGCTGGCCGACGTGGGGCTGGTGGGCTTCCCCAATGTGGGCAAGTCCACCCTGCTCAGCGTGGTCAGCCGGGCCCAGCCCAAAATCGCCAACTACCACTTCACCACCCTGTTCCCCAACCTGGGGGTGGTGTTCGTGGAGGAGGGGGTGTCCTTCGTCATGGCGGACATCCCCGGCATCATCGAGGGGGCGGCGGAGGGCGCCGGCCTGGGCCACGACTTCCTGCGGCACATCGACCGGTGCCGGCTGCTGATCCACGTGGTGGACGTGTCTGGCTCCGAGGGCCGGGACCCGGTGGCCGATTTTGAGGCCATCAACGCCGAATTGGCCCAGTACTCCCCGGAGCTGGCCGGGCGGAAGATGATTGTGGCCGCCAACAAGGTGGACATCATGGAGGATTCCGCCCCGCTGGAGGCCCTGCGGGCCCACGTGGAGGGCCTGGGGCTGGAGCTGTTTGAGATCTCCGCCGCCGCCCACCAGGGCACCCGGGAGCTGGTGAGAAAAGCCGCCGCTGAGCTGGCCCAGCTGCCCCCGGTGGTGGTGTACGAGCCCACCTACGTGGAGCGTCCCCCGGAGGTGGACACCCGGGGCGAGGTGGACATCCAGGAGTTCGACGGCACCTGGGTGATAGACGCCCCCTGGCTCCAGCGGCTCATCGCCAATGTCAACTTCGGCGACTACGAGTCCCGGAACTGGTTCGACCAGAAGCTGCGCCAGTCCGGCCTGTTCGATAAGCTGGAGGAGCTGGGCATCAAGGACGGGGACATCGTGTCCATGTACGATTTGGAGTTTGAGTATCAGAGGTAACAGATCGGCCCTGCCCCCGCCGGGGGCAGGGCTTTTATCAGAAATTGGCGGGGAGCTCAACTTTCAGTCCCGGTTTGCCCTGCTTGCCCCCCTCCACCAGGAGGAGGGAGGGGGGATGGGCCGGGCTGTGGGATACCAATTTCAGCCGTTTGGGCTCCAGATCCCGGGCCCGCAGGGCGCACAGCACATCCACAAGCCGCTCCGGCCGGTGGCACAGGGCGAAGCGCCCGCCGTTTTTCAACAGCCGGGCGGCGGTGGCGCACAGTTCATCCAGGGAACAAAACTCCTCGCTCCGGGCGGGGCCGGCGCTTTTGCCGCTGTCCACCGGGAAGTAGGGCGGGTTGGAGATTACCAGGTCGAAGGCCCCGGCAGGGAGGAGGTTTTCTCTCAGGTCGCCGGTGAGGATCTCCCCGTCCAGGCCGTTGGCGGCCAGGTTGTCCCGGGCGGTTTGGGCGGAGCGGGCGTCCAGCTCCACCCCGGTGAGGGACAGGGTTCCCTCCACCCGCCGGGCCAGGAGAAGGAGGAGGGCGCCGCTGCCCGTCCCCAGGTCGCACACCCGCCAGCGGGGTTTGATCGCGGCGAACTCCCCCAGGGCCAGGGTGTCGCCCCCCAGGGGGAAGACCCCGTCGGGCCAGGAGAGGGTGTAGGGGGTGAGCGGTTCGGTTCTCATGGCGGGCCTCCCGGAAGAAAAGATGCCGCCACAGCGCCGGAGCTTTGACGGTAAGAAAAAGATACCACATTTCCCGGAAGTGTGCTATAATATTCTGGAAATTTTGGAACAAGGGGGCGGCGGAATGGCCGGTACGCTTTATTTGGTGCCCACGCCCATCGGCAACCTGGGGGATCTGTCCCAGCGGGCGGCAGACACCCTGGCGGGGGCGGACTTCATCGCCGCCGAGGACACACGGGTGACGGTGAAGCTGCTCAACCACCTGGGGATCAAGAAGCCCATGGTGGCCTACCACCGGCACAATTTTGAGACCGCCGGGGAGGCCGTTGTCCAGCGCCTGCTGGCGGGGGAGGACTGCGCCCTGGTGACGGACGCGGGGATGCCCGCCGTCTCCGACCCGGGGGAGGAGCTGGTGGCCCGGTGCGCCCGGCTGGATATCCCGGTGTGCGCCCTGCCGGGGCCCTGCGCCCTGGTGGCCGCCCTGGCGGTGTCCGGGCAGCCCGCCGGGCGGTTCACCTTTGAGGGGTTCCTCCCCATGAACAAGAAAAACCGGAAAGCCCGGCTGGACGCCCTCCGGGGGGAGGAGCGCACCATGATTTTTTATGAGGCCCCCCACAAGCTGAGAGACACCCTCCGGGATCTGGCGGAGGTTTTCGGGCCCGAACGGCCGGTGTCCCTGTGCCGGGAGCTGAGCAAGCTCCATGAGGAGGTGCGGCGGACCACCCTGGGGGAGGCCGGGCGCTACTATCAGGACAACGAGCCCAGAGGGGAGTTCGCGCTGGTCATCCGGGGGGCGGAGCCCCGGGAGGAGGGGGAGGCCACCCTGGAGGACGGCTTGATTTTGGTGGAGCGGCTCCGGGGGGAGGGGCTGTCCCTCCGGGACGGGGTGCGCCAGGCGGCCAGGGAGCTTGGCCTGTCCCGGAACCAGCTGTATGACCTGGCGGTGGGGAAATAAGAACCGGTATTCATAAGGGAAAATTCCCGCTTAGACGGCCGTTTGAGCTTGTGAATACAGGTTCTAAAAGAGGAACCCGCACCCATCCCCTGAAAAATGGATAGAATAGACAGAGAAACCATAAAAAGAGGTGTGTTCCAATGGGTGGAAAGATTGAGAACTATATGAAGCCGGGGGCCCGGGCCCATCTGGTGGGGATCGGCGGGGTGTCCATGGCCCCGCTGGCCGAAGTGCTGAAGGGCCGGGGGGTGGCGGTCACCGGCTCGGACATGAAGGAGAGCGGGACGGTGGATCACCTGCGCTCCCTGGGCATCCCGGTGGCCATCGGGCACCTGCCGGAGAACGTGGAGGGGGCCGGGTGCGTCATCCGCACCGCCGCCGTCCACGACAGCAACCCGGAGATCGCCGCCGCCCTGAGGGCCGGGATCCCCGTGTTCGAGCGGGCCCAGGCCTGGGGGGCGATCATGCGACAGTATAAAAACGCCCTGTGCGTGTCCGGCACCCACGGCAAGACCACCACCACCGCCATGTGTACCCACATCTTCCTGGCCGCTGGCCGGGACCCCTCGGTGATGCTGGGGGGCACCCTGCCCGTTCTGGGAGCGGGCCACCGGGTGGGACAGGGGGACACCATCATCGCCGAGTCCTGCGAATACTGCAACTCCTTCCTGTCCTTCGCCCCCACGGTGGCGGTGATCCTCAACGTGGAGGAGGACCACCTGGACTTCTTCCAAGACCTGGAGGACATCAAAAAATCCTTCCGGGCGTTCGCGGAGCTGGCGCCCGCCGATGGCCATGTGGTGGCCAACTGGGACAACGCCAATGTGAGACAGACCCTGGAGGGCCTCCAGAGGCCCTGCCTCACCTTCAGCCTGACGGATCCCCTGGCCCGCTGCCGGGCCGAAAACCTGGCCTGGGAGCGGGGCCTGCCCGAGTTTGACATTGTGATCCATGGGGAGCGGTACGCCCATGTAAAGCTCCAGGTGGGGGGGGGACACAACGTCTCCAACGCCCTGGCCGCCGCCTGCGCCGCCTATGTGCTGGGGGTGCCCGGGCCGGCGGTGGAGGAGGGGCTGGCCTCCTTCACCGGGGCGGGGCGGCGCTTTGAGCGGAAGGGCGCCTACCGGGGGGCGGACGTGTACGACGATTACGCCCACCACCCCGACGAGCTCCAGGCCCTGCTGGCCATGGCCAAGACCCTGGGGTACAAGCGGGTGGTGTGCGCCTTCCAGCCCCACACCTACAGCCGCACCGCCGCCCTCTTTGACCGTTTTGTGGAGGCGCTGAGGGGGGCGGATCAGGTGGTGCTCATGGAGATCTTTGCCGCCCGAGAGCAAAATGATCTGGGCGTCTCCGCCAAAGACCTGGCGGACAAGATCCCCGGGGCGATATACTGTGCTACCCTGGAGGAGGTCACCAGCTATTTGGCCCAGACCGCCCGGCCCGGCGACCTGCTCCTCACCGTGGGGGCGGGGGATATCTATCTGGCGGGGGAGGCCCTGGTCCAACAGGGCTGAGCGCCGCCGAAAAAAGTGGAAAAGCCCCCGATCATCTCTTTACAGCAGCCGCTTGGAATGATACAATGATGCATTACGCAGCAATATTTTGTATGCTGAGATGGTGAGGAGGTGCGGCGTGGGACCGGGGAAACGTCACAGAGGGCGGTTGATACTGGGGTTGACTTTGGTTGCCGTGGTATTTCTTGGAATTTTATTGACCATGTTTATGGCCCAGAGGCACGTGGTGGAGTCCACTTTGGACAATATGCTGATCAGCAGCCTGGTGGCCCACACCCAGCGGCAGGGACAGGAGGCCGGGGAGATCATCGCCTATGCCCAGCGGGTGCTGGAGAACACCGCCAATCAGATTAAAAACGAGGGCCGCCGGGTGGACGGCCGCTCCCTGGACCGGCTGCTGCGGACCGTGAATATGGGCGGCCGGCTGTTTACCATGGAGTACGTCAGCCGGGACCGGCTGGTGGAGACAGA
Organism: uncultured bacterium; assembly: GCA_947073515.1. Classification (GTDB taxonomy): domain Bacteria; phylum Bacillota; class Clostridia; order Oscillospirales; family Oscillospiraceae; genus Lawsonibacter. The sequence goes on along the minus strand of CAMTMC010000045.1, from coordinate 2,314 downwards.
GCCGGACAATGCCCAGGCCGTCCAGCGGGCCCTGGCGGGGGAGCCGGTGGTGGGCGTGATGACAGTGTCGGGCGATGGGAAATATTTCCCCATTCTCCACCCCCTGGAGGAGGACGGCCAGATCCCTGGGGTGCTGCGGGTGCGGCTGACGGCAGAACAGATGGTCAGCCGGGAGAACCACTCCGCCCTGTTCCAGAAAGTTTACACCATGGTGGTGGAGGAGGACGGCGATATCGTCCACGGCTACACCGGGGAGCTGGCCGGGAACAGCCTGTTTGAGGCCAGCGCCCAGCAGGGCATGAGCGAGGAACAGGCGGGGATGCTGGCCCAGGCCTATCTGGCCGGAGAGGCGGGCAGCTGCCACCTGATTGCGGAGAGCGGGCGGTACTTCGCCGCCTGGAGCCCCATCGGCTACAACGGCTGGCGGATGGTGCAGTTCTCCCAGTCCCACAACATTCAGGAGCAGACCGGGACGCTGCTGGACCGCTCCATCTCCCTGGGGGTGGGGCTGGTGCTGGCGACCCTGGGCTTCTGCGGGGTGCTGGTGTTCATCCTGATGGGACAGAAGCGGAAGCTGGACGCCCAGAAGCTGAAGTATGAGACCCTGGCTGAGTTTAACGACACCCTGCTCTTTGAATATGACCAGGGGACGGATACAGTGGAGTTTACCGCCAACGCCTTTGACAGCCTGGATCTGGACAGCCTGCGGCTGAAGGGGATACTGTCCGGGGCCTGCCCGGGCCAGCCGATCCACGGGGATGACATGGGCCTGCTGGCCTCCATCCTGGACGGCCAGGAGACGGCGGCGGGACGGCGGGAGTGCGCCCACCTGCGCCTGGCCTGCCGGGACGGGCAGTACCACTGGTTCAACTGTATTTACAAAGTGATTCCGGGGGAGGGCGGAAACCGGATCATTGGCAAGCTGAACGATGTGAACGAGCACGTGGACCGGGAGGACCAGCTGAAGCGCCAGGCGGAGCGGGACCCTCTCACCGGGGTGAGCAACCGGACGGGGATCCAGCGGATCGACCAGCTGCTGGCCCAGGAGGGCCGGGGTATGCTCTTCCTGCTGGATCTGGACGACTTCAAGGGGATCAACGACACCTACGGCCACGCCGCCGGGGACCAGGCGCTGGTTGGGGTGGCCTGTGCCCTGCGGGAGAGCTGCCGCAGCGAGGACGTTGTGGTCCGCCTGGGCGGGGACGAGTTCGCCCTCTTCCTGTCCGGGACGGATGACAGGGAGGTGGCCCGGCGGAAGGGCCGGGAGCTCCAGGAGCGGGTCCGGGGGATCCAGGTGGAGGGGATGGACCGGCGAGTGACGGTGAGCGTGGGCGCCGCCATGGCCCCCCAGAGCGGAACCACCTTCCAGGCCCTGAGCCAGGCGGCGGACGAGGCCATGTACACCGTGAAGCAGGGCGGCAAGGGAAATTTCGCCCTGAAGTAAGAGCCCTGTATCCCTAAGCGGGAATTGCCCTTGGGCGGGTATTTTGCCGCCCCGCCTTATGAATACCGGTTCTAAAAAACGGGAGCGCCTTCGTCAGAAGGCGCTCCCGCTGTGTGATGGGAAGGTTACAGGTAGAGCACCACCCGGGCCATCATCAGGAAGTGGCACAGGCTGCCCAGCAGGATGAATACGTGGAAAATCTCGTGACAGCCGAAGCGGGGGTTGTCCCGGCCCGGCCACTTGACGGCGTACAGCACCCCGCCCACGGTGTATAAAATCCCGCCGGCCAGCAGCCAGAACAGGCCCTCGCCGGGGAGGGCGCTCCAGATGGGGCCCATGGCGAACAGGGCCAGCCAGCCCATGAACAGGTAGATGGCGCTGGTGAGCCACCGGGGGATGTTCAGCTTGGCAATGGTGAGGGCCACCCCCGCCAGGGCCAGGGCCCACACCGCCGCCAGCAGGGGGAGGCCGGCGGTGTCCCGCAGGGCGGTGAGGCACAGGGGGGTGTAGCTGCCGGCAATGAGGAGGTAGATGGAGCAGTGGTCGTATTTCCGCAGGGCGATCCGGGCGGATACCGGGCCGTTCAGGCAGTGGTACAGGGTGCTGGCGGTGTACAGGCAGATCATGGAGAAGCCGTAGACCGCGAACAGGGCGAACAGCAGCCAGTTGGACGCCAGGGCGGAGCGGATGAGCAGCCAGGCTGTCCCCGCCCCGGCCAGCGCCGCCCCGGCGCCGTGGGTGATGGCGGACCAGGGGCGCAGGCCGTCGTAGGGGTCCCGGACCTCCCGTCTGGAGGGTTTGGGATAAAAAGCCCCGGGGGCTGTAACACTTTGGGCTCGCATAGGACATACTCCTTTCCAGCGGTGGCGG
>CAMTMC010000044.1 GCA_947073515.1 uncultured bacterium | reverse complement strand
CGTTAAATTTTCTTGCCGGGCGTCAGCCCGCCCGCGAAAATTTGCCTTGACCGGCAAAAAAATCCACGCCCATCCGGCACACCCGGAGATATGAAACAGGCTCTGATGAAATGATATCAAAATGGAGGAGAATACCATGCAATTATACAATTCCGCCACCCACAAGAAGGAAGAATTCCAGACCCACACCCCTGGCCGGGTGGAGATGTACACCTGCGGCCCCACGGTGTACCACTTCGCCCACATCGGCAACCTGCGCTCCTACATCATGGAGGACGCGCTGGAGAAGTTCCTGCGCTGGGACGGCTACGACGTGAACCGGGTGATGAACATCACCGATGTGGGCCACCTGGCCTCCGACGCTGACACCGGCGAGGACAAGATGCTCAAGGGGGCCAAGCGGGAGAACAAGTCTGTCATGGACATCGCCAGGTTCTACACCGACGCCTTCTTCTCCGACTGCGCCAAGCTGAACATCAAGACCCCCGACGTGGTTCAGCCCGCCACCGGCCTGATCGATGACTTCATCCAGATCATCCAGGGCCTGCTGGACAAGGGTTACGCCTATCTGGCCGGGGGCAACGTGTATTTCGACTCCTCCAAGCTGGAGCGGTACTATATCTTCAACGCCCACGACGAGGAGGATCTGGCCGTGGGCGTCCGGGAGGGGGTGGAGGAGGACTCCAACAAGCGCAACAAGAACGACTTCGTCCTCTGGTTCACCAAGTCCAAGTTCGAGGACCAGGCCCTGAAGTGGGACTCCCCCTGGGGGGTGGGCTACCCGGGCTGGCACATTGAGTGCTCCGGCATCTCCCTGAAATACAACGGGGAGTACCTGGACCTCCACTGCGGCGGCATTGACAACGCCTTCCCCCACCACACCAATGAGATCGCCCAGTCGGAGAGCTACCTGGGCCACCCCTGGTGCAAGCAGTGGTTCCATGTCCACCACCTGAACACCAACTCCGGGAAAATGTCCAAGTCCAAGGGGGAGTTCCTCACCGTCTCCCTGCTGGAGGAGAAGGGCTACGACCCCCTGGCCTACCGGTTCTTCTGCCTCCAGTCCCACTACCGCAAGGGCCTGGTCTTCACCTGGGAGAACCTGGACAACGCCGCCGGGGCCTATCAGAAGCTGATCGCCAAAATCGCCGCCGTCGGCCCCGAGGACGGGGCGGTGGATCAGGCCGTTCTGGACGAGTACAAGGAGAAATTCCGCCAGCAGGTGGGCAATGATCTGAACACCTCCATGGGGGTCACCGCCCTGTACGACGCCCTCAAGGCCAAGACCAACGGGGCCACCAAGCTGGCCATCCTGGACAGCTTTGACCAGGTGCTGTCCCTGAACCTGCTGGAGAAGGCGGGGAAGCTCCGGAAGGAACAGGCCGCCCAGAAGTCCCAGTCCGCCGGCGGCTACACCGTCACCGGCGAGGGCGACCCGGCCGTGGACGCACTGGTTCTGGCCCGGGGGGAGGCCAAGAAGGCCAAGAACTTCGCCGAGGCCGACCGAATCCGGGACGAGCTGAAGGCCCAGGGCATCGAGGTCACCGACGTGCCCGGCGGCGCCAGCTGGAAGCGGGTATAAACGAAAACCGGACATTGGACAACAAGTCCAATGTCCGGTTTTATGTGATTCATTGGTTTGCTTTTTGTTCCGGTTTTACTTGTCCCATTTTAGATAACGTTTCCAGGAAAGCCTGTTGGGCTTTACGCTCGGACCATCGGCGCAAAAAAACACCCAAGATCGTCATCAAAATTCCGGCTGCAAGGAAGCCGATCGCAACCATACGGCCTACTTGATCTGGACTTGCGCCTATATTCAGGGCTCCGACAAGTATACAGGGTATCCCTATCACCATGGCACCGCTTCCTGCCGCGCGTACCAAAGTGGGGAGATGAAGGGTTTTTCCGTCCGGCCCTTTATAGACCTTAACGCTAACCTTGTACATAGCCATAAAAACACCTCCTTCCTATTATTTTTTGAACCTCTGGTGTTCCCGGGGGCGTTTCCGCCCCCGGGGCCAGGTGAAAACAAAAACACCGTGCGGGCAAGCCAGCACAGTGTAAAAAGCGTATTCCACCCAACAAAAAGTGGCAGGAACAAATACGCCAACAGCACCCTTTGACAAACAAGGGTGGAATGTCGTATAATATCCCATGCGGATACGGTCTGGAGGCCGTTGTATAGGTGGGCTTTCACCTGTGCAGGCTTGCGGGTGTTGGCGCACCCGTAAGCCGCCGCATTTTTGTTTTTCAAGTCGATTATAGCAGGATTTCCCCGCCAACGCAAGGGAAATCTTTCAAGGGAGGGCGTCCGCCGGGGGAAACCGGGGTCAAAACGCCCCACTTGAGAACGCTCCTCGTTACGAAAGGCCGCTGTCTCGGACAGCGGCCTTTAAAGTTTTTGCATTTACCTTATTGGCACAAAAAAGCTGATGACTTCCGCAACGATACGGTGCGGAAGTCATCAGCGTTTGAAAATGGTTTAGGGGCCGCTGGCCAGCCAAGGAAGAACCTCATTCCCTGCAAATGAATATGATAGGTTAATCCGACACGGAGTCAAGGCCCGCAGGACCAGCGGGAATGTCCGCTATGAAAATATATTTTCGTGCCTCCCCTGCGGTTGGCGGGAGGGGGCAAATATAAAAGAACTTCACGATTGTCACCGTAACCGAGCCCGCAGGCAAGCGTGAAGTCAGGTGGGCGTTTTTATTTTGGGCCCTAGAAAAAAGTCCTTCTATTTTTCCAAATACCTTGATTGTGCCCAGAGATTGTGGTAAAATAGCTCTGCTAATTTGCCCAACGGCCTGCCGCGTCCGCTCCCAGCCGAGGAGACGGCCGCAAGGCTTCCCGCTGAGCCCCCGCGTCTGTCCCAAATTCCTTGAGAAAAGCGAGAAGGAGGACCTATACCTATGGGTACCAGTATCAAACGCTCTGTCGGAATCCGCGTCGCCTGCGCCGTTTTGGCCATTTTCCTCTTCAGCGGCATGACCACCTCGAACATCCTCCGAATTGGAAATACCCAAGAGAAGAGTGTCCTGGCCTCCAACATGCTGGACCAGGTCCAGAAGGCTGAGACCGCTCACTATAAATGGTCAGCCAACCTGAGCAATGCCCTATACGCCGGCACCGAGTTCACCGGCAGTATGGATCATACTGGCTGTGTGCTTGGTAAGTGGCTCTACTCCGACTTGAAGTTACCGGACAGCGAGATCGAGTCCCTCCGCTCCAAAATCGAGCCTCTCCACAAAGAGCTCCATGCCTCCGCCGGCACCGCCCTGGAGATGCATGCTGCCAGCCGGGCCTCCGGCCAGCAGTATTATCAGGAGACCATCCAGGGGAACCTGGCCACTCTGGTGGGCCTGCTGGACCAGGTGGTGGAACGGGGCACCACCCTGAGCACCGAGTATACTCAGAATATGAACGATACCATCGCTTTCATGCACCTGTCTACCGTGATCTGCCTGGTGCTTTCCCTGGTGGCCCTGACCAGCCTGGTCATCTTTGTACTCCATTCTGTGGTTAAGCCCCTGGTGCAGATCACCAAGCGGACCACCCCCCTCCAGGAGGGCCATCTGTCCCTGGATCTGGGCTACCGCTCCAAGAACGAACTGGGCCAGCTGGCCCAGACTCTGGAGGAGTCCATGGGCCGGGTGCAGGAGTATGTGGAGGATATCGACCGGGTGATGGCGGAGCTGGCCCAGGGCAACTTCGACGTGTCCACCTCCGCCCGGTATATTGGCGATTTCCAGCCTATTGAGGAGGCGCTCGGACGCTTCACCGTGTCCATCTCTGACGCCTTGAACAGCATTGTCAAGTCGGAGCAGCGGGTGGCCGACCACGCCGAGCAGCTCTCCACCGGGGCCCAGGCCCTGGCCCAGGGCGCCACGGAGCAGGCCAGCGCCGTGCAGCAGCTGTACGCCACCATTGACGACCTGTCCAAGAGCGCCAGCCAGAACGTGGAGGCCGCCGCCAATGCCCAGCGCAGCGCCCAGCTCACCAGCGAGCAGGTCAACCTGAGCAGCAAGCAGATGGAGGAGATGGTCGCCGCCATGGAGGACATCGCCGAGTCCTCCCAGCAGATCGGGAAGATCATCGCCACCATTGAGAATATTGCGTTCCAGACCAACATCCTGGCCCTGAACGCGGCGGTGGAGGCCGCCCGGGCGGGCGTGGCCGGCAAGGGCTTCGCCGTAGTGGCGGACGAGGTGCGCAACCTGGCCTCCAGATCTGACGAGGCGGCTAAGGCCACCAAGGATCTGATTGAGAATTCCGTCCAGTCCACCGAGCGGGGCAGCCGGATTGTAGGCGAGGTGTCCCAGTCCCTGCGGCAGACCATGGAGCTGGTGGTGGAGTCCGATAAGGCCATCATTTCCATTACCGACGCCATCCACCATGAGGCCGACGCTTTGGCCCAGGTGTCTGAGGGCATCGGGCAGATCTCTTCTGTGGTTCAGACCAACTCCGCCAGCAGTGAGGAATCCGCCGCCGTCAGCTCTGAGCTGTTCGAGCAGGTGCATCTGCTGGAGGACGAGACCAAGAAGTTCCGCTTGAAGGGCGGCGCCCAGACAGTGGGGATGTATTAATCCAAAATGGCGCCGGGATTCCCCGGCGCCATTTCAGCCGCTGAACGTTACTGATTTTCCAGTGCGCCGGCATATCATAAACCCCCGGAAGTCTGACGGTATGATCCCGTCCCAGACCTCCGGGGGTTTAAGCTGGAAATAGGCGAATTTTCCGCTCCTGGCGGGATCAGACCTCAATCCAGCGGCACAAAAAACACCGCCGCGAACGGTTGGCGTTCGCGGCGGCTTCGATTTGGAACGGTAGAAAAAGGTCGCGGAGCAGACGGCGGTTTTTATGAAAAAACGCCGGAGCAAAGCGGACTTTGCTCCGGCGTGGCGCAGAAGGGGGGATTCGAACCCCCGCACGGTTTTACCCGCCTACTCCCTTAGCAGGGGAGCCCCTTATAGCCACTTGGGTACTTCTGCATGGCTACTGGTGACAAAACAGGGATAAAAATGTGGTCAGAAGAGAAAAAGTGGCGGAGAGAGTGGGATTCGAACCCACGGCTCTTGCGAGTCACCGGTTTTCAAGACCGGCTCCTTAAACCACTCGGACATCTCTCCAAGTCTTCTTTCGATCAGAGACGCTTGTTATCTTACCACTTGTTTCCCGGTTTGTCAAGGGCTTTGTGGCCTCTGAGGCGAAAAAATATCCAAGCGGTCAAAATAGCAAAGCGCTTGCCTTTTTCATTCATTCGTGGTACCTTTATATAGAGGTGTTTCCGCCGGCTGGGATCCTCCCAGTCAGTGGAACGGCATGCTGGGAAGCGGGGAGGGAATGTGATGAATATCCGTGAGTCAGCCGAGGACTATTTAGAGGCTATTTTGATCCTTCGGGAGGAGAAAGGGGCAGTGCGCTCTGTTGACGTGGCCCACCACCTGGACTTCACCAAGGCAAGTGTCAGCGTGGCCATGAAGCGCTTCCGGGAGAACGGGTATATCCAGGTGGATGGCGAGGGTTACATCACCCTTCTGCCGGCGGGAGAGGAGATCGCCCAGCGGGTCTATGGCCGGCACAAGCTGCTCACCCGGTTTTTGATGGATCTGGGGGTCAGCGGGGAGACCGCCGCCGCCGATGCCTGCAAGATTGAGCACGATCTCAGTGAGGAGAGCTTCCAGCGGATTCAGGCCTATGTCCGGGACCTGGAACCGTAGCATAGAATGAGGGCGGGACCTGAAGGGGACCCGCCCGGTTTTTTGTCAGAAGCTGTACCATTGCTCAGTGTTTATTCAGCTCGCCCAGCAGGATCTCCCGCTGGTTTTCCAGCTCCCCGGCAGCCACCCGGTCCAGGAGGGAGCGCAGGGCCGTCCCTACGGCGGGCCCTTCCAGCCCGGCGGCCAGGGCGTCCCGGCCATTGACGGCCAAGTCCTTCAAGGTGAGGCAGGGGTGTTCCGCCAGCAGCTGCCGGGCCAGTTCCAGGGCCTGGAGAGGGACATCCTCCCGGCCGGCCGCCGGGATCCCGCAGGCCAGGGCATCCGCCCGTTTCAGAGCCATGAGGTCAAAGAAGACTTCCTCCCCCAGCCGGGACAGCCACCGGCCCACCCATGGACGGCTGGCCTCCACCGGCAGGTCGTGGCGGGCGATGAGCGTGAGGGCCCGGTCCTTCACGGCGCCGTCCACCCGCAGCCGCTCCAGGGCCCGCTCCGCCAGCTGGGCGCTGAGTTTTGGATGGCCGTAGAAATGGCCGGTGCCGTCCCCGTCCAGGGTGAAGGAGGGGGGCTTGCCCGTGTCATGGAGGAGGGCCGCCAGCCGGAGGGCGGGGGAGGGGGGAACCGCCTCCAAAGTCTTGACGCTGTGGGTGTACACGTCGTACCGGTGATGGGGATTTTTTTGCTGGAAGCCCACACAGGGCCCCAGTTCCGGGAGAATCTGGGCCGCCGCCTCCGGGAAGTCCAGCAACACCCGCCCCGCCCCGGGGGAACAGATCAGCCGGAGGAACTCGGTGCTGATCCGCTCCCAGGCTACGTGGGACAGCTCCGGGATGTGGCGGCGGATGGCGGAGGCGGTGTCCGCCTCCAGGCTGAAGTCCAGCTGGGCGGCCAGACGGAGGCCCCGGAGAGGGCGCAGGGCGTCCTCGGTGAACCGCGGGTCCGGATCTCCCACGCAGCGGATCAGCCGCCGCTCCAGATCCCCCCTGCCGCCGTGCGGATCCACCAGGCCGCCGGGCCCCCAGGCCATGGCGTTGACGGTAAAATCCCGGCGGGACAGGTCGTGGGCCAGATCGGTTGTGAACTCCACCTGGTCGGGCCGGCGGTGGTCGGTGTAGGTCCCCTCTTTGCGGAAGGTAGTCACCTCCACCGGCAGGCCGTCCGACAGGACGGTAATCGTGCCGTGTTTCAGCCCGGTCTCCACACAGGGGAGGTTGGGAAAGCACTGTTCTACCTCCTGGGGGAGGGCGGCGGTGGCCAGGTCGTAGTCGTGGGGCGGGACAGACAGAAGGGCGTCCCGCACGCAGCCCCCCACCAGAACGGTGAGAAAGCCAGCTTGGTTGAGGCGGTCCGCCACTGCCAGGGCCCGGGGATCCCAGTGTACCATGTTCTTGCCTCCTTTTCCCTCCATTATAGAGGGTTTTCCCCACGCTGGCAAGGTATGGGTTTTCCGGGAGCGTGGCAAAGAAGATTTTTATGCGGTTACCCGCCGTGGATGAAACTTGCCGTTTGGACAATCCTATTTTTCCAGAAAAGGACTTGTCAAATCCACGGAGACGCGATATAATTACGATGTAAAATTTTTAGGAAGGAGGGCTGCGTGATGTCGCCGATCGGAATATTCCCTGCGTTTGGAAGGATCAGAGGCTACCAGCCCATCTATCAGAATAGGCAGAACAGTATGGCCCCTGTGGAGCGGGTCAGCCGCCCGGAGACAACGGCGGTGCCGCCGGTGGCCAAGTTGCCCCCCGTCAGCCGGGAGGATGGGCGGTTTGCCCAGGCCAGCCAGGATAATTCCGAGAACAGCGTCCAGTTCCCCACCCTGCGGGAGGGGGCCGACCCCGCTGAGATGGCGGTGCGGGGCCGCATCCGTTACCTTGAGGGGGAGAGCGCTCAGCTCCTGGCCGGACAGAAAGCCCCGGAAGCGGAAGGGGATCAGGTAATCCCCGGCCTGAAGGACCTGGAGGCGGAGGAGGACCAGGCGATCCCCGGCCTGAAGGATCCCAACGCAGAGGAGGAAGATGGTGTCCAGGAGGAGGAGAGCCCCCAGGAGACCATGGAGGAGGCCGAGTGCCAGACCTGCAAGGACCGCAAGTACCAGGACGGCTCTGACGACCCCGGCGTCTCCTTTAAAACCCCCACCAAGATGTCCCCTGAGCAGGCGGCTTCCGCCGTTCGGGGCCATGAGCAGGAGCACGTGATCCGGGAGCGGGCCAAGGCCCAGGAGGAGAACCGGAAGGTGGTCAGCCAGTCCGTGACCCTCCACACCGCTATTTGCCCCGAGTGCGGCGATGTGTACGTCTCCGGCGGCACCACCCGCACCACCACCAAGGCGGCCCAGGCCGCTGAGATCTTCAACCAGAGCGAGAGCCAGCAGAAGAAGCTGCCCGGCTCCGGCGGGCCGCTCAGTGTGGCGGAGCGGTTCGGCCTGGGCCAGGAAGAGAATAAAAAGCCCACCTTTGAAGCGGTGGCGTAAGAATCAGGTTAAGCCAGCCGGCCCTATGGGCCGGCTGGCTTTTTGAAATTTTTTTACTTGATATGAACTTTTTGCCACTCCCGATGCTCTAATAGGTGTCCGGACAAAAGCGGAAGGAGGTGGGAACACTGCTGACCAGAGAACAGTTTATTCAAGCGGCGGAGGGGGCCTCCGTCTCCATGTACCGGGCGGCCAGGGCGGTTCTGGACAGCGACGCCGACGCTGAGGACGCTGTGGGCCAGGCGCTGCTGCTGGCCTGGCAGGCCAGGAAACAGGCGCGGGAGCCCTCGGCGGCCCGGACCTGGCTGGTGGCTATCACGGTGAATTGCGCCCGCCGTCTGCGGAGGGAGCGGAACCGGGTGATGAGCTGCGGCGATTTGGAGCCTATCCTGGGGGGACAGGAGGACCGGCACTACCACGAGCTGTGGGAGGCGGTGCTGGCGCTGCCCCCGGGCGAGCGTGAGGTGGTCACCCTGTTCTACTACGAGGATTTGACCATCCAGCAGACGGCCCGTGCCCTGGCGATCCCGGCGGGGACGGTAAAATCCCGGCTGAACCGGGCCAGGGGGCGGCTGAGAGAATGGCTAAAGGAGGATGAAACATGACACAACTGGATATGAGACTCAAGGAGCTGGCCCGCGGTGAGCGGACCCCTCTGCCAGAGGGCTACCGGGAGCGGTTCCGGGAGCGGCTGGAGAGTCTGCCGGAAAAGGGGCTGAACAGGCCCCGGCGGCTGGCAGCGGTGGCGGTGGCCGCCTGTCTGTGCGTTGCCCTGATGGGGGCGGCGGCAGTGGGCCTGATGAAGGTGAAGGTGCTTCTGCTGGACCCGGCACAAGGGGTGTCGGTTCAGACGGAGATGACAGCCTATCCCCCGGCGGAGCGGCCGGAGGAGTTCCAGGCCTGGTGGGAGGAGGCCGACCTGCCGGGGGACGTCCTCACATTTGCCGCCATAGGAGAGGCCAGGGAATTTCTTGGCGTCCCGCTGCGGGACAACCCCCTGGTGGAGGAGGGGCTGGGCGCTCCCCTTCAGATGGGCTATGAGGCCGGCGGCATGGTGCTGCGGGCAGAGGAATTCCAGGTGGACGGTATGCCCTTCCAGTTGGAGGCCACGGTGGCCCTCTGGGAGGAGGGTGTCCCTGCGGACGGCTGGCTGACCAGCGGGACGGACGGCCATACCCGGTATACCCAGGAGGAGTACCAGATGGAGAACGGGGAGACCGCCCTGATTGTCACCGACAACACAGGCGGGCGGTACGCCAGCCCGTGGAATGCCGTGGACGCCTGGTTTGTGGCCGACGGCGTCCGCTACCGGGTGCGGTTCGGGGACGGGGGCGAGCCCGCCAGATACGAGAGGCAGGCTGAACTGCTGGAACAGGTATTGGACGCCTTTACCTAAGTGGAGAAGGCCAGCCGGCCCATAGGGCCGGCTGGCTTTTTGCTGTCTCCGGCTTTCGGAGCGCCTATTTTCCATTCTGGCCTGCTTTCTTATTTTTTCGAAACAGCGCCCATAAGCCCAGAATCAAGAGTGAGATTGCGGCGGGTATGTCTAAAATAATGACAGGGCGGAAGAAAGAACCATTTATAGTCTTGAGCCTCATATAGCAGACAGCCAGCAGAAAAAATAACCCGATGGCGGGCGCATTCGGGTTTAGTTTCTTATTTCTTACAAGCCAGCCCAAGGCAATGCCCACAGCGCTGAGACACAGCCCCGGCAAGAATGTGTGCAGGGACGGGGACGCGATATTTGCCACCCCAAGGGATGTTGACAGCACAAAAGTGGCCCATAGGGCCGCTACGTACATGACGCTGAAGAACCCCATGGAAACCCAACGCCAGACTCCTAAATTTTGTTTCCACTCCAGACGGAAAGAGATCACCGATGTTGTGACGGGGAGGATCACCCCGAAAGATAGGATGGTATAGGCTATAATCCACCCGCCACCACCCATACCGAACCAAAACCATAGTACGCAAAGGCTCCAAACAGCCATATAGATTCCTACGCTGAACTGCCAGCGGGGCGTTTTGCCGGTGGCTGCTTCCTTATTTTTTCGCCGGAATATTCTCATAACTGTCCTCCTCATCTATGTTGTAAATAAATTCCACTAATTATAATATATCACATTTTTCGGGGCGTAGATTGACCGATGATCCGGGAAAAACGACCACTTATCCGAGTGTGGTTCGTTTGGCGGAGCGTTTTGTGAAAATGCTAGGTAATACCCTGGCCGCCGGGCTGAGGCCCAGGCGGAGAAATCCAAAAAGAAAAACCTCCTGGACAATCAGTCCAGGAGGTTTTTACTTGCCATATTCCATTACACAGCGCGGGTGACCTTACCGGAACGGAGGCATCTGGTGCAGACGTAGACGTGAGTGGGGGTGCCATTCACAATCGCCTTCACGCGCTTCACATTGGGCTTCCAGGTGCGGTTGGAGCGGCGGTGGGAGTGGGACACCTGGATACCGAACGTGACGCCCTTGTCACAGAATTCGCATTTGGCCATGTTGCTTACCTCCTCGCTATGAGAATCGCTTTCAAAAAAGCCTCGACTGATATAATAGCAGATATTCCGATGAAATGCAAGCATTTTTTTCAATATTTAGGGATTTGTTGATTTCAGAGGGTTTTTGTCCCGCCGGAGGGCCCTAGCGGCCCAGGACGAACAGGTTTTGGTCGGTGGTGAAGTTGGCGAAGCTGTACAGCACGATGACCTGGTCGATGTTGTGCTCAGCCACATAGTTTTTCACGCTGTTCAGGTTATTCCGGGGGTCAAACAGGTGGACTTCAGAGAACCGCTCCGTCAAAAAGGGAGCCAGGGAGTCGGAATAGGAGTCCCGGATGAGCAGGACCTTGGGGCCGTCCACGTTTTCGTTCTCAATGACGCACAGGGGCTGACGGCCCCCCAGGAAGTAGGAGTACTTGTCCTTCTCCGCCAGCCAGCTGTCTACATACAGGCTGCCCTCGGAGGGCTCGGCCCCGAACCAGGAGGTGACCTTCACCCCGCCGCCGGGGATATAGGTGTCGATCCGGTCGGGGGGGAGCCAGCGTACCCCGGAGGTGGAGAAGGTGGTGCCGTAGAACTGGTCGGTGACGATGGTTTTTTCATAGTCCTCCAGCTTCAGTGGCTCCAGGCCCATGGCCTCGAAGATGGCGTTGGCCCCGTAGAAAGCCCCCAGGCTGGTCCAGTGGTGGTCGGTGCGGTAGTAGATGTCCCCGGCGCTGTGGGCGCACAGGGCCCCGTACAGGTCGATGGTCTCCGCCCCGGTGGAGAAGTAGAGCTGGTCGATGATCTTCTTCTCATCGGCGGTGGGGGCCCCGGCGGGGAGGCGGCCCCGCCAGATCTCAGCGGAGGAGGGGATCAGGCCGAAATACACCGGGATATCCACATTGCCCACCAGGGCGTCCAGATGGCCCATATCCTCCTCCAGCTTGGCCGGGTCGGGGTCCTTCACCCGGGAGATCAGGGTGTCCTGCTCGCCGAAGTAGACGCCGTTGTTCTCCTGCTTGCCGGACAGCCGCTCGCTCCAGGCCTTGGCGGCCACCCAGAAGTCCCGGCCAGCGATGTGGTCGGAGACGTAGTCCTCCGCCTCCTCCATGAATTTGCCGCTGTTGAGGGCTTCCACAGTCAGTTTTGGGGGTTTTTGGGGATAGCGGTTCTCCAGGGGGAGGAAGTCCTTGTCGGGCAGGAGCAGGCTTGCCACCGACATGCCGCCGATGAAGGCGCAGAACAGGGCGGTGAGGAAAATACTGAATTTTTTTGACATGTCCAGCGCCTCCTTAGAAGTTAGAGTACAGGAAGGGGTTGTAGGTGCCGTCCACCAGATAGGCGGTACAGATCACCAACCCGGCGGCCACCAGCAGGGCGCAGGCTGCGTACTGTGTTTTCTTTCCCATAGAGCGGTAGGCCGCCCGGCCCAGGGGGGTGGAGGCCGCCGCCGCCACGCACAGGATGGGCAGATAGCTGATGAGGTGGTAGAAAAACGACAGATCCGCTAGGGGGACGCCCCCCAGGCCGAACATAACCTTCAGATAGGCGGCCAGCTGCCCGAAGTTCTCCAGGCCGAAAATGGCCCAGCTGACCATCACAAAAAACATGGTGTACACGTGGCCCGCCAGGGCGGGGGCCCGCTCCAGCGGCTTCAGCAGGAAAAATTTCTCCACCATCAGCAGGGCGAAGAAGTACAGGCCCCACAGCAAGAAGTTCCAACTGGCCCCGTGCCAGATGCCGGTGGCCGCCCAGACGATCAGCAGGTTGAGCATCCACCGAGGCTTGGAGCACCGGTTGCCTCCCAGGGGGATGTACAGGTACTCCCGGAACCAGGTGGACAGGGAGATGTGCCACCGCCGCCAGAACTCGGTAATGCTCCTGGAGATATAGGGGTAGTTGAAGTTGGGCAGGAACTCAAAGCCCAGCATCCGGCCCAGGCCCACCGCCATATCGGAGTAGCCGGAGAAGTCGAAGTAGATCTGGAAGGTAAAGGCCAACACCCCCAGCCAGGCCCCGGCCACGGTCAGCTCCCCGGGGGCCATAGCCTTATAGGTGTCCCAGAGCATCCCCACATTGTTGGCGATGAGCAGCTTTTTGGCCAGACCCACCATGAGAATCTGCACGCCGGAGGCGAATTTCTCAGTGGAGCAGGTACGTTCGTTAATTTGATCGCCCAAATCCTTGTATTTGATGATGGGGCCGGCGATGAGCTGGGGGAACAGGGTGACAAAGGTGCCGAAGTTCAGGATGGACCGCTGGGCCCGGGCGTCCCCCCGGTACACGTCGATGGTGTAGCTCATGGTCTGGAAGGTGTAGAAGGAGATGCCGATGGGCAGGTGGATCCCCAGCACCGGTATGAAGGTCAGGCCGATGGACTGGAGGGAGCCGGCGATAAAATCCCAGTACTTGAAGAAGCACAGCAGGGCCAGGTTGAACACAATGGAGGAGGCCACCGCCAGCTTGGCCCCCCTGTCGTTCCCTTTGGCCTTGCACCGCTCTACCAGCAGGCCGTGGGTGTAGTCGATGGCGGTGGACAGGAACATGATGGCCACATAGACCCGCTCCCCCCACCAGTAGAAGAACAGGGAGGAGATCAACAGCACCAGGTTGCGCCCCCTCCGGGGCGTCACGTAGTACACCAGCAGGGTGAGTGCGAGGAAATAGAACATGAAAATCGGGGTGGAAAAGACCATGGCGGACACCTCAAATCATATGCGGAATGTATGGGCGGGCAATGCCCGCCCATATAAAAAATGATGTCACATTGGGGCGGGTCATCCCGCCTCTCAAGGAAACTTGGGGCCCGCCCAGAGGGCGGGCCCCACAGAATTCAGGATGCCTTAAAACAGGGCGTTGAATTCGTTGACAATGTCATCACAGTTCTCGTGGACCACCATCATCACGTAGTTGCCGTTGGAGACCACCCGGGAGTTGTTCTCCCACTGATCCATAGCCATAGGGTACTGGGCGCCGCCGGGGCCGTTGCCATCCCCCACCATGTAGTCGATCCGGGCCTGGAAGGCGGCTTTGACCGTGTCTACATCCTTGCTGTCCTTTACCTGAACCAGGCCAAACTCGCCGTTGTTCATGGAGATCATGCAGACATAGACCAGCTTCTGCTCGGCGCTGACGCCGCTGAGGCCGGCGTACATCTGATCCAGAAGGGAGCTGTCGGCCAGCTCCAGGAAGCCAAACTCGTACTTGCCCACGGTGGCCTCATAGAAGGCCTGGAGATCCACCTTGGAGGCGGAGCTGCTGGAGCCGCCGGAGCTGGAGGAGCCGGAGCCGTCGGCGGGGGCGTCCCACTTACAGCGGACGATACAGGTGGCCTTGGTGCCGTCGTACTCCACGGTAATGGTGGCGGTGCCGGGGGCAACGGCGGTGACGGTGCCGTCCTCAGCCACAGTGGCGATTTCCGGCTTGTCTGAGGTAAAGGAGGCGCCGCCATCGGTGTCCGGGGTGGCGGTGTACCGCAGCTTGAAGGTAGCCCCGGCCTTCTTCAGGGTGACATCGGTCTTATTCAGGGTGATGGTCACGGCGGAGCTGCCGGGCTTGGAGGAATCCCCGGAGCCGTCGGGCTGGAACCCCTCCGAGGAGGAGGCGCCGCCGCCGGCGGAACCGCTGGCGCTGCCATTGCTGCCATCGGGCTGGGAGCCGTCGGGGTTGAACACGTCGGAGACAGAGCCGTCCGGCTGGCTGGAGCTGCTGCCGCCGGGGTTGGAGGAGGCGGAGCCGCCGTTGTTTCCGCCGCCGCAGGCGGCCAGGGAGAGGACCAGGGCGGCGGCCAGCACCGCCGAGAAGATACGTCTTTTCATCATAAAACTCCTTTTCATGGGGGCTGTGGATCACAGCGTTTTTTGGTTACGCTGGGTTTGACGCAGGGCCGGAAAAAAAGTTCCCGGGAAATTATGAGATTTTTATTTGGGCCGCCGGGGCGGGGGGATCGCTGTTTCGCCCTATTATAATGTGTTTCTCCCCGGGCCGCAAGAAATTTTTTCGTCCCCCCTTGACAAACGGGGGAGCGGGGAGTAAAATACAAACAACATATGAACGAGTGTTCATATAATAAAACGAGGAGGTGAAGGGATGGGACAGGAAGAGATCCAGTGCTGCGAGGAGAACCTGGTGCACACCGGCGCGGTACGGCGGGTCCGGGAGCTTCTGCCCCCGGACGAGCGGCTGTACGATCTGGCGGAGCTGTTTAAGATATTCGGGGACAGCACCCGGGTAAAAATCCTCTACGCCCTGCTGGAGGGGGAGCTGTGCGTGTGCGACATCGCCAGCCTGATGGAGGTCACCCAGTCCGCCGTGTCCCACCAGCTGCGGGTGCTGAAGAACAGCAAGCTGGTGAAATTCCGCCGGGAGGGCAAGACGGTGTACTACTCCCTGGCGGACAGCCATGTGATTCAGATTTTGGACCAGGGGATGGAGCATGTTTTAGAGCCTGTTTAATATCTCCGGGTGTGCCGGATGGGCGTGGATTCTTTTGCTGGTCAAGGCAAATTTTTGCGGGCGGGCTGACGCCCGGCAAGAAAATTTAACGCTGAGCGGCGGAAAAAGACCCGCTCAGACGGTGTGCCTGAAGATTTTAAACAGGCTCTTAGGTAGGGGCGGGGATATGATCCGCCCGGATCAAAATGATAGAGAAGAAAGGATGTATCACCATGAAAAAGACCTTTAAGATGATCGACCTGGACTGCGCCAACTGCGCCGCCAAGATGGAGAACGCCATCAAAGGGCTGGACGGGGTCAACGACGCCAGCGTCAGCTTTATGACCCAGAAAATGACTGTGGACGCCGACGACGCCCGCTTTGACGCCATCATGAAGGAGGTCGTCAAGGTCTGCCGCAAGGTGGAGCCCGACTGCGAGATTGTGCTGTGAGCTCCTTCTGGGACCGCTGGGCCAGGTTTTATGATCTGGCCCAGTGGAGCAACCGGGCGGTAAACGCCGCCGCCGCGGCCCGGGCGGCGGAGCTGATCCCGCGAGGGGCGCGGGTGCTGGACTGCGCCGCCGGGACAGGGGAGTTTTCCCTGGCGGCGGCGGAAAAGGCCGAGTCGGTGCTGTGTACCGACCTGTCCCTGCCCATGCTGGAGCGGGCCCGGAAGAAAGCCCGGAAGCGGGGCCTGTCCAACATCCGGTCTGCCCGGCGGGACATCACTGCCCTGCCCGACCGGGACGGCAGCTTCGGCGCTGTCATCGCCGCCAATGTGCTCCACCTGATGCCCCGGCCCGAGCCGGTGATCCGGGAGCTGTGGCGGGTCACCGCCCCCGGCGGGCGGCTGATCCTGCCCACCTACCTCCAGGGGCGGGCGGGGACGGCCTACGGGACCATGATCAAGATTTATCAGGGCGTGGGGTTTCACTATGAGCACGCCTTCACCCCGGAGAGCTATCGGGCGCTCCTGGAGGGGATGGAGCTGGCGCCGGTGGCCCTGGAGGTCATACCGGGGCGGCTGCCTGTGGGCGTCGCCCTGCTGGAAAAATCCCTATAGAGGCGGCCTGGGCCGCTATGAGGAAGTGAGGCGTGTGTCATGACACGGAAACAGAAAAAGACGCTGAGACGCATCTTATTCGCTTTTGCGCTGCTGGTGATTGCGGCGCTGCTGCCCACAATTTGGCTGCCGGGGCCGATCCCCCTGCTGTCTGAGGCACGGGACCAAAACGGCTGCGGGGCCTATGCCCTGGCCAGGTGGCCGCTGTTCCTGATCCCGTACCTGGTCATCGGCTGGGACGTGCTGTGGAAGGCGGTCCGCAACATCAAAAACGGCCAGGTATTTGATGAGAACTTCCTCATGTCGGTTGCCACCATCGGGGCGCTGGTCATCGGCGAGTACGCCGAGGGGGTGGCCGTCATGCTGTTCTACCAGGTGGGGGAGCTGTTCCAGTCGGTGGCCGTCCACCGCAGCCGCCAGTCTATCTCCGACCTGATGGACATCCGCCCCGACTACGCCAATGTGGAACGGGACGGCCAGCTGGTCCAGGTGGACCCGGAGGAAGTCCAGGTGGACGACATCATCGTCATCAAGGCCGGGGAGCGGGTGCCCCTGGACGGGACGGTGCTGGAGGGGGCCTCCGCCCTGGACACCGCCGCCCTCACCGGGGAATCCCTGCCCCGGGACGTGGAGGCGGGGGACGAGGTGATCTCCGGCTGTGTCAACCTCACCGGCCTGCTCCATGTGAAGGTCAGCAAACCCTTTGGGCAGTCCACTGTGGCCCGGATTTTGGATCTGGTGGAGAACTCCAGCGAGAAGAAGGCCCAGGCGGAGCATTTTATTACCAAATTCGCCCGGTACTACACCCCCGTGGTGGTCTTCGCCGCCCTGGCCCTGGCGGTGATCCCCTCCCTGGTCACCGGCCAGTGGGGAATTTGGGTGCCCCGGGCCCTGAATTTTTTGGTGGTGTCCTGCCCCTGCGCCCTGGTTATCTCCATCCCCCTGTCCTTCTTCGGCGGGCTGGGGGGCGCCTCCAAGCAGGGGATTCTGGTGAAGGGCAGCAACTATCTGGAGGCCCTGGCCAAGGCCGGGATCGTGGTCTTTGACAAGACGGGCACCCTGACCCAAGGGGCGTTCTCCGTCACCGCCGTCCACCCGGAGGAGGGGATGGAGGAGGGGCGGCTGCTGGAGCTCACCGCCCTGGCGGAGCAGTTCTCCACCCACCCCATCTCCAAGTCCATCGTAGCCGCCTGGGGCGGACAGCCCGACCAGAGCCGGGCCGTTGACGTGGAGGAGATCGCCGGCCACGGCGTCCGGGCCACAGTGGACGGCCATACGGTGCTGGCGGGCAACCCCAAGCTCATGGACCGGGAAAACATCCAAATCACCACCAGCCACGACCACTCCGGCACCACCATCCATGTGGCGGTGGACGGCAAGTACGCCGGCCATCTGGTCATCGCCGACCGGCCCAAGGAGGGCTCCGCCCAGGCCCTGCGGGAGCTGAAGGAGGCCGGCGTCCGCCAGACCGTCATGCTCACCGGGGACGCCCGGGGGGCGGCCCAGGCGGTGGCGGAGGAGTTGAAGCTGGACGGCTTCTACGCCCAGCTCCTCCCCGGTGACAAGGTGGAGAAGGTGGAGGCCCTGCTCCAAGGGAAAAACCCCAAAGAGAATCTGGTGTTCGTGGGGGACGGCATCAACGACGCCCCCGTCCTGTCCCGGGCGGACATCGGGGTGGCCATGGGGGCCCTGGGCTCCGACGCGGCCATTGAGGCGGCGGACATCGTGCTGATGGACGACGACCTGCGGAAGCTGCCGGTGGCGGTGCGGATCGCCCGGAAGACCCTGGCTATCGTCCGGCAGAACGTGGTCTTCGCCCTGGGGGTGAAGTTCCTGGTGCTGGCCCTGTCGGTGCCCGGCTACGCCAACATGTGGATGGCGGTGTTCGCCGATGTGGGGGTGTCTGTCATCGCCATTTTGAACGCCAGCCGGATGCTGAGAGCGAAATAAAACACAAGGCCCCTCCCGGCTGGGAGGGGCCTGCCGCTTTTGTTATTTCCGCTTGGAGCGGTTGATGGCGGACAGGATGGCCCGGAGGGGGGCCAGGTTGATGTTGTGGGACAGGCCCACGCCCCAGTACCTCCTGCCGTCCCGCTGATCCTCCAGCAGGATGTAGGCCACGCCCTGGGAGTCAGAGCCGTCGGTGACGGCGTGGGAGGCGTAGTCCAGGAAGGTGAAGTGGGACATCTTCTCGTCCTTAATGGCGTTGAAGAAGGCGTCGATGGGGCCGTTGCCCTGGCCGGACACCTGGAAAATGGTGTCGGTGTGCTGGATGGTGCCCCAGAACTCCACGTGGGAGTGGCCCTGGGCGTCCAGGCTCTCGTTAAAGGCGTGGCGCAGGAGCTGGTAGGGCTGCGTGGCGTTGACATACTCCTGTTGGAACAGCTCGAAAATCCGGTCGGGGGAGATCTCCTTGCCCACGGCGTCGGTCTCCTTCTGGACCACGGCGCCGAAGTCGGGGTGCATGGCCTTGGGCAGGTCGTAGCCGAAGCTGTGCTCCATGATGTAGGCGGAGCCCCCCTTGCCCGACTGGGAGTTGATGCGGATGACAGGCTCGTACTCCCGGCCCACGTCGGCGGGGTCGATGGGCAGGTAAGGGATCTCCCAGAAGTCGGAGCCGCTCTCCTTCATATACTGGCTGCCCTTGTTGATGGCGTCCTGGTGGCTGCCGGAGAAGGCGGTGAACACCAGCTTGCCCACATAGGGCTGGCGGTCGCCCACCGGCATCTTGGTACACCGCTCGTACATCTCCCGCACCTTGTTGATGTTGGAGAAGTCCAGCTCCGGGTCCACCCCCTGGGTCCACATGTTCATGGCCAGGGTGACGATGTCCACGTTGCCGGTGCGCTCGCCGTTGCCGAAGAGGGTGGCCTCCACCCGGTCGGCGCCGGCCAGCAGGCCCATCTCAGCGGTGGCCACGCCGCAGCCCCGGTCGTTGTGGGGGTGGAGGGAGATGATGGCGCTGTCCCGGCCGGGGATCTTTTTACAGAAATACTCCAGCATGTCGGCGAACTGGTTGGGCATGCAGTTTTCCACCGTGGTGGGCAGGTTCAGGATGACCTTGTTGTCCGGGGTGGCGTGGAGGCGCTCCAGCACCGCCTGGCAGATCTCCACGGCGTAGTCCATCTCCGTGCCCATGAAGGACTCGGGGGAGTACTCAAAGCGCAGGTTCATGCCGGCGTCGATCAGGGGCTGGGACATCTCATAGATCAGGTCGGCGGCGTCGGTGGCGATTTTGGTGATGCCGTCGGTGTCCATGTGGAAGACCACCTTCCGCTGGAGGGTGGAGGTGGAGTTGTAGAAGTGGAGGATGACGTTTTTGGCCCCCTGGATGGCCTCGAAGGTCTTCTTGATCAGGTGCTCCCGGGCCTGGACCAGCACCTGGATGGTCACGTCGTCGGGGATGTGGCCGCCCTCGATGAGCTCCCGGCAGATCTCGTACTCCGTCTCGCTGGCGGAGGGGAAGCCGATTTCAATCTCCTTGATGCCTATGTCCACCAGGGTGTGGAAATACTCCAGCTTCTCCTCCAGGTTCATGGGGTCCACCAGGGCCTGGTTGCCGTCCCGCAGGTCCACGGAGCACCACATTGGGGCCTTGCGGATCACCTTGTCGGGCCAGGTGCGGCCCACGATCTGCTGGGGCTGGAAGGGGATGTACTTTTTGTAGCCTGGATTCATGTTGTTGTCCTCCTTTTCGGGGGAGAAAAAAACGCCCCCGACTTTTTCAAGTCAGGGGCGTAATATCATTACGCGGTACCACCCTGGTTTAGCCGCCGGTTGCCCGGACAGCCCTCACGGCCTCTAGCAAGGCTGCGGTCCGTAACGGGACCAGCCGTTCCGGCCTACTTCTGGTTCAGCCGGACTGCTCGGGGGCCAGCAATCCACAGGAGCCCCCACACCGGCTCGCACCGACCGCCGGCTCTCTGAGTGGGAAGGGCCTGTCTTTTTCCCCTTCATCGCATTTATTTGATGGCATTTTAACGGAAATTCCCCCGCTTGTCAAGAGGAAATTTTTGCGGTATGCGGTAAAATCAGAACCGGTATTCAGGAAAATGCCGGGCGGGCGTGTCGGCCCCGCCTTTGACAGCCGGTACATGAGGCGGGCCCGGAGCGCCTCTATGGAGGGGGCGGTCAATCCGCTCCGGACGGCAAAAAAATTTTTTAAAAGTAGTTGCTTTTCCTGGAAAACTGTGTTATGATACCAACTGCGTTTACAAGCATACCCTCACAAGGAGAAAGAGGTGAAGATAAAATGAAGGAAGGCCTCCACCCCAACTATGAACAGACCACCATCCGGTGCGCCTGCGTTTATGTTAATGATACGGCGACCACCGAGAAGGACATCCGTGTAGAAGTTT
>CAMTMC010000043.1 GCA_947073515.1 uncultured bacterium | reverse complement strand
CCGAGTGACTGGATTCGAACCAGCGGCCTCTTGAACCCCATTCAAGCGCGATACCAAACTTCGCCACACCCGGAAATTGCTGGCGGCCATCAGCCAAACAGCTTATGTATAATACCACGCCTTCCAGAAAAAAGCAAGCCCTTTTTACAAAATTCTCAAAAAATTTTTCAGGCGAAATTTGTAACCTTTTACCCCCCTGCTCCGTGTACCATATAGACAGGCAAAGAGGAGGGATATTATGGATCGGGAAGAAGCCGAACGCTTGGTTCGGGAGCATGGCCAGGCGGTCTACCGGCTGGCCTACACCCGGACAGGCAGCCGTGAGGACGCGGAGGACATCACCCAGGAGACCTTTCTCCGTCTGGTGCGGGCATCCCCACCCTTTCGGGATCAGGACCACTGCCGGGCCTGGCTGCTGCGGGTGGCGGCCAACTGTGCCGGGGACCTGTTCCGGGCCCCCTGGCGAAAGCGGGACCGGCCGCTGGAGGAGGCGGAGGGCGTCCCCGCCCCCCAGCCGGAGCCTGGGGGCGTGCTGGAGGCGGTGCTCTCTCTCCCCGAGAGCTACCGCCTGCCAGTACACCTATTTTACTACGAGGGCATGTCAGTGGAGGAGATTGGGGCCATATTAGGCAAGCGTCCAGGGGCGGTGCGTACCCGGCTCACCCGGGCCCGGGCCATGCTCCGGGACAAACTGAAGGAGGAATATGATGTTTGAACAGCGTTACCCCGCAGAACTGGAGGAGATCCGCCTGAATGACCAGCAGATCAGCCGACTGGTATCGGCCATGACCGGCCCTCCCCGGAAGCGGAGGCGGCTGGGCCGCCGGGCGGCGGTACTAATTGCGGCGGCCGTCCTGCTCACCGCCTGCGCCGGGGCGGCGGGGGTGGCCCTGCGCCAGGCCCGCGCTTACTACTTTGATACCCAGGAGGAGGCCGCCCGGGCCGCCGACCAGGCCGCCAAGGAGTCGGGGGCCAGCGCCGCAGGGTACGGGGTAAAGATGGTGCCGGAGGACTACCCGCCCCAGGAGCCCATGGATATGGAGGAGCGGGCCTCCTGGTTCCACGAGGTACTGGAGCACCGGGAGGGCGGGCCTAGGGACGGCTGGATTGAGATGATCTCCGGCGTGGACGAGCTTACCCAAGTCACCATCTACCAAGGGGACAGCCTGGCGGGCCTGCTGGACTTCTGGCCCCAGGGCCTCCCCTCCCCCGACCTGGCCTGGGTGGAGGAGCGGTACGCCCCGGTTCCCGGCTGCCAGTATTACGGCCAGCAGGAGGGCATAGGAGACGGAGCGAAAACCTCTATCTTCTATAGCACCACCTTCGACGGGGAATTCCAGACCTCCCGGGGCTCCCCTTTCCGGCTGTACTGGGATTTCCACCCCAAATACGAAGCCCCGGACAGCTATCTGGTGGCGGAGGGGTTGGACAAGGTGGAGGAGTACACCACCCGGGACAGGGTGACTGTCACCATCGAGTGGGACACCTCCGTCAACGGCCAGAAACAGTTCTCAGCTTCCTTCTCCTACGGCCACGCCAGCTTTGAGATGCCCGGCGCCGAAATGGAGGCGGAGGAAATCCACGAGATTTTGGACCACCTGAACCTGTCCGCCCTCACCCAGTATATGGCGGAATAGCAGATCAAAAGCCGCCCGCAGTATGCAAAGACTAAGAAGCTGTACAAATTGATCTTTTCATCAGGAAGAATTATGTCTTCGCAAATAGAAGCAACACTGGAAAGAGGCTGAATTCTCTTTCCAGTGTTGCTCTTTACCCCGTACCGACTTTACACCCTTGGTTCACATTGTGTCCCTTTAAGGGTTCACACTCAGCATACCAAGGCTTTCTGGCAAAATCGCTCTGCCTCATCCACCAAAATAACAGCGATCCGCTCAGATTAGAGCAATTCTCCAAATTTCTGATACTGTATCCCACCCTAAAGGGGATGGATACAAAAAGAGGCTTTAGCAGAGTTGTTTTAATTGTTGGGCAGCAGATGCCGGAGGGCATGGAGGAATATCTCCGTATCATAGAGCAAGCCGTCCTCGTCCATGTCGAACTTGGGGTGATGGCCGCCATAAATGATACCCTTTTCGTCATTCCGCACCCCAAACATAAAGTAAGAGGATGGAATGCGCCTCGCATACTGTGCAAAGTCCTCTGAGCCCATGGAGGGCTCCGGCACGGTAAACACCGCCTCGGGGCCCGCTACCTCGATTGCGGCTTTCCGGATGACCTCGGTCACGGCATCGTCATTGGTCAGGACCGGGAACTGGTCCTCGTCCTCCATCACGCACTCGCAGCCGTTAAGCCGGGCGATAGACTCGGCCCGCGCCCGCATTTTTTCCAAGATCCCAGTGCGGAGCGGATCACTGAAGGTACGCAGCGTGCCGGTGAACACGGCGGTTGAGGGCAGCACATTGGTGGCCCCCGGCTCGCCGGCGTGGAGCGAACAGACGGAGAGCACGGCAGGCCGCTGGGGGTCCACCTGACGGGTGAGGATACTTTGCCAGGAGCTGATGATCTGCACCGCGGTGGAGATCACGTCCGATCCATCCTGGGGGCTGATGGCGTGGGTACCCACACCGGTGACTGTAACCTTAAAGGCGTGACCTCCGGCGCAGGCTACACCGCTTTTGACCATCACCTGTCCCACCGAGGCGTAGGTGCTCTGGTGTCCGCCGATCATATAGTCCACGTCGTCCAGCACGCCGGACTCCATAATGTACTTGGCGCCGCCGGGAGAGGGCCCCTCCTCCGCCGGCTGGAAGACAAACTTCATCGTTCCGCACAGCTCGTCCCGGTGTTCGGCACAGTACCGAGCCGCGCCCAGCAGGGCAGCGGTATGGCCGTCATGACCGCAGGCGTGGCAGACACCGGGGGTCTGTGAGCGGTAAGGCACCCCCTCCTTCTCATCCTGCATAGGCAGCGCGTCCATATCCGCGCGCAGTCCCACCACATGGCCGGGGCGGCCGGTGCGGAGGACGCCCAGTACCGCGGTGCGGGCGGGGCAGAAATCAGTCAGGACCTCGTCAAAGCCAAAGCTTCGCAGGGCCTTGGCCACCAGGGCGG
Organism: uncultured bacterium; assembly: GCA_947073515.1. Taxonomy (GTDB): domain Bacteria; phylum Bacillota; class Clostridia; order Oscillospirales; family Oscillospiraceae; genus Lawsonibacter. The sequence continues at coordinate 18,397 of CAMTMC010000043.1, read as the reverse complement.
AAGTGCGCTGCTCGGCAAAGCCCAGTTCCGGGTGGGTATGGATGTCCCGCCGCCAGGCCACGATCTGGTCCTTTAGGGCAAGCACTTCATTGGAGATCCCCATAGCGCGCCCCCCGTCAAACCGCCATGAACTGCATGAACAGGTTGACCTGCTCAGACAGATCCACAGTGATGACGCCGTTTTCCTCATGCCAGGGCAGCTCAGACCCGGCGACGAAACACCGCAGCATATCCAGATCCCGGACACGGAACCGGATCCCGGCGCAGCAGCTGCGCTCAGGGTTTATGCGTACCTTGTAGTTCTCCAGCAGCTCCTCCGGCGACGCAACCTCCAGCTTAGAAATGCAGTCATGCTCGGGGCGGCCCTCGCTGACGGCCGCGCAGAAGGCGGCCAGCTGATTGGCCACATTCTCTACCTCGCCCGCGGGAACACACAGGAACATCTGGTCCATGGCAACCGCCGTATTGGGGTGTGGGTAGGGCTTCTTGGGGTAGATCAGCTCAGGTGTCATCTGCTGCACCACGGCAGTCTCCCCCACAGGGAGAAGCGGCGTATCCATATAAAAGCCCCGGAAGCCGGCCATTCCCCTCGGCTCGCCGTGGTTGGCGGGGCGGCTGAAATCGGAGACCGGCATGGCCGTCACGTAGCCCGCGCTGGTCACCCGCTGATAGCAGTCATCCACATCATCGCTCCAGAAAATTAAGGAGTGCAGTCCGGCGTCAGAGTGGAAGAAGGGGTAGGTCTCCTCCTCACTGTGGGGCTGATACAGCTCGAAGTAGCTGTTTCCCAGCATATAGTGGATCCTATTGCGGGAATAGAAGCCGAAGGAAGAAAGCAGGCGATCAATCCCGGCGGAATCCTTGCAGTAAATGGTGGCATGGTCGATACAGACACGGGCGATTTTCGACATAAAAAAGCCTCCTGACTCTTTTTACAGTATTTTACACAAAATATTCATAACTAGATGAATAAACCTTCTCTGTCAAGCCAAGACAGTCACGTGAAAGCACGCCTTTATTGTATCATTTATTTTCATTATGTCAATATCAAATTACAAAATATATAAATTTTGAACAATAAAACAATGTTTTACAGGCCTATTGACATCCGGTCTCGGTTGCTCTATAATTAATATAGTTAAATCTCTAAAATATTTAGATATTTAACTATCAAAGCCAAGCCTGTCACGCAAAGCACCGGACGTGTCCATCATGTGGTATATATGTGGAGGAGGACCATAATGCATGACATATGATTTTGAAACTATCGTAGAGCGCAGGGGAAAAGACGCTGTTGCCGTGGAAGCGCCTGCCGCCGGGACGAGCGGCGGCTTCTTCCCGGAGACGGAAGTAAAAGAGGGTTTTTCTATTATCCCCATGTGGGTTGCCGATATGAATTTCCAGACGGCGCCTGCCGTTGCCGAGGCCATCCGCAGCCGCGCGGAACACCACCTCTACGGTTACTTCCTGCCCCCTCAGGGTTATTTCCAATCTATCATCCACTGGCAGCGGACACGCAACGGCGTGACCGGGCTGACCCCCGACCACATTGGCTACGAAAATGGTATTCTGGGCGGGGTGGTATCCGCCCTGCGGATCCTGTGCTCCGACGGTGACCCCATCCTGATCCAGTCCCCGGCCTATGTCGGTTTCACCCATTGTATTGAGGACAACGGTTGGAAAATCGTGCTCAACCCCCTGCGCCGGGACGAAAACGGCGTGTGGCGGCTGGACTACGAGGACATGAAACGCAAGATCGTGGAGAATAATATTCATACGGCGATCTTCTGTTCCCCCCATAACCCATCGGGGCGGGTGTGGGAGGCCTGGGAGATCGAACAGGCGATGGAGATCTTTGCCCAGCACAATGTGTATGTTGTGGCGGATGAGGTCTGGTCCGATCTGCCCCTCCCCGGCCACCGGCATATCCCCACACAGTCGGTGTCTGAGGACGCCCGCAACCGGACCATCGCCCTCTACTCTCCCAGCAAGGCATTCAATCTGGCCGGGCTGGTGGGGTCCTACCACATCATCTATAACCCCTATCTCCGGGATCGGATCCGCCACCAGGCCCAAATGACCCACTACAACCACATGAATGTGCTGTCTATGCACGCGCTGATGGGGGCCTATAGCCCGGAGGGCGCCAAATGGCTGGATGAGCTGCGAGAGGTAATTACGGAGAACCTCCGTGTCGCCGTGGACTTTATCCGCCAGAACCTGCCGGGCGTGAAGACGGATATGCCGGAGGGGACCTATATGCTGTTTCTGGACTGCACGGACTGGTGCTCGGCCAACGGCGTCGACATCGAAACCCTTCAGAAGCGGGGTATTGCGGCGGGGGTGATCTGGCAGGATGGCCGGCCATTTTACGGCGACTGCCACATCCGGCTGAACCTGGCCCTCCCCAAGAGCCTGCTGGAGGAGGCCCTCCAGCGGATGAAGGACATCATCTTTGCAGCTGCTGGCGGCACCACGCCCTGACCAGGGCGGTAACAGTGACATTGGAGGTATCATGGGTGAGATAATTTACGCTCTGGGCATCGGCGCGCTCCTGGTGGCCACAGGAATTACAATGAACGCCGTCCTTTGGCGGGAGGAAAAGCGTATCCGCAAGGAACCCCCGGCGGACGAGGACGGCGCCAGCGGGAAAAGGAAGGATCGTGTATGACGATTTTCTTTTGGGGTGTGATCATCAGCATCCTGGTCTATCTGGGCGTTGGCCTGCTGGCCGGGAGGCGGGTGAAGGATACCAGCGACTACTACATCTGCGGGCGGAACGCGCCAACGCTGCTGATCACAGGCACGCTGTTTGCGTCTATGCTGTCGGTCAGCGGCTTCACAGGGGACCAGGGCTGGTGCTACAGCGGCAACATCACATCACTGGTACTGCTGAACGCCATCTGCGCCTGTGGATATGTGTTCGGCGCGCTGGTGTTCGGGCGCTACCTCCGCCGCTCGGAGTGCGCCACTATGCCGGAGTACTTCGGCATCCGGTTCCACGACACACGGAACCGGAAGGTGGCCGGTATCATCACTGTCATCTCCCTGACGGCCTACCTGCTCTCCTGCATGACAGGGGTAGGCATCCTGATGGAGGAATTGACCGGCCTGCCCGGCCGGGCCTGCCTGCTGATCGCATGGGTCTGTTTCACCGGATTCACCTTTTATTCCGGTTCCCGGGGCGTGATCATCACCGACACCATGATGTTCCTGGTATTTTTTACGGCAACGCTGCTCTCAGGCACGTATATTTTCAATGCCCAGGGCGGGCTGGGAAACCTGCTGGAAAACCTGATGGCCAACCCCGCCTTGCCGTCCGGCCTGCTGGACTACCACGGCAACCTCAGCGGGGCGGGGGCGGACAGCATCCCCGGTTCCCTGGCCTACTCCCTCACAATGGGGCTGGTCTGGTTTATCACCGTGGCGGTCTCCCCGTGGCAAGCGGGGCGGAACCTGATGGCTAAAAGCGAGCACGTCACTTTCCGTGCCGGCAGCCTTGCGGCAATTTTTACAGTGATTTTCCTGCTCTACCTAAATTTGCAGTCCGTTGCGGTGCTCAACTTGAAACCGTCCCTGGAAGATCCCCAGCGTGTTCTGATCTGGGCGGCGCTGAACGTCATGCCAAAGCTGGTGGGCACCCTGATGCTGGCCGGTATCATGGCGGCGGGGCTCTCCTCGGCCTCCACCTTCCTCTCGGTCATGGGCTTCTCCGTGGTGCTGGACCTGTTCCCCCGCCAGATTGACAGCGAGGAGAAGCGGCTGCGCGCAAGCCGGTACGCTATACTGGGGATCAGCGTCATTGTGCTGGCCCTGTCCTTCCTGGGGCTCGGGGGCATCCGGGAGGTGTGCTATTTCGCCTCCACGATTATCGCCGCCGCCTGGGCGGTCCCGGCAATCGGCAGCATTTTGAGCGACAAACTGTCCGCCGCGGGGGCCCGATGGGCTATGATAGCCGGATTTCTCGGATTTATCACGGCAAGGGTACTGGCGGAGGTGGACGTGCTGGCCCTGGGCAGCGTTCTGAAAAACTTCCTGGACCCGTTCTTCATTGGCCTGTACCTGAGCCTCGCTTTTGCGATCCTGGGCAGCCGGCTCCACCCTGTGACGGACGCCGAGGCCAGCTACCGGCGTAAACTGCTGCAACTCCCCAGGTCGGAGGCGGACCCCCGTGAGTACCGCCGGGACCGGGTCTACGGGTACCTGATGATCCTGGCCGGCGTGGCCACCAGCGTGATCCTCATCTTTGGCTGGGCGTTGCCCTATAACCGTTGAACTTGAATGAATTTATCAGTAAAGGAGCGCAAATTATGCACAAAAACAAACCTGACTGGACGAAACTGATTACCCCCGACATGGCCCGGGTTGTCTCCCATATCCGGGAATGGAACGAGGCCCACCCTCCCACCAGCGATTACCTTCAGGACTATATTGACGAGCGTGTGTTCTGGAATGATGGTGGCCCTGTGCCAGCCAAGGTGGTAGAGGTGGAGATCGATGGGCCCTACGGCAAGCTCCCCTGCCGCCTGCACTACCCTCGGCTCTCGGATGAGCCTATGGGGATGATGCTCTTCTCCCACGGCGGGAGCCTGTACCTGGGCAACAACGACACCCACAGCCGGGTGATGCGCACCCTAGCGGAGAAGTCGGACACCGTCGTCATCGGCATCGACTACCATCTGGCGCCCCAGTACCGCTTTCCCTGCTGGATTGAGGAGTGTGTCACGGCGGCAAAATACTTCCGGGCCCATGCCCAGGAGTACGGGCTGGACGCTGGCGATGTCTCCTTTGCCGGGGACTCCGCCGGGGCCTGGCTGAGCCTGGCAACCATGCTGTGGCTGCGGGACGAGGACCCGGACATCTCCTATGTGACTTCCATGCTGCTGTACTATGGCATCTACGGGATGTACGACTCCCCCTCCCAGCGCCTGTATGGCAACGAAATCGACGGCATGATGCGGGAATACGACGAAAAGCTGTACCCCGCCTCTGTGCTGGATGAAAAGGATCTGAAGAGTCCCTACTGCGACCTGCTGTACGCCGACCTGACGGAAAACGTGCCGCCGTGCTTCATCTGCACCGGTACCATCGACCCTTTGGCGGACAACTCCACCGTGCTGCACGCCATCCTGACGGATAAGGGGATGCCTTGTGAGCTGAAGCTCTATCCGGGCGTGATGCACTCCTTCCTGCACTACAGCCGCATGCTGCCCGACGCCATGGACGCCATGGAGCGTGGCGGCGCGTACCTGAAGGAGCAGCGTCAAAAAAAGCGGGGGTAACTGCCAAATAGCAAGTACCGGACCTCCCAGGTGAGATCATTTATCTCAAGGAAGTATAAGGAGGAAAATTATGGCTAACTCAAATGGGAAAAGCAAAAAGATCATTGTACTGATCCTGATGATGCTGGCGCTGTCCACCATCTATATCCTTCCCTACCTGCGCTATTCGTTCTACATCCCCCTCCAAGAGGCCATGGGCCTTGTGGGGCAGAATGAGAAGTACGGCACTCTCACCTCGATCTACGGCATCGCAAACTTCCTGCTCTACATCCCCGGCGGCTGGATTGCCGACCGTTTTGATCCCAAAAAGCTGATGGTCTTCTCCATGGTGTCCACCGGCGCCCTGGGCCTGTGGCTGGCTACCTGGCCTGGCTATACCACCTTGCTGGTGATCTACGCCCTGCTGGGTGTTACCACGGTGCTCACCTTCTGGTCCGCCTCTATCAAGTGCATCAACGTGATCTCCGCGTCCGATGAACAGGGCAGCATGTTCAGCGGCCTGGAGGCCGGGCGCGGCGTGGTCAGCCTGCTGGTCACCACCATGTTCCTGGCTATCTACGCCATGTTCCAGGCGGATTCCACCAAATCCATGTCCGCGGTGGTCATCAGCTGCTCCGCTGTGATGATCCTTGTGGGCATTGCGCTGGCTTTCCTGATGCCCAAGACCGAGGCCGCCGGCGTAACCAACACCAATATCAAGGACAGCCTCCTGGCCATGGGCAAGGCTTTTAAGATGCCGGTCACCTACATCCTGGCGGGTATGCTGTTCTGCGCGCAAATGTGTACCCAGGTGGGCAGCTACTACGCCCCCTACCTGACCGAGGGCTGCGGTATGGACGTCATGCCGTCTACCGTCTTTGCCAACTACCGCACCGTGCTCTGCGGCGTGGTCGGTGGTGTGATCGCCATTATCCTGTCTAAAAAGGCCGGCCGCTCGGCGAGGGTTATCATTTGGGCAGGCCTTGTGGCCGCTGTAATGTACGCGGTCCTGACGCTGGCCCCCGCCAGCGCCGCCCTTGTCTGGCCACTGGTGATCATCATGGTGATCGCCACCACCTGCAACAACGTGTTCCGCAGTCTGTACTACGCTGTCATTGACGAGGTCGGCACCCAGAAGAATATTGTCGGCAGTGTGATCGGTGTCGCTTCCCTCATCGGCTTTCTTCCAGACGCCTTCTTCGGCACGGTTTGCGGTTCCATGATCGACAACTACGGCCTGGATGGATACAAGCGCATCTTCTTTGCCGGGATCCTGGCCGTTACTCTGGGCCTGGTCTGCGCCTTCCTGGGCAACCGGGCCACCACCAAATACCGCGACAGTCTCCCCGCTGAGACGGCAGAATAACCCCCTGGCAGACGCAAAAAATGGTAGACACATCTGTGTCTACCATTTTTGTATCTATTTTGCGAGCCAGGTGGCAAACTCCCTTAACACCTTGAAAAAAGTGTCAATCTCCTCCTGGGAACAGTAAGCTCCTATGGCGGCTCTGGTTTTCCGGGCGTTCTCGCAGTCGTACAGGCGGTGCACACGGCAGAGCTCTTTGCCCACCGGTGTCGTATAGAGGTGGGTATTGCGCAGGTCGGTCGCCATTTTCCGCACCACCAACCCCTTTTTTTCCAGCTTGGATACCAGCTGGCTCATGGCGCTGTTGGTCCGGCTGTAGTGGGCCGCCAACCGCGAGATGGTGATTCCAGGCTGGTCATCAATCTTCGTGGTCGTGTGCACCTCCGCCATGGTGACGGGCGGGCCATAACCGTAGTCCTTGCTTTTGGCGCTGTGGGTGTAGTAGCGTACTACAAACCGGTATAATAATTCCGCCTCGTTAAACAGTTCCGCGTCTTGGTCAGAGGAGAATGACCCTGTTTTGAAATCCCTCATGCTCATGTTGCGCGCCGATGCCAAATCACCTTTGACAGCAAAGAACTCTTTGGCGCAATTCCTTTCCTAAATATCGTTCAGAAAAACGCTGTCCGTTATCCCGAATTTTGCCTTGCTCTGTACCCGCAGCCACTGTCACATCAACGGGGCCCCACGTTCCTTACCAGGGTTTACCATTATCATCTTATACTAATTCCCCCCTATTGTCCAGATAAAAATTGTTGATTTACGGGTGGGGCGCAGGCCACTGGTAAATTGGGACAGCCACTTGGCGAAAAATAGCGCCAGCAGGAATGGCAAGACCAGGGCGCAGGCCGTCAGCACCGCGTCAACCAGCAGCACCCACCCCTGGCCCATCACGGCGGAGAGGAGGAAAGTGAGTGCCAGTATGGCAGTGGCCGCGTCAGCCTTCACCAGCAGGAACATGGTCTTGACGGGCATACGCCTCATTTCCGCTCGCCCCTGCCCACTATAGCCGATGCCGTAGATGGCTTTGAGGTGGGTGTCGCCCTCCGCCTCAATCTTGCCCCGGATGCGGCTGATAGCGGTGGTCAGGGTGTGTTCTTCCACAGATTTTTCGTCCACGCCCCACAGCCGCTCCAAAAGCCGCTGTCGGGTCAGGATCTGGCGTGAATTTTTGCAGTACAGATACAGCATCTTGAACTCCCATAGGTAAGAGAGTGAGCGGTTTTCCGTTCAGGGAGGCGGTCTGCTCCGAGAAGTCCAGGAACAGCCCGCCATCGTCGTAGAGATCCTTGGCCGGCTTGCGGCACTCCAGCATGACGAACATGACGCATATCTTCCGCTGCAAAGATTTCATGAAAAAGGGCTTGGCGATGTAGTCCCCCGTTCCCACCGCATAGTCCCAAATCTGGTCGTTCTCCTGTTCGTTAGCGGCAAAGAAGATCACCACCGTGTTGGGAAGTTCCGTCTTAATTAGCTCGCACAGGTCATAGCCGCTACCGCCCGGCAGATTGATGTCCAGCGGCACCAGATCAAATTCCGTCCCGGCCAGCAGATTTTCGGCAGCCCTGGCATTCGGGGCGGGGGTGGCATCCCAGCCGTCGGAAATCAGATTGTAAGCTAACGTTTTATTCAAAAGGGCATCGTCCTCGATAATCAGTATCCGCTTCAGCCGCTCTGTGGACGGGTATGTCCGGCAGAACGAGAACTGCTGTGCGTATCTGTCGATCTCCTCCATGGCCGCTTTTATCTCCACAGCGGCATTGCTTGGCTTGGTAGCGATGAAGTCCAGCTGGTCGGGGGTAATCCGGTGATTCTGGATGGCATAGTTGACACGGCTGGCGCAATGGCAGATTCCCTTTCCATACTCGCCCCAGTATTCGGAGAGAAAATCAGCCATCTTTTTCCGTACTCTGAAAAACCGCTGACGGTAAGCGTACAGGGTACACAGCAGCGCCTCAAGCCCCATGACCTGTAGGAGCAGCAGTACAATATGCTGTCCAATTTGCTCCCTTGTCAAAAACATGTCCAGAAACCCATAGGCCCTTTGGAGAATATCCAGCTTCGCAATAAGAAAAAGCAGGCCGGGGAAGAGGAGCAGTCCGATATAGTGCGTCTGGCCTCCCTCTGTCCAGGCCAGGAACTTAAGCACGGCCCGGTAACAGCAGGCGGACAGCAAAAAACGGTCAGCGTGGACAGAAGCAGAAGATTGAGCGATAGTTTATCTGCAAAATGAGAAAAGACGGCTGCTTCCAGCGAGTTAATAATGCCAAAGGAGAACAAGCAAGGCATAGAACGACAGAACGGCGGACAGACACGAGACGGATTGTAGATTCTTTAAGCCGAAGCGGCTGGTCAGGTACAGGGCCAGCACTCCAGTGCCGATTGGAATGATTCCTCCGTTGGGAATGAATCTCAATAATGCATAGCAAGAGAACATTTGTCAAGGGGGATTTCACCCAAAAGATGAAATCCCCCCATAAGCTGGAAATTATATTTTTATAATCCTGATATGACAATATAGATATTCTTAACAGGGTATATATTCGTTCTCCAAATCTCATCAAATTCCTCTGTGCTGAGTTTTCTGTTATACCAGCCGCCATTTGCATTGACATTATCAGAGATTGAATCTACCAGATATATGAAATTCTCATCATATCCAACAACTACAACATAGTGCGTATCATCAGGCGTGCGTATAAATGCGATAATAGGCACTCCTGAAATTAAACGTTGCTTTAGAGTGTTATTATCTCCATGATAGGCTTTTGCTGTATATCCATAACTTTGAAACAGGCTAACAACAGAATTGACAGAAACGAAGCCGAATACACGGTGAATATCATTATACAATTCAGAACCTGCAACCTGCCTACCTAAGTGCCGCATAACGTAGGCGGAGGCATATGCTGAACACTCGTTTTCCATCTGAAAATCAATATGATTATTGCCCACATCAATGTTAAATTCCTTCGGAAGATTTCCAATCTGTATGTTATCTTTTGATGGAAGACTACCATAGAAAAGTAGCAGCCCGATTGCTCCTAACGCCGAGAGAACACAGGTCAAAATATAGACTACATTTTTTCTCTTTTTTTCACGCACCTTCATCACTGTCCTTAAAATAGAGTATACCATGACAGCAAACGACTTTCAACACTCTTTTATAGGCGCTGATAGTAGTAGCAAGCAATGCCCCGGTATATACCCGGCGCAGCTTATTGGTGGCCGATGGCCCCCAAGCCCCCAGTGCATCGGCGCAGCTCCGCCCGATGCACAAGCCGCCGGTGGCGTCTGCTGGCCTGTCCATACTGGGCAGGGAAGGGCCGCCCGGCGGGCCGCCCCTCGGAGAGCGCACGACTGCCGCAGGCAGTACCACCGCCCGCTTGCGGGTGGTGAGTAAGTGCGCTCTTCGCAGAGGGCTGGCAAAGAGAATGGAGCGCCCAGGCCATCCCCGGACGCTCCCGCTTCGCTTCTCTCCTGCTGGTCGATCACCGCCTTTTCAGCCTCTGTCATTCTGCCACAATTGAACCGCCAGCCAATGTGTATTTGGGTGGTGAAACCACCCTTTACACAATACATCTCAGGAGAAAATACGTGGCAAAATGCCACAGTTTTGCCTTTTGGCCGGTAAGCCGGCTGATAAAGAGAATATGCATGACTGCCTGAGCGCTGAGACACAGGCTGTCTAAACATAGGCTGATATAAAAATCCATATCAGAAATTCCACTGCCGTAACCGTGGTTTACTTCCCTAAATATATCCTAAGCAAGGCCTCTATCCTCCCTTACGAATACATCTGTACGCCATAAGAAAACAGGCGTAAAATATGTGTCTTTTCATAAAAACCACTATCATCTTTCCATTCATTCTGGTATAATTTATACAATCCCTCCTGGAAACAGAGTATTCCCAAAGAAATTCCAGTGCCCCCACGCAGGGGCCGCCCAGCTGAGGTATCTTCCCATGACATCTTCCAGCCTGTTCCAGCGGCAGGCCCTAAGCGTTCCCCGGAACGCCGCCCGGCCGGCCCGTAATCCGCCGGTTCCCAGTCCTGCCCAGCCGCCAGCGGTGCCGCCCTCTCCCAGCCGGTGGACGGCATTACCGGCTTCTTGTGCTTTCAAACGGTGATCCTCCGGTGGGAACGCCGCCCGCCTCGGGCAGCCCGACCCCGGACCTCACCTCGCCCTTCCACGGAGCCAGCTCCGGCGGCGCCATATCCCTGGCGCCCATTTCTCACAGAAAGGAGGAGTATCACAATGGCAATCCATCTCACCTTCGACCGGGACAAGTGCAAAGGCTGTGAGCTGTGCGTCTCCGTATGCCCCAAGCACATCCTGGCACTGGACAGCGCGGCCAACGCCAAGGGCTACCGCCCGGCTGTCTGCGTTGACCCGGCCGCCTGCATCGGCTGCGCCAGCTGCGCCAAGATCTGTCCCGATTCCATTATCACCATCCAAAAAGACTGAGAGAGGAGGTAATCCCAATGTCCAAGCGTGAAATTTGGAAGGGGAGCGAAGCCATCGCTGAGGCCGCTATCCGGGCCGGCTGCCGGGGCTTTTTCGGCTACCCCATCACCCCCCAGAACGAGATCCCCGAGTACATGTCCCACCGGATGCCCGAATCCGGCGGCGTGTTCGTCCAGGCCGAGTCGGAGCTGGCCGCCATCAACATGGTGTACGGCGCCGCCGCCTCCGGCGTCCGGGCGATGACCTCCTCCTCCTCCCCCGGCGTCAGCCTGAAGCAGGAGGGCATCAGCTACATGGCGGGGGCCGAGCTCCCCGCCGTGATTGTCAACGTCATGCGGGGCGGCCCCGGCCTGGGCTCCATCCAGCCCTCCCAGGGCGACTACTACCAGGCCACCCGGGGCGGCGGCAACGGCGACTACCGTACAGTTGTGCTGGCCCCCGCCGTCCTCCAGGAGGCGGTGGAGCTGGTTCAGGAGGCCTTCGACATCGCTGACCAATACCGCAACCCCGTCATGGTGCTGGTGGACGGCCTCATCGGCCAGATGATGGAGCCCATCGTCTGGAAGGAGTACAAGGGCCGGGATCTGCCCCCCAAGGACTGGGCCGCCTCTGGCCGGAGGGGCCGGGATCACAGCAACTTCCTCACCTCCCTGCTCATCGCCGCCTCCGACTGCGAGAACCACAACCTGCGCCTGGCGGAGAAGTACGCCGCCATGGAGGCCAACGAGTGCCGCTGGGAGGAGTATAAGCTGGAGGACGCCGAGCTTGTGATTGCGGCCTACGGCACCCCCGCCCGGGTGGCCCAGACCGCCGTGGACCAGCTGCGGGAGCAGGGCGTCAAGGCCGGCCTGTTCCGTCCCATCACCGTGTGGCCCTTCCCCGGCGCCCGGCTCGGCGAGATCGTGAGCCAGGACCAGGTCAAGGCGGTGCTCACCGTGGAGATGAGCCTGGGCCAGATGCTGGACGATGTGAAGCTGGCTGTCAACGGCACCAAGCCCGTCCAGTTCTACGGCCGCTGCGGCGGCGCGATCCCCCATGTATCCGAGGTCGTTCAGGCCGCTCAGGCCGCTATGCGGGAGGTGAAGTGAGATGACCACCATTTATCAGAAGACCAGGGGCCTTCAGGACACCGAGCTGCACTACTGCCCCGGATGCAGCCACGGCATCGTCCACAAGCTCATCGCTGAGGTGCTGGAGGAGATGGACGGCCTGGACACCGCCATCGGCATCTGCCCGGTGGGCTGCGCCGTCTTCGCCGGCAACTACTTCTCCTTTGACACCATCGAGGCCGCCCACGGCCGGGCCCCGGCGGTGGCCACCGCCATCAAGCGGCTCCACCCCGACCAGCCGGTGTTCACCTATCAGGGTGACGGCGACCTGGCCTCCATCGGCGCTGGCGAGATCGTTCACGCCGCCATGCGGGGGGAGAAATTCACCACCATCTTCATCAACAACGCCATTTACGGCATGACCGGCGGCCAGATGGCCCCCACCACCCTCATCGGCCAGCGGGCCACCACCGCCCCCGGCGGCCGTACCGCCGAACAGGCGGGCATGCCCATGCGGGTGGCGGAGATGCTGTCCACCCTGGACGGCCTGATCTACGCCGAGCGGGTGTGCGTCACCGACATTCCCAACCTGACCAAGGCCAAACGGGCCATCAAGAAGGCCTTTGAGCTGCAAAAGGCGGGCAAGGGCTTCACCTTTGTGGAGATACTGGCCTCCTGTCCCACCAACTGGGGCATGGAGACTCTGGAGGCCAACCAGTGGCTGATGGAAAACATGGCCGCCTACTACCCCCTGGGTGTCATCAAGGAGGTGCGGGAAGATGCGTAAGGAAGTGATTCTGGCCGGCTTTGGCGGGCAGGGCGTCATGTCCATCGGAAAGAACCTGGCGGAGGCCGGCGTGGAGGAGGACCTGGAGGTGTCCTGGGTGCCCTCCTACGGCCCGGAGATGCGGGGCGGCACCGCCAATTGCAGCGTCATCCTCAGCGACGAGCCCATCGGCGCCCCCCTGGTGGAACAGCCCACCGAAATCATTGTGATGAACCGCCCCTCCCTGGCGAAATTTGAAGGGGACGTCCGCCCCGGCGGCACCATCTTTGTGAACAGCAGCATCATCAAGGACAAGGTCCAGCGGGACGACGTCACCGCCGTGTACGTCCCCTGTGACGAGATCGCCGTGGAGCTGGGCAACCCCAAGGTGAGCAACATGGTGATGTTAGGGGCCTATGTGGCCGCCTCCAAGGTGCTGAAGGTGGAGACCATTGAGGCTATGATCCATGAGATGTTCACCGGGCGGAAGGCCGCCCTGGTTCCTCTGAACATGGAGGCCCTGAAGCGGGGCATGGCCCTGGTCTGATCCGTGATACAAAAAGGCCCGCTGAGTGTACTCAGCGGGCCTTTGCTGATGAGGCGTGCCGCCGGGGGCTTCCCCGGCAGCACGCTCATTGTATTGGCTCTGGAAATCAGTTGTAGCCCATCAGCACGGCGGCCACCATGATGATGGAGGCGAACACCACCAGCACGCCCTGGAGCTTGATGGAGAACTTCAGCCAGCGGCCAAAGTCCAGCCGGGCGGCGCCCAAGCAGCCGATGAGAGCGCCGGAGGTGGGGACCACCAGGTTGGAGAACCCGTCGCCAAACTGGAAGGCCAGCACAGCCACCTGACGGGTGACGCCCACCAGGTCGCTGAGGGGGGCCATCAGAGGCATGGTCAGGGCGGCCTGGCCGGAGCCGGAGGTGACAAAGAAGTTGAAGATGCTCTGGAAGATGTACATAAACCAGGCGGAGATGGCGGGAGGCAGGTTGCCGATGGCCCCCGCGGCGGCGTGGAGCACCGTGTTCAGCACGCTGGGGACGCTGGGGTCAGAGCCGCCCAGCACGATGAGGATACCCCGGGCCATGCCCACCACCAGGGCGGCCCCCAGCAGGTCAGCGGCCCCCTTCTGGAAGGAGGTGGCGATGTCGTTGAGCTTCATATCGTTGAGCTTGAAGACCACGCCGATGACGCCGGCCACCACGCCCATGATGAAGAACTGGGCGGTGATCTCCGGGATGTAGTAGCCCTTGGCGATGACGCCCCAGATCACCCAGATGATGGTGACCAGCAGGGCGAGGAGGACCAGGATGTCGCCGGCGCCCAGCTTAATGGACTTCACGTCCTTGCCGGAGGTGTTCTCCCGGAAGTAGGCGTCAGACTCATAGCTGTAGGAGGCCAGGGGGTTCTTCTTGATCTTCCGGCCGTACAGCATGGTGACAGCGATGCCCACAGCGGTGAAGAGAACCCAGCAGAAGATCCGCAGGCCAGCGCCGGACATGATGGGCACGCCGGACAGGCCCTGGGCTACGGAGACGCTGAAGGGGTTCATCCAGGAGGTGGCAAAGCCGATCTGGGTGGCCCCGTAGGTAATCATCACGCCCATCACCGCGTCATAGCCCATCATCACCAGCACCGGCACCACGATCATGACAAAGGGGATGGCCTCCTCGCTCATGCCAAAAATGGCCCCGCCGGCGGAGAACAGCAGGAACAGGAAGGGAATCAGCAGATACTCCCGGGATTTGGTGCGGCTGATGGCGGCGAAGATGGCGTTTTCCACCGCTCCGGTGCGGAACATGATGCCGAAGGCGCCGCCCACGATTAAGATGAAGGCGGCCACGCCCACCGCGGCGCCCCACTTGTCGCCGGAAACCAGGCCCTCAAAGGCGTAGTTGAGCATACCCAGCTTGCCGCCCACATCGTCGGTGCCGAAGACGGGCACCCGGTAGGTCTGGGGGTTGCCGTTCTCATCGGTGACATACCGGAAGGAGTCAGCGTCCAGCACGGTGCGGGTTTTGGTCTCGCCGTTCTGCTCGTAGCTCACTTCCATGGTGTCGTACTGGCCCATGGGGATGATGTAGGTGAGGGCGGCGCAGAACAGCACCACAAAAAAGATGATGACGAATGTGTGGGGGAATGTGATCTGTTTCTGTTTCATAAGGTACCTCCTGTTTCTCTCTCTCAAAATAATCTATTCAAAACTGCCTTTGACCAGCAGATTGCCGTCCCGCAGCATGACCTGTCCCAGGGCGATGACAGTCTGGATTTCCAGGCTCTCCCGCTCCACCAGCACCAGGTCGCCGTCCAGGCCCTCCCGGACCCGGCCCTTGCTGGACAGCCGCAGATGGTCGGCCACGTTGGAGGTGATCACCTTCAGGGCGGTCTCCAGGGGGATGCCCTCCTGTTGGACGCAGTCCCGTACCTCCTGGTACAGGCTGTCCATCCGGGCCACCTGGAGGTCTACCATCTCCCCCGCCCTGTTGAACACCGGCAGGGAGCCCTGTCCGTCAGAGGAGAAGGTGATGTTCTCCTCCGGGACCCCGGCGTCCAGCATTTTTTTCAGGGCGTCGCTGGATTTCAGCTCCCCGTCCTCCTGGAAGGCCTCAAAGCTGCTGGTGGTGAAGTCCACAAAGCCGCCGTCCCTGGCGTAGGGGATCCCCCGCTCAAAGAGATCGGGGTTGCGGTTCATGTGGGTGGGCACCATGTGGTAGGCGGGCAGGGGGGTCTCCTTCCTCACCCGCTCCAGGTACTCCAGCATCTGGACGTCGTCCCCCATGTGGATGTTGACCACGCCGCCCTTGCCGGACAGCATGCCCCCCACCCGGACGTCGGCCACAATCCGGGCGAACTCCTCAAAGGTGGGCTGGGAGGAGCGGTGGTCGGCGATGGCCACCTCCCCCACCCCGATCACCTCGTCGATGAACAGCAGGTCAGAGCGGATGTCCGGCAGGAGGGTACGCACCGGCACGTCGTAGGAGCCGGTGTAGATGTAACAGCTCACCCCCTCGTCCTTGAGCTGCTTGGCCTTGGCCACCAGGTTCTCCATCCGCCGGGTGACGCCGTCGGTGCCCAGGCAGCCCACCACTGTTGTGGTGCCCGCCTTGACCATGTCGGACAGCTTCAGCTCCGGGGTGCGGGTACGGTAGCCCCCCTCCCCGCCGCCGCCCAGGATGTGGACGTGGCTGTCAATGAAACCGGGCAGCAGCAGTTTTCCGGTGCCGTCAATGACCTCCACCGGCAGATCCCGTCCCGGGTCGATGGACTCCTGGATGGAGCAGATCTTTCCCCCCGCCACAAACACGTCCCGGATACCCAAGGGCTCCGGGGCGTAGACAGAGACGTTTTTGACCAGTAACATGGCAGTTTTCCTCTCTCCTCTTGTGGGAATTTTTAGCCCAAGTAGGCCTTCAGCAGCCGGAAGGTGTTCTCCACACCCAGCCGGTGGCTGCGCTCATAGCCGTGGGAGGCGTAGACGCCGGAGCCGATCAGACCGTGGCGGCAGTCGTGGCCCGACTTGAGGGACACCGTCGCGTCAGAGCCGTAGTGGGGATACACGTCCACGGCGAAGTCGATCCCCTCCCGCCGGGCCGCCTGGACCAGGCCGGTGACCACATCGTAGTGGTAGGGGCCGCCGGAGTCCTTGGCGCAGATGGACACCTGGGTCTCCTTACAGGTCAGGCCGTCCCCCACGCAGCCCATGTCCACGGCGATGATCTCCGTGGCCTCCGCCGGGAGGGAGGCCGCTCCGCCGTGGCCCACCTCCTCAAATACCGTGATGTCGTGGTAAATGGCCCGCCGGGTCTGGACACCGCTCTCCTTCAAGTACTTGGCGTAGCCCAGCAGGATGCCCACGCTCAGCTTGTCATCCAGGAACCGGCTCTTGATGTATCCGGAAGGGGTCACCACTGTCCGGGGATCAAAGCACACCACGTCCCCAGCCAGGATGCCCAAGTCCAGCGCCCCCTGGCGGCTGTCCACGATCTCGTCCAGCACCACTTCCATCTTGTCGTAGGCCCGGGTGGTGGTGTTGTAGTCGCCGTTCACATGGATGGAGGCGTTTTTCAGCTGGAAGGTGCCGGTGTAGCTCCTGCCGTCCCGGGTGTAAACCCGGCAGTTCTCCGCCTCGCCGTTGTTGGGGTTCATGCCCCCCAGGGGGCTGAGAGACAGCCGCCCCTTCTCGTCAATGGCGGACACCATGCCGCCCAGGGTGTCCAGATGGGCCTGGAGCACCACCGCCCCGGTCTCGGGAGTGCCGCCGGGCTCCGTCCCCTGGCTGACCCGGACCACCAGACCACCCTTGTTGGTCATCTGGGGCTCATATCCCAGCCGCCGGTACTCCTCCGCCACATAGGCCGCCGCCTTGGCGGTAAAGCCGGTGGGGCTGTCAATGGCCAAAATTTTTTGGGTCTGTTCCATGATATAGTCTGTCAACCTGTTCATCACAGTACGCTCCTCTCGCTTCTTTGATGGGTTCCGCTGTTTGCCAGAATTTACTCCCTAGTATAAGGCTTTCCGCCCCGCTTGTCCAGCATGTTTCCTGCTCATTTTGGGATTTTATACACAGATCATGGATGTCTTAAAAATAAAAGGGGAGCCGCCTGGCGGCCCCCTCAAAATTCACGTCTTATTGTCCCCTGTCCGGCCGTCCTCCACCATCTGATACAGGCAGGACAGGGCGTCGGACAGCCCGCCGATCTGGTCAATGAGGCCCAGCTCCACCGCCTCCTCGCCGTAGATGACGCTGCCCACATCGGCGGCCAGCTCCCCGGTCTGGAGCATCAGCTTTGTAAAGGCCTCCCGCTTAACCCCGCTGTTGGCGGTCACAAACTGGATGATCCGCTCCTGGATCCGCTCAAAGTAGTAGAAGGTCTGGGGCACCCCGATCACCAGGCCGTTGAGCCGCACCGGGTGGATGGTCATGGCCGCCGACGGGGCGATGAAGGATTTTTTGGCCGATACCGCCAGGGGCACCCCGATGGAGTGGCTCCCCCCCAGCACCAGGGAGACGGTGGGCTTGGACATGGAGGAAATCACCTCTGAGATGGCCAGCCCCGCCTCCACGTCTCCCCCGCCGTTGTTCAGCAGGATCAGCAGGCCGTCGATCTCCCCGCTGCCCTCAATGGAGGCCAATAGGGGCAGCACGTGCTCATACTTGGTGCTCTTGCTGGTGGGGGGCAGGAGCTGGTGCCCCTCGATCTGCCCCACAATGGTGAGGACGTAAACCGTCCCCCGGTCCCCCCGGATCAGGGACGACCCCAGATCCAGAATGGGCTGGATGTCCTCCCGCTGCTCCTCCACGTGTTCCTCGTCCAAACAAATCCCTCCCTGCGCGTTTTCTCTAGGATGCGCAAAAAGGGCAGATTTTAGCCGTTGAATTTTGGGCGAACCAAGTCTAGATAGTATCTACTCGAGTTACGCGCGTATGGCAGCCCAAATAGCGATACAACGAACATGTACCGCGGCGATAAAAGCATCGGAG
>CAMTMC010000042.1 GCA_947073515.1 uncultured bacterium | reverse complement strand
ATCTGAACGAGCTGGCGGAGGAGCTGTCCGCCGCCGGGTACGCCCGGTGCGAGCAGGTGGAGGGCGTGGGCCAGTTCGCCCTCCGGGGAGGGATTCTGGACGTGTTCTCCCCCGCTTGGGATCTGCCCGTCCGGGTGGAGTTCTTCGGGGACGAGGTGGACGCCATGGGCTTCTTCGACCCCGCCACCCAGCGTCGGACGGAAAATATCCAGTCCTGCGCCCTCCTCCCCGCCGCCGAGGTGCTCCCCCAGGCCGCCCCCGGCGGGCTGGCGGGGCTGGCCAAGAAAATCAGCAAATTGGCCCAGAAGGCCACCCAAAACGGCCTGAAGGAGCTGGCCGCCACATTGGAGCATGACGGGGAGGCCATCGCCCAGGGCCGGACCTTCCCCGCCCTGGACCGGTATCTGGCCCTCATCTACCCGGAGGTGGCCACGGCGGCGGACTACCTCCCCCCCGACGCCTGCGTGGTGCTGTCTGAGTGCGCCCGGATCGCCGACCGGGCCAAGACCTACCAGTGGCAGCTGGAGGAGGACGCCAAAATCCTGCTGGAGCAGGGGGAGCTGGACGGCTCCTGCGCCCTGCTGGCCCGGACTTATCCCCAGCTCATCTCCAAGCTGGAAGATTTCGCCCTGGTGTATCTGGACTCCTTCGCCACCTCCGGCCACCCGGCCCCGCCCAAAGCCCTGCTGTCCATCACCGCCAAACAGCTGCCCTCCTTCGGCATCAGCCTGGAGACAGCGGTGCAGGACCTGGCCCACTACCAGGCCAGCGGGTTCTCCTCCCTGGTGCTGGTGTCCGGGGAACAGCGGGCGCTGGATCTCCAGACCCTCCTCCGGGAGCAGAAGGTCAAGGCGGCGGTGGACTTCCAGCTGAAGGAGCTGCCCCGGCCGGGGGAGATCGTCATCACCGTGGGGGGGCTGTCCAGCGGGCTGGAGTACCCGGACATCAAGCTGGCCGTCCTCACCGAGGGGGACAAGAAAACCGTCCGCAGGCCCCGGGCCCGGAAGGACTCCACCAACCGCCAGAAGCTGAAATCCTACGCCGACCTCACCCCCGGCGACCTGGTGGTACACGAGCACCACGGCGTGGGCCGCTTTGTGGCTATGGTGAAAATGCCCGTGGAGGGGGTGGAGCAGGACTATGTGAAAATCGCCTACGCCGGGTCGGACGTGCTGTATGTCCCCGCCACCCAGCTGGATCTGGTGAGCAAGTACATCGGCGGGGGCGAGGACGCCGCCGAGACCAAAAAGCTCAACCGCCTGGGGGGCGGCGAGTGGGAAAAGGCCAAATCCAAGGCCAAAAAGGCCGTCCAGGACCTGGCAAAGGGGCTGATCCAGCTCTACGCCCAGCGCCAGCGGCAGCCGGGGTACGCCTTCTCCCCCGACTCCCCCTGGCAGCGGGAGTTTGAGGAGCAGTTTGAGTACACCGAGACGGACGACCAGCTCCGGTGCATCCAGGAGATCAAAAACGACATGGAGCGGGCCACCCCCATGGACCGCCTCCTGTGCGGCGACGTGGGCTACGGCAAGACGGAGGTGGCCTTCCGGGCCATGATGAAGTGCGTGCTGGACGGCAAGCAGGCCGCCATCCTGGTGCCCACCACCGTGCTGGCCCGGCAGCACTACTTGAACGCCCTGCGCCGGTTCCAGAAGTATCCGGTGAATATCGATGTGGTGTCCCGGTTCCGCACCCCCACCCAGATGAAGGAGACGTTAAGAAAGGTGGAGACCGGCGAGGTGGACATCCTCATCGGCACCCACCGGCTCTTTAACCGGGATGTGCGGTTCAAGGACCTGGGCCTGCTGGTGGTGGACGAGGAGCAGCGCTTCGGCGTGCAGCACAAGGAGAAGCTGAAGGAGAATTTTAAGCAGGTGGATGTGCTCACCCTGTCCGCCACCCCCATCCCCCGGACGCTGAATATGGCCCTGTCGGGCATCCGGGATATGTCCACCCTGGAGGAGCCCCCCTCCGACCGCCAGCCGGTGCAGACCTACGTGCTGGAGCACGACTGGAACGTGCTGGCCGACGCCATGCGCCGGGAGCTGGAGCGGGGGGGCCAGGTGTTCTACCTCCACAACCGGGTGGACACCATCGACCGCTGCGCCGCCCGCCTCCAGTCCCTTTTGGGCGAGGACGCCGCCATTGGCGTGGCCCACGGCCGGATGACCCAGGAGGTCATTGACGACGTGATGAGCCAGATGACCGACGGGGAGCTGAACGTGCTGGTTTGTACCACTATCATTGAGACGGGTATTGATCTGCCCAACGTGAACACCCTGATTATGGAGGACGCCGACCGGCTGGGCCTGGCCCAGCTCCACCAGATCCGGGGGCGGGTGGGCCGGTCCAACCGGCGGGCCTTCGCCTACCTCACCTACCGGAAGGGCAAGGTACTCACCGAGGTGGCCGCCAAACGGCTGGAGGCCATCCGGGAGTTCGCCGAGTTCGGCTCTGGCTTTAAAATCGCCATGCGGGATCTGGAGATCCGGGGGGCGGGCAACGTGCTGGGCCCGGAGCAGAGCGGGTTCCTCCTGTCGGTGGGCTACGACATGTACCTGAAGCTGCTGGAGGAGGCGGTGCTGCTGGAGCAGGGCCAGCCCCTGCCCACCCGCACTGAGTGCGCCGCCAGTCTCAGCGTGGCCGCCTCCATCCCTGACCGGTACGTCCCCTCCCCGGAGCAGCGGATGGACCTGTACCGGCGGATCGCCGCCGTCCGCTCCGACCACGACGCCGATGAGCTGGTGGATGAGCTCATCGACCGGTACGGCGAGCCCCCCAAGACGGTGAACAATCTGATCTCGGTGGCCCTCCTCCGGGCCACGGCGGCCCAGTGCCGGGTCAAGGACATCGCCCAGAAGGGGGAAAAGCTGGTGTTCACCCTGGACGACTTCCAGCTGGAGCCCTTCTCCGCCCTGTGTGGCCAGGAAAAGTACGCCAAGCGGCTGGTTCTCATCCCCGGGGACTCCCCCCGGTTCTCCCTGCGGCTGGCCAAAAACGAGGACCCCCTCCGGGCGGCCCGACACGTGGTGGAGGATTACGCCCGGGCCTGGGAGGCGCTGGCAGGATAGCCTTGCCCTCCACCGGCGTTTGTGCTATGATTGGGGCTGTGTCTCCCGGCGGAGACCGGTTCCCGGCCGCCCCGGCGGCCTCAGCTCTCAAATGGAAAGGAAATTGAACCGATGAAATTTACCAAGCGATTTGGGGCCCTGGCGCTGGCCCTGGCACTGTCCCTCAGCGCCCTCACCGGCTGCGGAGGAGGCGGTTCTTCCTCCGGCGGGGCGGCCAGCTCCAGCGGGACGGGCGGTTCTTCCAGCGGCTCCTCCAGCGGCTCCGGCCAGATCGAGCCCATGGATCTGTCCCAGGTCACTGACCCGGTGGAGGCCGTGTGCGGCCTGGCCCGGGACACGGTGGTGGCCAACGTGGGCCAGGCCCAGGTCACCGCTGACGAGCTGCTCTACTGGATGGTCAACGGCGTCAACCTGAACCTCTCCCAGTCCGGGGGCGTTGAACTGCCCTGGGATCTGGAGCTGGAGGGGGGCGGCACCCTGTCCGACTCCTTCAAGGAGAGCGCTTTGGAGGTGGCCGCCTTCTACGCCCTCCTCCCCCAGAAGGCCCAGGCGGAGGGGATCACGGAGATCTCCCAGGAGACCCAGGACCAGCTGGCCCAGCTGCGGGACAGCTACCTGGGCAAGCTGGGCAGCGAGAAGATGGTGGACTACTACTTCCTGGCCGGCGGCATGGCCGACTGGAATACCTTCACGGCCCTGAATCACAAGGCCGACCTGCTCACCCAGCTCCAGCAGGCGTATTTCGGCGAGGGCAGCGAGGGTTACCCCACTGACGCCGAGGTGCTGGCCTTCGCCCAGGATGAGCTGGGGGCCTTCCGGGTGAAGCATATCCTGCTGATGACCATGGATCAGGCCACCCGGGAGCCCCTGGACGAGGCCGCCGCCGCGGAGAAGAAAACTTTGGCGGAGGATCTGCTGGCCCAGCTGCGTGAGAGCGCCGACCCCATCGCCCTGTTTGACCAGCTGATGAACCAGTACAGCGAGGACGGCGGCCTGGCCACCAACCCCGATGGCTACGTCTTTGACTCCACCGCCTCCCTGGTGGGGGGCTTCCGGGAGGCTACCCTGGCTCTGGAGGTGGGGCAGATCTCTGACCTTGTGGAGACCGACTACGGCTACCACATCATGCTCCGCCTGCCCCTGGACCCCGCCGACTACCGGGAGAAGGCGGTGGCCTGGCGGATGCAGGAGAAGAGCGACCTGTGGCTGGAGGAGGCGGGGGTGGAGACCACCCAGGCCTATGACCAGCTGAACCTGGCCCAGATCTGGCCCCAGTATCAGGCCCTTCAGAAGGCCGCCTATGAGCAGGTCAACAACGTGTTGGGGAATTAATTTAAAGGTGTGTCCCGCTTTGGGCGGGTAAAAAAAGAGAGACGGACCAATTTGGTCCGCCTCTCCCCTTTTTGGCTTTTTCCCGGTCAGGCGCTGGCCTGTTCAGGCCGGACGCCGCATCCGGAGGCTGTTACTTCTTACGGGCCTGCTTCTTGTCCTCCATCTTGGAGACGATGACGGCGCAGGCCGCGTCGCCGGTGATATTGACCGTGGTGCGGCCCATATCAAAGACCCGGTCGATGCCCGCCACCAGGGCGATGCCCTCCACGGGGACGCCCACGCTCTGGAGCACCATGGTGAGCATCACCATGCCCGCCCCGGGGACGCCGGCGGTGCCCACCGAGGCCAGGGTGGCGGTGAGGACAATGGTGAGCATCTGGCCCAGGGTCAGGTCGATGCCGAAGGCGGAGGCGATGAACACCGCGCACACGCCCTGGTAGATGGCGGTGCCGTCCATGTTGATGGTGGCGCCCAGGGGCAGGACGAAGGAGGCCACCTCCCGGCGGGCACCCAGCTTCTCAGAGCACTCCAGGGTGAAGGGCAGGGTGCCCACCGAGGAGGCGGAGGAGAAGGCCATCATCATGGCGGGGGCCATATTGGAGAAGAATTTCACCGGGGAGACGCCGGCCAGCGCCCCCAGAGTGGTGGAGTAGACCAGCACCGCATGGACGATATAGCCCACATAGGCCACCGCCAGCACCGCCACCAGGTTCCCCAGGATGGACGGGCCGTTCTCCGCCACCACCGGGCAGATCAGGCAGGCCACACCGATGGGGGACAGCTTGATGATCAGGTCCATGATCCGCATGAATACCTCATTGAAGCTGTCCACCACCCTGGCGGCGGTCAGCCCCTTCTCCCCGGCCAGCAGGATGCCAAAGCCTAAAAACAGGGAGATGACGATGACCTGCAGCATGGTGGCGTTTGCCAGGGGGGTGATGGGGTTGGAGGGGAAGATGTCCACGATGACGGACATGATGCTCTTGCCCTCCGGCGGGGTGTACTCCAGGCCCTCGGTGCGCAGCTCACTAAAAATGCCGGTGGACTTGGCCACGGAGGCCAGGATCAGGGCCAGCATTACGGCGAAGGCGGTGGTGCACATGTAATAGATCACGGTCTTGCCGCCCACCGAGCCCACCTTCCGGATGTCCTGCATGGAGATCACCCCGGAAGCGATGGAGAACAGGACGATGGGGACTACCACAAACTTCAGCAGGTTCAGGAAGATGTCGCCCCAGGGCTTGATGTAGGATTTGGCGAAGGCCACTCCCGTCATGCCGGCTATCTCCAAGGGGATCAAAATGATGCCCGCCAGGATGCCCACCGCCAGCCCGATAAAAATCCAGAACGCCAGAGGCAGCTTTTTGGTTTTCATAGATACCTCTCCTTTTCGTCAGAACCTTTAGAACCTGTATTCAAAACCATTTCACGCCGTCTTGGCGGTGCTTTTCCCGGCGCCCCGAGGCTATGGATACAGATTCTTATTCCCATGGCCCGCCATGGGTAAGGGAAAAGCGGACCGCCGCTTTGGCCCGGCCATCCGCTTCTTCTGTTTTCCATTATAGCTCCTTTTGACGTTTTTTACAAGCCCTATTTTTAAGCCTTTTATTTTATTGTTCAAAATATATAATTCTTTGCCTTTGGGCTGTGGAAACGGCCTGTCCCCCTTTCCCTGGGAAATTTTATTTCTCCCGGCTCGCCGTTGTTCGACTGTATATTTTCCATTATATGGTAAACTGTAAGGGAGAATCTACAGAAGAAAGGCGGGATCGCTATGTGGCCGCTGACCAAAAAGGGCCTATTCGACAGCGGGCGGGTGCTGTTCCTCCCGGTGGAGGCCATCCACCCCAATCCCCACCAGCCCCGGAGCCGGTTTACCCAGCCGGAACTGGAGGAGCTGGCCAATTCTATCCGGGCGCTGGGCGTGCTCCAGCCCCTCACCGTCCGCCGCCGGGATGGGCATTGGGAGCTGGTGGCCGGGGAGCGGCGCCTCCGGGCCGCCAAGCTGGCGGGGCTGGATGAGGTGCCCTGCCTGTCCATCCAGGCGGACAACCAGTCCTCCTCCCTGCTGGCCCTGGTGGAGAACCTCCAGCGGAAGGACCTGGACTTCTGGGAGGAGGCCGCCGCCCTGCGGGGGCTGATCGACACCTTCCACCTCTCCCAGGAGGAGGCCGCCCAGCGGATCGGCAAGAGCCAGTCCGCCGTGGCCAACAAGCTGCGGCTGCTGAAGCTCCCGCCACAGGTGCTGGCCCTCCTGCGGGACGGCGGGGCGACCGAGCGCCACGCCCGGGCCCTCCTCCGGCTCAGGGAACCGGAACAGCTGCTGTCCGCCGCCCAGCGGGTGGTGGACAACTCCCTCACGGTGGCCCAGACTGAGGCCCTGGTGGAACAGCTGCTGTCCGCCGCCCCGGCCCAGAAGAAAAAGCCCCCTACCTTTATTGTGAAGGATGTGCGGCTCTTTCTCAACACCATCACCCGGAGTCTGGATCTGATGCGCTCCGCCGGTGTGGACGCCCAGTGCAGCCGGGAGGACACCGAGGAGGAGATCCTGCTGACCATCCAGATCCCCCGCCGCTCCCATTGATTTCTTGGGAGTGCCTAAACTTCGGAGTTTTGATTGGGG
The DNA here is from genome assembly GCA_947073515.1 of uncultured bacterium. Classification (GTDB taxonomy): domain Bacteria; phylum Bacillota; class Clostridia; order Oscillospirales; family Oscillospiraceae; genus Lawsonibacter. The sequence goes on along the minus strand of CAMTMC010000042.1, from coordinate 14,916 downwards.
GTCCCCCTCCAGCGGCGGGGTGATGTTTCACGTGAAACGTCTCCGCAACCAACTCTCTCCCTCTCTTTATGCTTCGTCCCGCCAGACAAGGCCCCCTTCCTAGGGGGCTTTTTAATTTTTCCCTGGAAAACGGTTGAAATCTATCCACGCCGTGATATAATAAGTTGTTGAAAAATCTCTATTATCTACCGTGAGGAGCATATCAATGGCTAAAATCATTGCTGTGGTTAATCAAAAGGGCGGGGTGGGCAAGACCACAACCACCGTCAATATCACCGCCGCCCTCCATGAGCTGGGTAAGCGGGTACTGCTGTGCGACTTTGATCCCCAGGCCAACGCCACTTCTGGGATGGGTGTGGACAAGAGCGCCGCCTCCCCCAATGTCTACGACGTGCTGATCAGCGGGGCGGAGCCCGCCCGGGCGGTGGTCTCCACCAAATACGGGGATTTGCTCCCCTCCAACAAGGCCCTGGCCGGGGCGGGGATCGAGATGATCGATATGGAGAACCGGGAAAAGCTGCTGAAGGGCGCCCTGGATGTCCTGTCCCCCAATTATGATTACATCTTTATCGACTGCCCCCCCTCTCTGGAGCTGCTGACCGTCAACGCCCTGTGCGCCGCCCACACCCTGCTGGTGCCAGTCCAGTGCGAGTACTACGCCCTGGAGGGGCTCAGCGACCTGCTGTCCACCATTCGGCTGGTGAAGAAGGGGCTCAACCCCGGGCTGGCCCTGAACGGTGTTCTGCTCACCATGTTTGACAGCCGGACCAACCTCTCCCTCCAGGTGGCGGAGGAGGTCAAGCGCCATTTCCCCGGGCAGGTGTACGCCACGGTCATCCCCCGGAATGTCCGCCTGTCTGAGGCCCCCAGCCACGGCACCCCCATCACCGCCTATGACCCATACTCCCGGGGCGCGGAGGCCTACCAGCTGCTGGCTAAGGAGATGTGCGCCAGTGAGGCTTGATCAACGGGCCTTGTTCCTCTTACTTTGGTGAAGAGAGGAAACGCCCGATACAAAGCAGAGGGAAAACGAAGTTTTCCGGAAGTTTTTCTTTTGGTTCTTTTCTTTTTTTAAAAAAGAAAAGAACAGTCAAGACTGTGAGGTAACAACATGGCAAAACGAACCAAAGACCTGGGGCTGGGCCGGGGGCTGAACGCCCTGCTGGGCGATCCCGACCTTCAGCCCCAGGGGGAGGGCTCTGTCACCCTCCCCATCTCCCAGGTGGAGCCCGGGCTGAACCAGCCCCGGAAGCGCTTCGACCAGGACGCCCTGGATGACCTGGCGGACTCCATCCGGATACACGGCATCATCCAGCCCCTGACGGTGCGGCGGCTGGCCTCCGGGTATTATCAGATCATCGCCGGGGAGCGGCGATGGAGGGCGGCCAAAGCCGCCGGGCTCAGCGAGGTGCCTGCCGTCATCATTGAGGCCGATGACCGGAAGGTGATGGAGCTGGGGCTGATTGAGAACCTCCAGCGGGAGGACCTGAATCCCGCCGAAGAGGCCCGGGGCTACCGGACCCTGATGGAGGACTACAATCTCACCCAGGAGCAGGTGGCCCAGCGGATGGGCAAGTCCCGGCCCGCCATTACCAACACCCTGCGGCTGCTGGCGCTGCCAGACGACATCATGGCCCTGGTGGAGGAGGAAAAGCTCTCGGCGGGCCACGCCCGGGCCATCCTGGGCGCCCCCACTGTCGGGCTCCAGCGGGAGGCGGCCAAGCAGGTGGTGGCGGAACAGCTGTCTGTCCGGCAGACGGAGGCATTGATTAAGGCCCTCCAAAAGGAAAAAAAGGACAAGCCCAAGGAGCCCGATCCCTCCCCCAACCTCTCCCTCTACCTGGGAGAATTGGAGAAAGATCTGTCCGGCCGGCTGGGGCGGAAGGTGAAAATCGCCCACAAGGGCAAAAAGGGCAAAATTGAGCTGGAGTACTACAATGACCAGGACCTGGAAGCCCTTCTGGCCCTCCTCCAGCGGATGAACGGGGAAGGGGGCTCCCTCCATGGCTGAGGAACAGAACCAGCAGCAGCCCCGGGCCTCCTCTCCCCCGCCGGGACAGCCGTCCGGCGGCAACCGCCCTATGACCCGGGGACAGCGCCAGCGGCACCAGAAATCCGTGTTCCAATATATCGCCATTATGTTTGGGGCGGCCTTTATCCTGCTGCTGTTCAGCTATATGATGGAGCGGCGGCAGTATGAGCAGATCCAGGCCCAGAACCAAGAGCAGATCGACGATTTGCGGCAGACAGTGTCCTCTGTCCGCTCCCTACAGGGGCTGTATGACGAAAACGAGGCCCTAAAGGCCCAACTGGCGGAGCTGGAGGAGGAATTGGAGCAGGCCTACCAGGAGTTGGACCAGGTTCCTGACACCATCAGCCGGCAGGAGCGCCTTTTCGAGATGACCTGCCAGGCCCTGGATTACTTCTGGCAGATTGACGAGGCCTATGTCCGGGGCCGGACCGCCCTGTGCAAGGAGCTGATCCAGGCCCTGGAGGAGAATGGGCTGGTGGAGTACCTGCCCATGGACAGCGCCACCGGCAACGACCGCTTCTCCCCCTACGACCGGTATATGGAGATCAGGGAGAAGATGATCCGATAAATCGCCCCCGGCGGCGAGGGCCGCTCCCCAAACCGAAGCCCGGCGAAGCGGACTCACCCGCCGCCGTTTCACGTGAAACATCGCCCCAAGCCGATTCGATCTAGCCACCGCCTCCGGCGGTATATCACACAAATAAAGGGAGTATCCCAAACGCCGGGGTTTCAGCTGTGATCTCCCCCTTCGGCGGGGGAAGCATAGAACTCAATTTCCCCGGCGGGCACTCCCATAATTAAGGAGAACTTACTATGCTTGATATCAAATTTATCCGCGAGAACCCCGACCTGGTTAAGGAGAACATTAAAAAGAAATTCCAGGAGGAGAAGCTCCTTCTGGTGGATCAGGTGCTGGCCCTGGACGAGGAGAACCGGGCCGCCATGACCGAGGCCAACGAGCTGCGCTCCGCCCGGAATTCCCTGTCCAAACAGGTGGGTATGCTGATGGGCCAGGCCAAGAAAGACCCCTCCAAGGCCGCTGAGGCCGAGGCCGTCAAGGCCCAGGTAAAGGCCAACGCCGACCGGCTGGCCCAGCTGGAGGCCAGAGAGGATGAGCTGGCCGCCCAGATCCGCAAGATCATGCTGGTCATCCCCAACATCATCGACCCCTCCGTACCCATCGGCCCCGACGACTCCGCCAACGTGGAGGTGGAGCGCTTCGGAGAGGCCACGGCGCCCGGCTTTGAGGTGCCCTACCACACCGAGATCATGGAGTCCTTCAACGGCGTGGACATGGATTCCGCCGGCCGGGTGTCCGGCAGCGGCTTCTACTACCTGCTGGGGGACATCGCCCGGCTCCACTCCGCCGTGCTCACCTACGCCCGGGATTTTATGATTGACAAGGGCTTCACCTACTGCATCCCCCCCTATATGATCCACGGCAACGTGGTGGAGGGCGTCATGTCCCAGACCGACATGGAGGCCATGATGTACAAGATCGAGGGGGAGGACCTGTATCTCATCGGCACCTCCGAGCACTCCATGATCGGCAAGTTCATCGACCAGATCATCCCGGAGGAGAACCTGCCCCAGACCCTCACCTCCTACTCCCCCTGCTTCCGGAAAGAGAAGGGCTCCCACGGCATTGAGGAGCGAGGGGTGTACCGCATCCACCAGTTTGATAAGCAGGAGATGATCGTGGTCTGCAAGCCCGAGGACTCCAAGGAGTGGTATGAGAAGATGTGGCGGTACTCGGTGGAGCTGTTCCGCTCCCTGGATATCCCCGTGCGCCAGCTGGAGTGCTGCTCCGGCGACCTGGCCGACCTGAAGGTGAAGTCCTGCGACATCGAGGCCTGGTCCCCCCGGCAGCAGAAATATTTTGAAGTGTGCTCCTGCTCCAACCTGGGGGACGCCCAGGCCCGCCGGCTGAAAATGCGGGTGAAGGGTGAGAAGGGCAACTACCTGCCCCACACCCTGAACAACACCGTGGTGGCTCCTCCCCGGATGCTCATCGCCTTCCTGGAGAACAACCTTCAGGCCGACGGCTCCGTCAAGATCCCCAAGGTGCTCCAGCCCTACATGGGCGGCAAGGAAATCCTGGTACCCAAGAAGTAAATTTCAATCTGTATCATTATAGGCGTATTATACAAATAGTTTTACCGCTCTGGAGCGATTTACAGGGGGCCGGCCCTTACTCCGGGTCATTTTCCCCCCTGAAAACCGCTCCAGAACGGCCGCCGCCTGAAACCCTTGGGGCACAAGGGTTTCAGGGGATGAAATTTTGAGAGAGGACGACGGAGCGCTATGAAACGGTTTTTAGAGGAATTTAAGGCCTTCGCCATGCGGGGAAATGTGCTGGACATGGCGGTGGGCGTTGTCATCGGCGGCGCCTTCGGCAAAATCTCCACCTCCCTGGTCAATGACATCATCATGCCCATCATCGGGGTGCTCACCGGCGGCATCGACTTCTCCAACTGGAAGATCGTGCTGTCCCAGGCTGTTGTGGACGCCCAGGGCAACGTGGCCGCCCCGGAGGTGGCCATCGCCTACGGCAACCTGATCGCTGTCATCCTGGACTTCATCATCATCGCCTTCGCCATCTTCTGCCTGGTGAAATTCATAAACCGGCTCCACCAAAAGAAGGAGGAACCGGCTGAGGAGCCCGCTCCCCCCCAGCCCTCCCCCGAGGAGCGGCTGTTGGCTGAGATCCGGGATCTGCTGAGAGAGAACCGGAAATAACCGGGCGCCCGGCCCGCCCCAATCATTTGAGAGGACGATTCTATGCCTGAACAGACCAACCACCCCCAGGAGAACGGCCAGCGGGAGGAGCGGGGCTATACCCCCGCCTCCCCGGTGAAACGGACCCTAGCCTGGATCGGCGCGGTCTATATGGTCATTCTTGTGGCCCTGACCACCTACTTCATCTTCACCGGGCAGGCCCTGGGCAACCTGGGCCCCCTGCTCACCGTCCCCGGCCTCATCGGCCTGGGGGCCCTAGCCCTGGTGTCCTGGAAAAGCACCGGGAAGCCGGGAAAATGGCCGGCCATCGCCCTGGCGGCCCTGTGCTGGCTGCTGGCCGCCGTCACCATCCCCATCGGGGTTGTTGGGCTGCTGTCCAACTTCTCCGACTTCGTCACCATCATCGGCGTGACGTCCATGGGAGGCTGAGCCATGGAAGAGATCATCTCCGCCGGGCTGGAGGAGCTGGGGCTGACCGGGCGAGTACCGGAGAACGCCCCCGCCCTGCTGGCCCAATACGGGCGGATGCTGCTGGAAAAAAACCAGGTGATGAACCTCACCGCCATCCGGGAGCCAGAGGGGGTAGCCCGGCTCCACATGCTGGACTGTGCCGCCCTGCTGAAATTCTGCGATTTTGAAGGGAAAACCCTCATCGACGTGGGCACCGGGGCGGGCTTTCCGGGGATGGCGCTGAAAATCCTGGCCCCCTCCCTGAAGGTCACCCTGCTGGACTCCCTGAACAAGCGGCTGGACTGGCTGAAAGAGGTCAATAAGGAGCTGGACGGTGTGGACAGCATCTCTGCCCTCCACGGCCGGGCGGAGGAGTTCGCCCTGGCGAAAGGCTACCGGGACAGCTTCGACCTGGTGACCGCCCGGGCGGTGGCCGAGCTGCGGGTACTGTGTGAGCTATGCCTCCCCTTTGTAAAGGCGGGGGGCAAGTTCCTGGCTATGAAAAGCGTGGACTCCGGCCAGGAGCTGGAAAACGCCGGCCACGCCATCAAGCTGCTGGGGGGGCGGGTGGCCGCCGTGGAGGATTACACCATCCCCGGCACGGAGGTCACTCACCGGCTCATTGTCATCGAAAAGCTGGCCCCCACCCTGAAGGGATACCCCCGCCGGTGGGCAAAAATCCAAAAAGAGCCGCTGTAACCGAGGATTTTGAGAAAATTCCCCCCGGAGCCAGCCCGGGAACTGTTAATTTTTGCAAAATTTTAGCCAAAATAGTTGACGGATACAAGATTTGTGGTACACTTAATATTGTAATACTAGGAGGTTCTTCCATGGGGACTGTTATATCCATCACCTCCGGCAAGGGAGGCACCGGAAAGACCTCCATCACCGGCGGCGTGGCCGCCTCCCTGGCCCTGATGGGCCGGCGGGTGCTGTGTGTTGACATGGACATCGGCCTGCGGAACCTGGACATCACCCTGGGGCTCAACGACCGGGCGCTGATGGACTTCTCCGATGTGGCCCTGGGGCGCTGCCCCCTGGCACGGGCCGCCGTGGAGCACCCTGACCTGAAGGGCCTGTACCTGCTCACCTCCCCCATGACCCTGCCCGCCAGCTTGACGGCAGATAAAATCCGGGATCTGCTGGATACCGCCCGGACAGAGTATGATTACATCCTCATCGACGCCCCCGCCGGCCTGGGCGCTGGATTTCATCTGGCGGTATGCGGCGCTGACCGGGTTCTGGTCATCGCCACCAACGATGCCTCCTCCCTGCGGGACGCCCAGCGCACAGTGGAGAAGCTGGAGGGGTACCGCCAGGTCCATCTGGTCATGAACCGCATCCAGCTGAAGCTGCTGCGCCGGCTCCGGGCCACCATAGACGACGCCATGAACGCCGCCGGCCTGCCCCTGCTGGGGGTGGTGCCCGAGGACCCCCAGGTCATCCTGTGCGCCAACCTGGGCCTCCCCCTGTCTTCCAGGGGGAAAAAAGGCGCCGCCCTGGCCTGCTGGAATATCGCCCAGCGGCTGGAGGGACAGCAGATCCCCATTATGAAGATCCGGTAAACAACCAAGCAAGGCGGACTATCTCCGCCGAAAGGAGGTCGTACCCCTGTGAATATCGCAATCATGAGCCATACTAAAAAGCAGGACCTGATGGTCCAGTTCTGCACCGCTTACTGCGGAATTCTCTCCAAGCATACGGTGTGCGGCACCAACGCCACCGGGCGGATGGTAGCTGAGTCCACCGGCCTGCCAGTCAACCTGTTCCTGTCCCATGAGCACGGGGGTATTGAGCAGATCGGCCAGCGCATTATTTACAATGAGATTGATCTGGTCCTGTTTTTTAACTCCCCCCTGGACAACGAGATGGACAAGGATGTCCTCTATATCACCCGCCTGTGTGACCAGCACTCCGTGCCGGTAGCTACCAACGTGGCCACCGCCGAACTGCTGATCCACGGCCTGGCCCGGGGCGACCTGGACTGGCGGCGGGGCATGAACCCCAGCCGGGTGCCCTTCGCGCTGTAACCCTCCCCAACAAGCCCCCGCGCTGGAGGCATCCGCGCTCTCGTCCCCTCCCCTGGGATGAGAGCGCCGTTTTTTCCCGGCCCCGAGCGCCCTCCCCCCACCGAGTCCCCGTTCCCGTCCCGTTTCACCTTTGGAGACATGAAAAGAAAGGATCTTGCGTTATGGCGAAAGTACAACCTCGTACCCTCTCCGGCTTTATGGAGCTGCTCCCCAAGCGCCAGGTACAGTTTGAGCGGATGGCCGATATTCTGCGGAAATCCTACAGCTTGTACGGCTTCTTCCCCCTGGACACCCCCCTCATTGAGGCCAGCGACGTGCTGCTGGCCAAGGGCGGCGGTGAGACAGAGAAGCAGATTTACCGCTTTACCAAGGGGGACAGTGACCTGTCCCTGCGCTTTGACCTCACCGTCCCCCTGGCCAAATATGTGGCCCTGAACTACGCCAACCTGGCCTTCCCCTTCCGCCGGTTCCAGATTGGCAAGGTCTACCGGGGGGAGCGGGCCCAGCGGGGCCGGTTCCGGGAGTTCTATCAAGCGGACATCGACATCATCGGCGACGGCAAGCTGGACGTGTCCAACGACGCGGAGATCCCCGCCATCATCTACCGCACCTTCACCACCCTGGGCCTGCGCCGGTTCCAGATCCGGGTGAACAACCGGAAGGTGCTCAACGGCTTTTACGCCATGCACGACCTCACCCGCCAGGCCGGGGCCATCATGCGCACGGTGGACAAGCTGGAGAAAATCGGGGAGAAGAGCGTCCGGGACCTGCTCACCGCCCCGGATATCGGCCTCACCGACCAGCAGGCCGCCGACATCCTCCAGTTTATCGCCATTAAGGGCAGCAACGCCCAGGTGCTGGCCGCCCTGGAACAGTACCGGGGCCGGAATGAGATCTTCGACGAGGGGCTGGACGAGCTGAAGCTGGTGGCCCAGCACCTGGCGGGCTTCCAGGTGCCGGAGGAGAACTTCGCCCTGGACCTCACCATCGCCCGGGGGCTGGACTACTACACCGGCACCGTCTACGAGACCACTATGCTGGATCACCCGGAGATCGGCTCCATCTGCTCCGGCGGCCGGTATGATAACCTGGCGGAGTATTACACCGACAAACAGCTCCCCGGCGTGGGGATTTCCATCGGTTTAACCCGGCTGTTCTTTGTGCTGGAGGACCAGGGCTATCTGAACGAGGGGCTGAACACCTCCGCCGCTGACGCCCTCATCCTGCCCATGACCGAGGACATGGCCGCCGCCATTGACCTGGCCCGGAAGCTCCGGGACGCCGGCATCCGCACCCAGGTCTACGGCGAGCAGAAGAAATTTAAACAGAAGATGGCCTACGCCGACAAGATCGGCGTGCCCTTCGCGCTGTTCCTGGGGGAGGACGAGATCCAGCAGGGCAAGGTGTCCCTGAAAGACATGGCCTCCGGCCAGCAGGAGCTGCTCACCCATGAGGAGGCCATGGAGCGGATCGTCTCCGCCGTCCGGGGCCAGGAGGGGCAGTCCCCGATCCTTGATAAGGGTGTAAAGTAAAACATCCTGTCGAAAGGAGGCGCCTATGAAATTAAATTGGAAGCGCCTGAGCCTTGTCCTGGCGTTTATCCTGTTCCTGGCCTTCGGCTTCTGGTACACCCAGGAGACTACCATCCAGGATCACGCCCCGGAGCTGGACCCGGCCCTGTGCCAGTCCATCACAGCCTGGTACTTTGTCAACCAGAAGGGGGATCGGGATGGCGAGCGCAAAGAGGTCACCATCCAGCCCGGCGACCCGGCCTTTGACCAACTGGTGGGGCTGGTCCGGAACCAGAAGTTTTCCAAATCCCTGTCCGGCCTCCTCCCCCTGGGGAGCCGGAGTGTCCGGCTGGAGGAGGGGGACTTCCAGTGGGAGCTGCACTTCAATTTCAACACCCCAATCACGACCCCGGACGGCAACGGGCACGCCGGCCCTCTGCTTCAGGTCCACAACTGGTATGGCACCTTGAACCTCACCTTCGCCCACCTGGACGAGATCTGGCGGGACGCTTCCACCGGGAACAAGACAAATTGGAGCGTCCAGGTGCTGGAGGCCATCCAGTCCGCTGAGGGCACGGGGACTTAGGGGTCCCCCTTCCCCGCTTACCAACAGATTTTTCTTTACAAATTGTATTACTGCCGAGATACTTTACGATTAGGAGTTGATTTTCATGGTTCAATCCCGCACCCACACCTGTGGGGAGCTGCGTATGGAGCACGTTGGACAGCAGGTGAAGCTGGCGGGCTTCCTGGAAAATGTCCGGGAGGTCAGCCAGAATCTGGCCTTTGTGGTCCTCCGGGACTTTTACGGCACCACCCAGGTGGTCATTGAGAGCGAGGACATGATGGCCGCCATCAAGGGCCTGAACAAGGAGTCCGCCATCACCGTGGAGGGCACCGTCCGGGAGCGGGACAGCAAGAACCCCAAGCTGCCCACCGGCGACATCGAGGTGGTGCCCACCGCCATTGAGGTGCTGGGCCGCTGCCGCCACAACGAGCTGCCCTTCCAGATCAACCGCAGCCGGGAGGCCGACGAGAGCCAGCGGCTGAAGTTCCGCTATCTGGATTTACGCAACCCCGAGGTGAAAAAGAACATCATCCTGCGGTGCAATGTGGTGGCCGCCCTGCGCTCGGCCATGCAGGACGAGGGGTTCATGGAGATCACCACCCCCATCCTCACCGCCTCCTCTCCCGAGGGGGCCCGGGACTACCTGGTGCCCTCCCGGAAGCACCCGGGGAAGTTCTACGCCCTGCCCCAGGCCCCCCAGCAGTTCAAGCAGCTGCTGATGGCCTCCGGGTTCGATAAATATTTCCAGATCGCCCCCTGCTTCCGGGATGAGGACGCCCGGGGCGACCGCTCCCCCGGCGAGTTCTACCAGCTGGACATGGAGATGGCCTTCGCCAACCAGGAGGACGTCTTCGCCGTGTGCGAGCGGGTCCTCCCCCCCATCTTCGCCAAGTACGGGGCCTATCACACCGCCTCCCAGGCCCCCTTCACCCGGATCCCCTACCTGGAGGCCATGGAGAAGTACGGCTCTGACAAGCCCGACCTGCGGATCGACCTCACCGTGACCGACGCCACCGCCGCCCTGGCCAGCTGCGGCTTCCCGCCCTTTGAGGGGGCACAGGTAAAGGCCGTGACGGTCACAAACTTCACAGCCACCCGGAAGCAGATTGACAAGCTGTGCGCCGATGTGGAGACCCAGGCCGGACAGAAGGCCTACTGGTTCCGGCTGGACGAGAAGGGCGAGATCGTGGGCGGCATCGCCAAGTTCCTCCAGGAGAAGAAGGAGGAGGTCATCGCCGCCCTGGGGCTGGAGCCCAACACCTTCGTGGGCCTCACCGCCGGGCCCCTGCTTGCCGCCCAGAAGACCGCCGGCGTGCTCATCAAGCAGATCGCCCCCCTGGCCCCGGAGCACTTCCATCAGGAACGGTATGAGTTCTGCTGGATCGTGGATTTCCCCATGTACGAGATGGGTGAGGAGTCCGGCCAGCTGGAGTTCTGCCACAACCCCTTCTCCATGCCCAACGGCGGGCTGGAGGTGCTGAACAAGGCCGCCGCCGGAGAGGTGGATCCCCTGACCATCACCGCCTTCCAATACGACCTGGTGTGCAACGGCGTGGAGCTGTCCTCCGGCGCCGTACGAAACCACGACCCGGAGATCATGGTGGAGGCCTTTAAGCTGGTGCGCCTGGGCGAGGAGGACGTGAAGGCCAAGTTCCCCGCCATGTACAACGCCTTTACCTACGGCGCTCCCCCCCACGCCGGCATCGCCCCCGGGGTGGACCGGATGGTCATGCTGCTGGCCGGGGAGAACTCCATCCGGGAGATCATCCCCTTCCCTATGAACAAGAACGCACAGGACCTGATGATGGACGCCCCCGGCGTGGTCACCCAGGCCCAGCTGGACGAGCTGCACATCGCCTGTACCAAGGCGGAGGAGTAAGAACCGGTATTCATAAGGGAAAATGCCGGATGAGCGAGGAAGTTTGTCTGGCCCGCAAGGCGGGAAATCCCGGGAATCCTGGGTGGATTTCAAGATTTCCCAACGAGACGGGGCGGCAAAATTCCCGCTCAGACAGCGGTCAACAGTTATGAATACAGGTTCTATAGCAATCATCAGAATTTGTAACAACTTGTAGGGGCGGATATCATCCGCCCACTTCCAAAGGGTTGCTGAATATGAATTGCGGGCGGGTAATACCCGCCCCTACGGAGGCTTTGTCAACATTTCTGGTGACTGCTATAAATACCTTGGCCCCGACGGAAACGCCGGGGCCTGCGTTTATGAGGAAATACCATGAAAAAAGTTCTTTGCGCTGCTCTGGCCGTCCTCTTTCTGCTGAGCGGCTGCGGCGGGAAAAATGTGGAGATTCAACAGCCGCCGCCGGACAGCTCCCGTTCCCTCTATTTCAGTGAGACCCACGCCCTGCACCCCCACCTGGGCGAGGTTATGGCCGCCCTGAAGGTGGATCAGGTGCTGGACCATCTGTACACCGACGCCATGGACTTTGAGGCCGTGGCCGTGCTGGCCACCGTGGAGGAGGTCTTCGCCGCCAGCGTGCCAATCGACTTCGGGCCGGGGGATCCGGTCATCCTGTGGGTCGATATACAGTACTTATTTGCTTACACAACCACCCCTCGTGAGGAGACCGAACAGGCTGTCCAGGATTTGCGGGATATCCTGTCGGCGGCGGACTCCCTGGTGGTTCACGCCCGTACCGATCAGGAGGCCCTGATCCAGCCGGACACCCCGGAATACCAGTACTGGCTGGGGGACACCCAGGCGGAATATCAGGCCATCTCGGAGGACGGCCTGGAGAAGCTGAACCTGCCCCCCAGCCTCCGGGCGGGGGATCTGGCGGCGTGGAGCGTCCTGCCCATCCGGGACGGCGCTCTGGAGGGCGGCCCACTGGCGGAAGCACTGAGGCCGAGGGCGTTGGTTTACTCCCTGGAGGAGGCCCGGCCGGAGGAGGGCCGCTTTTTCCAGGAGGGGGACAGCAAGGAGACGGTATATGAGGGCATCCGGCGCTTTGTGAAGGAGTTCCTCGGGCTGGATCAGCCGGCCTTCGCCCCGATGGAGATACCGGAGCCAGATCCACGGCAGGAAAAAATTGACAGTATCCTCGACAACATGACCGACGAGGAGCTGGTGGGCCAGCTGTTCTTTGCCCGGTGCCCCAGTCTCGGCGCCGTGGAACAGGCGGAGTGGTTCCATCTGGGGGGCTACCTCCTCTTTGGCCGGGACTTCAAGGACCCTTTTGGCAGCTGGCTGACAGCGGAACAGGTCATGCAGACCATCCAGAGCTATCAAAACGCCGCCGCCATCCCCATGCTTATCGGCGTGGACGAGGAGGGGGGCACCGTGGTACGGGTGAGCGCCAACCCACAGCTGAGGGAGAAGCGGTTTTCCTCCCCACGGAAGCTGTACCAGCAGGGCGGGCTGGAGGAGATCCTGACCGACTGCCGGGAGAAGGACGGGCTCCTGGCCTCCCTGGGGATCAACGTGAACTTCGCCCCGGTGGCCGATCTGTCCACCGACCCCAAGGACTTCATCTATGACCGAACCCTGGGGCTGGGGGCGGAGGAGACTAGCCAGTATGTGGCCGCTGTGGTGGTACAAATGGAGGAGGACGGGATGGGCGGCGTATTGAAGCACTTCCCCGGCTACGGCCCCAGCGGGGACACCCACACCGGCTCCGCTCTGGATACCCGGCCCCTGGAGGCCTTCCGGGCGGCGGATTTCCTCCCCTTCCAGGCGGGGATTGAGGCCAGCGGCGGAAAAACCGCCGTGCTGGTGGCCCACAATATCATCCAAAGTGTGGACCCGGACCGGCCTGCCTCCCTCTCCCCCGCCGTGTACCAGCTGCTCCGGGAGGAAATAGGGTTTGACGGCCCGGCCCTCACCGACGACCTGGCTATGGACGCCATCACCCAGCACGCCAAAGCCACCGGGGACTGCCCCGCCGCGCTGGCCATCGCCGCCGGGGCCGACATGGTGATCACCACCGACTTTCAAACTCAAATTCCCCAAGTCCTGGCGGCGCTTGAAGACGGCTCCCTATCCCGGAAACGGGTGGAGGAGGCCGCCGGCCGGGTGCTGGGCTGGAAATATGACCTGGGCTTACTCCCCTGAAAAAGCGCCCTCCGCTAAGCTAGTTTAGCGGAGGGCTGTTTTATTTCATCAAAGGATCAGCATCAGCAGGGGGAGGGTGATAAAGCTGCCGAAAATGGACAGGCAGGCGCCGCTGGCGGCGTACTGCTCGTCAGCGCCGTAGGCCCCGGCCATGACGGTCACCTGGCTCACCACGGGAAGGGCACTCTCCACCACAAAGACGTTCCGGGCCAGGCCGGTCACCCCAAACAGGGCGCAGAAGCCCATACAGATGGCCGGGGCCGCCACCAGGCGGAAGACCAGCATCACCCCGTGGCCGGGCATAAGGCGGAGGTTTTTCAGGCCGATCTCATAGATGATAAAGCCGCAGTAGATCAGGGCCAGGGGGGTAACTGAGTCACTGACATACTCAGCCACCCGCATCAACGGGGCTGGAAGCCGCAGGCCCAAGGCCAGCATAATCACGGCGCTGAAAATGCCGACAATCGGCGGCTTGCACAGCATATCCCGCAAAAAGCCGGATGGGGACTGCTTCCGGGACCCAGCAGCCCCCGCCCGCTCCACCAGCAAAATCCCTACAGACTGAAGGATCAGGCTGTGGGCCAGATAGTAGAGCATCACCTGGGGGAGGCACTCCTCCCCAAAGAGCTGGGTACACACCGGGATACCGATGAACAGGGTGTTGGAAAAGCCGGCCATAGCCACGAACACCCCCCACCGCTCCCGGGGCAGGCGGAGAGGCAGGGCCAACAGGGCGGACGCCAGCAGGCTGACAATCACCGAACCCATACCGGCCAGCACCAGCATGGCCGCCTGGACAAGGCTGTCACGATCCAGATTATTCAGCAGGCCGGCGATACAGTTGCAGGGGACGGCGATGTTGATGATGTACTGGCTGACAAACTTTTTCTCCTGGGCGGTCATCCAACCCAGCTTTCCCATGAGATAACCCAGAGACATGATAAGCAGCAGCACCCCACAGGCGGACAGGGCGTTGAAAAACCCGGCCATAGACACACCTCCACTCAAAATAAGGGCCCCGGGGCGGGGACAACCGCGCCCGGAGCCTGGTATAAACGCTTACCGCTATCGCCGGGACCGGCCCGCTTAGAACCTGTATTCACAAGCTCAAACGGCCGTCTAAGCGGGAATTTTGCCGTCCCGCCTCGTTGTGAAATCTTGAAATCCACCCAGGATTCCCAGGATCCCCCGCCTTGCGGGCCAGGCAAACTTCCTCACTGATCCGGCATTTTCACTTACTGAATACTGGTTCTAATTCTGAGGAGCAGGGGGCTTTCCTCCTCCCCCGCTCCGGGGACGGCGCCGGCGGTAAGGACCCTTCCGGTCCCCACCGCCAGAGGGCTTCTCGCCCCCCTGGGCCTTGGGTTTCTGAGGTCGGGCTTGCTGCTGGGGACGGGGGGTTCCCTCCCCGCCCTCCTCCCGGGGACGGGGGCGGCGGTTGCGGTTGTTCCGCCGGCCCGGCCGCTGCCGGTCCTCCTCCTGGGGCTGGCGGGGCTGCTCCGGGTCCCGGCCCTCCC
>CAMTMC010000041.1 GCA_947073515.1 uncultured bacterium | reverse complement strand
TCCCCAAACTGGAACAGCCGGTAATGTTTCTTAAAGGTGCGGACCTGTTCCCTTGCCTCTTCCTTCTCTTCCTCTGTCAATTTGCTTAAATCCAGCTCATAGCCAAAGGTTCCCTGCATAGCGCATATTCCCCTGGTTTGAAAGGGGGTAACCCTTCCATTCTGGTGGTTCGGGCAGACAGAGACATGTGCTGATACCGAGGACATCGGATATCCAAAGGAAGTTCCGTACTGAATATTAAGTCGCTCCACCGCATCCGTATTATCGCTGCACCATATTTGCGGCGCATAGTAAAGCATTCCGGCATCGAATCTTCCGCCGCCTCCGCTGCAGCCCTCCAACAGCAAATCGGGATAGCGCTGCAACAGCGCTTCCATCACATGGTACAATCCAAGCACATACCTGTGACGCAGCTCTCCTTGGCGCTCCCTAGGGAGCAGTGAACTGTAAGCCGCCGCCACAGAACGATTCATGTCCCATTTGATATATTGAATATTTGCAGAATCCATGATGGCAAACAGCCGCTCTTTGATATAGGAAAGCACGTCCTCACGGGTCATATCCAGTACAAGCTGGTTTCTTCCCCTGATCGGATTTCTGCCTGGAACGACCATCGCCCAATCTGGATGTCTGCGATACAAGTCACTGTCCTCCGAAATCATCTCCGGTTCAAACCAAAGCCCAAACATCAGCCCCGGGTCATTGACTTGATCTACAAGCTCTTTAAGCGTACATCCCAGCTTTTCCTCGTTGACATACCAGTCGCCAAGGCCCCCACCGGCACGGGGAAAACCTTCGCCTTTGGCATCCCCATGGTGGAGCACTGCGACCCCGCCGGCAGCCAGGTCACCGGCCTGGTGCTGGCCCCCACCCGGGAGCTGGCCATCCAGATCCGGGACGAGCTCCGGGATCTTTGCGCCTTTAAGGAGGGGGTCCGGGTGGTCTGCCTCTACGGCGGCCAGCCCATTGACAAGCAGATCACCCAGCTGAAGAAACACCCCCAGATCGTGGTGGCCACCCCCGGCCGCCTGATGGACCACATGAAGCGCCGCACCGTCCGCCTGGACCAGGTGGAGACGGTGGTGCTGGACGAGGCCGACCGGATGCTGGATATGGGCTTCGTCCAGGACGTGACCCGCATCCTGGACACCATGCCCAACCGGAAGAACCTGGGCATGTTCTCCGCCACCATCAGCCGGGAGGTGCTGGACATCTCCTGGGTCTACCAGCGGGAGCCGGTGGAGATCACCGTCCAGGCCGACCAGGAGAACCGGCCCGACATCGCCCAGTTCCGCCTGGACGTGGAGCGCAATGAGAAGGCGGACACCATGGCCCGGCTGCTGGAGATGGGGGGCTATGAGCGGGTCATCGCCTTCTGCAACACCAAGAATATGACCGACCGCCTGGCCGGGCTGCTGGAGATGCGGGGCGTCTCCTGCCAGGCCATCCACGGGGACGTTGCCCAGGCCCTGCGGGAGAAAACCCTGCAAAAGTTCCGGGACGGCAAGCTGCGGGTGCTGGTGGCCACCGACGTGGCCGCCCGGGGCCTGGACATCGACGACGTGGACGCCGTCTTCAACTACGACGTCCCCGACGAGAACGAGTACTATATCCACCGTGTGGGCCGCACCGGCCGGGCCAGGCGCCACGGGGTGGCCTTCTCCCTGGTGGCCACCATCGCCGAGGGCCTGCGGCTGGACGACATCGCCAAATCCACCGGCAGCCAGATCCGGCCCGTCTACTTCAACGAGCGGGGCGACCTGGTGGCCGCCAAGGCCCAGGCATGAGAAAAACGCCCCGGGCCGGCCATTTCTGGCTGGACTTTACCGCCTGTTTTCTCATCCCCTGCTACACCCTGCTCTTCGCCGGCAGCGTCCAGTGGTTTGGCACCAATTTCTCCGTTATCGCCGTGACCGGGGCCGACCACTACCGGGGCTTCATCTACTGGGGCCTGCTGGCGATGGGGTATTTTTTCGTGGTGCTGGTCCAGGTCGGCTGGACCCTGCCGCTCCTCCCCCGGGCGGGGGTGTGGGCGCTTAGCCTGGCCGCCTGCCTGGCCCTGAGCTGCGCCCTGGCCATCCCCTATCTGCCCCAGTACCTCCCCCGCTTTTCCGCCCTCCATGTGGTGCTGGCCGCCGGGGCCTGCGCCCTGCTGATGATGGCCCTGCTCACCGCCATCCTGGCCGTCCGGCGGCGGGACCGGGAGAAGTCGGGCCCCCTGCTCCGGTGGTGGCTGCTCATTGTGGCCGGTTCCGGGGCGCTGTTCGCCATCCCAATGATGGTGTCCACCGCCCTGGAGGTATTTTTTACCATCACCTCCGCCCTCCTGGCCCGCAGGCTGTGGCTGGTACAGAGAAAAGGGGCCTGAAATTTTTAATCATTCTTTCAGAATATCCCTATGGAATTTTCAATCCTCGGGGCGTATGATGTAGTACAGAAGAACCCCATAGGATTTTGAAAAGGAGCGGATATGAATGAGCAGCAAGAGATTGTACCGCACAGAGGGAAACTGTAAGATGGTGGCCGGCGTGTGCGGCGGCATCGCCGAGTACTTCGACATCGACCCCACCCTGGTGCGGGTGGGCTGGCTGATCGCCACCATCGCCACCTTCTCCCTGGGCTTCTGGGGTTATCTGGCCTGCGGGGTCATCATCCCCCGGAAGAGCGACGTCTACCCTGGATATTAAGAAGCTGTACCAATCGCCTCAGCCCAGATCTTCACGGCTAAAATCACCTGTGGCTGTGTGAATAAATCTTGAAATCCACCCAGGATTCCTGCGCTTTTTTGCCTTGCCACCGGCAATTTTAGCTCGTGCGTCTTGATACTTCGGCGAATGGCACAGCTTCTAAGCGCTTTAGGGGGCCACCGGCCCCCTAAAAGCCATCATTTTGGAGGGATACCATGGTAACAACCCGTATGTCCACCCCCGCCGACATCCCCGCCCAGCGGGAGCTGTGGAAAAACTCCTTTGTGGGGGAGGACCGCTTCCTGGCCAACTTCTTTGACAACTACTACCGCCCGGAGCGGGTCTATGTCCTGGAGGAGGACGGCGCCGTCCGCTCCATGACCACCTGGTTTGACACCACCTTTGTGGTGCCCGGCCGGGGGGAGTTCCGGGCGGCCTACATCTATGCGGTGGCCACCCACCCGGACTGCCGGGGACGGGGCTTCGCCGCCAGGCTGATGGCGGACATGGACGAGGCGTTCAAGAAAATGTCCATCCCCGCCGTCACCGTGGTCCCCTCTGAGCCCTCCCTCCACAACTACTACGCCCGGAGCGGGTTCCGGGAGTGCTTTGTGCTGGAACAGCGTCAGGCCCCCCTGGGCCCGGCCCCCGCCGGCGCCCCGCCCAAGCTGGAGGGGATCACCCCCGAGGACTACGGGAACCTGCGGGAGGCCCTGCTGGCCGGTACCCCCCACATCCGGTACAATCGGGATGCCCTGGCCTTCCAGGCCGGGTGCTCCGCCATCGCCCCCGGCGGCGGCCTGTACGCCCTGGAGACCCCCCACGGCGCCGTCATCCTCTGCGCCGAAGGGAGCGGGGGAGACAGGCTGATCCTGAAGGAGCTGCTGGGGGGCGAGCAGGCCCGGGCCTGGGCCCTGGACTGGCTGCCCGCCCTGCTGCCCGCCTGGTCGGGGGAGTACCGGGTCCCCGCCCGGGAGGGCCAGCCCACCCAGTGGGGGATGCTGAAATGGCTGGACCCGGAGGCGGAAAAAACCTGGGACTGGTCCTCCACGGGTTACTTGGGCCTTGCCTTTGACTGAAATCTTGCATATTGACCAAAAACGGCTGTTTCTTTTTGGTGAAACGGCCGTTTTTTGGTGTCTTACCGTGGGCGCCACAGTTGTTTCGTTGTGGCAACCCCCACAAAAGAAATGCTTTACACCCAAATACTTTGTGATATGATAGACACACCAGAGCGCAAACAGGGGGCCCTCCTCCGAATTTCTTCCAATTCCGCCGGAGAATGAAGGCTTTCTGTCAAAAACCATATATTTTTAGGAGGAATGCCGCTATGAATAAGTACCTTGAGAGAGTTCTGAACGACACCAAGGCCAAGAACGCCAACGAGCCCGAGTTCCTGCAGACCGTGGAGGAGGTCCTGACCTCCCTGGAGCCCGTCATCAACGCCCACCCCGAGTATGAGAAGGTGGCCCTGCTGGAGCGGATGGTGGAGCCCGAGCGCACCATCGAGTTCCGTGTCACCTGGGAGGACGACAACCACGAGTGGCACGTCAACCGCGGCTACCGGGTGCAGTACAACGGGGCCCTGGGCCCCTACAAGGGCGGCATCCGCTTTGACCCCTCCGTCAACCTGTCCATCATCAAGTTCCTGGGCTTCGAGCAGGTCTTTAAGGACGCCATGACCGGCCTGCCCATCGGCGGCGCCAAGGGCGGTTCCGACTTCGACCCCCGTGGCCGCAGCGACGCTGAGGTCATGCGCTTCTGCCAGGCCTTCATCACCGAGCTGTACCGCCACATCGGCCAGGACATCGACTGCCCCGCCGGCGACCTGGGCGTGGGCGGCCGTGAGATCGGCTATATGTACGGCCAGTACCGCCGCATCGTGGGCGCCGCCGAGTTTGGCGCTCTGTCCGGCAAGGCTGTCTCCACCGGCGGCTCCATCCTCCGTCCCGAGGCCACCGGCTACGGCGCTGTCTACTATCTGTGCGAGGTGCTCAAGCACGACAACGAGCCCATCGAGGGCAAGCGCATCGCCATCTCCGGCTACGGCAACGTGGGCTGGGGCATCATGAAGAAGGCCGCCGAGCTGGGCGCCAAGGTCACCTACTTCGCCGGCCCCGACGGCTACATCCACGATCCCGACGGCGTGGACACCGAGGAGAAGCTGAACTACATCCTGGAGATGCGGGCCAAGGACCCCATGCACTGCGCCCCCTACGCCGAGAAGTTCGGCTGCGAGTTCGTGCCCAACACCAAGTGCTGGGGCGTGAAGGACGTGGACATCTACATGCCCGCCGCCACCCAGAACGACGTTAACCTGGAGTGGGCTGAGAAGATCGCCGCCGCCGGTGTGAAGTACTACATCGAGGTGGCCAACATGCCCACCACCAACGAGGCCCTGGAGTTCCTGAAGAAGCAGCCCCACATTGTGGTCGCCCCCTCCAAGGCCGTCAACGCCGGCGGCGTGTCCGTCTCCGAGCTGGAGATGGCCCAGAACGCCGAGCGGCTGTACTGGTCCGCCGAGGAGGTTGACGAGAAGCTGAAGGGCATCATGAAGAACATCTACGCCTCCTCCGTGGAGGTGGCCGAGCGCTACGGCCTGGGCTATGACCTGGTGGCCGGCGCCAACATCGTGGGCTTCCAGAAGGTGGCCGACGCCATGATGGCCCAGGGCATTTTCTAAGAAGAAAATCCCAAACAACCCCATACACATACGGCGGGCCCGGAACGGGCCCGCCGCTTTTATAAATCTCCCCGCATCTTCCAATCAATATCACGACAGGGGGGTACCGGGTATAGACGATGGGAAAGGGTTAAAAATCATCAAGATAATCAGCGGAATCCTCTTTCTGGTTGGGGCGATTTTTTATCTTGTGCCAAATGATTATCGGGAAAAATTCCATGGGCTTATGCTGCTGATGGCCCTGGTGTTGGCTGCGTGTTTTGAGATTCCAAGACTGTTGGATGACGATGACTACCAGTTGAGCCCGATCCAAATGCTGATATCCATAGGATTGGTCATCAAAGGATACCAGGGCCTGTTTCTATTGCTGTTTTTTTGAAACTCCAAATAAATAAAAATGGAGGAATCTAAGGCTTGTTTGAAAAAAGTCAAAACACCCAAACGGCGCCTAGAGAGAAATGAAAAAATTAGTGAGTATTTTGATTGCTGTGGCGGTCATTATCAATATCATTTCTGCGTGCGACTATGCGGTGGAGATCAATTCTACACCGAGTGAAGCGGAGAGTATGATAATTGGCGGCATGACCTGTATCAGCAGCGCGGAGAATTCTACCGCCACAGGAATGTTTTGCGAGGACGGATCCTTGTCGGTGGCGTGGTTTTGCCAGAAAGATGGCGCAAGATATGTGTATAGCACCCTGGTTCCCTCCGGCCTGGTGAGTGAGCTGCCGGTCACAGAAAATGGGATTGTGGATTTACAATACATAATTGACAATGCTGAGGCGCTTGAATTGGATGTCTCTGTACTGACTGTGATTAAGGATGAGAGCGATGGTTCCACAGAAACTTATGATAGTGATATTTTAAAGAAGAACACGGTCAGAAAATGCCTGGAAAATGCCTGCGGGGATCTGAAAACCTATAATTCCAAGATGTTGCTAGAGTCATCACAGTATAGCCCGGTGGTGATTAGAGTCCTGGAGACGAAAACCGTTGAGACGTACTTTGTGAGGACTAATCCGAAATTTTTGAAAATGGGCCTTACCATCGCTGAAGTTTCTGCTGCCATCATGGCTAAGCTGGATGTGCCTCGAGCGGCGGCGTGGGAGTATATCGCTGCGACGATCAGCTTTGTGAATGGCAAGCTCCCAAGTGATATCACGCTGGAGGAGTATGAGGGCGCCGTTCGGTATTTCAGAACCTCCAGCTATCGGGGGCCCAATGATTCTACCTTCAAAATGTGCCCCACAGTCAATGAGGAATATGCTGTACTCTATACAATTCTAATCAGTTATGCGGATGCAGATGAAGATACCACCGACTATATGGACGTGACCGCTGTGGTAGGGGAACCGGAGGAGAGTTACCTAAATTCCCCGAACGCCTTCACCACCAGCGCCATCATCAGCAACACTTATGAGTACTATCGACGTCACTAAAAGCGGTGTCTATCTTTGGGTGTTGCGCCGAGAAAGACGGCGGGCCCGTTCCGGGCCCGCCGCTTTTTTGCGCCAGCCGGCGAAATTGCCCCAGGGGACATGGGAGGAGCGCCCAAATTACGAGCTTTGATTGGGTTTTCCCGCCGCCGCCGGGGGGAAAACCGGAAATCAATCTTCTTGTTGACACTCCCGGACATGGGTGCCAGCTTGATTCCTTCCGATCTTTGGATTATAATAAATAAGATCCGGCAAACTTCGACAGATTCTGGGAGAGGAGTCCTTCTCATGGCCCATACCGCTTTGGCGTCCCTTCTGGCCGCCGTCCTTCTTCTGACCTCCTGCGCCCCGGGGGCGGGGGGATCTTCCAACCCGGGCACGCCCCCCGCTGGCGCCAGCGGGGCAGCCATGGAGGAATCCTCCTCCATGAACGGCTCCTCCCCGCCCCTGGAGGAGCCCGTCCCCGCCGCCCTCCCCGACCCCGGCCCCCAGCTCACCCAGGAGGACATTGACCAGGCCCTGGCCCGGGTGATGGAGAAATACTCTGCCGTGGCGGTGGCGGTGGCCACGGTAGAGAGCGGCCAGCTGAGCCAGTTCGGGGCCTGGGGCTGGGCGGTGAAGGGCCAGCGGGAGATGACCGCCGACACAAAGGTCCGGGTGGCCTCCATCTCTAAGGTGGTGCTGGGCATATGCGCCATGGCTATGGTGGACGACGGCCTGCTGGACCTGGACGCCCCCATGTCCGGCTACTGGGGGGCGGGGGTCCGCAACCCTTACAGCAAAACACAGCCCTCCGCCTGTTCCCTGATGACCCACACCTCCTCCCTCCGGGGGCTGGAGATGGGCAACGGCCTGTCCAAGCTCCGGGGCCGGCTGAGCGCCTCCTCGGCCTGGCGGTCTATGGAGCCCGGAGACGGGGGATACTGGGCTTACAGCAACTTCGGGGCCAGCATCCTGGGGGTCACCCTGGAACTGGCCGCCGGCCGTCCACTGGACCAGTACCTCCAGGAGCGGTTTCTCCAGCCCCTGGAGGCCAGGGCCTCCCTCCACGCCGGATTTCTGGAGGCCGGCGAGGTGGCCTGCCTGTACAATTCCTCCGGCGGGGTGGAGCGCTCCCCCGAGGCCCAGACCCGACAGTCTGTCCCCAGCCAGATCGGCGGCGGCGCCACCTATTTTCCCGGCGGCTTTACCGTCAGCGCTGTGGATATGGCCAAGCTGATGGCCATTTTGGCGGGGGACGGCAGCTTTGAGGGGGCCCGGTACCTGTCCCCGGAGACGGTGGCCGCCATGGAACAGCCCCGTTTTACCGTCACTCCCGAGAGCGGGGCCCCCTTTGAACAGTGCCTGATCCTCCGCCGCCAGGAGGATTTGCTGGGCCAGGACGTGCTGTGCTACCACACCGGCAGCGCCTACGGGGTGTTCTCCCTGTTCACCTATAACCCGGATACCGGGGACGGGGTGGTGGTCATCACCACCGGGGCCCCCCGCCGGACCGATGAATATGGCCTGTACGCCCTGTGCTCCGCCCTGTCGGAGGAGCTGTACGCCCGGATGGAGGGGGATTTGGTGTGAGAAGGATGTTAGCCCTGGCCCTGGGCCTGTCCCTGCTTCTCCCCGGCTGCGGCGGCGGGGAAGAGGCGCCGGAGCCCGACGCTCAGCCGCCCGCCCTGTCCGCCGCCCAGCCCCAGCCGGAACCGGCCCCCGAGCCAGAGCCTGATCCAGAGCCCGTTGTGGCCCGCCTGATGGTGGCCGGGGACGTGATGAGCCACATGCCCATCACCAACGACGCCTATGTGGCGGAGACGGGGGACTACGACTACAGCCATATCTTGTCTGACGCTACAGACCAGCTGGCCGGGGCGGACTACGCCGTGGCCAATCTGGAGACGGTGCTGGCCGGCGGCCCGGACTACTCCGGCTACCCCGCCTTCAACTCCCCGGACGCCCTGGCCTATGATCTGAGGGAGGCGGGGTTCCATCTGCTGTCCACCGCCAACAACCACAGCCGGGACCGGGGGCTGGAGGGCATCTTCCGCACCCTGGACGTGCTGGACAGCGCCGGCCTGGCCCATGTGGGCACCCACCGCTCCCGGGAGGAGCGGGATCAAAATAGCGGCGTCTACGTGGCGGACGCGGGGGGCATCTCCGTGGCCTTTTTGTCCTACACCTACGGCCTCAACGGCTTCCGCCTGGATTCTGACAAGATGTACGCCGCCAATCTCTTCAACCTGGACTATTACACCACCCTGGCCAACCCGGATTACGGGCTGCTGTCCGCCGACCTGGCCGCCGCCCGGGCCCTGGAGACTGACCTGATCGCCGTGATGATCCACTGGGGGGTGGAGTACCAGAACGCCCCCAACCGCCATCAGACCGAACTGGCCCGGTTCCTGGTGGGCCAGGGGGCGGATCTGGTGCTGGGGGGCCACCCCCACGTCCTCCAGCCCTATGAGAGGGTCACCGCGCCGGCCTGGGACGGCGGGGAGCGGGAGGGGTTAGTGATCTACTCCCTGGGCAACTTCATCTCCAACCAGAATTTTGACGACCCCAAGCGGGACCTGGCCACCCGGACCACCGCCATTCTGGATCTGGAGCTGACCCGGGGCCCGGACGGCTCCGCCGCCGTCACCGATGTCTCCTACACCCCCTACTACATGGTACACCGGAACAGCCAGCCCGCCGGACAGCGGCGTTTTCTGGTGGACATCCACCGGGCCATGGCCGCCTACGAGGCGGGGGAGAGCCAGATCATCACCAAAACCACCTACAACCAGCTCCAGAAGGCCCTGGAACACGCCCACGCCATCCTGGGCCCCGAGGGGGATCGGGGTTGCGTCACCCAACCCGCCCCAGGGGCATAGAGTAGGGAAAGGGGGCTGGTGCTGTGGAGGATTTGCGCGGACAACTGCGGGAGGTAGACACCTCCCTGATGTTTCTCACCCTGCTGGTCCTGTCCGTCTGCCTGTCCTGGCGGGGGGTGGTGATCCAGCGGGAGGGCCTGTGCCGGCTGATCGCCGGGACGGCGGAGGAGGTCCCGGACCCCAGACGCCTCCGCCTCACCGCCGGGGCGGTGGTGGTGGGGGCGCTGACCTACTTTTTCTCCCTGGCGCTCAAGACCTGGGAGGGGAGCCCGACCCCCTCCGCCCGCCTCAACCTGTGGGCCTCCCTGTTTGTGCTGGCGGCGGCGGTGCTGCGGCTGTACGACCTGGTGGCCCTCCAGCCTGGAGCGGGGGAGGAGCCCCTGCCCGACTGACAGAAAACCGCCCGCCTGTAGAGGCGGGCGGTTTCTATTTGGCGCCGGCGGCTGGGCCGGTAGGGAGGAGTGCCTTCCGCTTCCGGATAAACAGGGTCAGCGTGGTGGCGGAGGCCAGCATATCGGCGATGGGCTCGGCGGCGTAAATGCCCATCACGCTGCCCGTCACCCGGGGCAGGAGGATGGCCAGGGGGATCAGCAGGATGACCTTCCGCAGCAGGGCCAGGAACAGGCTGATTTTTGCCTGGCCCATGGCCATAAAGGCGGACTGGCAGGCCATCTGCGCCCCAAAGGCCCAGATGCCGGCGAAGAAGATGGGCATGACCCGGCCCACCAGGGCCACCAGCTCCTGGTCGTCGTTGAAGATGAGGGCCAGCCGCTCCGGCAGCAGGGAGACCAGCAGGCAGGCGCAGGTGGTGGCGGTCACCGTCACCCGCAGCAGCAGCCAGAAGGTCCGGCGCACCCGGGCGAAGTTCCCGGCCCCGTAGTTGTAGCTCATAATGGGCTGTACGCCCTGGGTCACCCCCTGGACGGGCATGACCACCATCTGCATCACGCTCTGCATCACGGTGATGGTGCCCACGTACAGGTCGCCGCCGAAGGTCTGGAGCCCGGAGTTGAGGACCACGGTGACCAGGCTCTCAGTGGACTGCATGATAAAGGGGGCGATGCCCAGCCCGGCAATCCGGAGCAGGACCGCCCTCTGGGGCCGGAGGTTGGCCGGGCGGATCCGCAGGCCGGACCGGCGGGAGCACAGGTAGCCCACCACCCAGCAGGCGCTCACCCCCTGGGAGAGGACGGTGGCGATGGCCGCCCCCCGCACCCCCAGGCCCAGGGCGAAGATAAAGACCGGGTCCAGGACGATGTTCAATACCGCCCCGATAAGGACCGAGCACATGGCCACCAGGGCCTTGCCCTGGGCGCTGATGAAGGTGTTCAGCCCCAGGGCGAACTGGACGAATACCGTGCCCAGCAGGTAGATGGAGATATAGTCCAGGGCGTAGCCGATGGTGTCCTCCGAGGCGCCGAAGGCCATAAGCGCCGGTTGTTTGACGATCATAAACACCGTGGTCAGTACCACGGAGGTGCCGATGAGCATGGCGGCGGAGGTGCCCAGGATTTTCTCGGCCCCCTCCCGGTCGCCGGCGCCCAGGCGGATGGAGGCCAGGGGGGCGCCGCCCATGCCGGCGAAGGCGGCGAAGGCGGAGATGAGCATCAGGATGGGGAAGGTGACCCCCAGGCCGGTGAGGGCGTCCCGCCCCACCTCAGGGATGTGGCCGATGTAGATGCGGTCCACGATGTTGTACAGCATGTTGATCAGCTGGGCGGCCACCGCCGGGAGGGCCAGCTTCACCATCAGGGGCCCGATGGGGGCGCTGGCCAGGGCGGCCTCGCTGTTCTGGCGGATTTTAGCCAAGGGAATTTCATCCTCTCTGCGTGGAAATGGGTGGTTCGGAGCGGTTGTCCCGAACGGTCAGTGGTTCCCGACCTCTGGCGGGAGAGGCCCGGCCAGGCGGCAGCCGGTGCGGCCCCGGCTGGTGAGGATCTTGCCCTCCTCCCTCAGGGCCTGGATCCGCAGGCGGAGGCCGTTGTCACTGAGGGAGACGCCCTGCTGGTGGAGCAACTGTAGGATAGCGACCCGCCCGATCCCCCCGGTGTCGGAGGAGTGGACACGGATGATATCCAAAATCCTGTGATCCAATGTCTCTTGGTCCCGGCTGGCCGGCGGGAACACCGGGCCAGGTTCAGCGCCGGCGGGCCGGCCGGGGCTCTCCCGGGCCTCCGGCGCCCCAGGGCCGCTGATGGCGCTGAGGATGGTCTCCGGCAGCTCGTGGAGCGTCCGGTAGTAGTCGGCGGCGTTTTTCAGCTCCCGCACATTCCCGGGCCAGTGGTATACCGTCAGCTTATGGATCAGATCGTCCTCCAGGCGCTCCTCGAAGGAGCTGAGGAAGGAGGAGAAAATATAGGGGATGTCTTTTTTCCGTTGCCGCAGGGGCGGTATATGGATGGGGATGTTGCACAGCCGGTAGTACAGGTCCTCCCGGAAGTGGCGGTTGCGGATGGCCTCGGGCAGATCACGGTTGGTGGCGGCGATGACACGCACGTCGATGTCAATGACTTTATCGCTCCCCAGGCGCATGAGCTGCTGCTCCTGGAGGACACGCAGCAGCCGGGCCTGGAGGTTGAGGGACATGTCGCCGATCTCGTCCAAAAAGATGGTCCCCCGGTGGGCCTGCTCAAACCGCCCCACTTTCCCGTGGGGGGAGGCGCCGGTAAAGGCGCCCTTCTCATAGCCAAAGAGCTCGCTTTCCAGCAGGTTCTCCGGCAGGGCGGCGCAGTTGATGGCCACAAAGGGGCCGTTTTTCCGGTTGGAGAAGTTGTGGATGGACTGGGCCAGCAGCTCCTTGCCGGTTCCACTCTCGCCGCTGATCAGGACGGCGAAGTCCGTGAGGGCCACCTTTTTCGCCAGGGACAGGCACTTCAGCATGGCGTCTGACTGGCCGATGATGTCGGTGAAGTGGTATTTGGCGATGAGGCCGCTTTTCACCAGCTGCTTGCTGATATCCACCTCCAGGTTTTTAATATCCTTTTCGGTGCGGATCCGGAAGGCGTATCCGATCATCTGATCCACCACGGAGATGGTGGTACGGGTGATGATGTAGTTGGTGCCGTTCAGGGGGAACAGCCGGTTGCGGTAGTCGTCCGGGGCGAAAAGCGCCTCGTACTGGGCGCCGAAGGCCAGCTTTAAGGACGCCGGGCTGTCCGGGCGCAGGTCGAAATAGGCCGCCGCCAGATCGTTGCTGTACACGGTGCTTCGCAGGGTGTCGGTGAGGATGAAGCCGTAGTCCAGGGTCTGGAACGCCTGGTTGAGCATCTCGTTTTTCAGGTTTTCCGTCACGTATTTGCGGGTGAAGCCTGTGCCGTCGGTGGCCAGCGTCTTGGTGTACTCCAGCAGATTGCGGGTAATCAGCTGATTGTTCAGGTTCAGCTTGTTGATGATGGTGATGAAGGTGTTGGCGTCGATGCAGCGGCTCTGGATGTTGATGATCCGCTCCACATGGGGGGGCACCATCTCCTCCTCCCCCGGCGTGATGGCCAGCTTGATCTCCCGATAGAGGGGGTTGGGCTCCGAGGGCAGGTAGGGCACCAGGTTCAGATGGTTCAAGCCCAGGGCGTACAGGTTGTTGGCCGCCTGGAGGGTGCTCTCCACGGAGTCGTTGACCACCAGCAGCTGCGTCCCCTCCGGCAGCTGGTACAGCTCCTCCAGATACTGGCTTTGCACGGTTCGGGACATGACAACGACCTTGTCCAGGGAGGGCACGTAATCCTTCATGGGGTAGACCCGCTCCCGGTAGAGCACCAAAAACAGGTCCCCGTCCATCAGATCCGCCGGGAGGGCCTCGTCCAGAAAGCAGATTTTGACACGGACATAGTCCTCGAACACGGCCTTCAGGTTCTCGTACAGGGAGGACCAGGTTTCGGTGTTTTCTCTGGTGTTAAAGATGATATAAATGGTTTTCATAGGGGGTATTATAGGATAAGTTATAGGATAAGTCAAGGGCTATCCTATAAAAAGGGGTGGAAATACCGTGAAACCCGCGAATAATCAGTAGAATCCATTGGAAATGGTGTTGGCACAATTTTTGCTGGTAAGTTATACCTAGTTTCAGGCAGAAGAGCGGGCCGAAACAAATCTATATTTTATTGGAGGAGAGGCAATGTTTGCGGCATTTGAAGCGGTTACTGGTTGGCTATGGGGTGCCCCGCTGCTGGTCACGATTCTCGTCACGGGGATCTACTTGACCGTTCGTTCTGGATTTTTCCAGTTCAGACACCTGGGTTATATCATCAAAAACATGTTCAATAAGGACGCCAGAAGCGGCGGGGGGGATGACGGCAAGAACCTGACGCCCTTCCAGGCGATCTCCATCGCCATTGGCGGCACCGTCGGCGTGTCCAACATGTCCGGCGTGGCCACCGCCATCGCCACCGGCGGCCCTGGCGCTTTGTTCTGGCTGTGGGTTGCGGCGCTGCTGGCCATGGTCATCAAGATGGCCGAGGTCTCCCTGGGCGTCTACTACCGGGAGAAGAGACCCGACGGCACCTATATCGGCGGCCCGACCTACTACATGCAGAAGGGCCTGGGCGAGGAGAAGAAGTGGCCCAAAGGCCTGTGGCTGACCTTTGCGGCGGGCTTCGGAGCGATGATTTTCAGCACCTGGTTCATCACCGCCCAGAACTACACCGTGTCTGAGGCGATTGGCACCACCTTTAACATCCCCTTCATCGTGCCCTCCGTGCTGTACGTGATCGGCATCTACATCGTTATCATCGGCGGCATCAAGAAGGTGGGCAAGATTGCGGCCTTCCTGACCCCCATCATGTGCGGATTCTTCATCCTGGGCTCCATCGTGATCCTGATTATGAACATCGGCCAGCTGCCCGGCGCCCTCGCTATGATTTTCAAGGGCGCCTTCACGGAGCAGGCCGCTGTGGGCGGCTTCATGGGCGCCGGCGTGGCCACCACGATGCGCCTTGGCTTCGCCCGTTCCGTGTACAGCAACGAGGCCGGCTGGGGCACCTCCCCCATGGTGCACGCCTCCGCCAAGACGGACCACCCGGTGAAGCAGGGCCTGCTGGGCGCCTTCGAGGTGTTCATGGACACCATCGTGATCTGCTCCATGACCGGCCTGGTTGTGATCGTGACCGGCTTCTGGAATTCCGGCCTGCAGGGCGCTGAGCTGACCCTGACCGCCTTTGAGTCCGGCATGGGCTATTTCGGCAGGGCGCTGATTGCGCTGTCCATCTTCCTGTTCGGCCTGACCACCTCCACCGGCTGGTTCACCTACTACAGCGTGATCCTGAAGCACTGGCTGAAGAACAACGAGAAGGTGATGAAGATTGCGGAGAAGGTGTTCATCCTGGGCACGCCGCTGTGGGGCATGCTGGTCACCGTCCTGAACGTGTACAGCAACGGCACCCCGGCCCAGCTGTGGACGATCTGCGACTTCACCACCATCGTCCCCACCTTCGTCAACGTGGTGACCCTGTTTGCCCTGAGCGGCACCTTCCTGAAGCTGCTGAAGGACTATAAGGCCCGCTACATGGGGATCGGCAAGCTGGATGAGAATGTCGCCCTGTTCTATGAGGACAAGAAAAAATAAAGTAAAAGGCGAAAAGAATGATGGACAAACTTTTTTATAACGGAAAGATCAGAACGCTGAATCATAGCGGTGCCGTTGCCCAGGCCGTCGGTGTAAAGGACGGGCGGGTGGCGTTTATCGGCACCAATGAGGAGGCGGCGGAGATCGCCTGTGAAGAAAAGATTGATTTACGGGGCAGGCTGATGCTGCCGGGCTTTGTGGACTCCCATTTACATATGCTCCACTACGCCTTTGTGGAGAAGTCCGTAAAGCTCTTCGATTGTACCAGCGTGGAGGACTGTCTTGCGGCGGCGGAAAAGCGGCTCAAAAGCCAGGGGGAAAAGCCGCTGACGTGGCTTTTCTGCCGGGGCTGGAATGAGACACACTTTGACCAGCCCCGCTATCCCCGCAAAGACGAGCTGGACGCCCTGCGGGACGACATCCCCATCATCATGGTGCGGGTGTGCGGCCATGCGGCGGTGACCAACACCTGCGGGCTGAAGCGGCTGGCGGCGATCCCCAACTTCTCGGAGATCGAGCGGGACGTGGATTTTGAGACCGGCACGCTGAAGGAGAACGCCGTGCAGTTCTTCTACTCTGTACTGGAGGCCCCCTCCCAGGAGGAGATTGAGGAGTATATCCTCTTTGGCTGCCAGAAGCTCAACGAGGCGGGGATCACGGCGATCCAGTCCGATGACCTGGCGTCGCTGCCGGGGAAGAACTGGCGGCGGATCATGGACGCCTTCCGGAACCTGGATGAAAAGGGACGGCTGACGGTCCGGATTTATGAGCAGTGCCTGTTTGAGCGCCTGGAGGAGGGGAAGGCTTTCATCGAGGAGGGCTTCCGCACCGGCCAGACCGGCCATAAATTCACCATCGGGCCCATGAAGATGCTCCAGGACGGCTCCCTGGGGGCGATGACGGCGGCGCTGGAGGAGCCCTATGAGGGGGGCGCCGGCAACCGGGGGCTGACCATCTACACCCAGGCGGAGCTGGACGATATGCTGGACTTCTGTGACAGGCACCAGATGCAGACGGCGATCCACTGCATCGGTGACCGGGCCATGAATATGGTGATCCAGGCCATTGAGAAGTCGGAGGCCAGGAGAGACAACCCCAAGGGCCGGCACGGCATCGTCCACGCCCAGATCACCAATCCCCAAATTTTAAGGAAGATGGCGGAGCGGGAGATTTTGGCGTATATCCAGCCTGTTTTCGTGGATCTGGACATGGACGTGGTGGAGGACCGGATCGGCCCCCGCCGCATGGAGGGCGTTTACGCCTGGAAGTCCATGCTGGATCTGGGCATCCCCGCCATGGGCGGCTCCGACGCGCCGGTGGTCTCCTTCGATGTCCTGGAAAACCTGTACTTCACAGTCACCCGGAAGAACATCAAGGGCCTGCCGGAGGGGGGCTGGATCCCCTCCGAGAAGCTGGACATCGACGAGGCGGTGAAGCTGTTCACCAAGTACCCGGCCTACGCCTCCTATACGGAGGAGGAAAACGGGACCATCGAGCTGGGCAAGCATGCCGACCTGGTGGTACTGGCGGAAGACTTGTATGAGGCGGAGCCGGATCATATCAAGGATGTGAAGGTGGATATGACGGTCAGCGCGGGCGAAATCGTCTATCAGAGATAACAACAGAACTGGATCAATAGCAGCGAACTCCCCCCAGCCGGTGAGAGCCGGATGGGGGGAGTTTGTCTTTGTGATGGCCGGATATACCGGAGGGGACTACCCGCCTAGAGCAGCGGCTTTCACCTGTTCCGCAGAATCAAACCAGATTTCATTTTCTGGCGGGATAGTTTTTGCCGCCCGGCACGCATAGTCGTGGTATTTGTCAGATTCTTCGATCCCAAGGTATGCCCGCTGGCCCAATTATTCCGCCGCTCCTTCCCGTCCGTGTTTTGATTGGCTAGGGATGTCTCGGGCTCTGGTTCTGCTTTTGGGATTACTATGGATTAGGCGCATCCGTCCCTTCAGCGGGAGAAGAAGCACCTGGCCCTCCCGCACCCAGTTCCCCGCCTGTGTTGTTGGGGGCCTGTGGTGCGCTTCCAGTGGGATTCCCATCCCACTCCCAGATCACTACCCCATCTTCCACCTGCCTGTGCGGGCCGCTATAGGAAAAACTGGTGGAGGCTGGACGTGTCTGAGCGTCTGCTGGCTGGCTGATATACGTCTGCTGCTGCTGAAAGACGCTGAACCCGATGTATCCCAAAAGTCCGATTTCGCCAAGCCCAATGAGGACAAGCAAACAAATGAGGGCCACAAGAAGGGGACTGCTATCTTTTTCTGGTTTAGCGGGTTTTAATTCCGGTTCCTTTGGCGGCTCCTTTGGCTTTTTCTTTTTATTTGCCATCAGGACACAGCTCCTCTCCTCTTGATTTTCCCGCTGGGGTGGTTATAGTATCTGCTGATATACCTCTCTTTTCCGCGCTGCCGGGAAAAATCTTCTATTTACAAAAAACTTGCTCTAGTTTTTTGTGATTTCAACCAACGCCCCTCCGCGAGGGGGAATGACATCATTATAACGATAACAAACGCAACAGTCAATAAGTTTCAATCCACGCCCTCGCAAAGGGGGGACGACCGCCCAGCATCTAAAGCTGTATGGAAAGCCAAAACGCGGCTGACCAAAGTGGGGGAGCGCGAACAGAGAGCGCCGGGGCCGCAAACCTCTGGCGCTCTCCAGCTATACCCCGCCGCTGTAAGTGCTACTTGAATGTCCCGCTGTCCCATGATAGAATGTGTCCAAGAAGAGTTCCGTAATCATAGTTTGGGAGAGAGTATGATGGGAAAACGAATGAAACGCTTGATGACAGTTCTACTGATCTTTTTCGCCATCATCGGCGTGGTCACGGTGCTGTCCAACTATGGGGTTGTCCTCTTTGCGGCGGAATACATCCTGTGGTGGGCCATCATCCTGCTGTTCCTGTTTGGTCTGGGCGGCCGCTGGATCTATATTGGAGGGAGGGAGACGGCGGCCACAGTATCCTCGGATGAGTGGATTACCACCCACAAGTGGGAGGACGCCCCCCAGCTTTCCTATGGAAGGTGGGACGTCTACACCAATAACCGCACCCAGGAGGTGGCCATCTTCAACGGCCAGAAGTCCCCGGACAAGCTGGTCGATTTCAAGTCCATCCGGGGGGCTGAAATCCAGCAGAAGGATGAGAAGAAGGGGCGTCAAATCCGGTTTGTGATCCAGTTTGAGAACGGTTCTCCATACATTATGCCAGTCACGGACGGCCCCATCCCTGCCAACAGCCAGGAGTATAAGCTGGCCCTGGCCTTTGCCGAGCAGCTGAATGAGCTGATCCGCCTGGTTCACCAGGCCAATACCTCCACCGACGCAGTCCGCAAGGTGATTGCCAAATGCCCCCACTGCGGCCAGCTGATCCGGGGCAACGCCGGGCAGAAGGGCTGGTGCTCCCGCTGCGACGGGGAAATGCGGCTGCCCAATACCTGAATACATGTCGAGTATATAGGAGGAATAGAAGATGTTTGGGTTTGGGAAGAAGAATGAACCGAAGCTGCCCAAAAATATTTGCGCCTCAGAAGTTTTACTGAGCCTGGAAGGGCTTTCCGCGTTCCCTCCGCTCACTACCACAATCGTAGGTTTTTCAAGCCACCTTGGCGAGATCACCTTTGGACGCAAGGATGAAGTCGTGTTGCCGCTGGATCAAGTTTGCGGCGTAAGCTGCTTCATGTGGTCAAGGGAATTTACCCAACAGGGGAGCGCCTGGGGCGGTGCATTGATTGGCGGGGTTATTGGCGGTGAAACTGGGGCCATCATCGGGGCTATAGACGAGAAAGGCCGTACCTATACTTCGGTTCACACTTACAAGGCTATGGAGATTCGCTACCACCCCAAGAACGATTCCAGTGTGGTTAAGTCCATTGTTGTGGGAGAGCCGGAGGGCAGTGTGCCAAATACTATTTTTAACATGGCGAAAAAATTGTGCCGGATCAAAGGATACCCGGAACCGCTAAAGCCCACGATTGCCCCGAAAGGGAAAATGTATCTGTAAGGTGAATGGTTTCTCACAATAATTAAAACCCATTGACTCAATTGGCTTACTGTGATATGATATAGGCACAATCAAATAACAGAAATATGGCACACTTGACGTGCTACCACACCCCTTATACGCAAAGGGGCAGCCGCTTGATCAGCGGGGTAGTTGTCAGTGTGCCTTTTTAGCTGAAATGAAGACCGGGCCAGCAAAGTAAAATCCCCTAAAGCCTTATGGCTCTAGGGGATTCTTGGTGGAGACAACAGAACTCGAATCTGTGACCTTCCGCGTGTGAGGCGGACGCTCTACCGGCTGAGCTATGCCTCCATATTGGAAACGGCTGGAAAAGGTGGTGACCCGGACGGGACTCGAACCCGTGTTGCCGCCGTGAAAGGGCGGAGTCTTAACCGCTTGACCACCGGGCCGTTTTCGATATGGCTACAGGGGAGACCCCTGGAACTTTTATGGTAGCGGCACCTGGATTCGAACCGGGGACACTACGGGTATGAACCGTATGCTCTAGCCACCTGAGCTATGCCGCCATGTTTTAGGCCCCGGAACAGGGCAAGGGTTAGTATAGCGGATTTCCCCGAATTTGTCAACAGGTAATTTCAAATTTTTACAACCTTTTTTTCGGGCCGGTGGATCCCGGCCCCGGCGGGCTAAAACCGGTCCCGATACTCCCCCATCATCTTTGAAAAGAGCTGCCCTGTGGTGGGGGGCGTGTAAGTAATGGCGTTTGCCCCGGCGTGGATGGTCCGCAGCATGTCCGCCTCAGTGGGCCCGCCGGTGGCGATGATGGGGATCTCCGGGAAGCGCTGTCGGATGGTGTCTACAATCTCCGGGGTGCGGGCGGCGCCGGAGACATTGAGGATGTCCGCCCCGGCGGCGATCCGGCTGGCGAAGTCCTGCTGGTCGGACACGATGGTAGCCACCACGGGGATGTCCACCACCTCCTTAATGCGGGAGATGGTATCGTTGGAGATGGGGGCGTTGAGCACCACGCCGAAGGCCCCCTGGTGCTCGGCGTACTCGGCCAGGCGGACGGAGCGGGGCCCGTTGGTGGTGCCGCCGCCCACCCCGGCGAACACCGGCACGTCAGTGACGCTGATGATGGCCTGGGTGATGGCGGGCTGGGGGGTGAAGGGGTAGACGGCGATGATGGCGTCGGCGTTGATGTTCTTGATGATGGCCACGTCGGTAGAGAAGGCCAGGGACTTGATCCTCCGGCCGAAGACCAGGATGCCGCTGCACTCCCGGATACAGACGGGCACGTTCAGCTGGTGGCAGCGCAGGGTGCCCCGATAGGAAGGGATCTGCTTCATACGTCTTCGCTCCTCTCCTTCCGCCATGGCGGCGGGCCATGCTCTCATTATAGCGGAGGAAGAAGATGTAATTGTGAACTTTTTGTGCTATTCCTGTTAAGATTCCGAAAAATATCCGGGCGGGGCCTGGGCCCCGTCCGGACAGAAAGGATCTGGTTTATTTAAAATACTCCACGGCGCTCTCAAACAGGGGCTGGTGCTTGTTGCCGGGGATGTTGACCGCCACGTCGGGCCCCCGCCGCTCCAGGTGGGCCATCTTGCCAAAAACCCGGCCGTCCGGGGAGAAGATGCCCTCAATGGCCTCCATGGACCCGTTGGGGTTGACTTCAATGTCCATAGAGGGCCGCCCCTCCAGGTCCACGTACTGGGTGGCCGCCTGGCCCCGGGCGATCAAATCCGCCAGCACCTCCGCCGGGGCCACGAACCGGCCCTCGCCGTGGGAGATGGGGATGGCGTGCAGATCGCCCACCTGGCTTTTCAGCATCCAGGGGGACTGGACGGAGGCCACCCGGGTGGTGACATACCGGCTCTGATGCCGGCCAATGGTGTTGTAGGTCAGGGTGGGGCAGCTGGCGTCCATGGGACGGATCTCCCCGAAGGGGAGCAGGCCCAGCTTCACCAGGGCCTGGAAGCCGTTGCAGATGCCCAGCATCAGGCCGTCCCGGTTGCGGAGGAGGTCCATGATGGCGTCCGCCAGGGCGGGGTTGCGCAGGAAGGAGGCGATAAACTTGCCGGAGCCCTCGGGCTCGTCGCCGCCGGAGAAGCCGCCGGGGATCATCACCATCTGTGCCGCCCGGATGGCCTTCTCCAGGGCCTGGGCGGACTGGGCCAGGAAATCGGTATTCAGGTTGCGCACCACCACGATCTCCGGCTCGATGCCCGCCCGGAAGCAGGACTTGGCGGTGTCGTACTCGCTGTTGGTGCCGGGGAAGGCCAGGATCACCGCCTTGGGGCGGGCGGTCTTGTGCTTGCACACAGCGGGGGAGCGCTTGTCCCAGGAGATCGCCTGTACCGCCCCGCTGTCCGCCGTCCGGGTGGGGTAGACCGCCTCCAGCACGCCCTCGTTGAGGGCCAGCAGCTCGTCGATGGAATAGCTCTCCGCTTTTCCGAACCGGCGGTGCTTCAGCGTAATGGTGGGTTCCGCCACCGTCTCGCCGATTTTGGAGATCCCATAGCGCTCAGGCACTTCCTCAGACAACTCAGCGATGATGGCGTGGGGATTGTCAATCGACCAGAAGTAGTCCTCAACCTTCTGCTTCACATTTTTCACGTCAAAGCCGACGCGGTTGCCGAAGGACATCTTCATAACCGCCTCCGCCGCCGCGCCCGGGCCTAGGGCATAGGCGGCCTTCACTTTCCCCTCCTGGCACAGGGTATGGAACTGCTCCCAGCACTCCTTGATGTCTTCTGTCATTCCGCCGCCGCAGAAGAAATAGACGGGGTGCCCCGGCTCCTTAAACTCGGGGGAGATGACCTCCCCGGCCTTGACGGGGGCGATGGCGAAGGAGATGAGGGTGGGCGGCACGTCCTTATCCAGGAAGGAGCCGGACATGGAGTCCTTTCCGCCGATGGCGGCGGCGGCGTAGTCCAGCTGGGCGGACAGCGCCCCCAGCAGGGCCTGGAAGGGCTTGCCCCAGCGCAGGGGCTCGTCCCGTAGCTTCTCGAAGAACTCCTGGAGGCTCAGATATACCTTTTTGTAGTCCGCCCCGGCGGCCACCAGCTTTGTAATGGAGTCCTCCACCGCCCCATAGGCCCCGAAATAGGGGGAGACGCTCAGGGCGTCCGGGTCACAGCCCCAGGCCATGACGCTGGCCTGGTCGGTCTCCTGATGGGGCAGGACGGGCAGCAGGGCGGCCATCACCTGGGCGGGGGTGGCCTGGTGCTTGCCGCCGAAGGGCCACAGCACCGTCCCGGCGCCCACGGAGCCGTCGAACCGCTCGGTGAGGCCCCGCCGGCTGGCGCAGGTGAGGCTGGAGGCCATCTCCTCCAAGGAGCGGAACCGGTTCTCGCACAGGCGGGACCAGGCCGCCTCATCGCAGCCCGTCACATGGACGCTGGCGTGCTTCACCGCCCCGTTGGTGTTGAGGAAGTCCCGGCTCAGGTCGGCGATCTTCTGGCCCTTCCAGTTCATCACCATCCGGGGATTTTCCGTGACCACCGCCACCTGATAGGCCTCCAGGTTCTCCTTCTCGGCGGCGGCGATGAATTGACTGGCGTCCTCCGGGGCCACCACCACGGCCATGCGCTCCTGGCTCTCGGAGATGGCCAGCTCGGTGCCGTCCAGGCCCTCGTACTTCTTCCGCACGGCGTCCAGGTCGATCTCTAGCCCGTCGGCCAGCTCGCCGATGGCCACGGACACGCCGCCGGCCCCGAAGTCGTTGCACCGCTTGATGAGGCGGGTGATGTTCCCGTCCCGGAACAGCCGCTGGATCTTCCGCTCCTCCGGGGCGTTGCCCTTCTGCACCTCGCTGGCCATGGTGGCCAGGGACTTCTGGTTGTGGCTCTTAGAGGAGCCGGTGGCCCCGCCGATGCCGTCCCGGCCGGTGCGGCCGCCCAGCAGGATCACCACGTCCCCGGGGGCGGGCCGCTCCCGGCGGACATTCTCCGCGGGTGCGGCGCCCACCACAGCGCCGCACTCCAGCCGCTTGGCGATGTAGCCCTCGTGGTACACCTCGGCCACGTGGCCGGTGGCCAGGCCGATCTG
>CAMTMC010000040.1 GCA_947073515.1 uncultured bacterium | reverse complement strand
TTGGATAAGGACGGCAAGCCGACGGTGGCGCTTCACTGGGAGCATTACTTCAAGCACATCTGCCAGAAGTACAACAGCATCTACAAGGTGCAGATGCCCAAAGTTACCCCACACGTTTGCAGGCACACATTCTGTTCCAACATGGCAAAGAGCGGTATGAACCCCAAGACGTTGCAATACCTCATGGGACACTCGGATATTGGCGTCACGCTGAACACCTACACCCACCTGGGCTTTGAGGACGCGCAGGCGGAGCTGGAACGGGTTGCCAGCGGCGGGTAGTAAAACGGGATAAGCCTCCTTAATTTACTACCTTTCCTACTAC
Organism: uncultured bacterium; assembly: GCA_947073515.1. Lineage (GTDB taxonomy): Bacteria > Bacillota > Clostridia > Oscillospirales > Oscillospiraceae > Lawsonibacter. Next base: position 24,176 of record CAMTMC010000040.1, on the reverse strand, counting down.
TTTCGGGGTCAAAGCTGTGCTAATTTGTGCCAGGATATGCCAGGAGAATGAGCAGAAGAAAATGCCGTAAAACACCTGCGAGGCCCGGAATATCAATACATTCAAGAGGTTTCAGGATATGACTAAAATACTTTTCGTCTGCCACGGTAACATCTGCCGCAGCCCCATGGCGGAGTACATCATGAAAGACCTGGTCAAGCGGGCGGGGCGGGAGGCGGAGTTCCACATCGAGTCCGCCGCCACCAGTACCGAGGAGATCGGCAATCCGGTCTATCCCCCCGCCCGGCGGGAACTGGCGGAGCACGGGATCACCTGCTCCGGCCACGCCGCCCGTCAGCTTACCAGTGGGGACTATCACCAATTCGACCTGCTGATCGGCATGGACCAGGCCAATCTCCGGAATATGCGCCGGATCTGCGGCGGTGACCCGGAGGGAAAGCTCCACCTGCTGATGGAGTTTTCGCCACAGGCGGAGACACGGAAAACCGGGCTTTGCTTCGCAGAGGTGGCTGACCCCTGGTACACCGGGGATTTCTCAGCCACCTGGCGGGACGTGTCGGCGGGGTGCGCCGGGCTACTCCGCCAGCTGTAATCATCCAACAAAATAAAACCCCTGGTATAGCCGGGGCAAATGACAAAAAAGGGCACACCGGAACGTTTCGGTGTGCCCTCTCTAAATATAAACTTAGGGTTTAGCGCTCCACAGTCAGATACAGGAATGTCATGATCTGGCCCCGGGTGCAGGTCTGATCGGGGGAGAAAGCGCCGTCGCCGGTGCCGCTGGTGACCTTGCTCTCCACAGCCCAAGACACAGCCTGGGCGTAGGGGGCGTCGGCGGCCACGTCGGCAAACTCGGCCTGGCTGGCGGGGGCGGGGCTGCCGGCCAGCTTCCACAGGTACTCCATGGTGGCGGCCCGGGTGCAGTCGGTGTCAGCGGCGAAGACCTCGCCGGAGATCAGGCCCTTCTCAGCGGCCCACAGGGCGGGCTTGTAGTAGTAGACCCCGGGCTGGAGGTCGGTGAAGGGGTTGTCAATGGCGGCCTCGGGAGCGCCGTTGGCCTGCCACATGAAGGTCAGGATCTGGGCCCGGGTGCAGGTCTGGTCGGGGGAGAACGTGTAGTCGCTGGTGCCGTTGGTGATGCCGTTCTGGACGGCCCACAGCACCGGCTGGGCGTAATAGGCGTCGGCGGCCACGTCGGTGAACGCAATCTCGACGGGGTCAGCGGGCTCGGTGGGCTCGGCGGGGTCAGTGGGCTCGGCGGGCTCGGTGGGCTCCTCAGAAGCGGCAAAGGGATTTTCCGTACCGTCCGCCGGGACATAGAAGTAAACCACGCCAGCTATATTGCCACCGATCTCACTGCCGCTCACGCCAGACTGCGTCTCATCCGTACCGGCGTCCAAATACTCCAGCTCCACACCGAGGATGTAGCCGCTGCCATCCAGAGCCACGGAAGTAAAGCCGGGATAGTTGATCACATTAAACTCGGTAGCGTGACCCACTCCATTTTCCCAGGTTACATCCAGTTCAAACACAGTGGCGGTCAGTACATTGTCAGGCAGGGTGACAACAGTCCCCTCGGGCAGGGCATAGACCGTCTCCATTCTGGACCAGAAGCACTGCTCCAGATAGTCAGCGGCGGGACCGAAGGTGCCCTCATCATAGGGCATGTCCTCCACAGAGATCTCCATACCGGACATGTCGATCCCCTTCACATCCTCCCGGAAAGCCGTGTACAGGATGGGATTTGATACACTGTAGGTGCCGTTCACATCGCTGAACGAGGAACCGCCAGCCTGTCCGGCGGTATCCGCACCCGCATCTTCCACCGCCATGGCGGGGACGGCCAGGCCCACGCACATCGTCAGGGCCAGCGCCAGGGAAAACAATTTCTTTTTCACCTGTCTCTTTCCTCTCCTACTTGTTGTGAACCTGGCCGCCAGGCCGGTTCCACCTCCAATTTTAACCGATCCCGGCCAAAACTACAAGGGCTATCCGGGAAAAGTTTGTCAAATTCCCGGGCCATTTCCCGCTCCCCGCCCCCGCCGCCCCGCTGGCTGACAATCAGCGGCAAAAGAACACATCATCCGCCCTGGATTCCGGCGGGCCATCCGGTGTATCATAAGAATGATACTATCAGAGGAGGTCTGCGGCTGTGAAATATGGACATTTCGACCAACAAAAACGGGAGTATGTCATCGACCGGGTGGACGTGCCCGTATCCTGGACCAACTACCTGGGCGTGGAGGAACTGTGCGCCGTGGTGAACCACACCGCCGGGGGGTATCTCTTTTATCAGAGCCCGGAGCACCACCGGATCACCCGCTTCCGGGCCAACGGCGTGCCCATGGACCGGCCCGGGCACTACATCTACCTCCGGGACGACGAGACCGGGGAGTTCTGGACGGTGTCCTGGCAGCCCAGCGGCGGGGATTTGAAGGACTACCGCTGCCGCCACGGCCTGAGCTACTCCGTCTATGAGTGTACCCGGGGCGGCATTCACGCCGCCCAGACCCTGTTCATCCCCCTGGGGGAGGCGGTGGAGCTATGGGATCTGAAGCTGGAGAACCCCTCGGGCCGGCCCCGCTCCCTCAGCGTGTACTCCTACTCCGAGTTCTCCTACCACCAGATCCCCATCGACAACCAGAACTTCCAGATGTCCCTCTACTGCGCCGGCAGTAGCTGTGAGGACGGGATCATCGACTATGAGCTGTTCTATGAGGGCGCCCACCAGTTTATGGCCTCCTCCTTCCGGCCTGACGGCTTCGACTGCCTGCGGGACAGCTTCCTGGGCCCCTACCGCTCGGAGAGCGCCCCCCTGGCGGTGGAGCGGGGAGAGTGTTTCTCCTCCTGTGAGAAAGGGGGGAACCACTGCGCCGTCCTGGCGAAAAAGCTCACCCTGGCCCCCGGGGAGAAAACCCGCCTGGTGTGGATGCTGGGGGAGGGCGGCCTGGCGGAGGGCAGACGGATCCGGGAGAAGTACAGCGATCTCTCCGCTGTGGACGAAGCCATCGCCGGCCTGGCCCGGTACTGGGAGGAAAAGCTGTCCAAGCTCCAGGTATCCACCCCCGACCCGGACCTGGACGTGATGCTCAACACCTGGAACCTGTACCAGAGCGAGGTGAACGTGATGTTCTCCCGCTTCGCCTCCTTCATTGAGGTGGGGGGCCGTACCGGCCTGGGCTACCGGGACACCGCCCAGGACGCCATGACCATCCCCCACTCCAACCCCCAGGGGTGCAAAAAGCGGATCATGCAGCTGATCCAGGGGCTGACCTCCTCCGGCTACGGGCTCCACCTCTTTGACCCGGCCTGGTTCAGCCCCCAGCCGGAGAAACCCGCCTACAAATCCCCCACCGTCATCCCCACCCCGGACAGGGCCTCCATCGTCCACGGCCTGAAGGACGCCTGCGCCGACGACGCCCTGTGGCTGGTGGCCGCCGTGGTGGAGTACGTCCGGGAGACCGGGGAGCTGGAGTTCTTCGACCAGATGGCGGGCTACGCCGACGGTGGCCAGGGCACCATCTATGAGCACCTGAAGAAAATCCTGGACTTCTCCGCCCGGCAGGTGGGCAGCCACGGCGTGTGCAAGGGCCTGCGGGCGGACTGGAACGATTGCCTGAACCTGGGCGGCGGGGAGAGCGCCATGGTATCCTTCCTCCACGTGTGGGCCCTGGGCCACTTTGTGGACGCCGCCCGGGCCCTGGGCAGGGCTAAGGACGCCACCTTCTATGAAAATATGCGCCAGACCGTCATCAGCACCTGCGAGAGCCAGCTGTGGGACGGCGGCTGGTATCTGCGGGGGATCACCGCCGACGGCCGGAAGATCGGCACCCGCTCCGACCGGGAGGGCCGGGTCCACCTGGAGAGCAACGTGTGGGCTGTCCTGTCCGGGGCCGCCGGCCGGGAGCGGGGCGTCCAGGCCATGGACACGGTGGACGAGTACCTCTACACCGGCTACGGCCTGCGGCTCAACGCCCCCTCCTACACCCGGCCTGACGACGCCATTGGCTTCATCACCCGGGTCTACCCGGGAATCAAGGAGAACGGCTCCATCTTCTCCCACTCCAACCCCTGGGCCTGGTGCGCCGAGGCAGCCCTGGGCCGGGGGAGCCGGGCCATGAAATTCTACAAGGCCTTGTGCCCCGCCGCCCAAAATGATAAAATAGAGGCGCGGCAGAGCGAGCCGTACTCCTACTGCCAGTTTGTCATGGGCCCCGACCACACCGCCTTCGGCCGGGCCCGCCACCCCTTTATGACGGGCTCCGGCGGCTGGAGCTACTTCGCCGCCACCCGGTACATCCTGGGGGTGCGGCCCCAGTTCGGCGGCCTGCTGGTGGACCCCTGCGTCCCGGCGGACTGGAAGCGCTTCCAGATCACCCGGGTCTGGCGTGGGGCCGTCTACCACATCACGGTGGAAAATCCCCAGGGCGTGGAGAAGGGGGTGGCCTCCGTTGTCCACAACGGCCAGGCCGTGGACGGCCTGATCCCCGTCCAGCCGGCGGGGAGCGTCAACCAGGTAATTGTCACAATGGGAAGGAGCGAAACAGTATGAGTGTCCAATTCGGCACCGGCGGCTGGAGAGCCGTCATCGGCGACGGCTTCACCAAGGCCAATGTCCAGCTGCTCACCGCCGCCCTGGCCCGGAAAATAAAGGCGGAGGGCGCCGCCCAGCGGGGCTTCCTCATCGGCTATGACCGGCGGTTCCTCTCCCAGGAGTCGGCCCACTGGGCCGCCGAGGTGATGGCCGGGGCGGGCGTGCCCTGCATGGTGGTAGAACGGGAGGCCCCCACCCCCCTGCTCATGTTCGCCGTCAAATACTACCAGCTGCCCTATGGCATGGCGGTCACCGCCAGCCACAACCCCGCCCTGTACAACGGGGTAAAGGTGTTCGTGGAGGGCGGGCGGGACGCCGGCGAGCTGGTCACCGCCGATATTGAGAGCCACATCGCCGCCCTGGAGGGGCAGGAGATCCCCGTCCTCCCCTATGAGGAGGGGATCCGGGCCGGGCAGATCCAGGCCGTCGACCCCATGAACACCTATATTGACTCCATCATCCGCTCCGTCAACATGGACGCCATCCGCTCCCGGGGGCTGAAGGTGGTGCTGGACCCCATGTTCGGCGTGTCCAAGACCGCCCTGAGCACCATCCTGATCACCGCCCGGTGCGATGTAGACGTGATCCACGAGCGGCGGGACGCCCTCTTCGGGGGCCGGCTGCCCGCCCCCAACAGCAAAACCCTCATCGGCCTGCAAAACTTTGTGCTGGAGCACGGCTGTGACATCGGCATTGCTACCGACGGCGACGCCGACCGGCTGGGCATCATCGACGACAGGGGGGAGTTCCTCCACCCCAACAAAATCCTGGTGCTGCTGTACTACTATCTTCTGAAGTACAAGGGCTGGCGCGGGGCGGCGGTGCGCAATCTGGCCACCACCCACCTGCTGGACGCCATCGCCCAGCGGTTTGGCGAGCAATGCCACGAGGTCCCGGTGGGCTTCAAGCACATCTCCGCCAAGATGCTGGAGACCAGCGCCATCATCGGCGGGGAGAGCTCCGGCGGCCTCACCGTCCGGGGGCACATCCAGGGGAAGGACGGGATTTACGCCGCCTCCCTGCTGGTGGAGATGATCTCCACCACAGGCCGGAGCCTGTCCGAGCTGTACGGGGAGATTACCGGCCAGTGCGGCTCCTTTGAGATGGTGGAGCGGGGCTACCGCTTCTCCCTGGAAGAGAAAGCCCGGATCAGCCGTACCCTGATGGAGGACCGGCTGCTCCCCGACTTCGGCCTGGAGATCGGGAAGGTCAGCTACGCCGACGGCTGCAAGGTGTACTTCCAGGACGGCGGCTGGGTGGTCAGCCGCTTCTCCGGCACCGAGCCCCTGCTGCGGGTGTTCTGCGAGATGGACACCGCCCAGCGGGCGGCGGACATCGCCGGGCGCATGGAGTCCTTCCTGGCCCTGGAGGGCCGGAATATCGAATAAGAACCTGTATTCACAAGCTCAAACGGCCGTCTAAGCGGGATTTTCACTTATGAATACCGGTTTTAAATCTGATGCCCCGCCCTCCCCGGCGGGGTATTTTATAGTCAACACAACCAGGAGGTGCCCCAGATGAAAAAAAGCTCGCCCTCTCTGCGGCGGCAGATGTCCCTCATCATCCTGCTGTGCTGGCTGCTGCCCATGGCCATCGCCGCCGGGGCGGTGGGCTGGTATCTGCTGTCCGGCACCGGGCGGCAAAGGGAACAGTCCGTTATGGAGCAGTTCCAGCTGAATTTACAGCTGGCGGCCGACCGGGTGACCAGCGCGGCGGAGGCCTCCCGCCTGCCCTCCTACGACCCGGAACTGCGGACCGCCTGGAACCAGTACCGCCAGGACGGGGAGTACGCCCATCTGTACCGCCAGTGCTCCGCCCTGCTTACCCGGCTGTACCAGTCGGACAGCCGGTTCCGGTACGCCGCTTTCTGCTTTATGGAGAATCCTCGGGAGAAGTCCATTGTGGCGCTCAGCAGCAGCGCCGGACTGCTGTCCAGCCGCCAGGCCCGGGACCAGTGGCGGGAGGCCCTGCCCTCCGTGCTGGGGCTGGCCTTGGGGCTGGACACCTCGGTGGGCTTTCTGGAGCGGGACGGGGAGCTCTATCTGGTTCGCAACCTGATGGACGCCGACTACCGGAACTTCGGCATATTAGTTCTGGCCCTGAACAACGACTACTTTTACGGAGATCTGGCCCTGCTGCCCTGGGCCTCCTCGGTCACGGTAGACCTGGGACGGGGCACCGATTTGACGGTGAAGGGGGAGTATATCCCAGGGGAGCATGATCTGGAGTACAATGTCCGCCAGCCCGACTTCAACCTCTGGGGCTGCGCCGAGGTGGACTACAGCGTGCTGATGGCGGGCTTTCAAACCTACCCGTGGCTGCTGGGGGCCATGGGGCTGTCCCTGCTGCTGCTGCTGCTGTTCACCTTCCGCTTTTTCCGCCAGAAGATCTCCCAGCCTATCCGGGAGCTGATGGAGGGGGCGGGCCAGATCCGCCAGGGGGAGCTGGGCTATCAGATCGCCAGCGGGACGGGGAGCCGGGAGTTCCAGTACCTCACCGACTCCTTTAACCAGATGTCCGGCCAGCTGCGCCACCAGTTCGACCAGCTCTACCAGGAGGAGCTGACCCGGCGGGACGCCCAGATCAAGGCCCTTCAGGCCCACATCAACCCCCATTTCCTCAACAACACCCTGGAGATCATCAACTGGCAGGCCCGGATGAGCGGCGATGTCGCGGCCTCCAAAATGATCGAGGCCCTGTCCACCGTGCTGGACGCCGCCCTGGACCGGAAGGGCAGCCCCCAGGTGCGGCTGGCGGAGGAGATGACCTATGTGAACGCCTACCTGTACATCGTCAAGGAGCGCTACGGCCAGCGGCTGGCGGTGGAGACCGACCTGCCGGAGGAGCTGATGGACTGCCTGGTCCCCCGGCTGATCCTCCAGCCGGTGATCGAGAACGCAGTGGAGCACGGCATCGGCCCCAGCGGCCAGGTGCGGGTGATTTTGCGGGGCTTCCGGCGGGAGGGGCTCCTGATCCTGGAGATCGAGAACGACGGCGGGCTGTCCCGGGAGGACGAGGCCCATATCGCCCGCCTGCTCTCCCCCGACTGCGACACGAGGAACGAGCCCTCCGGCAACATTGGCATCGCCAACGTAAACCAGCGCCTGCGCATCCTCTACGGCCCGGGCCGCGGCCTGTCCATCACCAAGGGGGAGGGCAGCGCGGTCATCGCCCGGCTCACCATCGGCCGGGGGAACGTGGACTACGGCTCCGCCATCGCCGCGCTCATCGTGGTGCTGGGCGTGCTGTTCTCCAACATCGCCAACCGGGTCTTCCGGCCCCGGGACGACATTTAAAGGGAGGGGCGCGCCATGAAAAAATCACCCCCGCCAAGGCGGGCACCTACGCGGTCCTCACCTTCTGGGCGCTGACCACCCTGTACCCCTTCGTGTGGGTCATCCTCAACTCCTTCCGGGACCGGGGTCTGATCCGCAAGGACTCCTTCTCCATCCCCCTGCCCGGGAACGGCTTCACCATGGCCAATTACGAAAAGGCCATGGAGCGCTTCAACTTCAGCAACGCCTATCTGAACAGCCTGATCATCTCCATCGCTGTCACCGTCGCGATGGTGATCATCGCCGGCCTGGCCGCCTACGGGCTGGTGCGGTACCGCTTTCAGCTGCGGGGGCTGTGTTGCAGGTGTACTTCCACATCATCATGCCGGCGGCCAAGTCCTCCTTCGCCACGGTGGCCATCTTCTCCTTCCTGTGGAGCTACAATGACCTGTTCACCCAAAACTTCTTCCTCCGGGTGCCCAGGGAGAAGACCATCACCCTGCTGCTCAACGAGATCAGCTCCCAGGCCGGGGTGGACTACGGCCTGATGGCCGCCTCGGTGGTGCTCATTGTGGTGCCGGTGCTCTTTGTCTATGTGGCCCTGCAAAAGCACATCATCAAGGGCCTGACCGCCGGGGCCATCAAGGGGTAGGGCTTGCGCCACCCAGGCCGGTTCAGGTATAATGGGATAAAAGCCCCCCTCCGCCCGGCGGAGGGGGGCCAATCGGAAAACCGGGAGGCGACGGCTATGTACAAGGTCGTTCTCATTGATGATGAGTCCATCATTACCCAGGGTCTGCAAAAGGTGGTGGACTGGGCCGCCCACCACTGCCAGGTGGCGGCGCTGGCCCAGGGCGCCGCCTCCGGAGCCCAGGCGATCCGCCAGCACCGGCCGGATATCCTCTTCACGGACATCAAAATGCCGGGGGAGGACGGGCTGACCATGCTGGCCGGGCTGAAGGGGGAGCTCCCCCGGATGCAGATCGCCGTCCTCACCGGCTACCGGGACTTTGAGTACGCCCGGCGGGCCATCCGCCGGGGCGTGTCCCGCTTCCTGCTGAAGCCCTCCAAAATGGAGGAGCTGAACGAGGCCCTGGACCACATGACCGGGGTGCTGGACCGCCTGCCCGCCCGGCCGGAGGAGCCGGAGCCCCAATCCGGGAGCGAGGACCCCAACAGCTTTCTGGTCCGCCAGGCCCAGGCCTACCTGGCCGAGCACTGCGCCCAGCGTCCCTCCCTCCAGGACGTGGCCGACCACTGCTATGTCAGCCAGTGGCACCTGTCCAAGCTGCTGAACAAGCACCTGGGCCAGTCCTTCTACGACCTGCTCAACACAGAGCGGGTCCGCCAGGCCAAGCGGCTGATGGCCGACCCGGCCCTGCGGATCAGCGAGATCGCCGAGCAGGTGGGGTATGCGGACACCGCCCACTTCTCCCGGGTCTTCAAAAAGCTGGAGGGGGTCTCCGCCGGCGAGTGGCGCAACCTCCACTGCGGGCACTGAGGGAACCGGAATTTCGCCCCTAGAACAGCGGATCCCCTGGGCTTCTGCCCAGGGGATCCGCTTGCTTATTTCGCAGAGAACCGGAAACAGGTCACCTGGTGGTACTCCTCCCCCGCCCGGAGGACAGGGCTGGGGAACTGGGGCTTGTTGGGGGCGTCGGGGAAGTGCTGGGTCTCCAGGCACAGCCCCCACCGCCTGCCGTAGGGGGCGCCCCCCTTGCCGGCGGGGCAGCCGTCCAGATGGTTGCCGGTGTAGAACTGCACGCCGGGGAGGGTGCTGTCCACCTCCATTTTGATCCCTGTATCCGGGGCGTACACCACCCCCACCGGGCGCAAAATACCGGGCTGGCCGTCTACCACCCAGTTGTGGTCGTACCCCCCCGCCTGGACCAGCTGGGGGAAGCCGCCGTCAATCCGCTCCCCCACCTGGACAGGCTGGCGGAAATCCATGGGGGTGCCCTCCACCGGAGCCAGCTCCCCGGTGGGGATAGAACCTTCATCCGCAGGGGTGTACCGCTGGGCGAAAATCTGAACCCGGTGATCCAGAATTTCCCCGCTGTCGTGACCGGATAGGTTAAAATAGGCGTGGTTGGTGAGGGCGCACACAGTGTCCTGGTCGCAGGCCGCCCGGTAGTCCAAGGTCAGCCCCTCCCCGTCCAGGGTGTAGGTCACCCGGACGGACAGATTGCCGGGATAGCCCTCCTGGCCGTCGGGGCTGAACAGGGAGAGGGTCACGCTGTTGTCAGACCGCTCCTCTACCTTCCAAACCTGTTTATCAAAGCCCTGGCCGCCGTGGAGGTGGTTCACCCCGTCGTTGGCCGGGAGGGTGTACTCCCTGCCATTCAGCTGGAACCGGCTGCCTCCGATCCGGTTGGCGTACCGGCCAACAAGGGCGCCCAGGAATTTGTCGTGGCGCAGATAGTCCTCCAGGTTGTCAAAGCCCAGCGCCACGTCCACCGGCTCCCCCGCCCGGCCGGGGACGGTAAGGGCCCGGATGGCCCCGCCGTAGGTGATCATATCGCAGGAGAGCCCCCCCGAAACCAGGGTGATCTCCTCCACCGGGGCGCCGTCCGGCATCGTCCCGAAAACAGTTGCCATAATAACTTCCTCCTTGTCCTGTTTGCCCCATTATACCCCCTCCCGTCCCCGGCGGCAAGATAGGAATTGGAGGGCCCTCCCTCCCGCTGTTTCTGTAAATGCGGATTGCTACAACCATGATCCTGTGTTATAATTGGCATTGCCGTATGATTTCGTCGGCGACAAAGATAAAAACGCAACGCGTATCTGATCCGATATGTTAGAGCCGGTAGGTAGCCCGGCCGTCTCATCTCACAGATGAGGTAAGTAACCTGCCCCTCCGGGTTGTCCATTCTTTGTCTGTAACAAGCTCTTAGGAGGGAACGTTATGGACACACAGACTGGAAAACTGACCGTATTTTTTGAAGAACCGTTCTGGGTAGGCGTTTTTGAGAGAATCTCAGAGGGCAGACTATCTGTCTGCAAGGTCACATTTGGAGGAGAGCCAAAAGATTGTGAAATATGGGAGTTCATCCTCAAGCGTTACGGCCATTTGGCGTTCAGCCCAGCCGTCAAAACTGAGGTCAAACGAACCCCGGACAACCACAAGCGCCGGCAGAGGGACGCCAAAAAGCAGCTGCACCCCTCTGGCGTCGGAACAAAATCTCAGCAGGCGATACAGACGCAGCGGGAGGAGCTGAAGGCCCATCGAAACCAGCTGCGCAAAGAGCGCAAGGACGCTGAGAGACAGCGGCAATTTGAGTTGAAACAGCAAAAGCGCAAAGCCAAGCACAGGGGGCATTGACCGGAAGCGCCCAAACCGTGAAGTTTTTTGGGTTTTCCCCCGCCAAAGGCGGGGGAAAACCCGGAATAAATCTTCTCAGTGGACACTCCTACATTGACCCTATCACAAATTGACAGAGGGGGCGGCGGATTGATTATTTTAGATCTGGAGTGGAACCGGGGCTACGACAAGACGCCCCTGGACGAAATCTTGCAGATTGGGGCGGTGAAGCTGGAGCGCCCCGTCGGTCCCATCGTCTCCACCTTCTGCGCCTTTATCCGGCCCAAGGTCCACAAAAAGCTCAACCGTACCGCCAAGCTCCTGCCGGAGGTGGGGGCCTCCCTGGGCTCCGCGCTGGACTTTCCCACCGCCTACCGGGAGTTTGTCCGCTGGTGCGGGGAGGACACCCACTTCGCCGCCTGGGGCTGCGATGACCTGGACACCCTGGCCCAGAACTGCGCCTACTGGAGGCTGCCCCCCCTGTCCATCGGCCGGATGTCTGATTTACAGACCGCCTTCTCCCTCACCCTGGGCACCAAACAGAACATCGCCCTGTGGTGGGCGGCGGAGTACTGCCAGGTACCGGACAGCTTCACCTTTCACAACGCCCTGCACGACGCGGTGTACACCGCGTCGCTCATCCCCTGGATCTCCCCGGAGGCCCTGGAGCTGTCCGCCCTGGACCGCCGGGCCCTTCGGCTGCTCCGCCCCCCCTTCCCCCCTGTCCCGGACCGGCCCACCGGGCCCCATCCCACCCTGTCCGCCGCCCTCAACGCCAAGGACAGCCGCCGGGGGACCTGCCCGGTCTGCGGCGCCCGGGTCTGGCTTCAGAGCTGGCACTGGCGGGATCAGGGCTGTTACTACACCGTCTTCCGCTGTCCCCGCCACGGCCGGTTCCTGTACCGGCTCACCCTGGCCTCCGGCCAGGACGGGCGCTGGCGGGGGACGCTGTCCCTCCCGCCCGTCACGCCCCCGCTGCTGGCCAGCTTCAGCGAGGCCCTGAAGGGACAGCTCCACGTATGCCAGGGGGGCGCCAAACGCCGGAGACGCCCCCGGCGCCGGAACAGAAAAAAGGCCTCCGCCCCGACGGAGCGCCTGGAATAGAGAGGTTTTTCCATGAACGAGATGATCCTGCTGAAATTGGGGGAGCTGGTCCTGAAGGGCCTGAACCGCCGGGCCTTTGAGGACAAGCTCCAGGCCAACATCTACCGCCGCCTCAACCACCTGGGCCAGTTCCGGGTGTACACCCGCCAGTCCACCACCTACGTGGAGCCCATGACCGACAGCTGTGACATGGACGGGGCCTGGGAGGCCCTGAAAAAAGTCTTCGGCATTGTGGGGCTGTCCCGGGCCCGGGCCTGCGAGAAGGACAAGGACGCCATCCTGGCCGCCGCCCGGGGCTATCTGGACAACCAGCTCCGGGCCGCCAGGACCTTCAAGGTGGAGACCAAGCGGGCGGATAAAACCTTCCCCATGACCTCCATCCAGCTCAGCCAGTACGTGGGGGGCGAGCTCCACGAGCTGTATGACAACCTCTCAGTGGATGTCCACCACCCGGAGCTCACCGTCCACGTGGAGATCCGGGACTACGCCGCCTTTGTCCACGCCGACCCGGAGCCGGGGGCGGGCGGCCTGCCGGTGGGCATCAACGGCCGGGCGGTGTCCCTGCTGTCCGGGGGCATCGACTCCCCGGTGGCCAGCTACATGATCGCCAAGCGGGGGGTGGCCCTGGAGATGGTCCACTTCTTCTCCTACCCCTACACCTCCAACGAGGCCAGGGACAAGGTACTGGAGCTGGCCCGCCTCCTCACCCCCTACTGCGGCCGGATGGTGGTCCATGTGGTCCCCTTCACCGCCATCCAGGAGGAGCTGCGCCGCTCCTGTCCCCCGGAGCTGTTCACCCTTGTCATGCGCCGGTTTATGATGCGTATCTCCACCCAGGTGGCCCGGCGGATCGGGGCCAAGGCACTGGTCACCGGCGAGTGCCTGGGCCAGGTGGCCAGCCAGACCATGGAGGCCATGACCGTCACCGGCGCTGTCACCGGCCTGCCTGTCCTCCGCCCGGTGGTGGGGATGGACAAGGAGGATATCGTCCAGATTTCCCGGAAGATCGGTACCTTCGAGACCTCCATCCTCCCCTACGAGGACTGCTGTACCGTCTTCACCCCCAAGCATCCCCGGCTGCGCCCCACCCTGGAGGAGCTTGAGGCCGCTGAGGCCCCCCTGGACATCGAGGCCATGGTCCAGGCGGCGGTAGACGGCATTGAGCGGGTACAGGTATAACCACCCGAAAACAGAACGCGGCCGCCAGGTTCCGCGGGACCTGGCGGCCGTTTGCTTTATCCATATCGCTCCAAAATCTCCCGGACCTTCTCTCCGGGCAGGCCCCCGATGGGGACGATGGGCGCCGGCTCCAGCCCGTAGGGGCCAATCTCCTTCTCATACCAGATCAGGTCGATCCACCGGCCGTTCTTGTACCCGGCCTTCCTCTGCACCCCCATAACCCGAAAGCCCAGGGAGCGGTGCAGCCCCTCGCTGGCCGGGTTGGGGCTGGCTACCAGGCCGTACACCGTCCGCACCCCCTGGAAGGCCAGCAGCTCCATCAGCGCCTGGTACATCCGCCTCCCCAGGCCCCGCCCGGCGGCGGACGGCCGCAGGTAGATGGACAGCTCCGCCCCCCAGGCGTAGGCCGCCCGCTCGGCGACCCGGTGGGCGTAGGCGTAGCCCAGGGCCTGGCCGTCCTCCTCCGCCACCAGGTAGGGGTAGACCGCCCCCATGGAGGACACCCGCCCCCCAAACTCCTCCCCGCTGGGCAGGATATACTCAAAGGTGACTGTGGTGGGGATATACGCCTGGTAGATCTCCAGCAGCGCGGGGACATCCTGGGGCATGGCAAAGCGCAGCGTCATGGGGCGGCCTCCTTCCCGTTGTCTGAGAGGGCGGGCAGGACGGCGGTGATCCGGGTGCCCAAATCGGGCTGGGATACCACCTCGAACCAGCCCCCGTGGCGGTCCACAATCCATTTGGCGATGGACAGGCCCAGCCCGGTCCCTCCGGTCTTCCGGTCCCGGGACCGGTCGGTGCGGTAAAAGCGCTCAAAGATGTGGGGGATGTCATGGGCGGGGATACCCATGCCCTCATCCTGGACCGTGATCCGGGCGCAGGCCCCGCTCAGCGTGACCCGCAGGTAGAGCTTTCCCTCCTCCGGGCTGTACTTCAGCCCGTTGTCCATTAAAATCCGCAGCACCTGCTTGATGAGCCCCGGGTCGGCGTACACCAGCACCGGCTCCTCCCCCCAGTGGGGCAGGAAGGTCCGCTCCGGGTGGATCATCTCCTCCTCCCGCAGCACCTCCCCGGCCAGGGCGGTGAGATCCAGCCGCTCCCGCTTCACCGGCTGGGAGTCGTTGTCCCCCCGGGCCAGGAACAGCAGCTGCTCCACCAGCCGCTCCATGGAGGCGGCCTCCTGGCGGATGGCGTCAATGGACTCCTGCAGGGCCTCCGGGTCGGACTTGCCCCACCGGTCCAGCAGGGCGGCGTAGCCCTGGATCACGGCGATGGGGGTGCGCAGCTCGTGGCTGGCGTCGGACACAAAGCGCATCTGGGCCCCGTAGGCCTGGTTCACCCGGTCCATCATCTCGTTGATGGCCTGGGCCAGAAACCGCAGCTCCTTCTGGGTGGCGGGCAGGTCAATGCGGCTGTCCAGATGGCTGGCGTCAATCTTCTCCAGCGCCCCGGCCAGGGTCTCCAGCTCCCGCCGGGACATATGGGTGGTGGCGTTCAGCCGGGCGGCGGTGGCCGCCAGGTCCTGGATGGGCCGCAGCGCCTTTTTTACCGACCGGCCCGTGCCAAACAGGCTTGTGAGCAGTGACAGCCCCTGGCAGGCCAGCAGGACAATCCCTGCCACCCGGACCGCCCCAGCGGCCCCTGACATATCCACTGTAATGGCGTAGGGCTCCATACCCTGGTACAGCTCCACCCGGTAGTAGCTGGACAGATCCCAGTTGCGGTAGACCCCCGGCTCTAACCCCTCGTCCACGAAGAAGTCCAGCTCCTCCTGGGTATACCGCCGGCCCTCCCGGGGCCAGGGCAGCCAGGAGGCGGGGGAGTAGGGATATCCATGGGGGGGCCGGTCCAGGGGCTCAATGGTGTAGTCGCTGGCCTCCATCCAGGGGATGGTGTCCGCCGTGGGCACCCCCCGCTCCTCCACCAGGTCCATCACCTCGGCGCAGCGGTTCTCCCCGTAGAGGAAAAAGCCCACAGCCACCATGGCAAAGAGCAAAAAGTCCATCACAGCGAACATGGCCAGCTGCCGCAACAGGAAGCCGAAGTTCAGCCGGAAAGCCAGAGAGGAATTCTGGACGGCGGCGATGGGGTCCGCCGCCGGCGGGGTCTGAAAGCGGTGTGTGTGTCGGGCCATTCAGCGGCCTCCTTCCTGTGGGTATTCCCTATGCCTAGAGTCTGTTTTAAAACAGACTCTAGCGCCCGGCCATCCACTGGCGGATCCGCTCCAGGTTTTCCCGGGCCACGAAGCTGCCCCCGTGGAGGAGAAAGTCCAGATATCTGTCCTCCTCCGGAGTGCGGCAGCCTCCTTTGGCCAGCAGCTCCTCCCGTATGGACTTGGTGGCCATGGCCACCATCCGTCGCCTGAGCCAGCCCACTTTTTTCGGGGCCCAGCCGCCTTGCAGATAGAACAGGGAGGCGCCGGGGGCGGCGTTAACCCGGGAGAGGGCCTCCAGCACCTGGGGGGAGGCGGGGGACATCCCCACGCCGCACGCCCCCATGACGTTGAAGCTCCTCACCGCCTGGTTCAGGCCTGTAATCCGGCCCGCCATCAGCGGCCCCATATAGAACACGGGCTCCCCGGCCCCCACCTTGCCCACGGCCCCGGGCAGGGGAAACACCTCCAGGTGTTCCCCCTCGCCCAGCATCTCAGCGTAAGCCTTGGTAAACCCGGTGTCGGAGCGGTACACGATCACCACAGCTACTCCTCCTTAATCACATAGCCCACGCCCCGGACGGTGTGGATCAGCTTCATGCCGAAGGCGTCGTCCAGCTTGGAGCGCAGAAACCGGATATACACGTCCACCGAGTTGGTCTCCCCCACGAAGTCAAAGCCCCAGACGGCGTCCAGCAGCACCTCCCGGGTGAGCACCCGGCCCTTGTTCTCCAGCAGGTGGCGCAGCAGGCCGAACTCCTTCTTGGTCAGCTCCACGTCCTGGCCCCGGACGGACACCTGGTGGCGCTCCACATCCATCACCAGGTCCCCGGCGGTGAGGGCGGCGGACTGGGCTGCCCCGCCCTTGTTCCGCAGGGCCGCCCGGATCCGGGCCAGCAGTTCCTCAATGGCGAAGGGCTTTGTCACGTAGTCGTCCGCCCCGGAGTCCAGGCCGGACACCTTGTCCACCACGCTGTCCCGGGCAGTGAGCATGATGACGGGGACCTGGCTCTCCTTCCGCAGGCGGCGGAGCACCTCCATGCCCGACAGCTGGGGCAGCATGATGTCCAGCAGCACCAGGTCGAACTGCCCGTTCAGCGCCAGATCCAGCCCTTTACGGCCATCCAGGGCCTTCTCCACCTCGTAACCCTCATATTTCAGTTCCATCTCCACCATGCGGGCCAGCTTCTCCTCGTCCTCTACCAGAAGGATGTGTTCTGCCATATCTCTCACCTCAAAATACCGCTTATCGCTCCGGCTTGCCGTCCTCCGCCTTATGCCCCGCCTCGTCAGAGTGCCAGTCGTGCTTCAGCTCCTCCATCACCTTCTGGCCCAGGTCGGCGGCGGTGTCCGCCACAGAGCCCATCATGCTGTTCAGCTCCTCCCGCTCCAAATCCGGGCCGGAGAAGCGGTACCGGAAGCCAGTGAACAGGCCCAGCACCAGCGCCGGGATGGTGAACCAGTAGGCGAAGCACAGTAGCAGCAACAAAATCAGCACCGGCAGGCCGGTGATGGGCTGGCCCTTCCGCCACACCTCCAGCTCGTTGTCAATGAGCCACCGGCGCAGGGTGGCCAAAAAGGAGCCGCCGCTCTTTTTGGGGGCTTTCACCACGGGTGTCCCCTGCTTTTTGGCTTTTTTCTCCCGCTTGTCCTTGGGCGGGGCGGCACGGGACGCCGGCTCCTCCGGAAGCATGGGCGCCGGGGCCGCCCCCTTAGTGGAGAAGTAGGCCTCCGCCTGCCGGGGGGCGGCCCCCTTCTCCTCCAGGTAGATCAGGGCGTCCAGCAGATTGCCGCCGCTGTACTCCAGGGCCTCCTTCGCCTGGGCGTAACTCACGTTGGCCTTCTCCTTCAGCCGCTCCACCATCTCCAATGTAATCTCCATATGACACAGCTCCCTTCCAGCTGTATTTGATGGGGTAAGCATACCACATCCCGCTTGAAGGACTGTTTATGTTTGATTAAAAACGGATTAAAGTTGGGCCTGCCTGGCAGGCGCTTCCAGCGCTGTGCCTCTTGCCCATCCGATTATACTATGTTATAATAATCCACGCAACCTATCATGAAAAAAAGGGGGGATGAACGATGGGCGCCAGACGGCGTTTGGCCGGCCTGCTGCTGGCCGCCGTGCTGTGTACGGGGATGTTCCTGCCCATCCCCGCCGGGGCGGCCGACCTGTATTTCACCGCCTTGAACGACAGCATCACCCCCCTGACCTCCGCCACCATGCCCTTCTGGTCAGGCGGCTCCCTGTATGTGCCTTACACGGTGTTCGACGCCAGCCTCAACGAGATCAGCGTGGACCTGGGCCTGCGTGTCAGCTACAACAACCGGATCTCCAATATGATCGTCCTGTACAACAACGCCCGGATCCTGTCCTTTGATCTGGAGTCGGGCACCTGTAAGGACGAGATGACCGGCACCACCTACTCCTCCCGGGCCATCATGCGAAACGGGCGGCCCTTCCTCCCCCTGGGCATGGTGTGCAGCTTTTTCGGCCTGACCTACTCCTACACCTCCCTGTCCGCCGTCCCCCAGGGCTATCTGGTCCGTGTCAAAAGCGGCGATGTCTCCCTCCCTGACGCCCAGTTTATCGACGCCGCCGGCAACCTGATCAACATCCGCCTGCGGGAATACACCCAGAGCCTCAGCGCGGCGGAGAGCGCCGCCCCCGGCGCCTCCAGCTCCGGCGGGACGGTGGGGCCGGGGAACTCCATCCCCTCCAGCAGCGTGCCCACCTATCTGGCCATCCTGTGCCCCGGCGCCCAGGGGGTGGACAGCGCCCTCAGCGCCCTTGGCGGGGACAACCGCTACGGGGTCTTCTTCCTCACCCCCCAGCTGATCGAGCAGGAGGGGGAGCTGGTCCGCCGGATCCTGGGCACCGGCCACAGCGTGGGCATCCTGGCCCAGGGGGACAGCCCCGACCACACCCGCCAGCTGCTGGAACGGGGCGGCCGGGCCCTGGAGCGGGCCGCCTGGGGCAGGACCACCCTGGCCTATGTCCCCGCCGGCCAGCAGCCCGCCCTGGAGGCGGAGGGCTGGGTGTGCTGGGAGGAGACGCTCCTCCTCTCCCCCAGCGCCTCGGTAAGCCCCAGCTCCTTCGCCAGTAGCGCCCTGCGCCGGCTGGAGGGCCGGGCCAGAAACACCTATCTCACCCTGGAGGGGGGCGCCGACGGCGCCCGGGTGCTGCCCGCCCTGCTGCGCCAGCTGGCCAGCGAACATTTTGTGGTCAGTATCCCCATGGAGACAAAGCTATGAGACACATACAATTAAACCGCCCCGCCGCCGCCCCGTCCCCCCGGCTGGCCCGGCTCACCGGGCACCTCCAGGCCCGGCTGCTGGACTTCGGCCCCGGCGGACCGGAGATCGCCTCCTTCGACCCGGACCGGGGCCTGGTCTCCGCCCGCTTCCCCGGGCATCCCGTCCAGGAGGTGCTGGACAGCCTGTCCGCCCGGGGGATCACCGCCGCCCGGGAGCAGGATCTGGCCCAGTTCTGGCTGGACCCAACCGGCCGGTTTGAGGACCTGGACTACCTCTGGGGCTGTCTCTTTGAGATTTTATAAGAGCCTGCTTAGCACCCTCCCAAACGCCGTCTTAACGGCTCTTTTCAGATACTAAGCAGACTCTAACAGACAGCGCCCCCATCCCGGCTCGGGATGGGGGCGCCTCTATTTTTCCTCTCTCAGCGGCAAAACAAACACCGGACAGCCCTCCGCCGCCGGGGAGGCCAGGCACTGGGGCAGGGACACCTCCAGCCCCTCCGGGGTGAGGCAGCCGTGGTCCAGGGGCCGGGCGGGCCAGGCCTTCTCCGCCCAGTCTGGGTCCAGGAAGCAGTCACCTCCCTGGCGGCGCTCCTCCCCCTGGCGGGTCAGGGCGGCCCACAGCCGCTTCCTCCAGCCCCGCTCCCTGCCCAGCAGCTCCCCCAGCGGGAGGGGCCTCCCTTCCCTCACCTGCCACAGATCCCCCCAGCGCACCCGGCTGGCCTTCCCGTCCCCCCGGGTCTCCGCCCCCCGGAAACGCAGGGAGAGCACCCCGTCCTCCAGCAGGGCCACCTCCCCGGACAGCTCCCCCCGCCAGGGGGTGAAGGGCCGGGCCGCCTCCCGGCGGGCCGCCAGGTCCAGGCATGCCGACCAATAGACCTGCCGCTCCCACCGGTCCCGCCAGCTCTGGGCCAGCCGGGCGTAATACCGGCTGATCCGCCGTCCCGCCCGGCCCCCCGCCTCGATCTCCGGCCAGCTGAGGGTGTAGCTCAGCACCGGCTCCCCTTCCAAGGTGAGGACCCGCTCCTGCTCCTTCCAGTCCACCCGCGCGGCGCCCCGCTCCCCCATCTCGTCTCCCCCTTCCGTTTTCCCATCCTATGCCCCGCCGGTTTAATTGTGCGGCGAAAAAAAGAAAATTCTTCCGCGCCCTGTTTACTTTCATATACAAAAGTGTTAAAATAGGGGAGAAGACCAGCGGGAAGCTGACTGGAATAAGGAGGGCTCTACAATGTCGAAATTCTTGGATAAACCTGACAGCGACACCCTGTACCGCGCCATCGCCAGTCTGAGGGACGAGGAGGAGTGCCGCCGCTTTCTCCAAGACTTGTGCACCGTATCTGAGCTGAAGGCCATGGAACAGCGCATCGATGTAGCCATGCTGCTGGACGAGGGGCTGATCTACAGCGAGATATTGGAGAAAACCGGCGCTTCCAGCGCCACCATCAGCCGGGTCAACCGCTGCCTGCACTACGGGGCGGACGGCTACCGGGCCGTGATCCCCCGTCTCCGGGGGCAGGAGAAATGAGCAGCTACCGCGCGCTGGCCGGCAGTTACGACGCCCTGACATATGACGTGGACTACCCCGCCTGGGCGGACTACATCCAGCTGCACTTTCACAAGCGCCCCCCGCCGGGCAAAACCGTGCTGGACCTGGCCTGCGGCACCGGCTCCCTCACCTGGGAGCTGGCCCGCCGGGGCTACGAGCTCATCGGCGTGGACCAGTCCCCGGAGATGCTGGCCCAGGCGGCGGGGAAAGACCCGGGCCAGGTGCCCATCCAGCCCATCTTCCTGTGCCAGCCCATGGAGCAGCTGGATCTGTACGGCACCATTGACGCCTGCGTGTGCTGCCTGGACAGCGTCAACTACGTCACTGACCCCAAAAAGCTGGCCAGGGCGATGGAGCGGGTCCACCTGTTCCTCATGCCCGGAGGGCTGTTCCTCTTTGACATCAACTCCCCGGAAAAGCTGGAGGGCCTGGACGGCCAGGTCTTCCTGGACGAGACCGAGGACGCCTACTGCGTGTGGCGGGCGGAGTACTCCAGGCGGGGCAGGATCTGCTCCTACTTCATGGACCTGTTCCAGCTGGACGGGGACACCGGCCTGTGGCGCCGGGGCGAGGAGCTCCACCGGGAGCGGGCCTACACCGTGGAGGAGCTCACCGCCATGCTCCAGGCCGCCGGCTTCCACGAGATCCACACCTACGGAAATTTGAAGCTGCGCCCCCCCAAGCCCGGGGAGGAGCGCGTCTTCTTCACCGCCAGAAAGGACGCCTGAGCTATGGCAGATCAGATCGTAAGAGCCATTTCCGGTGACGGCCTCATCAAAGCCGCCGCCATCACCGGCCGGGACATTGTGGAGCGGGCCCGGAACATCCACAAGCTCCTCCCCATGGCCACCGCCGCCCTGGGCCGCTCCCTCCTGGGCGCCTCCCTGATGGGGGACACGCTGAAGGAGGAGCAGGGATCCCTCACCCTCCAGATCAAGGGAGGCGGCCCGCTGGGCACCATCCTGGCCGTCTCCGACTGCCAGGGGAATGTCCGGGGCTATGTCCAGCACCCCCAGGTGGAGCTGATGGAGAAACACCGGGGCAAGCTGGACGTAGGGGCCGCCGTGGGCACCACCGGCACCCTCACCGTCATCAAGGACATCGGGCTGAAAGAGCCCTACGTGGGCTCCATCGGCCTGTTCTCCGGGGAGATCGCCGACGACCTGGCCATGTATTTTGTGGAGAGCGAGCAGATCCCCACCGCCTGCGCCCTGGGGGTGCTGGTGGGACTGGACCAGTCCGTCACCGCTGCCGGGGGCTACCTCATCCAGCTCCTCCCCGGGGCGGACGAGGACATGATCTCCAAAATTGAGGCCGGCGTCCGCGGGATCGGCTCGGTGAGCCAGGCCCTGGCCGGCGGCCTGGACGGGGAAGGGCTGCTTAACGCTGTCCTGAAGGACTTCGACCTGCGGATCCTAGAGACCCACCCGGTGGAGTACCGGTGTTACTGCTCCCGGGACCGGGTGACCCGGGCCCTGATCAGCATGGGCCGGGACGAGCTGGGACGGCTGGTCCAGGAGCAGGGCCAGGCGGAGCTCACCTGCCAGTTCTGCGACCGGGTGTACCAGTTCTCCCAGGCTGAGCTGGAAGAAATTTTACAGAATATGTGAGGAATCATCATGGATACTCTGCAATATATGAAAAATATCCCCGGCGAGACGGTGCTGGATCTGGCCGGAATGGTGGAGGCCGGTCCCGGCCAGGTGGTCAGCCGCACCCTGGCCCAGAACCCGGCAGTGAGCATCACCCTCTTCGCCTTCGACCAGGGGGAGGAGATCAGCACCCACGCCTCCCACGGCGACGCCATGGTCACCGTGCTTGAGGGGACGGGCAAATTCACCATAGATGGGATGGAGCACATCGCATCAAAGGGGCAGATCCTGGTCATGCCGGCGGGGAAACCCCATGCGGTCTACGGCCAGGAGGCCTTTAAAATGCTCCTGGTGGTGGTCTTTCCCCCAGCGGAGTAACAAAATAAGCGGGAGCGGAGGGCTGATCCCTCCGCTCCCGCTGTCTCTCTACTCCGCTATTATCTGTTTCGGAAGCCGTCGTTGTTGGTCAGGGCCTCCAGCACGTCGTACCGGTCCATCTCCAGGCTCTTGGTCATGGCCAGGGCCTCCTCCATGTCCAGATCCACAATGCTGCCCTCCTGCTTGGCCACGATGCGGTTGCCCTTGCGCTGGGCCAGCACCTGCACCGCCTGATAGCCCATGCGGCTGGCCAGCTCCCGGTCCCGGGCCGTGGGGGAACCGCCCCGCTGGATGTGCCCCAGCACAGTGACCCGGGGGTCGATGCTCATCTTTTCCTTGATCTGGTCGGCGATCTCATAGGCGTTGCCGGCGCCCTCCGCCACCACCACCATGTAGTGGGTGGACCCGGCCAGCCGGGCCCGGCGGATGTTCTCCACCACGTCGTTCTCAAAGTCCACCGGACGCTCGGGGATCAGCACCGCCGTGGCGCCCACGGCGATGCCCACATACAGGGCCAGATAGCCGGCGTGCCGGCCCATGACCTCCACCACCGAGCACCGCTCGTGGGACTGCATGGTATCCCGCAGCTTGTCGATGCACTGCACGGCAGTGTTGCAAGCGGTGTCGAAGCCGATGGTGTAGTGGGAGCAGCCGATGTCGTTGTCAATGGTGGCGGGGATCCCCACCACATCCAGCTTCTGGCCGTCCTCAGCCACCTGGCGGGACAGGGCCAGGGCGCCCCGGAAGGTACCGTCGCCGCCGATGGCCACAATGCCGTCCAGGCCCAGCAGCTTGCAGGTGCCGATGGCCTTCTCCCGGCCGGCCCGCTCCATAAAATCCAAGCTCCGGGCAGTGTACAGCATGGTACCGCCCTTATTGATAATGTGGCTGACGCTGCTGCCGTCCAGCTTGACAAAATCGCTGGAGATCAGGCCGGTCCAGCCCCGGCGGATTCCGATGCACTCGATGCCCATGCCCACCGCGCTGCGCACCACCGCCCGTACCGCCGCGTTCATTCCCGGCGCGTCTCCGCCGCTGGTCAGCACGCCAATCCGCTTGATCTTATCACCCATATGGAAATACCTCCTTCACCTTCTGTCCCCGCCCCGAGGGCGGGATGGTTCCCCTTTGCCGGTTTATTATGTCACCATTTCCCTCCTATGTCAAGCGGCACAGCGTGTTGGGCATGTCCGCCGGGAAGATTTATTCCCGGGCTCCCCCGCCAGCGGCGGGGGAACCCCAATCAAAACTCCGTAATTTGGACATTCCCAGCATATTCCGCCCTATTTCCAGGCCCAGAAAAAATTCCGGTAAAAAATCTCATTTTCCTGTTGACAAGCGCCCCGTCTTCTTGTATAATAAGCAAGCCGTCGCAAGTGCGGGGCACTACCGTGGGGGAGCATAGCTCAGCTGGTAGAGCACATGCCTTACAAGCATGGGGTCACAGGTTCGAGCCCTGTTGTTCCCACCATTTTGACCCGGTCCCCCGGAACTACCTGGCGCGGTAGTTCAGTTGGTTAGAACGCCGGCCTGTCACGCCGGAGGTCGAGGGTTCAAGTCCCTTCCGCGTCGCCATTTTTTCTTCGCTCCTCCCCGGAGCGGAGAAAAATACACTTGCCTCTGTAGCTCAGTTGGTAGAGCAGAGGACTGAAAATCCTCGTGTCGTTGGTTCGATTCCGACCGGAGGCACCATCCCCGCAGCCAATCTGCGGGGACTTAAATGCGAGTGTAGCTCATCTGGTAGAGCGCCACCTTGCCAAGGTGGAGGTAGCGAGTTCGAGCCTCGTCACTCGCTCCA
>CAMTMC010000039.1 GCA_947073515.1 uncultured bacterium | reverse complement strand
CAAGGGTGCGGAGCACCGCCGCGTAGCGGCGGCTTTGCCCTTGACAGGTAGCCCCGGTTGTGCTATGGGTGGCGCGGCGACGGGGGATAAATCCGGCAGAGCTGCCGTGGACGAAACGGGGAAAACGGGCGGGGGCAGCCTCTGGTCACGGTGTCCAGAACGTATACAAAAACACCGCTTCGTTTTTAGCGAAAGCGGTGTTTTACGTAAGGTTGACAGCCCATTATGTTGTTAGTTTTCTGTTTCCCCTTGTCAAGAGAAGATATCGTTTCCTCTGTGAACCGATGCCGGAAATGATAGCCAGCCTATCGAAAAAGTCTGCTTCTAGACAGATTTTTCGACAGGCTGAACCGGCATAGCCGTTATGGCTATGCCGGTTCTTTTTAGTGGTTATCTGCTCTATGGAGTGAGATTAAATAGATTTCAAGATTGATACAAAAAGCAGTTTTTTACATGGTCATTCACCATTCCCACTGCCTGCATATAGGCATATATAATCGTGCTGCCCACAAACTTAAAACCACGTTTTTTCAAATCTTTGCTGATTTTGTCTGAAAGAGGTGTTGTTGCGGGTAGTTCATCTTCGGAATGGATATGGTTATTAATAGGTTGATTCTCAACATAAGCCCATAGAAAGGAATCGAAGCTCCCATACTCTTCTTGTATTTTTATAAATTGCTGCGCGTTCGTGATGGCCGATTTGATTTTTAACCTATTACGAACGATTTTTTCATTTCTCATTAATTCATCAATTTTTGCTTCGTCATAAAGAGCGACTTTTCTGCAATCAAATTGATCAAATGCCGCTCTAAACGATTCCCTTTTATTTAATATTGTGAGCCATGATAACCCCGCTTGCATACCCTCAAGTATCAGCATTTCAAATAATTTGTCATCATTATGGACAGGTTTACCCCATTCCTTATCATGATATTCCTGATACAAGTCTGTTGTGGCCCACGAACATCTCTCTATCTTTTGGTCTTCCATTCCTGTCCCTCCATAAAAGCTGAGTTGTCGCTCCGCCGCATACAAAGTGTCATAAGCTCCCCTGGCAAATGTTGCGATCTCGGCTTAGACCTCAAACATCAGATCGCCGTAGGTGGGCACCGGCCAGATGTCCTTGTCCACCATCAGCTCCAGCTCGTCCACCGGGTGGCGCAGGGCGTCCATGGCGGGGATGATGGCCTCATGGTAGGCCTGGGCCATCTCCTTGATGCCGTCGATGGCGTCCACCCGGTCCATGAGGGGCCGCAGCTGTTCCAGGGCGGCGGCGGCGTCGGCCAGCAGGGCGCTCACCCGGGTGAGGAGTTTCCGTTGGACAGACACGTCGGCCTCTGGGCAGGCGGCGGAGACGGCCGCCATGGACTGGCTCAGCCGGGTGGAGTAAGTGATGGCGGTGGGGATGAAGTGCTTGGCCGCCATGTGGAGCATGGTGTTGGCCTCGATCTTCACCACCTTCACGTAGGTCTCATAGAGGATCTCCGCCCGGGCCTCCAGCTCGGAGCGGGTGTAGATGTTGAATTTGGAGAACAGCTCCACCGTCTCCTGAGCCACCAGGGAGGGCACCGCGTCCACCATGGAGACGAAGTTGGGCAGGCCCCGGCGCTTGGCCTCCTGCACCCACTCGGCGGAGTAGCCGTCCCCGTTGAAGATGATCCGCTGGTGCTGGCTCATCCACTGGTGGATGAGCCGGGAGCAGGCGGCGGGGAAGTCCTCCGCCCCCTCCAGGAGATCCGCGGCCTCGCACAGGGACTG
The DNA here is from genome assembly GCA_947073515.1 of uncultured bacterium. Taxonomy (GTDB): domain Bacteria; phylum Bacillota; class Clostridia; order Oscillospirales; family Oscillospiraceae; genus Lawsonibacter. The sequence goes on along the minus strand of CAMTMC010000039.1, from coordinate 23,282 downwards.
GGCCACAATGGCGTTGAGGGCCACGTTGGCCTCGGCGATGGAGTCGGAGGAGCCCACCATGCGGAACTCGAACTTATTGCCGGTAAAGGCGAAGGGGGAGGTGCGGTTGCGGTCGGTGGCGTCCTTGTCCAGCACCGGGACGGTGGACACCCCGGAGTCCAGGGTGCCGCTGGCCAGCAGCTGGATAGACTGGGTATTGGACACGATCTGTTCCACCACGTTGTCCAGCTGGTCCCCCAGGAAGATGGAGATGATGGCGGGCGGGGCCTCCTGGGCGCCCAGGCGGTGCTCGTTGCCGGCGCAGGCGGCGGAGCACCGCAGCAGCCCGGCGTACCGGTCCACCCCCCGCATGATACAGGCCAGTACCAGCAGGAACTGCAAATTCTCGTTGGGGGTGTCGCCGGGGTCCAGCAGGTTCTCCCCGGTGTCGGTGCCGATGGACCAGTTGTTGTGCTTGCCCGAGCCGTTGACGCCCACGAAGGGCTTCTCATGGAGCAGGCAGACCAGGCCGTGGCGGGTGGCCACCCGCTTCATGGTCTCCATGGTCAGCTGGTTCTGGTCCACCGCCAGGTTGCAGGGGACGTAGATCTGGGCCAGCTCATGCTGGGCGGGGGCGGCCTCGTTGTGCTGGGTGGTGGCGGGGATGCCCAGCTTCCACAGCTCCTGGTTCAAATCGGCCATGAACTCCCCCACCCGGGGCCGGATGACCCCGAAGTACTGGTCGTCCATCTCCTGGCCCTTGGGGGCGGGGGCGCCGAAGAGGGTCCGGCCGGTGTAGATCAAATCCCGGCGCTTCAGGTACTTCTCCCGGTCCACCAGAAAGTACTCCTGCTCCGCCCCCACCGAGGGGGTGACCCGCCGGACCTGGGTGTTGCCGAACAGCCGCAGCACCCGCTGGGCCTGGGTGTTGATGGCCTCCATGGACCGGAGCAGGGGGGTTTTCTTGTCCAGGGCCTCCCCGTTGTAGGACACGAAAATGGTGGGGATGCACAGCACCGCCCCCCAGGCCATCTCCTTCACAAAGGCGGGGGAGGTCATGTCCCAGGCGGTGTAGCCCCGGGCGTAGTGGGTGGAGCGCAGGCCGCCGGAGGGGAAGGAGGAGGCGTCCGGCTCCCCCATGATGAGCTGTTTCCCGGTGAGTTGGAGCAGGGTTTTGCAGTCCTTGGGGGCGGTGAGGAAGGAGTCGTGCTTCTCCGCCGTGATGCCGGTGAGGGGCTGGAACCAGTGGGTGTAGTGGACGGCCCCCTTCTCCACCGCCCAGTCCTTCATGGCGTTGGCGATGATGTCGGCGGTGGCCATGGTGATGTTGCCCCCGTGCTCCAGCACGTCCTCCAGCTCGGCCCAGGCCTTCTTGGGCAGCCTCTCCCGCATGGCGGACATGCTGAACACGTTGGCGCCGAAAATTTCTGTCAGGTTCACGCTCATATAGCTCAGCCCCTTGTCTACAAATATGCGCCTCCATCATATCCCATACCGGGTCTGATTGCAAGAAAAAAGTGTGTCTCTTCCACATGGCCCGGCCCCTGGCGGCATAGTCTGAACCAGCGCCGGCCTGGCCGGCGGCGGAATCGGAGGAGAGGAGACGTATTTTATGCGCTTTACCAAGATGGAGGGGTTAGGGAATGACTATATCTATATCAACTGTATGGAGGGGGAGCCGGAGGATCTCCCCGCCCTGGCGGTCCGGCTGTCAGACCGGCACTTCGGGGTGGGGGCGGACGGGCTGATCTGCGTCAAGCCGGGGAAAAACGGCGACTTTACCATGGAGATGTACAACGCCGACGGCTCCCGGGGGGCGATGTGCGGCAACGGCATCCGCTGTGTGGGTAAATTTGTCTACGACAGCGGCCTGACCCGGAAGCGGTGCCTGACCATCGACACCGACGCCGGCCCCCGGGAGCTGGAGCTCCAGGCGCGGGGGGGCAGGGTGGACCGGGTGACAGTGGACATGGGCCCGGTGGAGGCGGGCAAGCCCCTCAGCCTGGAGGTAGAGGGGGAGGTGTTCCAGGTAATCCCCGCCCGGGCGGGCAACCCCCACGGGGTGATTTTCTATCCCGCCCCGGAAGAGATCGACCTGCCCCGGCTGGGGCCCCTGCTGGAGCGCCATCCAGCCCTGGAGGAGCGCTGTAATATCGAGTTTGTGTCGGTTCCGGACCGGGAGACCCTCCTGGTCCGGGTATGGGAGCGGGGGAGCGGGATCACCCTGGCCTGCGGGACCGGGGCCTGCGCCGCCTTCGCCGCCGCCCGGAGGGCGGGGCTGTGCGGGGACCGGGTGGAGGCCAGGCTCCCCGGAGGCCCGCTCCTTCTGGAGTACCGGGGGGGTTCGGTGTTCATGACCGGCTCCACCCGGACAGTGTTTTGGGGGGAAATTCCCTTGGACGGGGCGTGTGGGTCCGCTGACCGGGGATATGCCGGGATTGAATCAGTGGTTCCTTAATGCCCATGTGCGGCAGCAGCAAGAGATAGACCGCCGGTGCTACACGGCTCTGAACCAGAGATCGAAAGGCAAGCGTTGCGAAATTTTTCTCACTCCGATACTTTTGTTCTTATACCTTGACAAAATGTAATGAACCTGTTACACTGTGAATGTGATCACTTCATTACATTTTGGAAAGGAGGGTTCATCTTTGATATGGAATCGGATAAAAGTGCTGCGGGCTGAACGAGATTGGACGCAAGTTGATTTGGCGAATAAAGTCGGGATTTCACGTCAAGCGGTCATATCAATCGAAAAATATAAATATATGCCGTCTTTAGAATTAGCCTTTAAGCTTGCGGAAGCCTTTGGCGTATCCATTGATGAGGTTTTTGAGTATAGGAGGGACGAAAAACCATGAATGAACAGATGATTATCTTAACTTTTCTTGTGATTGCGCTGGCTGCGACCCTTTCGCTATATCTTTTAAAAGCCGTGAGGCAGGTGAGGTACAAAGGGGATGAACGCTGGGGGCTGATACAGTTAAAGGCAAATACTGTGGCGAATATCGTGAATGGCGGCTTGATTATATTGCTTGCTGTTTTACCGCTCTTCATAAATAGCCAGACTACTTTTACGTTCCAGCGGGTCACAAGCTTTGGATTGATTTATTTGGGCGTACGCAATCTCATTGAACTCTTTGCGATCGTGTATTTTGACAGACAGCTGTAGGGAATACAGCGGCGTCCAGTGGACACGCCGCAAAAGACACCTTGACAAGCGGGGAGGATACCTTTATTCTAAACTAGAACTTTAATGTCCGCCTGCCAGGCGGAGGGACAGGAGGGGAACATGGTGGAAGCGATCACCAGCCGGCAGAACCCGGTGTGCGCCCATTTCCGGAAGCTGGCCTCCTCCAGGGCCTACCGGGAGGAGACGGGGGAGATGCTGTGCGACAGCCCCAAGCTGCTCCAGGAGGCGGCCCTGTGGGGGCGGGACATCCGTACCGTCCTCTACACCCCGGGGGTGGAGCTGCCCCCTCTGGACGGCGGGACCCGGGTGATACAGGTCACTGAGAGCGTGATGGAGGCGGTCAGCCCCATGAAGACCCCCCAGGGGGTGGTGTTCTCCTGCCGGGCCCCGGAGTGCCGCCCGCCGGAGCGGCTGGAGCCCGGAGGGTATCTGGTGCTGGACGGCGTCCAGGACCCGGGGAACGTGGGTACTATCCTGCGCGCGGCGGACGCCTTCGACTGCGGGCCGGTGTTTCTCCTCCCTGGCTGCGCCGATGTGAACAACCCCAAGACCATCCGGGCCGCCATGGGGGTCCACTTCCGCCGGCCCGTCTACCAGTGTACCCTGGAGGAGCTGGCCTCCCTGCTGGAGGGGGCGGGGGTCCCGCTCTACGCCGCCGCCCTGGGGGAGAATACCGCCGACGTGCGGGCGCTGGATCTGTCCAGCGCCGCCGTGGCCATCGGCAGCGAGGGCCGGGGGGTGTCCCGGGCCCTGCTGGAGCGGTGCCAGGGGACGCTGAAAATCCCTATGTCCAGCCGGTGCGAGTCGCTGAACGCGGCGGTGGCGGCGGCGGTAGTCCTGTGGGAGATGGCCCGGGATACACAATTTTAAAAGACGTTCTACCCCCGCTCTGGCGGGAGCGGGATCACGAGAGAAGGGGGCGGCGCCTGTGACGGATCTGAAATACTGGCTGTGGCTCACCACCCGGAAGGGGCTGGGCCCGGCGGGGGCTCTGGCGGTGCTGGACCACTTCGCCACGGCGGAGCGGGCCTACTACGCCGGCCAGGAGGACTATGAGGCCCTGCCTCTCCGCCCGGCCATGTGGCGGGGCCTGCTGGACAAGGGACTGGAGGGAGCGGACCGAATTCTGGGGGACTGCGACCGGCTGTCCCTGGACATCCTAACCCTCCAGGACGCGGCCTACCCCCAGCGCCTGCGGCAGATCGCTGTGCCGCCCCCGGTGCTGTACATCCAGGGCAGGAAGTTCCGCTACGACGAGGAGGTGGCCATCGCCGTGGTGGGCACCCGGGACGCCTCGGAGTACGGCGAGTTCATGGCCCAAAAGCTGGGCCTGGAGCTGGCCGCCGGCGGGGCTCTGCTGGTGTCCGGCATCGCCTACGGCCTGGATACCTGCGCCATCCAGGGGGCCCTGAGAGGGGGCGGGCCGGTGGTGTCGGTGCTGGCCGGAGGGATCGACTGCATCCCGGCGGGCAGCCAGAACCGCTATCTGGCCAAGGATGTGGCGGCGGTAGGGGCGCTGGTCTCCGAGTACCCGCCGGGGACGCCTCACTTGGCCGGCCACTACGACGTCCGAAACCGGATTTTAAGCGGCCTGGCCCTGGGGGTGGTGGCTGTCCAGTGCAAGGATGACGGCGGCGGCACCATGCTCACGGTCAACCACGCCATCGACCAGGACAGGGATGTGTTCGCCGTCCCCAACGCCGTGGGTGCGCCCCTGAGCCAGACGAACAACCGGCTGATCCGCCAGGGGGCCAAGCTGGTGGAGAGCGGCCGGGATATCCTGGAGGAGTATGTGGACCTATTCCCGGGCAAGCTGGGGGGGGTGGCCCCCTTGTCACCGGTGGTAGCGGAGGCCCGGCTGTCCCAGCCGGCCAGCCCGCCGCCCCAGAGGGACAAGCCCCAGCCCCGGGAGGAGCCAGCCCCAGCCCGGGAGCGGGTGCCCAAGAGCCAGCAGAAGGCCCGCTTCACCGACGACGAGCTGGCCATCCTGGCCGCAATCCAGGACAAGGCCCTCCCCGCTGACGAGGTGGTGGAGCGCACCCAAATCCCGGCCCGGTATGTGCTGTCCTCCCTGACCATACTCCAGCTGCAAGGGGCGCTGGAGGAGATGCCGGGCCGGCGGTTCCGGGCCCTGGTGGAGCTGGAACCTTAGAGCCTGTTTAAAATCTTCAGGCACACCGTCTGAGCGGGTCTTTTCCGCCGCTCTACGTTAAATTTTCTTGCCGGGCGTCAGCCCGCCTGCGAAAATTCGTCTTGACCGGCAAAAAAATCCACGCCCATCCGGCACACCTGGAGATATTAAACAGGCTCTTAGAACCGGTTTTCAAGTGTGCCGGCGATATCGCCATTCTGAACTGTATCAATCTCTGGAGGTAAATCCAAAGTGGCAAATAAGACCGATCTAGTTATTGTAGAGTCCCCGTCCAAGGCCAAGACCATCGGCAAGTACCTGGGGCCGGGGTATGAGGTAAAGGCCTCCATGGGCCATGTCCGGGACCTGCCCAAGAGCAAGCTGAGCGTGGACATCGAACACGGCTTCCTCCCGGACTACCAGCCTATCAAGGGCAAGGAGGATGTCATCAGCGACCTGAAAAAGGCGGCCAAGCGCAGCGGCCGGGTCTACCTGGCCACCGACCCTGACCGGGAGGGGGAGGCCATCTCCTGGCACCTGAAGGAGCTGCTGAACATCCCCGACGACAAGACCTACCGGGTGACCTTCAACGAGATCACCAAAAATGTGGTCAACCAGGCCATCGCCGCCCCCCGGGCCATCGACCAGAACCTGGTGGACGCCCAGCAGGCCCGGCGCATTTTAGACCGCATTGTGGGCTACCAGCTCTCCCCCCTGCTGTGGAAGAAGATCCGCCGGGGGCTGTCCGCAGGACGGGTCCAGTCGGTGGCCACCCGGCTGGTGGTGGAGCGGGAGGAGGAGATCCGGGCCTTCGTCCCCCAGGAGTACTGGTCCATCGAGGCCCAGCTGGAGCGGGTGGCCCCTAATTTCGGCTCTTTCAAGGCCCAGTTCCACGGCCGGGAGAAGAAGATGGAGCTCCACAGCCAGGAGGAGACGGACGAGGTGATCGCCGCCGTGTCCAAGGGGGCGTGGTCGGTGGCCAAGGTGAAGCGGCAGGAGAAGAACCGCCAGCCCGCCCCGCCCTTTACCACCTCCACCCTCCAGCAGGAGGCCTCCCGCAAGCTGAATATGTCCCCCGCCCGTACCATGTCCATCGCCCAACAGCTGTACGAGGGCGTGGAGCTGTCCGGCGAGGGCTCTGTGGGCCTGATTACCTATATGCGTACCGACTCCCTGCGCCTGTCGGAGGAGGCCGTCTCCGCCGCCCGGGGGTTCATCTCCCGCCGCTACGGGAAGGACTACTGCCCCGCCCAGGCCCGGCACTACAAGACCAAGGGCAGCGCCCAGGACGCCCACGAGGCCATCCGGCCCTCCGATGTGACGCTGGGGCCCGACGAGATCAAGAAGGATCTGACCTCGGAGCAGTACAAGCTCTATAAGCTGATTTGGAGCCGCTTTCTGGCCTGCCAGATGGCCAACGCCGTGTACGACAGCCTGTCCATTGATGTGGAGAACTCCGGATATATCTTCCGGGCCAGCCACTCCAGCCTGAAATTCTCTGGCTTCACCGCCGTGTACGAGGAGGGCAAGGACGAGGAGGACGAGGAGCGCACCTCCCCCCTGCCCGATCTGAGGGAGGGCGAGCCCCTCGCCGGCAAAAACCTGGGCAAGGCCCAGCACTTCACCCAGCCCCCCGCCCGGTACTCCGAGGCCAGCCTCATCCGGGCCCTGGAGGAGCAGGGCATCGGCCGGCCCTCTACCTACGCCCCCACCATCACCACCATCCTCAACCGGGAGTACGTGGTGAAGGAGGGCGGAAAGGCCCTGCGCCCCACCCCCCTGGGGGAGGTGGTCACCGGATTGATGAAAGACAAGTTCCACGACATTGTGGACTACACCTTTACCGCCCAGATGGAGGGCCGCCTGGACGAAGTGGAGGAGGGCTCCATGGACTGGAAGGCCCTGCTGTCCAGCTTCTACCAGGAGTTTGACGCCCAGCTGAAGCGGGCGGAGCAGGATCTGGACGGGGAGCGGATCAAGGTGCCCGACGAGGTGTCGGAGGAGATCTGCCCCCAGTGTGGTCGGAACCTGGTGATCAAGTCTGGCCGGTTTGGCCGGTTCCTGGCGTGCCCCGGCTGGCCGGAGTGCGACTTCACCATGCCGCTGGTGGTGGAGATGCCCGGCAAGTGCCCCGCCTGCGGCGGCCGCCTGCTCAAGCGCACCGGCAAGAGCAAAAAGACCGGCAAGCAGTACACCTATTACTGCTGTGAGCGCCTGAACAGCAAGGACGAGAGCCGCCGGTGCGACTTCATGACCTGGGACGTGCCCACCAAGGAGACCTGCCCCGTCTGCGGCTGGACGATGTTCAAAAAGCCGGGCAAGGGGGCGAAGAAGCCCTACTGTGTCCACGAGGGCTGCTCCAACTTCACACCGGAGGACAAGCGGGGGGGCTGGAAGCCCAAGCCCGCCGCCGCCTCTGAGGACGGGGCCGCCCCGGAGGGGGAGGAGAAGCCTAAAAAAACCGCCGCCAAAAAGACGGCGGAAAAGAAGCCCCCGGCCAAGAAGGCCACGAGGACAGCGGCGGAGAAGAAGACAACCGCCAAGAAGACAACAAAGACAGCCGCGGAGAAGAAGACTGAGACAAAACCGGCGGCCAAGAAGGCCACCTCGAAGAAAACGGCCGGGAAGAAAGAAGCGTAAAAGTCCCCCTCCCTTTTAGAAAAGGGAGGCCTTAGGAGCGCTTTAGAAAGAGAGCGTATTATGGACAAAGTAATCGTCATCGGCGCCGGCCTGGCGGGGAGCGAGGCCGCCTGGCAGCTGGCCCGGAGGGGAATCCCGGTGGAGCTGCGGGAGATGAAGCCGGAAAAGATGTCCCCCGCCCACCACACCGAATATTTCGGGGAGCTGGTGTGCTCTAACTCCCTGCGGTCCGACCAGCTGGAGAACGCGGTGGGCCTGCTGAAGGAGGAGCTGCGCCGGTGCCAGTCCCTGATTATGGCCTGCGCCGACGCCCAGCGGGTGGAGGCCGGCGGGGCCCTGGCGGTGGACCGCCACGCCTTCGCCCGGAAGATCACGGAAAAAATCCGCTCCAACCCCCGGATCACCGTGGTGGAGGGGGAGGTGACGGAGATCCCCTCCGAAGGGGATGTCATCATCGCCACCGGCCCCCTGACCTCGGAGGGGCTGTCGGCGGCCATCGGGAACCTGTTTCCTGACAGCAAGTACCTGAATTTCTTCGACGCCGCCGCCCCGCTGGTCACCTTTGAGAGCGTGGACATGGACTCCGCCTGGTTCGCCTCCCGGTATGACCGGGGCACCCCGGACTACATCAACTGCCCCCTGTCCCAGGAGGAGTATGACGCCTTTTGGCGGGAGCTCACCACCGCCCAGGAGGCGGAGGTCCACGGCTTTGAGGACGCCGGGGTGTTTGAGGGCTGCATGCCTGTGGAGGTCATGGCCCGCCGGGGGAGAGACACGCTGTGCTATGGCCCCCTGAAGCCGGTGGGCCTGAAGGACCCCAAGACGGGGAAGGAGCCCTTCGCCGTGGTCCAGCTGCGTAAGGACAACGCCCAGGGGTCCATCTACAACATGGTGGGCTTCCAGACCCACCTGAAATGGCCGGAGCAGAAACGGGTGTTCTCCATGATCCCAGCCCTGAAGAACGCCGAGTACATCCGTTACGGGGTCATGCACCGGAATACCTTCCTGGACTCCCCCCGGCTGCTGGACCGGTACTACCGGGTACGGGGGCGGGAGCGGCTGGTATTTGCCGGGCAGATCACCGGGGTGGAGGGCTATGTGGAGTCCACCGCCTCCGGGGCGCTGGCGGCCATGGAGCTGGCCCGGCGGCTGGAGGGCAAGCCCCCCCTGGACTTCCCCCGGGAGACCGCCATGGGGGCCCTGGCCCTGTATGTCAGCGATGGGAGCGTGGTCAATTTCCAGCCCATGAACATCAACTTCGGCCTGATCCCCCAGCTGGGCTACCGGGTGAAGGGCAAGCGGAATAAAAACGCCGAAATATCCAGGCGGGCCCTGGAAAAGCTGGCGGAATTGGATTTAGGCTGACCATGGCCGCTTGCCCTGCGAGCGGGAGCGAGCCGTGCCGTAAGGCACGTAAATTCGGAGCGCAGCGAAGAATTTGCGCAGGGCGAATTTATTTCGCCCAAGCGTTTTTTAAAGAGGGGCCCCACAAAATCTTGATTTTGTGGGAACAAGCGGAATAAAAACGCCGAAATATCCAGGCGGGCCCTGGAAAAGCTGGCGGAATTGGATTTAGGCTGACCATGGCCGCTTGCCCTGCGAGCGGGAGCGAGCCGTGCCGTAAGGCACGTAAATTCGGAGCGCAGCGAAGAATTTGCGCAGGGCGAATTTATTTCGCCCAAGCGTTTTTTAAAGAGGGGCCCCACAAAATCTTGATTTTGTGGGAACAAGCGGAATAAAAACGCCGAAATTTCCAAACGTGCCCTGGAGGAGCTGGGTAAGCTGGATCTTCGCTAAAAGATCCAGCGGGTGAGGCCCAGCCCCAGGCGCAGGCCGTGGAGGAAGGCCACCTGGGCGGCGGAGTTGGCTAGGCTGTCGTAGAGGGCGGAGAAGCGCTCCTGGTCTTGGCGGTACTGTCCGCTGTGCTCAAAGACGAGCCGCCCCCGTTCCAGCTCCATGTTGTAGAGGTCGTTGAGGAAGTCAGTCATATGTATCAACACACTAAAAGGATATGTGAAGTATATATCCTTTTAGTGTGGCTGTCAAGGGGGTATTCTGGAATGTTCCAAAAAGAAGTATTTTCCCAGCGGCTTCGGGATCTGCGGAGTGAGGCGGGGGAAAGACAGGCGGACGTGGCTGAACTGTTGGGCGTTAAGCCTAATCAGATCGTTGAAATGGAGAACGCCCGTAAAACAACCACTTTCGAAAAATTATGTAAACTGTGTGAACATTACAACGTATCCGCCGATTACCTGCTGGGCCTGATTGACGAGCCCAGGCCCCTCGTGTAGGGCAGAGCCCTTGCCCTACGGGTGTGAGCCTGGAGGGCCACGGCAGGCATTGAACCGATCAACCACCGCAGTTCAGAAAAGAGGAAAAACCATGAAAATTATCGTAGACGCCATGGGCGGGGACAACGCCCCCCAGGCCCCAGTGCTGGGGGCCATCCAGGCCGGTAAGGAGTACGGGGTGGACATCACCCTGGTGGGCCGGGGGGAGGACATCCTGAGAGTCCTGGCCGAAAACGGCATCAACGACCTGCCCGCCGGGGTGGAGATCGCCCACGCCAGCGAGGTGGTGGAGATGTGCGACGACCCGGCCAACGCCTTCCGGAAGAAGAAGGACTCCTCCCTCACTGTGGGGCTGACCATGCTGAAGGAGGGGGCGGGGGACGCCTTTGTGTCCGCCGGCTCCACCGGGGCCCTGCTGGCCGGGGCCACCCTGGTGACCAAGCGGATCAAGGGTATCCGCCGGGCCGCCCTGGCGCCGGTGGTGCCCACGGGGAACGGCGGGGCCGTCCTCATCGACTGCGGGGCCAACGCCGAGTGCCCCCCGGAGTACCTGCTCCAGTTCGCCTATATGGGCTCCTACTACGCCGAGAAAGTCCTGGGCCGGCCCAACCCCAAGGTGGGCCTGCTGAACATCGGGGCGGAGCCCTCCAAGGGCACCAGCTTACAGACCGCCGTCTACCCCATGCTGGAGGAGGCGGGCCGGGCCGGCCGTGTCAACTTCACGGGCAACGTGGAGGCCCGGGAGGCCGTGGAGGGCGCGGTGGATGTGATCGTGGCCGACGGCTACTCCGGCAATATCTTCCTGAAAACCATGGAGGGCACCGGCCTGTTCCTGGCCCGGGAGATCAAGAAGATGTTCAAAAAGAGCGCCAGGACCAAGCTGGCGGCCCTGATGGTGTCCGACGGCCTGAAGGAGTTTAAGAAGCTCATGTCCGCCGACGAGGTGGGGGGCACCGCCCTGCTGGGCATCGCCAAGCCGGTGATCAAGGCCCACGGCTCGTCGGACGCCTACGCCATCCAGAACGCCGTCCGCCAGGCCAAGCAGTACATTGAGGCGGGGATCATCCAGAGCATTGAGGAGAACATCGACGTGATGCGCCTGGCGGCTCCGGCGGCCTCGGAAAACTGAACAGGGACAGTGGGGCCGGCACATTTTACGCCGGCCCCGAATTTTGTAGAAAGCCCTTGCGCCGGGAAAAATTTAGGTTTAAAATGGGGGTACCGTCTATCCAACAAAACCGATATAACCTTTATCAAATGAGGAGGAGACAATTATGGCAAAACCGACCTTTGACCCCCGGCCGGGGGAGGAGCTGTTCGCCCAGAAGGTGGGCTGCGACTGCTGGAAAATGCCCCAGGTGATAGGCAAGCGGCAGATCTCCGGCAAGCTGTACATGACCGACCAGCGGGTGGCCTTCCTGGCCTCTGGGCTGATCGGCACCGGCTCTGTCAGCTGGGAGGTGGAAATGAAGGACATCGCCTCGGTACGGACCTGCACCACCCCGCCCTGCTTCCCCTTCGGCGTGGAGCTGACGATGAAAAATGGTGATGTGTACCTGCTGTCCATCCTGAAGCGGGAAAAATACTTCACCTGGATCCAGGAGCATATTTCGTAATAAGAACCGCCTCCCCGGCTGGGGAGGCGGTTTCCGTTACGCCTTGGGTTTGGGCTTGCACACCAGGGCCACCAGGAAGCCAAAGAAGATGGCGGCGGTGATGCCCCCGGCGGCGGCGGTGGAGCCGCCGGTGAGGGCGCCGATGAGGCCGCTCTCAGCCACGGCTTTTTTGACCCCCTTGGCCAGCAGGTGGCCGAAGCCGGTGAGGGGCACCGTGGCCCCGGCGCCCCCCCAGTCCACCAGGTACTGGTACACCCCGGCGCCGCTGAGGATCACCCCGGCGGTGACGTAGCTGACCAGGATTTTGGCGGGGGTGAGGGGGGTCTTGTCGATTAAAATCTGGCCGATGGCGCACAAAATGCCGCCGCAGAGGAATGCGTTCAAATATTCCATACGATCACCTTATTTTGCAGCAGAAATCGAAATGGCGTGGCAGATGCCCGGGATGCTCTCCCCCTGGAAGGAGGAGGTGGGGGAGTGGAGGGCCCCGGTGGGACAGAACAGCACGTTTTTCCACTTGCCCGCCTTCATGTTGTTGAGGATGTGCCCGGTAAGCACCGAGGCGCAGCAGCCGCAGCCCGAGCCGCCGCAGTGGACATCCTGTTTTTCCGGATCGAAGATGAGGCAGCCGCAGTCAGCGTGGTTCTTGAGCTGATAGCCGTCCCGGTGGAGGAGCTCCAGCAGCAGCTCGCTGCCCAGGGTGCCCAGGTCGCCGGTAAAGATCATGTCGTAGAAGCTGGGGGAGCGGCCGGTGTCCTTAAAGTGGGCCAGCAGGGTGTCGTGGGCGGCCGGGGCCATGGCGGCCCCCATATTGTTGGTATCGGTGATGCCCTTGTCCACGATCTTCCCTACTGTCACGTGGGTGACATAGGGCCCCGGGCCCTCCCGGGCCAGCACCACCGCCCCGGAGGCGGTGACCGTCCACTGGGCGGTGGGGGTGCGCTGGCCGCCGTACTCCAGGGGGGTGCGGTACTGCCGCTCGGCGGTGCAGAAGTGGGAGGACACCGCCACCCCGGCCCACTCCCCGAAGCCGCCGTCCAGGGTCATGGAGGCCAGAGCCAGTCCCTCCCCCATGGTGGAGCAGGCCCCGTACAGGCCGAAGAAGGGGATCTCCTGCCCCCGGGCGGCGTAGGAGGAGCTGATGCACTGGTTCAGCAGGTCGCCGGCAAAGAGCCAGTCCAGGGTTTTGGCCGGCTGCCCCGCCTTGTTCAGGGCCAGGGCCAGGGCCTGCTTCTGCATGGCGCTCTCCGACTTCTCCCAGGTGGCCTCCCCGAAGGTGTCGTCGGTGTCGATATAGTCGAAGGTGGGGGCCAGGGGCCCCTCCCCCTCCTTTTTACCCGCCACATTGGCCCATCCGACTAGGGTGGGCGGGTTGGCCAGGGCGGCGGACTGGCCGCCCAGTTTTTTGGTGGTCAAATCGGTTCACCTCGTCCCGTGAAAATCACAGCTAGTTTGTACGCCGGAGGGGAAAATATACTTGAAAAATTCCAATATCCAGATATAATAGTCGAAGGAATAGAAGAGGAGGGGACACTGTGAACCATGAGGTGACCATCGACGCCTGGGTGGATGCCCCGGAGGAGCTGGGCCGGCAGATTGAGCGCTCCGTCCTGGCCGCCCTGGAGGCGGAGGGGGTGGAGATCCCCTGCGCCGTGGCCGTCTGCCTGGCGGATGACAGGGAAATCCAGGCCGTCAACCGGGAGCAGCGGGACATTGACCGCCCCACAGACGTGCTGTCCTTCCCGGCCTTTGACCTGGAGCCGGGGGAGAAGCCCCAGGCTGTCTGGGCCGATCCGGACACGGGGCTGGTCTTTCTGGGGGAGATGATGCTCTCCCTGGAGCGGGCCCGGGAGCAGGCGGAGGAGTACGGCCACAGCCTGGAGCGGGAGGTCTGCTATCTGGCGGTCCACTCGGTTCTCCACCTGCTGGGCTACGACCATATGGACGAGGGGCCGGAGAAGGCCCGGATGCGGGCCCGGGAGGAGGAGATTTTGTCCTCTCTGGGAATTTTAAGAGTTTAGAACGGAGGAAAAATCTGTGAAAGAGAAGAGCAGAGGAATTTTGTTGTGTTTTGCCATCGCCCTGGCGGCGTGGGTGGTAGTGGAGCTGATCCCGGTGTTAGAGGTGATGGGCAGCGCCGTGCTGGCCATTCTGGCGGGCATGGTGCTGGGGATGTTCCTGAAGGACCGGGGCCCCTGGAAGGCGGGGATCGCCTTTACCTCCAAGAAGGTGCTCCAGTTGGCGGTGGTGCTGCTGGGCTTTGGGCTGAACCTGGGCAAGATCGGGGAGGTGGGCCTCACCTCCCTGCCCATCATCGTGACTACCATCGCCACCTCTCTGGTGGTGGCCTATGTGATGTGCCGGGCCTTGGGGATGCCCTCCCGGATCTCCACCCTCATCGGTGTGGGCTCGTCCATCTGCGGCGGCTCCGCCATCGCGGCCACCGCCCCGGTGATCGGCGCCGATGACGAGGAGATTGCCCAGGCCATCTCGGTAATCTTCCTGTTCAACGTGGCCGCCGCCCTGATCTTCCCCTCTCTGGGGGGAGCCCTGGGGCTGAGCGACACGGGCTTCGGCCTCTTCGCCGGCACGGCGGTGAACGACACCTCCTCGGTGACCGCCGCCGCCTCCACCTGGGATACGATGCGGGACACCGGCGGGGCAGTGCTGGAGTACGCCACCATCGTCAAGCTCACCCGCACCCTGGCCATCATCCCCATCACCCTGGCGCTGGCGGCCTGGCGGGCCAGCCGGGAGCGTAAGTCCGGCGGAGGGGGCGGCGTACAGGTGAGCCTCAAGTCGGTGTTCCCCATGTTCATCCTGTACTTTGTGCTGGCCTCGGTGGTCACCACCCTGGCCACCGCCCTCCTCACCGGGGCGGCCCTGGAGGGGGCCAATGCGCTGTTCAAGCTGCTGAAGACCCTGAGCAAATTCTTCATTGTCATGGCCATGGCGGCCATCGGGCTGAACACCGATGTGGTCAAGCTGGTTAAAACCGGCGGCAAGCCCATCCTCATGGGCTTCACCTGCTGGGTGGCCATCGCCTGCGTCAGCCTGGGGATGCAGAGGATGCTGGGGATCTGGTAATTTGGGGGGAGAGAACTGGGTGTCCGCCCCCAAAAGAAAGAGAGATTTTTGTGAAAATGAAGGCCGTTTTTGTGTTTTTACTGTGTATGCTCCTGCTGGCCGGGTGCCAGGGGGGAGAGGAGACGCCACCGGCGTCCTCCCCGCCGCCGGAGCCCAAAACCGCCCAGGAACTGCTGGAGGAACAGCCCATTGACGACACCCACGGCGCCTTCCTGGTGGACACCGGAGGCCGGATGGGCACCCTGCTGGTGAAAACGGAGCTAGTCCCCTATGAGGAGCCGGCGGAGCTGCGCTACTACCTGCATGTCTCGATTTGGGACCCGGCGGCCCCGGAAGAACCCGTCCAGATTCAGGAAATTGACTGGGAAACTGTCCACTATGGGGAACACCAGATCGTGGACGTGAATTTCGACGGCTACTCGGATTTCACCTATCTGTTTTACCGGGGTATCCAGGTGGAGAAGTACCACTGTATGCTCTGGGACGAGGAGCAGGGGCTGTTTGTGGAGCTGCCGGTGTACACTGAGATCCCTTCGCCTCATATCCGGCCGGAGGCCCAGACCATCACCGGCTGGAGCCGGGCCAGCGGCGCCGGGGACGGGACAACCCCGGTCTATCAATGGGTGGACGGGGAGCTGGTCTGCGTGCGAAAGATTGAAACATTCCAAAAGGACTGGAGAGATTACGACAGCCCCTATGTGCTGACGGTGGAGGAGCGGGTGGATGGGGAATTGACTGAGGTATACCGCCTTGAATTTCCCGCCGGTTCCGAGGATTATAGGATCGAACAGATGAAGTGGGAAGATTTAAGCTACCATGGGGAAGCGGACCACCAAAATGAATCGTGAAAAGGAGATATTGCCATGAAAAAGATCAAGCTGACCCCCATTGAGGACGACTTTGACGACCTGTATGAGGATGGCTTTGATGAGGAGGGGATCGAGCCTGGGATCGAGCTGGATCTCACCGCGCCCCTGTGCGTCATCGGGGCCATCTGCGCCGCCCTGGCGGTGTTTGCCCTGGTGTGGAGAAAGACAGTCAAATGAGAAAACTGCTTCCCCTGATCTTGGCGATTCTATTGCTGGCGGGCTGCCAGGGCGGCGGGGCTGAGGCCTCTTTCCCGCCGCCCGCCTCATCCCAGCCGGAACAGCCCGCCCCGCCCCCGGACAGTGAAATCTCCGTCCGGGCGGTGGTGGAGTGGCTATCCGATGAGAACCACCACCAGTTTAAGATCGACTGGGCGGATCTGTGGGTCACCATGGAGCTGCTGCCCGGCCAGCGGGACGGGGAGCGGGAGATCCAGGTGGACATCTGGAGCCTGGAGGACCTGGATGAGCCCATGCAGACTATACGGGACTATATTGAGGAGAACGTATTCGGCTGGACCCAGGTGGCAGACGTCAACTTTGACGGCCATCTGGATTTCGGCTATATGCACTACACAGGCAACCAGCCCAACTACTGGAACTTCTGGCTGTGGGACGCGGGGCAGGGCCGCTTTGTGGCGGAGCCCGGTCTGTCGGAGATCTCCGCGCCGGTCTTTCACGGGGAGACCCAGACCATCTCCGGCTTTGCCCGGGATGGCTGGGCCGGCCTGGCGGGGACAAGCACCATCCACCGCTGGATTGATGGCCAGCTGACCTGTGTGCGCCGGGTGGTGTCCGCACCCACAGAGATAAACGACGAGGTATTTCAGTTTGTGGTGGAGGACTGGGTGGATGGCCAGCTGGAGGAGGTCCTGCGCCAGGAGGTCCCCGTCTCAAATGAGGGGGCCATCTTTGAACTGCGGGAGAAGTGGGAGGATCCCCTCTACACCGGGGAAGAATAAAAACGCTCAAGAAAGTTGAGGATCATCTATGATGTCAAACATTAAAAAATCCGGTATTATTACCATCGTAGGCCGGCACCCCAAAAACGCTTTGCGTGTTTGGGGCCCCAAAACGGATTAAAATCCTCGGGCGGAATCAATCCGCCCTGCGGAAATTCTCCGCCTTCGGCTCCGAATTTTCGGCGCAAAAGCGCCGCCCCACTTTGTGGGGCCCCGTTGGGCCGGCGGGAAATTGAACAAGAGAGGAATCCAAATATGGAGATTAAAAAATCCGGTATTATCACTATTGTAGGCCGGCCCAATGTGGGCAAATCCACCCTCACCAACGCCTTCGTGGGGGAGAAGGTGGCCATTGTGACCAACAAGCCCCAGACCACCCGGAACCGGATCTGCGGCATCCGTACCCGGGGGGAGAGCCAGTTTGTCTTTGTGGACACCCCGGGCCTCCACAAGGCCCGTACCCGCCTGGGGGACTTTATGGTCAACGTGGCGCGCGAGAGCGTGGCCGACGTGGACGCCGTCCTGCTGCTGGTGGAGCCCATCCCCAACATCGGCGACCCGGAGCGGCAACTCATCGACCGGATCAAGGCCCTGGGCTGTCCGTCGGTGCTGGCCATCAACAAGTCGGACGCCCTGGAGCGGAAGGAGAAGCTGCTGGAGGTTATCCAGCTCTACAGCCAGGAGCACCAGTTCAATGCCGTGGTGCCCATCTCCGCCCGGACGGGCCAGGGGGTGGACGAGCTGCTGGACCTGCTGGAGGGGTTCCTGCCGGAGGGCCCCCAGCTCTTTCCCGAGGACATGACCTCCGACCAGCCGGAGCGGCAGATGATGTCTGAGATTTTAAGGGAGAAAATGCTCCTGTGCCTGGACAAGGAGATCCCCCACGGCACGGCGGTGGAGATCACCAAATTCTCCGAGCGGGAGGACGAGGTGGTCGAGGTGGAGGCCACCATCTACTGCGAGAAGAACAGCCACAAGGGCATTATCATCGGCAAGGGGGGCGGGATGCTGAAAAAGGTGTCCACCCTGGCCCGCCAGGATATGGAGAAATTTATGGGGGCCAAGGTCTACCTCCAGACCTGGGTGAAGGTCAAAGAGAACTGGAGAGACAACCCGGCGGCCATCCAGAACTTCGGCTATATGAAGGAGTAACATGGAGTACACGAGAGACGGCCTGGTGGAGGCCAGACGGCAGATCGACTCCACGCTGCACAAGCTGCGGGAGACGGTCAAGACCCTCCAGGGAAAAGAGAACCCGGGGCGGTACAAGTCCCAGATCACCCTGGCGGAGCGGCGGATTCGGGCTTTTGAGCTGGCTAATTTTCTGATTGAACGGGAAATAGATGATATGTAGGGCAGAGCCCTTGTCCCGCGTGATACGAGTCGCAGCAAAAATTTACCGTTCATACCGGCCCTGGAAACCGGCCAGCCTAATCCCAGAACGGGATGGAGGGCTGCGGGATGGACGAGCGGGGACTTTGGGCGCTGTTTTGCCGGACTGGCCTGCCGGAGGCCTATTTGGCCCTGGCTGGCCAGCGCCGGGAGGAGCGGGAGCGGGCGGAGTTGGCCCGGCCCGCCTTCCGGGCCAACGAGAGGAAAGTCTGACGGGCGCCCCCCGGCCGCCCGCTACATAAAGGATGTGTTTTCATGCACGCCGTGACCAAAGCCCTGGTGCTCCGGACGGTGGATTACAAGGAGTCAGACCGGATTTTGACCCTGCTCACCCAGGACCAGGGGAAAATTACCGCCTCCGCCCGGGGATGCCGGAAGAAGGGGAGCGCCATCGCCGCCGGATGCCAGCTGCTGGCCTGGTCGGAGATGGTGCTCTACGACTACCAGGGCCGTTGGTCCGTGAAGGAGGCGGCCACCCAGCGGCTGTTCCAGGGGGTGCGGGAGGACCTGGAGCGGCTGTCCCTGGGGTGCTACTTCGGAGAGGTGGCCGAGGCCCTGGCGGTGGAGGGCCTGCCCAGCCCGGACCTGCTGGCCCTGACGCTGAACAGCCTCCACGCCCTGGATCAGATGCGGGACAAGCCCCTGGCCCTGGTGAAGGCAGCCTTCGAGTGGCGGGCCATGTGCCTGGCGGGGTACGAGCCGCTGATCGACGGCTGCGCCGTGTGCGGGACCACGCCGCCGGAGGAGCCCAGGTTCCATCTGCGGGAGGGGGTGCTCCACTGCGCCCGGTGCCGGGCGGAGGTGGGGGAGGGGATCGCTGTGCCAGTCTCCCCCGGGGTCCTGGCCGCCCTGGAGCGCATTGTCCACGGGGACCCCAAGCGGCTGTTCTCCTTCCGGCTGGAGGGGGAGAGCCTGGGGGAGCTGGCCGATACGGCGGAGGCCTATCTCCACACCCAGCTGGAGCGGGGGTTCCGGACCCTGGACTTCTACAAGGGCCTTCAGATCGGGGGAGCGACCCGCTGAAAAAAGACCAGGCCCTCCCGGCAGCGCCGGGAGGGCCTGGTCTATGCAGTTTACTGCTCGGCCTGAGCAGGGGCCTCGACCTTGCCGAAGGTACGGCCGTTGTAGGTCAGGCAATTAGCGCACATACGGTGGGGCAGCCGGAACGCCCCGCACTTGGGGCAGGTCACGATACCGGGAGTCTCCAGCTTCCAGTGGGAGCTGCGCCGCTTATCGCGCCGGGCCTTAGATACTTTACCCTTAGGAACCGCCATGGGTGACACCTCCTTCAGACGTGCCGGTCAAGGCACTTTGGCTACTCAGTCCTCTTCATCCAACAGCTGCGCAAGGGCGGCCAGTCTTGGATCCACGTCGGGTTTACACCCGCAGGGGCCGAGATTGAGATTGGCCCCGCACTTGGCGCACAGCCCTTTGCAGTCGTCTGAGCACAAGTTTTTGGTATCCATCGCAAGAATGAAAGCCGTACTGACCGCCTCGTCCAGATCCAGAACGGCGCCGTCCAGCAGGAGGATGTCATCGTTTTCCTCGTCCTCCAGCTCCTGGGCCACCAGGCTGTCCAGCGCCACCGCCTTTTCCCGGGAAAAAGCTCTCCCGCAGCGGTCGCAGACCAAGTCCAGCTCAGAGCGGGCCGTCCCCTCCAGCACCAGGGCGCCGGCGTGGTTGGTCACGCTGCCCTCGGCTAGCACAGGCCGGACAATGGGCTGGCTCCCGTAGAAGTCCAGGCCGGACAGGTCCAGCTGGAATTGGAAGGGTTTCTTTGCGTCCGGAACATGGATAATGTCACGCAGATCCAGGCGCATAGTGTTTCCTCCCCGGGGTCAGCCCCCATACTCGCAGAATGGTACGGAGAGTATTATAAAGATATTTGGCCGGAATGTCAAATACTTTTCACAAATTTATCCACGAAATTTATTGACAGGGAAGGGGGGGATATGGTCAAATAATGAGAAGGCATGGCCAGCCCGGCTGTACACCACGCTGAGGCGGGCCTGGAGCGGGCCGGATCGGGAGAGGAGAAGGGAAATGCGGGAATTTGTGGTGGGGAAGAATGACGCCGGCCAGCGGCTGGACCGCTGGCTGGCAAAAAACCTGCCGGTTTTGCCGGCGCCCCTGGCCCAGAAGTACATCCGCTTAAAGCGGGTAAAGCTCAACGGAAAAGGGGCCAAGCGGGACGTCCGGCTTCAGGCGGGGGATCAGCTCCAGCTGTATATCAACGACGAGTTTTTTCAGCGCCCCACCCCGGAGAATGCGTTTCTCTCCCTTTACCAGCCCAAGCTGAATATTTTGTATGAGGATGGGCACATCCTGCTGGTGGACAAGCGCCCGGGCCTGGTGGTCCACCCGGATGAGAACGAGCGGGTGAACACCCTGCTTACCCATATCCAGGCCTATCTGTACCAGAAGAAGGAGTGGTCGCCCTACCGGGAGAACTCCTTCGCCCCGGCCCTGTGCAACCGCATCGACCGGAACACCGGGGGGATTGTCATCGCCGCCAAAACCGCCGAGGGCCTGCGGGTGATGAACCAGAAGATTAAGGACCGGGAGCTGAGCAAGTACTACCTGTGCGCCGTCCACGGCAGGATGGAGCCCCGGGAGGGGAAGCTGGAGGGCTATATCTTCAAGGATGAGGTGAAAAAGCAGGTCTACGTCCGGAAAAGGCCGGAGCCGGGGGCCAAGACGGCCATCACCCTGTACAAGACGCTGGCGGTGAAAAACGGCCTGTCCCTGGTGGAGTGCGATTTGATCACCGGCCGGACCCACCAGATCAGGGCCCAGTTTTCCGCCGCGGGCCATCCCCTGGTGGGGGACGGGAAGTATGGCAGCGAGCGGGACAATAAAAAATACGGCCGGCACGGCCAGGCGCTGTACTCCTATAAGCTGGCCTTCCGCTTCACCACTGGCGCCGGGCCGTTGGAGGCCCTCAACGGCCGGACCTTCCAGGTGGAGAAAGTGGACTTCGTGGAGGAGTATTTCGGAGAGGAGCGAGGGAATTGACGGTATATCTGCACGGCCTGGGACAGACCCCGGCGGCCTGGGACAAGACGCTGGCCGCCCTGGGAGAGGAGGACGCCCAGTGCCCCCACATGGGCCAGCTGCTGGAGCGGGGCGCGGGGAGCTACGACGGGCTGTACAGGGCCTTTGAGGGGTACTGCGGGGGGCTTGACGGGAAGCTGGAGCTGTGCGGCCTGTCCGTGGGGGCCATCCTGGCCCTGCACTACGCCCTGGATCACCCGGAGCGGGTGTCCAGCCTGGTGCTCATCGCCGGGCGGGCCAAGAGCCCCAGGGTTCTGCTGGCCCTCCAGAACGTGATTTTCTCCCTGATGCCAGAGACAGCCTTTGCGGGCAGCGGCCTGAAAAAGGCCCAGATGAAGGGGCTGTGCCGGTCTATGGCCGGGCTGAACCTGTCCGGACGGCTGGGGGAGGTGTCCTGCCCCACTCTGGTGCTGTGCGGGGATCAGGACAAGGCCAACCGCAAGGAGGCGGAGACGCTGGTCAAAGGGATCCCCGGGGCGAGGCTGGGGTTTATCCCCGGGGCGGGCCACGAGGTCAACCAGGACGCCCCGGAGGTGCTGGCCAAGACCATCGCCCAGTGGAGGGAGCTTGGGAGATTAACAGAAAATCCTTAAAAAAAATTTCCATTTGTTGTGAAAAAGAAGGGGACGGTTCCCCTTGCGTAAAGACGAGAATTTGTGGTAGGATAAAGACGAAAAAACAGCGGAGGAGGCTGATACGACAATGAAGCAGGATATGATCGTAATTTTGGACCTGGGCAGCGAGGAGAACCCCCGTGTCGCACGGGAGGTTCGTGCCCTGGGTGTGTACTCCGAGATCCATCCCCACGACATCACCCTGGCGGAGCTGAAGGCCCTGCCCAACGTGAAGGGGATCATCCTCAACGGAGGCCCCAACCGGGTGGTGGACGGCGTTGAGATTGACGTGGCCCAGGAGATTTATGACTGTGATATCCCCGCCCTGCTGGTGGACCACCGGGGCGACGCCCCCTGGCCCGCTGGGGAGAGCCAGCGGAGGACCGCCCTGGAGAATTTTGTCTTTACCATCTGCGGCGCCCAGCCCAACTGGAATATGGAGAACTTCATCGCTGACCAGGTGGAACTCATCCGCCAGCAGGTGGGGGACAAGAAGGTGCTCCTGGCCCTGTCCGGCGGCGTGGACTCCTCTGTGGTGGCCGCCCTGCTGATTAAGGCCATCGGAAAACAGCTCACCTGTGTCCACGTGAACCACGGCCTGCTGCGCAAGGGGGAGCCGGAGCAGGTGGTGAAAGTCTTCCGGGACGAGATGGACGCCAACCTGGTCTATGTGGACGCGGTGGACCGCTTCCTGGACAAGCTGGCCGGGGTGGCTGACCCGGAGCGGAAGCGGAAGGTCATCGGCGCCGAGTTTATCCGAGTCTTCGAGGAGGAGGCCCGGAAGCTGGACGGGATCAAGTTCCTGGGCCAGGGGACGATCTACCCCGACATCATTGAGAGCGGGACCAAGACTGTCAAGGCGGTAAAGAGCCACCACAATGTGGGCGGCCTGCCTGAGGATCTGGATTTCGCCCTGGTGGAGCCCCTGAAGATGCTGTTTAAGGACGAGGTGCGGGCCTGCGGCAAGGCCCTGGGCCTGCCCGATTCCATGGTGTACCGCCAGCCCTTCCCCGGCCCCGGCCTGGGGGTGCGCTGCCTGGGGGCCATTACCCGGGACCGGCTGGAGGCCGTCCGGGAGTCCGACGCCATCCTCCGGGAGGAGTTCGCTAAGAACGGCTTGGAAGGCAAGGTGTGGCAGTATTTTACAGCTATCCCCGACATCAAGTCGGTGGGTGTCCGGGACAATAAGCGGGCGGACGAGTGGTGTGTGATCCTCCGGGCGGTGAATACCGTGGACGCCATGACCGCCACCGTGGAGAATGTGCACTTTGAGCTGCTTCAGCACATCACCCAGCGGATTACCAGCGAGGTGAGAGGGGTCAACCGGGTGCTCTTCGATTTGACCCCCAAGCCTACCGGCACCATTGAGTATGAATGACCGTTAAAACGGCGCAAACCCGCATGAATACAGGGTTTTTGACCTGTCACTTTGCCTTGTGATACTGGATTGATACTATTCG
>CAMTMC010000038.1 GCA_947073515.1 uncultured bacterium | reverse complement strand
GTTCGACTTGCATGTGTTAAGCACGCCGCCAGCGTTCATCCTGAGCCAGGATCAAACTCTCAATAAAATGGTATCTAAACGGCCGAAACCGCTTAAATCAATCTTATTGAAACTAAAATCTTAGCTTCAAAGAAATCATTGACGTTGTCCAAAACAAGCTTCTTTCGAAACTTTACTTGAAACAACCAATCCTTCTGGTGCTTCGTGTTTGTCACGTTGTTTAATTTACAAGGTACACACCGCTCGTGCGGCGGGCTTTTATCTTACCACATCTCAGAACCTTTGTCAAGAACTTTTTTCAGATTTTTTCAATCTTTTTTGTTCTCTCATCCAGGGCCTTCGCCGTGGCTTGTTGCTGCCGCAACGGTTTTACATGTTACCACACTTTCCAGCCTTTGTCAAGAACTTTTTTCGACTTTTTTCAAAATCTTTTGTCCTCTACCTCGGCCGCCGTCTGGCAACTCTTGTCCTCGCTGACAGCTTCGATAGATTACCACACCTTTCCTCTCTTGTCAATCCTTTTTTTCAAGTTTTTTAAGGTTTTTTTGCTGGCCCTATATCTTAGGTCTCCCAGGCTTTTCACCCACAAAATGTGCCCCTCCCCGCAACCATCGTACCGCACGGAGCGCCGCGGGCAGGGCCAGCCCCAGGATCAGATTCCCGGCGGGAACCAATTTATTGTTCCACTCCTCCGCCGTCCCCAAGGCCGGGAACACGGCCAGCGCCAGCGCCGTCCCAAGGAAAACCGCCGCCCAGGGGATCCATTTCCCCGCACTCCGGGGAAATAACTCCTCCCCGATCGCCCGGATGGCGAAGATCAGCACGCCCCCCATCACCAGGTCGGCGAAGGTCCACAGGGCAGCCACCACCCCCTCCACCCGCTGGAAGGCCCCTTCGATCCCCACGCTCTTGGCCAGGGAGAAGAAGGGGCTGGGGAGCGCCGCCGCCAGGCCGGCCCCCAGATTGCCCAGGATCACCCCCTGGGCCGCAGCCAGGAGGGCCATCCCCCCCAGGCCCCAGGACAGCCAGTACCAGTTTTTCCTCTCCCCCTGGTCTTTAACCGCTCCCATTAGAAAGGAGGCGAACAGCCCCCAGCCCGCCATCCCAGCGGCAGGCAGGGCGGCTCTCGCCACCGGGAAGCCCTCCCGCCACCACAGGGGGAACAGCCGCTCGGGCCTCGCCTGGAACACGGACAGCAGGAGCACCGCTCCGGCGGTGGCCAGCAGAGCGGTCAGGAAGATCTGTCCCGCCCGGGCGAAGGCCCCCAGCCTCCCCCGCCCCATCCACAACAGGAGGGCGGCCAGGGCGAGCAGGAAGTACCACAGGGAGCCGTCCCGCCCGCCGGAGGCCGCCAGCCGCTGGGCGCACAGCCTCAGCCGCAGGGCCAGCAGCAGCTGGGCCCACACTATATATAATAGTAGGACCGCCCGGCCGCCGGCCTTCCCCAGCAGGGCGGTGAGGCCATCCGGCAGGCCCCGCTCCCCCGCCAGCCCCGCCAGCAGCCAGCCGGCGGCCAGCACCAGGGGGGCGGACAGCAGCACCGACAGCCACGCCCCCTTCCCCGCCCCTGTGGAGAGCAGGGCGGGGAGCATCTCCGCCGCCGGGGCCATCACCCCCGCCCACAGCAGGCACATGAGCTGGGTACGGGAAATTTTATTCTCTCGCATTGAGACCTCCTTTTGCCGCCATGTCAGGCGGCGGGGCGGCGCCCCGGGCTACGTCAAATCCACCTGGACCGTGATGTCCACCGGAAGCCGGGAAAACCACTCCGGCCAGCTGTCCTGAATTTCCTGCCATCTGGCGGGGCGGGCCATCCCCGCCCTGGCCCCCAAACCGGCGCAGTCCGCCCGCCAGCTCTGGAGCTGGGTGAGGGCCGCCTCCAGCCGTGCCCGGAGCTGCCCCTCCAGCAGATCCCGGAGCTGTTCCCGCTCCCGGGCGCCCAAGGGGGCCTGATACTCCTCCAGCCGGACGGCCGCCCGGCATTTTAAGGAGAGCCCCACCGGCTCCTCCCCCTGGAATTCCAGGGACGGCCGGGTGTGGACCCCGGTGATCCGGGCGCTCACCTGGTTCTCCCCCAGGGGATGGGTGAGCATATCCGGCGAGGGGCTGCCCGCCAGCAGCTCCAGGCCCCGGGCCGCCTCCCCCTCCAGCCAGCCCGCCAGCTGGAAGTCCCTCAGCACCCCGTACCCCCGCTCTGTCAGAGAGGTGTCCTCCTCCCCGGCCGGGGTGAGGGCGGGGGCGAAGGCCGCCCCCCGTTCCAGCAGGTCGGTGTAGACCTCCCCGGCGGTGCGGGGCAGGTTGGCCATCCCCATTTCTCCGTCGGTCTGGAGGGTGGACAGCCGGGCGTCCGTCCCCTTTTCCCCGCCGGAGGACACAGCCTCCCGGGCGGAAGCCCCCCGGATCAGCCACAGCTGGGCCCCCAGCCCCAGCTCCACATCCCGGGCGAAGTAGTCCAGCACCGGCCGGACCCCCTCCGCCGCCAGCTCCTCCCCCAGGAGGAGCTGGTCCACATAGCCAAAAAAGACGTAGCTGTCGCTGAGGCCCTGCATGGCCAGGCAGGCCCCGCTGAGGGAGGTGTGATCCGCCGCCAATACCAGGGAGGCCTCCTCCTCCCCCTGGAGCCCCTTGGCCCGGGGGCCGGTGGACCCGGTGACGGCCACGCCGGCCTCCGCCTGGTCCACCCCCATGGTGCGCAGCAGGGCCATATCCCCCATCTCCCGGGCGGCGGGTAGCCGGTCGCAGCCGCACAGGAGCAAGCATAAAACAGGCACAAGCCCGATATATTTTTTCACCGCTGGTTCCTCCTGTTCTGGGTACGGGCGGCGCCGTCCCGCCATTTCATCGCCGGGAGGGGCAGGCGGAACAGGCTGGGGTGCCCCCGGTGTACCTTCGTCCCGGTGGTAAAGGGGGCCAGGTAGGGCGTGCCGAAGGAGTCCAGCCCGGCCAGATGGTAAATCAGCCCGGCGCAGCCCAGGGCCAAGCCGAACAGCCCGCCCAGGCTGGCTAAAATGGCGAACAGGAACCGCCACAGCCGCAGGGCGTTGCCCAGGTCCTGGCTGGGCATGGTATACCCCGCCACCCCGGCGATGGCCACGGCGATGAGCACCGCCGGCGAGACAATATGGGCCTCCACCGCGGCGTTGCCCACCACCAGCCCGCCCAGAATGGACACGGTGGCCCCGATGGGCCCGGGCAGGCGCAGCCCCGCCTCCTGGATCACCTCAAAGGCCAGCAGCATGACCAGCACCTCGAAGATGGTGGAGAAGGGCACCTCCTGCTTGGCGGCCACAATGGACAGGGCCAGTTTTGGGGGGATAGCCTCCGGGTGGAAGGTAACCAGGGCGATATACAGCCCGGGCACCAGCAGGGTGACCAGGGCACAGAAATACCGGACCAGGCTCAGGGCGGAGGCCACCATCCAGTGGTAGGCCCGGTCCTGGCCGGTTTTAAAGAACTGGTCGATGGTGCCGGGCAGCAGCCACCCCAGGGGGATGCCGTCAGCCAGCAGGCCCACCCGCCCCTCCAGCAGGCCCTGGCAGAACCGGTCAGGCCGCTGGGTATAGGCCATCAGCGGGAAGGCGCTCCGGGCCCCGTCCACCAGATACTCCTCTATGTTGCCGGCGGCCTCCACCCCGTCGATGTCGATCTCCTCCAGCCTCCGTTCCACCCGCTCCACCGTCTCCGGGTCGGCGATGCCCTCCAGATAGACCACGTCCACCGGCGTCAGGGACTGCCGACCCACGATCTGCTCCCTCACCCGCAGCTCCGGCGCCCGGAGCCGGCGGCGCACCAGGGAGGTGTTGGTCCGGACGCTCTCCACAAAGGAGTCCTGGGCCCCCTTGAGGGCGGGCTCATTCTCCGGCTGGCCGATGGACCGCTTCTCCTCGGTGGCCACCGGGACCACCAGGGCGTCGTCCCGGCCGTCCAAAAAGAGGGCGCAGCTGCCGTTGACCAGGGCCAGGGCCACCGGGTCCAGCCGGGTCTCCCGGGTGGCCTGCTGGGCGTAGACAGCCCCCTGTTCCAGCAGGGAAAAGAGTTCCTCCCGGGGGGCCGAGGCCAGCACGGGATTCTGGGCCAGGGGCTTCAGTACATAGTCGTTCAGCCGCTCTGTCCGGGCCATGCCGTCGATGTAGCACACTGTCACCCCCCGGTCCCGGTCCCCGTGGAGGAACATATGCCGCTTGTTGAAGTCGGCGCAGTCCCGGAAGACCTCCTCCAGCCCCTTCAGGGACAGCTCCCCGGGGATCCTCGGCTCCCGCCTGGGGTGCGGCCCGTCCTGGCCCCTCTTTGACACCATACGCCGCCCTCCTTTCCATCCAATGCCGCCACTTGCTAACTATATTGTTCCAGCCAGGCCCGGGATTATGCGCGAAATCCCTTTCCCGGGGAAATAGAAGGAGCGCGCCGCTTTGCGGCGCGCTCCAAACTGTGCAGGTATTGAGAAGTCTTACTTCTTCTTGAGGGTAACAGCGGGCTCGCGGGGGATGCCGAAGCCGGGGATGAAGCGGTCCCAGCCGGTGAAGGACAGGAGAATAATGGAGACAACCATCACCATGGACGTGAAGTTGTTCATGATAATCTGGGTGGTGGTGATGCCGCCGGGGAAGATGGGATACACGGCGTCGGCGATGCCGGCGAAGAACACGGGGAAGCAGTGCCAGGGGATCAGCTCAGAGCCGTACACGCCCAGGGCGTCGTTGTAGGTGGCCAGGCGGACACGCAGCTTATACATATCCTCCTCGCTGCCCTCCACGTTCTCCTCCACGATGTTGCGGACGATGGGGGAGATGGTGGCGATCTGGGCGGTCTCGTCGGCCAGGGCCACGTTACCAACCAGACACAGCACGCCGCACCAGCTCATCAGGTGGCGGACCTTGCCGGAGACCATGACGATCAGCTTGGCCAGAGGCTCAAAGGCGTTCATGGAGTTCATGATGCCGCCGAAGGCAGCCACCCACAGCATCATAACGATGGACCAGCCGCCGGCGTCGCCGAAGCCCACCAGCAGCAGGTCATTCAGCCACTGCTCCAGGGTGCAGGTGCCGGCGGCGTAGCCCAGGATCAGGGCGGACACCATGCCGGAACCCAGACACAGCATGGTGTTCAGGCCCATAAAGGCGGTAGCGATAACCAGAACCAGGGGGATAATCATGTAGATGGGGGTGCCGCCCTCAGCGACCTGGCCCAGCAGGATCAGGGCGCCGGGACGCTCCTCTTCCAGAGCGGCATAGGCCTCAGCGGGGATGTTGTTCAGGGCGTCCTGGATGTTGCCCTGGGTGCCGGGCTGATTCATAGACAGCACGAAGAAGATGATCACGGACACAATGATGGCCAGCACGGACCACACGCCCTGGTGCTTCACGCGGTCGATGATCTTGATGTCCTGCATACCACAGGAGAGCACGGTGGTGTCAGAGATCATGCCGATGTTGTCGCCGAAGCAGGAGCCGCCGGCGATGGCGCCCAGAGTCAGCACCACGTCGCCGCCGATGATGTAGTTCAGCCACAGGAAGATGGGGGCGCAGGCGGCGAAGGTGCCCCAGGAGCTACCGGTGGCGATAGACAGCACGCAGGTAACCAGCAGGGCCACCACGGCGATGGTCTTACCGGTCACGCCGGCGGCCAGGGCCAGGTTGATGACCACAGCGCCCACGCCGGTGGCCATAAAGCACTCGGCCACGCCATAGGCGAACATCAGGATGAAGAACACCTGAACGATGCTGGCGCCGGACTTCAGGCCGAACTCAAACACGCCGTCAAAGTCCAGCCGGTTCACATACATGGCCACCACGATAGCCGCCATGCTGGCGATGGGGGCCGCGATCAGCAGGTCCAGCTGGGCCCAGATGACCAGCAGGGCGAAGATCAGCAGGGGGACAAACTTCAGAACGGCCAGGAGAACTGTAGTTTCGCGGGGATTCGGTTGCTTCTTTTCGTTACTCATAGCATAAATCTTCCTTTCCTTTTCTGCTTGCGGATTGCTTGCTTCAAAGAGTCTAGGGTTTTTGCTTTGTTGAGTCTTGCTATAAATACGGGCCCACACACCCCGCATTTAGTGCATATAGTATATCACGCGGTCTCCCCGCCGTCAATGGGAATATGTTGACCGGTGATATATTTCGCCTCGTCCGAGGCCAGGAACGCGTACAGCGCGGCCACCTCGGCGGGGTCGGCGTGGCGCTGGAGGGGGATCCCCCTGTTGCACTCCTCAAACATCTCCTGGGTGTACTCTGCCTCCTGCATGGGGGTGAGCACATAACCCGGGCAGGCGCAGTTGCACCGTACCCAGGGGGCGTGTTCCAGGGCCACGCTGCGCACCAGGTTGATCACCGCCGCCTTAGAGGCGTTGTAATCGGTGTAGTAGGGGTGGCCCTCCATGCCGTTGGTGGAGGCGGTGCACAGGATGACGCCGGGGTCGTCCTTGGTCTTGACCCCCTTCATCCGCTTCAGGGTCTCCATGATACATAGGCACATCCCGTCCAGGTTGACCCCCATCACCCGCTTCCACTGGGCGAAGTCGGTGTCGATAAACTTCTCCCGCACCGAGATGCCGGCGTTGGAGATGAGCACATCAATGCCGCCCAGGATGCTGTCCATCTCCTGGAAGGCGGCCGCCACGCTCTCCTGGCTGCTCACATCCACCTTGACAGTGCCGGCCAGGCCGGGAATCTCCTCCTTCAGCGTGCTGAAGGCATTCTCATTGTAGTCAAAGACCACCACCCGGGCCCCCTCCAGCGCGAAGCGCTTGGCGGTGGCCTTGCCAATGCCGGAGGCCCCTCCGGTGATCACCACCCGCTTGCCCTTCAGCTCCGGGTACAGGGCCCGGGACTCAAATTTGTAATCCTGTTTCAGCATCAATGTACCTCCTTCCCACGGCCCAATGGGCCATGTGTCACAGCTTAACCGCCCACGCCAATGGGGCAGATCTGCTCTTCCATATATCCGATGATGACCCGCGCATAACCGGACAGCAGCTCATCCACCTCCCGGTCGCCGGTGTCCACCAGCAGGGGCGACCCGTGGAAGCGGAACAGCTTCTCCTGGGTAGCCAGCACGTGCAGCCGCTCCTTCCCGATCCTCCGCATCACCGCCGGGGACAGCTGCTGGTTGCCCCGGCCCAGCAGGAATCCCTGTCCCCCCGTGGGGGTAATAATCAGGCGGGTTTCCCGCTCCTCCATGCGCTCCAGGATGTCCCGCTCGCACAGGTCGGACTGGACCAGCTGTTTATTGCAGATCAGATCCACGCCGATGAGGGTGTCGGGCAGCTCCAGCACGTCCATCAGGGTCTTGGTGGTGGAGCCGGGCCCCACCAGGTAGTACACGTCGGGCTTCATGCGGCCGATCATCTCCCAGGCGATGTTCACCTGCTGGGAGCGCTCACTCAAGGGGGAGGGCGCCTTGCTGTTCTGCAAAAACCGCCGCTCGTAGGGCACCTGGAGGTAGCCGTACAGGCTGGTGTTCACCCGGCCCTCCCGGTAGGCGGCCTCGTCGATGTCCACCACCTCGGCCTCCCTTGTCTGACCGCAGGCCCCTTTCAGCCAGCTCAGGGCCAGCTGGCCGGCGGCCTCCGGCCGGATGGCGTACACCGGGGAGTGGATCTTCACCCCGGCGGGGATGCCCAGGGCCACCTTCCGGTCCCCCACGGCGGCCACGATGTCCCGGGCGGTGCCGTCGCCCCCGGCGAACAGCAGGAGGTCGGCCGATTCCATGGCCCGGGCGGCGTCCGCCGTGTCCCGGGCGATGGTCTCCGGGCCGCAGGTGTGGACCACCTTGACCTGGAAGCCCAATTCCCGGGCCAGGTCCTCGCCCATCTCGCCGGACGGGCAGAGGACCAGCAGCTCGTCCCGGATGGGGAGGAGGGCCTCCAGGGCGGCGGCGGCCCGGGCGTTGGCTTTCCGCTCCGCGCCCCGGCGAACCGCCTCCTGGTACATCCCGTCGGTGCCCTTCAGGCCGACGCTCCCCCCCATCCCGGCGATGGGGTTAATCAGCAGTCCTAATGTTTTCAATCGGCGAACTTCTTCAGGTAGCACCGCCAGGACACGGCCCACTGGTCGGGATCGTCCATGTTGGACTCGTCCAGCTGGTGGCACACACTCTGATAGGGGGCGCCCTTCACCTTGTCGGGATCGCTGTAGGCCTCATCGAAGACGTACTTCAGCGTCTCGATATACTCGTCGATGTCCTCCTTGGAGGGGGTCTCGGTGGGCTCCAGAGTCATGGGCTCGGGCACGTAGTAGGGGTGGTGGCTCTGCCAGTAGTGCATGCCGAAGTCCATCATCCGCCGCTGCACGTCGGCGGTGGACACGCCGGTCTCCTTGAACAGGGTCTCCAGGGTGTACCGGCACTGCTCAATGCGCTGCTTGCCCTCGATGTAGGGGGCGTCCACACAGTGCAGCTCCATCAGCTTCTTGAACATATAGTTGTTGTTCAGCACGGCGGTCTTTGCCACCTGATACAGCCCGTCGGGGCCCAGGGAGCGGATCCAGGCGTAGGCCTTCAGGATGACGGGGGCCACGCCGTTGAACTGGCGGACCTTGCCGATGCCGTCGGGGTCGCTGGTGATGTCGTGGTTGAAGAAGTACTTCTCGCCGTCGAAGTCCACCAGGGGGCCGGGCAGGAACTTCTCCAGGAACTGGGCGCAGCCGGTGGCGCCGCAGGCGGGGCCGCCGCAGCCGTGGGGAGTGGAAAAGGTTTTGTGCAGGTTGAAGAAGCACATATCAAAGCCGGCTTCCCGGGCCCGGGTGACACCCAGCAGGCCGTTGGCGTTGGCCTGGTCGTAGCCGCACAGGCCGCCCTTCTCATGGACCAACTTGGTGAACTCCAGCACCCGCTTGTTGTACACGCCGGTATCCTCGGGGTTGGCCACGATGAAGGCGGCGGTGCGGTCGCTCACAGCGGCCTTGAAGGCCTCGTAGTCGGGGTAACCGTCCTTGTCGGGGTGGATATAGATGATCTTAAAGCCCTTGACGTGGGGGGCGGCGGCGTCGGAGGGGTGGGAGTAGATGGTAGTGATGATCTCATCCCGCTGCTCCCGCTCCCCCCGGGACTTGAAGTAGGCGTGTACCAGGGAGGCCATGGTCAGGATGCCCTGGCTGCCGCCGCTGGGCTGGAAGGTAAACCGGTCCATGCCGGAGATCTCGCACATATACTGATTGGTATCGTACATGATTCGCATCATGCCCTGGCAGGTGCTCTCGTCCTGAAGGGGGTGCATCTCCCGGACCTGGGGCAGGTTGGCCAGCTGGTCGTTGACCTTGGGGCTGTACTTCACGGTACAGGTGCCCTGGCCGATCTCGATGTTCACGTCAGCGCCCAGGGTCTCCTGAGCCAGGCGGGCGTAGTGGCGCAGCACCCGGGGCTGGGAGATCTCGGGCAGGGCGGGGGCGGCCTGGCGCTTGAGGACGGCAGGGAGGACGGCGGTGCCCTCCACGGCCTTCTTCACCTCGTCGCTGGCCTGGGGCACCAGGATGCCCCGCTCGCCGGCCCGGCTGAGCTCAAAAATAACCGGTTCGTCCCACTTGGCCTGATGGAACCCCGTGCGGACCTTGGAGCTTCTGTCAATCTTTTTCATGGTTTATTTCTCCTTTCGCCTATCACAGGATCTCGCCCAGGGCGGAGACCAGGCGGTCGATATCTTCCTTGGTGTGGATCTCGGTGACGCAGTACATGGCGCTCTGGCCCAGGGCGGGGAAGTCCTTGGACAGATCCTTGCCGCCGAAGATGTTCTTGGCCAGCAGGGCCTTGTTGATCTCGGCCACGCTCTTGCCCGTCTTGGAGAAATCCACCACAAACTCCTTGAAGAAGGGGGCGGAGAACTTGATGGACACGTCCTTCAGCCCGGCGATCTGCTTAGCGGCGTACTGGGCGTTGGCCATGATGGTCTCGCCCACCTCCTCCATGCCCTTGGGGCCCATGGTGGCCAGGTACACGCCGGCGGTGATGCCCCACAGGGCGGACTGGGTGCCCACGTACTCCTTGGCCTTCTCCCGCAGGTGGCCGAAGGAGGTGCGGTCATAGGCCACGTCGCCGAAGGCGTACTCACCGGGGGTATTGGTGCAGCAGATGCCGAACAGGCGGGAGGGGAACTCCAGCACGTACTTGGGGTCGTCCATGGTGGCCATAAAGCCGGACTGGCCGCCGCCGTAGTTCATGTGGATGCCCAGGGGCTGCAAATCGCCGCAGACGATGTCGGCGCCGTAGGCCCGGGGGGCTGCCATCACGCCCAGGGAGATGGGGTCCACGCCCACCACGCACTGGGCGCCGGCGGCGTGGGCGGCGCCGGCGATCTCCTTGGCCTGGACCTCCAGGGCGCCCAGGTAGGAGGGGTTCTCAAAGTACACCACGCCCACCTTGTCGGACAGCTTGGCCTTCAGGTCGGCCAGGTCCATGCAGCCGGTGGCGGGGTCGAAGGCCACCTCGCTGATCTCCAGGTCGGGGGTGCAGTAGTTTTTGATGACGGCCAGCTTCTCCCGGTCGATGGAGCCGGCCACCAGCGCCTGGGGCCGGTTGGCGATCCGGCTGCCCATGCGGATGGCGGTGGAGGCGGCCTGGGCCCAGTCCATGGTGGGGACGTTGACCACCTCCATGTCCACCAGCTCAGCCATCAGGGACTCGTACTCAAACAGGGACTGGAAACGGCCGAAGTCGTTGTAAGACTCGCCGCCGTAGGCGGTGACAAACTCGCCCTTGCCGTTGATCTCGTCGCACAGGGCGGGGACATAGTGCTGCCAGCAGCCGGCGCCCAGGAAGTTCAGGTTGTCGGCGCAGGACTTGTTCTGTTTCAGCACGCCCTCCACGTGGCGGCGCAGCTCGTACTCGGAGCCGAAGGCGGCGGGGATGTTCATCTGGTCTTTGAGGATGATCTCCTGGGGCACCTCGGCGTGGAGCTCCTCCAGGGCGGTCAGGCCCAGCTCCTTGAGCATCTCCCGCTCCACCTCGGGCACGGAGTTGGGGATATAGGGGTGGCTCTTAAAACCTTTCACGCTCATTGCATTCATTTCCTTTCTGTATCGCAGTCAGATCAGGCGATGCCGCCGCCGTCCACAACCAGGGCCGCGCCGGTGACCCAGCTGGCCAGGTCGGAGCACAGGAACAGCACGCCGTTGGCGATGTCCTCGGGCTGGCCGATGCGGGCCAGGGGGCGGCCGGCGCCGCAGGACTTCAGGAACTCGTCGATGTCGGCGTCGCTCTTGATCTCGCCGGTCTGGCGGCCCTCGCTGACCATCATGGCGGTGACGGTGTCGCCGGGGTTGATGGAGTTGACCCGGATGTTGTCCTTGCCGTGGTCAATGGCCATGGCCCGGGTGACGTTGACGATGCCGCCCTTCACGGCGCAGTAGGCCGCGGCCAGGTCGCCGCCCTTCAGGCCCCAGCCGGAGCCGGTGTTGACAATGGAGCCGCCGCCCACCTTCTTCATCTCGGGGATGACGTGCTTGCTCATAAGGAACAGGCCCTTCAGGCCCACGTCCAGCACGAAGTCCCACTCCTTTTCCGCCAGGTCGGCGATGGTCTTCCGGACGGTGACGCCGGCGTTGTTGTGCAGGATGTCAATGCGGCCGAACTTGTCCACAATGGCCTTCACGGTGGCGATGACGTTCTCCTCGCTGGTGACGTCGCACTTGAAGAAGGCGGCCTGGCGGCCGGCGTCCCGCATCTCCTGGGCGGCCTCCTCGGCCTTGTCGCTCACGTCCACGATGGCTACGGCGGCGCCGTAGGCGGACAGCAGCTGGGCCACGCCCAGGCCGATGCCGGAACCGCCGCCCGTGATGACGGCCACCTTACCAGTCAGGTTCAAGGGATCTTTCTTCTGCAGCATGATCGTTTCCTCCTCATAAATATAAAACTACCTTCACACGCTGGGATAACACACCGGGCCCTTTTAGGCGGAGCCTCGATTTTGTTCTGGTGTTTATTAAAGCAAGCTGTATGCCAGCTTTTTAAAAATCCCCACACAGGAAAAATATTCTCTATCTCACTAAATTAATCCCGGTATTTTTGTAGAATCCAGAAAAAATCCTCCGGCCCTCCCGGGTCAGAATTCCCATTTTTTCCCTCTCGCCTCCCTTTTGACAGACAGATTTGCCAACCCCCTGTCATCTTTGTCACGTTTTTTGTCAAACCGGGCTTGCATTTTCCCTCTGGCCGTGATATAGTCACCACACCTGAACCTTGCCGCCCCACAACTCCCCGGCAAGCGGCATCCAAGGAGGTTTTCTTTGTGGATCTCTACGCCCACCGCGCCGAGCTGTCCCAGGTCCTGCAAATGGTCCAGCACCTGCTGGGCGTGGAGTCCGCCATTTTTGACAACTCCGCCGCCCTGGTGGCAAGCAGCAGCAAATACCTGGAGAAAAAGGGCACCATCGTCCACAAGCCCTCGATTTTAGAGGTCATCGAGCAGGACGAGGTCATTGTCCTCACCCCCGGGAGCATGGCCTCCTGTATCGGGTGCCGCTTCAACGGCAACTGTCCCGCCACCCTGGAGATCCTCAAGCGGGTCACCCTGGCCGACTACCCTGTGGGGGTGCTGTCCTTCTCCGCCTTCTCCAAAAGCGGCCACGACCGCCTGGCCCGGGATATGGAGTATTTCAAACGGGCCATCAGCGACTTCAGCCTGCTGCTGTCCAACCTCCTCCGGGGGACGGAGGACGCCCCCGGGGGCCGCGGCCTGGACAGCCACCTGGCCGCCCTGACGGAATTGTCCCCTGACGGCCTGCTCCTCACCGACCGCCAGGGGGACATCCTCAGCATGAACAGCCAGGCCCTGGGGATGCTCAGCGGCTTCTGCCTGAAATCCATCCGGGACTTCTTCCCCTCCGGCCTGGTGGACCTGATTTTAGAGGGGGAGCCGGTGGAGAACTACGCCGCCCCCGCCGGCCGGGAGAGCGCCTTCTCCGTCACCGCCGTCCCGGCCCGGGCCGGGGGGGAGATCACCGGGGCGGCCATCCGCCTGGCCCGGCGGTCCAGCGTCCCCACCCCCAAGGCCCGCCTGGCGGAGACCAGCGCCATGCGGGGCAGCGGGGCCCACATGGCCAGCGTCAAGCGCCGGATGCGTAAGCTGGTGAACAGCCCCTCCTCCATCTTCATCTCCGGGGAGACGGGGACGGGCAAGGGCCTGCTGGCCCAGTCCATCCACTCGGAGAGCGGCCGGCGGGACAAGCCCTTTGTCACCATCAGCTGCGCCAACATCCCCGAGACCCTCTTCGAGAGCGAGCTGTTCGGCTACGAGGCCGGCGCCTTCACCGGGGCGCTGAAATCCGGCAAGCGGGGCAAGCTGGAGATGGCCGAGGAGGGCACCCTTTTCCTGGACGAGATCAGCGAGATGCCCATGAACATGCAGGCCAAGCTGCTCAACGTCCTCCAGGACCGCCGGTTCGAGCGGGTGGGGGGCACCCGCTCCGTCCCGGTGAACGCCCGGATCATCTCCGCCTCCAACGCAGACATGGGCCAGCGCATCGCCGAGGGCCGCTTCCGGGCTGACCTGTACTACCGCCTGAACGTCATCAACATTGAGATGCTCCCCCTCCGGGAGCGGATTGAGGACCTGCCCGAGCTGCTCGCCGCCTTCCTGGACAAGTTCAACCGCCAGCTGGACGCCCATGTGCTCTCCTTCCGGCAGGAGGTGCTGGACCTGTTCTACCGGTACAGCTGGCCGGGGAATATCCGCCAGCTGGAAAATATCGTGGAGTACTGCGTGAACATGGCGGAGGACAGCAAGGTCACGCTGGACGACCTGCCCGCCTACTTCCTCCGGGAGGTCAACCAGCAGCAGCCCCCCACCCTCAAGGGGGCGGAGTACGCCGCCATCCGGGACCTGCTCAACCAGTACGGCTGGGACGTGAAGGGCAAGACCCGCACGGCGGAGGCGCTGGGCATCAGCCTGCGCACCCTGTACCGAAAGATGGACCAGGGCCATTTTTCAGATAAATGAAACAGTAAAGGAGCAGTTACCTATGGATAACAACGAACTGGAGCTGGAGCCCTTTAAGCCCGAGATTCAGCTGGAGGACTTCCAGAAGCTGGACTTCCGGGTCTGCCAGGTGGTGGCCTGCGAGGAGGTGGTCAAGAGCCGCAATTTCCTGAAGCTCACCGTCAACGACGGCCAGGGGGAGCGGGTCATCATGTCCACCATCCGGGCCTACTACAAGCCCGAGGAGCTCATCGGCAAGAAGATTGTGGTGCTGGTCAACCTGGCCCCCCACACCTTCTGCAACATCGAGAGCCAGGGCATGCTCATCGCCGTGGACAACCCGGACGAGGACGACTGCAAGGTGCTCTTCGCCCACGAGGACTGCCCCGTGGGCTTCCGGGTGAGCTAGAAAGGGCGCGGAGTGCCAAGCACTCCGCGCTTTTCTCATCTTTGGGAGAGGACCTCCTCCCCCTCCCGGTCAACCGCCTCCGTCCGCTTGCGGCCCAGGGCTTTGGCCCCCTCGCAGATGGGGATGGGGGCCGCCGCCAGCAGCAGGACGGCGAGCCACTGGGCGCCGTCCATGGGGATGACCGAAAACACCCCCTGCAACGGCGGCGCCAGCAGCACCGCCAGCTGCATGGCCAGCCCCGCCAGGAAGGCCCGGTTCATGGCCGGGTTGGACAGCGCGCCCTGGGAGAACAGGGACTTGTCCTCGCTGCGGACGTTGAAGGCGTGGAACAGCTGGCACAGGGTCAGGGTGGCGAAGGCCATGGTGTTGGCCGCCGCCCCCTCCATCCCCGGGGCGGACAGCCGGGTGTAGCCCAAAAAGTAGGCCGCCAGGGTGAGCCCCCCCACCATCAGCCCCTGCCAGGCCAGCCGGATGGAGAATTTCCTGTCAAACAGCCCGCCGGAGGCGTCCCGGGGCGCCTGTTCCATAACCCCCTCCTCCACCGGCTCCACCCCCAGGGCCAGGGCGGGGAGGGAGTCGGTCACCAGGTTGAGCCACAGTAGCTGGACGGGGGCCAGGGGCATCTGCCCAAAGCCCAGCAGGGTGGCGGTGAAGATGGTGAAGATCTCCCCGATGTTGCAGGACAGCAGGTAGTGGATGGCCTTGCGGATGTTGGACCAGATCCCCCGGCCCTCCTCGATGGCGGCCACAATGGTGGAGAAATTGTCGTCCGTCAGCACAATGTGGGCGGCCCCCTTGGCCACGTCGGTGCCGGTTTTGCCCATGGCGCAGCCGATGTCCGCCGCCTTGAGGGCGGGGGCGTCGTTCACCCCGTCGCCGGTCATGGCCACCACCTTCCCCCGCTTCTGCCAGGCCTGGACAATCCGCATCTTGTGCTCCGGCGACACCCGGGCGAAGACGGCGAACTTCTCAATCTCCTCCTCCAGCACCTCCTGGGGCATGAAGTCCAGCTCCGGCCCGGACACCGTCCAGTCCCCGGGCCGGGCGATGTCCAGCTCCTTGGCCACCGCCAGGGCGGTGGCCCGGTGGTCGCCGGTAATCATCACCGGCCGCACCCCCGCCAGGTGGCACTTCTCCACCGCCGCCCGGACCTCGGGCCGGGGCGGGTCCATCAATCCGAACAGGCCCAGGAAGGTCAGCCCGCTCTCCACCGCCCCCGGCTCCAGGCCGGGTGGCAGCAGGTTCAGCTCCCGCCGGGCCACGGCGATCACCCGCAGGGCCCCCCGGGCCATCTCCTCGTTGGCGGCCAGGATCCGGGCCCTGTCCCCGGGGGTCACAGGGCCCTTCACCGTGCTGGCGCACCGCTCCAGCAGCACGTCCGGGGCCCCTTTCACGAAGGCGGTCCAGCCGCCCCCCTCCTTTGTGTGGATGGTGGTCATCAGCTTCCGCCCGGAGTCAAAGGGGATGTCCGCCGCCCTGGGCCAACGCTCCAGCTCCCTGTTCTGGTCCACCCCGTCCCGGGCGGCGGCCACCACCAGCGCCCCCTCGGTGGGATCGCCGGAGGCGGCGGGGGCCCCGGCCTTCCACTCCAGCCGGGCGTCACAGCACAGGCAGGCGGCGGTCATCACCTCCCGCCGGCGGGTGCCCGGCAGGGTCCACAGCTGCTGCACGGTCATCTTGTTCTGGGTAAGGGTGCCCGTCTTGTCGGAGCAGATCACCCCGGCGCAGCCCAGGGTCTCCACCGCCGGCAGCCTTTTCACAATGGCGTTCCGGGCCGCCAGCCGCTGCACCCCCAGGGCCAGGACGATGGTGACGATGGCGGGCAGGCCCTCCGGGATGGCGGCCACCGCCAGGGAGACGGCGGTGAGGAACATGTCCAGCATCCCCTTCCCCTGGAACAGCCCCACCCCGAACATTACGGCGCACACCATCAGGCACAGGAAGGACAGGGATTTTGAGATCTCCCCCATCTTCCGCTGCAAGGGAGTCTCCCCCTCCCCGCCCTCCAGCAGCAGGCCGGCGATCTGGCCCATCTGGGTGTCCATCCCGGTGGCCACCACCAGGGCGGTCCCCCGTCCGGCGGTGATGAGGGTACCGGAGATCAGCAGGTTGCACCGGTCCCCCAGGGGGGTGTCCGCCGGGAGGGATTCCCGGGCCACCTTCTCCACCGGCACCGACTCGCCGGTCATGGCGCTCTCGTCGGCCTGAAGGCGGCTGCACTCTAGAATGCGGGCATCGGCGGGCACCAGGTCCCCGGCCTCCAGCAGGATCACGTCCCCGGGCACCAGCCCGGCGGCGGCGATCCGGCGGTTTTTCCCCTCCCGCAGGACATTGGCCTGGGGGGAGGACATCTGCCTCAGCTCCTCCAGGGCCTGCTGGGCGTGGTCCTCCTGGGTGATGGAGATGATCCCGTTCACCACCACAATGACCAGGATAATCACCCCGTCCAGCCAGTCCTCCCCCCCGCTGGCCGCCAGGGACAGCAGGGCCGCCGCCAGCAGCACCAGGATCATGGGGTCCCTCAGCTGGCCTAAAATCCGGGCAAGCATCCCCGGCCCCGCCGGGGACTCCAGCTGGTTGGGGCCGCGGCGCTCCAGCCGCTGGGCCGCCTCCCGCTCGCTCAGCCCCTGGGGGCGGCTGTCCAACTCCTTGATGACCTGTGCCACGGGCCTGCTGTGCCAGTCACCCATATCATCACACTCCTTTTTGAGTTTTTTCCGATCTTTCCGCCCCTCCGGCGGTTTTTCGCCATATTCCCCGGGCCTTCGGCCAGCCCGGAATATCCAAGCGGGCGGCCTGCCGCTGGCCGTCCCGCTCCCGCCCGGTAACTTCCCAGTTTTTCCCAGTATACACCAGGGCCTGTCCCACTTTTTGGGGAATTTTGTCGGGCCCGTCCCAGAGAGGCAAGTCCGAAACCGGACATGTTACTGTCCGATTTCGGACTTTTGAAAAGCTTCCAAACGGCCCAAAAACCAGCCGTTTTTTACCCGTTCAGCTCTAATAATGTCCTGGCCACATTGTCCGCCCACAGCCGTGCCCCGGCAATCGCTTCACTCAAAGAATTTCCATGTCCTCCCACCTCCACCAGGATGGAGCCCGGGGAGAGCTGCTGGTTATACCGGCTGTTCCGCAGGACGATGGGCCGGGCCAGGCTGCTGTACCCCCGCACCAGCTCCTTTTGCAGGCGCAGGGCAAAGGCCAGATTGTCCTTCCACCGGGGGTGCTCCGCCCCGCCGCCATTGCTGCCAATTACCAGCATCACCTGGGCCACTTTCTGCCCCGCCTCCTGGGAGACCATTTTGTAAATCTCCCCCTCAGAGCCCACCAGGGCGTCCCGGTGGACATCCAGCACCACTTTGATGGTGGGGTACTGCTCCAGCCAGTTTTTCACCGCTGCCTGGGAGCGGTCATAGGCCCCGTTATAGGCCGGGTAATCAAAAAGGGTGGTGTCATGGACCACCTGAAGGCCGTGGGCCCGGAAGATGGTGGCCATCTCCTCCCCCACACGGACCACATTGTGGGTGCAGTCGGTGGTCCGGTAGGGGTCGCTCTCCTCGTAGATGTCCCCGTCGGTCTGGGAATAGGCCTCGCTGCCGTGGGTGTGGACAATCAGGATCTGGGGCCCCTCCCCCAGGGGGACATCCACCGCTCCCTCTTGCAGCAGAGTGCTGTCCAGGTCAAAATTGGTGCGGTTATAGACGTAGACGCCGCCATCAGACAGGTACTTGCTCCCCTCCTTGCCCTGGCCAGTCATCTCCACAATGCCCTCCCCGCCCGGGGAGGGGCGCAGGTCGGGCTCCTCCTCGTCATCCCCGTCCACCGGGCCGGTGTCCGGCGCCGCCGGGTCCTCCTGGTGCTGGCGGCTGGCGCGCAGCTCCAGCACCGCCCCCTCCCCGGCGGCCAGCAGGGGCGAGCGCTCCACCATCAGCCGCCCCCAGCCGGTGAGGGCCCGCTCCCGCCCGGGCAGCTCCCCCAGCCGGGAGGACAGCAGGGCCACCGCCAGGGCGGGCTCCTCCCCCACGCTGGCCAGTCCCGCTCCCAGGGCGGCGCCGTCCACCGTCAGCCCCACTCCCCAGACCGCCACCAGCCCCAGTCCCAGGGCCACCCCCCGGCGCAGCGCCGGCCCCAGCCGGCCTGTCCCTCTCTTCCACATAACATCCACTCCTTATCCTGTGTAGGCAGGCTCGAGCCTGTATCACCAAACTCTATGCCCGAGACAGGGCGGATATGCCAGGAGACACCTCGCCCGTCTTTCAGAGCCTGTTTCATATCTTCAGGCACACCGTCTGAGCGGGTCTTTTTCCGCTGCTCGGCGTTAAATTTTCTTGCCGGGCGACAGCCCGCCTGCGAAAATTTGCCTTGACCGGCAAAAAATCCACGCCCATCCGGCACACCTGGAGATATGGAACAGGCTCTCAGAAACCGCCCCCGCGCCCTTGTATTTTTCATGAAAAAATAGTATAATAGAGAATCTAAAATGGCCGTCTGTCGGCATACGGAGGAATTTATGGAACGCACGACCACCATCATCCCCCAGGAGGACATCCAGGCCCAGCTCGCCCACTGCCAGGCGGTGGCCCAGCTCACCGCCCAGTGGCCGGAGCGGCCCCTGGCCTTTGTGGACACCTACGGCTGCCAGCAGAACGAGGCGGACTCCGAGCGCCTCCGGGGCTATCTGGAACAGATGGGCTTCGGCTTCACCCAGGACGAGGAGCAGGCCCGGGTCATCGTCATCAACACCTGCGCCATCCGGGAGCACGCCGAGCAGCGGGTGCTGGGCAACGCTGGCGCCCTGGTCCACGTGAAGCGCCGCCACCCGGAACAGCTCATCTGCCTGTGCGGGTGCATGGTGCAGCAGCCCCAGACCGCCCAGAAAATCCGGGAGTCCTACCGCCACGTGGATCTGGTCTTCGGCCCCCACGCCCTGTGGAAGTTCCCGGAGATGGTTCACGCCCTGCTCACCCACCGGGGGCGGCGGTTCTCCATTGAGGACGAGGCCGGCTCCATCGCCGAGGGCATCCCGGTGGTCCGCCAGGACAGCGTCAAGGCCTGGGTGTCTATCATGTACGGGTGCAATAACTTCTGCGCCTACTGCATCGTGCCCTACGTCCGGGGCAGGGAACGGTCCCGGCGGCCAGAGGACATCCTGGCGGAGATCCGCCAGCTGGCGGACGAGGGCTACAAGGACATCACCCTGCTGGGACAGAACGTGAACTCCTACGGCAAGGATCTGGA
The DNA here is from genome assembly GCA_947073515.1 of uncultured bacterium. Taxonomy (GTDB): domain Bacteria; phylum Bacillota; class Clostridia; order Oscillospirales; family Oscillospiraceae; genus Lawsonibacter. Next base: position 5,675 of record CAMTMC010000038.1, on the reverse strand, counting down.
GGAGCCCATGGATTTCGCCGATCTGCTGGAGCGGATCAACGAGATCCCCGGGGAGTTCCTCATCCGCTTTATGACCTCCCACCCCAAGGACGCCACCCAGAAGCTCTTTGAGACCATGGCCCGGTGCGAAAAAGTGGCCCCGGCGCTCCACCTGCCCTTCCAGGCGGGGAACGACCGGGTGCTGAAGGTGATGAACCGCCGCCACACCCGGGCACAGTATCTGGAGAAAATCCAGGCCCTCAAGGCCCTGATCCCGGACATTGTCCTCACCTCCGACATCATCGTGGGCTTCCCCGGGGAGACCACCCAGGAGTTTGAGGACACCCTCAAGGTGCTGGAGGAGGTCCGCTTTGACGCCCTGTTCACCTTTATCTTCTCCCCCCGGAAGGGCACCCCGGCGGCTGCTATGGACGACCCCATGAGCCGGGAGGAGAAACTGCAGAATTTTAACCGGCTCACCGCCCTCCAGGACAGCATCTCGGAGGAGAAGCACCGGGCGTATGTGGGGAAAACCCTGCGGTGCCTGGTGGACGGGCGGTCGGACGACCCCCGCTGGCCCCTCACCGCCCGGACGCCGGGCAACCGGCTGGTGCGGATCGCCGGCGGGGACGCCGCCCCGGGCCAGTTCCGGGACGCGCGGATCACTGGCGCCAACAAGTGGTCGCTGTTCGGGGAGCTGGTGTGACGCTCCTCCCCAGGCGGCCTGTGTCCGCCCCCGGAAACCCAAACCCGAAAGATAGAAAGAAGGGACTCCCATGCCGGAAATCACCCCCATGATGCGGCAGTATATGGACATCAAGGCCCAGAACCCGGACTCCATCCTCTTCTTCCGGCTGGGCGACTTCTATGAGATGTTCCACGAGGACGCCAAGCTGGTATCCAAGGAGCTGGATCTGACCCTCACCACCCGGGACCGGAACAAGCCCCCGGAGGAGCGTGTCCCCATGTGCGGGGTGCCCTACCACTCCAGTGACAGCTACATCGCAAGGCTCATCGCCAAGGGATACAAGGTGGCCATCTGCGAGCAGACCGAGGACCCCGCCCAGGCCAAGGGGCTGGTGGACCGGGACATCATCCGGGTGGTAACCCCGGGGACGGTGATCGCCTCCTCTATGCTGGAGGAGGGGAAAAACAACTACATCTGCGGCGTCTACGCCGACTGCGCCGTCTACGGCCTGTGTATGTGCGACATCTCCACCGGCGAGGCCCACGCCACCTCCTTCCCCGCCGGGCCCGAGGCCCTGGGCCACCTGGAAAACGAGCTGGGCCGGTTCCACCCCACCGAGGCGGTGCTGTCCTCCGGCGCCTGGGAGCTGGAGGGGCTGGTCCCCTTCCTGCGGGAGCGGCTGGGCTGTGTCTGCGAGAACGGGGGCGAGGCCCGCTTCCGGACCGGCGCCGCCCTGCCCCTGGCGGAAAAGCAGTTCAAATCCGGGCTGGACACCCTCCCCCAGGGGGACGTGGGGGCCCTTCAGGCCGCCGGCGGCCTGCTGGCCTATCTGTACGAGACCCAAAAGACCGATTTGAGCCACATCGCCAGCTTTACTTACTACACCGCCAACCAGTTTATGGAGCTGGACCTCACCGCCCGGCAAACCCTGGAGCTCACCGCCACCATGCGCTCCAAGGAGAAAAAGGGCTCGCTGCTGTGGGTGCTGGACAAGACCAAGACCGCCATGGGCGGGCGGCTCCTCCGGGCCTGGCTGGAGCGGCCCCTCCTCTCCCCGGTCCACATCTCCCGGCGGCAGCAGGGGGTAGCTGACCTGGTGGAGGACGCCATCACCCGGGAGGAGATCAGCCGGGTCCTCCGGGAGATCACCGATCTGGAGCGGCTGTCCGGCCGGGTGGTGTACGGCTCCGCCGGCTGCCGGGATCTGGCCGCCCTGTCCGCCGGGCTGGGCAGGCTGCCTAAGCTCCGGGAATTGCTGGAGCACTGCCCCTCCGCCCTGCTCCAAAGCCTGCGGGGGGAGCTGGACGACCTGCCCGGCCTGCGGGACCTGCTGGACGGGGCCATCCGGGACGAGGAGGAAAAGCCCCTGCCCTTCTCCGTCCGGGAGGGGGGCTTCATCCGGCCCGGCTACAGCCCGGAGGTGGACGAGCAGCGGGATCTCATCGACCACGCCGCCGAGAAGCTGGCCCAGCTGGAGGCCCGCACCAAGGAACAGACCGGCATTAAAAATATGCGCATCAAGTCCAACAAGGTCTTTGGCTACTACATTGAGGTGGCCCGCTCCCAGACCGATCTGGTTCCCGCCGACTGGGCCAGAAAGCAGACCACGGTAAACGCCGAGCGGTACATCTCCCAAGAGCTGAAGGAGCTGGAACACGCCATTTTGTCCGCCCAGGACAAGGTGACCGCCCTGGAGTATCAGCTGTTCTGCCAGCTGAAGGAGGCGGTACGGGCCCAGGTGGACGCCATCCAGTCCGCCGCCGCCGCCGCCGCCCAGGTGGACGCGCTGGCCTCCCTGGCCTCTGTGGCCGCCGCCAACGGCTACTGTATGCCCCAGGTGGACGCCTCTGACACCCTGGCCATCACGGAGGGCCGGCACCCGGTGGTGGAGAAGGTGCTGAAAAACACCCCCTTTGTCCCCAACGACACCTATATGGACAGCGGGGACGACCTGGCCGCCATCATTACCGGGCCCAATATGGCGGGCAAGTCCACCTATATGCGCCAGGTGGCCCTCATCGTCCTTATGGCCCAGATGGGCTCCTTCGTCCCCGCCCGCTCCGCCCGGATCGGGGTGGTGGACCGGATCTTTACCCGCATCGGGGCCAGCGACGACCTGGCCGCCGGGGCCTCCACCTTTATGGTGGAGATGACCGAGGTGGCCGCCCTGCTGGGCAGCGCCACCCAAAAGTCCCTGCTGATCCTGGACGAGATCGGCCGGGGGACCTCCACCTACGACGGCATGGCCATCGCCCGGGCGGTGCTGGAGCACTGTGCCGACCGGAAGCGGCTGGGGGCCAAGACCCTCTTCGCCACCCACTACCACGAGCTCACCGCCCTGGAGGGACTGCTCCCCGGGGTGAAAAACTACAACATCGCCGCCAAAAAGAAGGGCGGGGACGTGATCTTCCTCCGGCGCATCGTCCGGGGGGGCGCCGACCAGAGCTACGGCGTGGAGGTGGCCAAGCTGGCCGGGGTGCCCGACCGGGTGGTGAGACGGGCCCGGGAGATTCTGGAGGAGCTGGAGAGCGGAAACGCCCCCGTTGACGGCGGGCGGACGGTATCCGCCCCGGCCGGCCAGGTGTCCCTGACGGACATCGGCGGCGAGGCCGTTTTGAACAAGCTGCGGATGACCGACGTGAACGTCCTCTCCCCCATCGAGGCGCTGAACCTGCTGGCGGAGCTGAAGGGGGATTTGAACGGGGGGTGACGTCTGTTGTACTTTCATAATTTTTATGTCATGGACTTCCGCCGCCCGGCCAGCCGGCTGGAGATTGTCATCATTGTGCTGTCCGCGCTGTGCGTTACCTTCGGGCTGATTGGCGGGCTGGGGATGGTGATTGCCCTCCCTACGCGCCACGGGGAACCGGGCTTCTTTGCCCTCACCGGGCTTTTTCTCCTGCTTGCCGCCCTCCCCTGCACGGTGATCGCCCAGCTTCAGGGCCGGCGGCGGGAGTGGCTGCGGCGCTGCGGCTTCCCGGTACAGGGGCGGGTTGTCCGGGTGACCTGTCACCGCTGCGTCAACTACGGAAATCAACGCCACCCCTGGACCGTCCTGTGCGAGTACCGGTATGAGGGGCAAACCTATACCGCCCGCAGCACCTTTTTATGGGACGAGCCGGCGGGGCAGACAGCAAAAGTCTTTTTGGACCAACAGCGGCCCGGCCAGGCCTGGGTAGACCCGAGGTCGCTGGGATAGGCTCTTAGAGCCTATCCCGAAATCCACCCCAGGAGTGTCCTAGGCGGGGCGTTTACGGCCGCCCCCCCCGCCAAAGGCGGGAACCCCGCAAATCAATCCTTATGGCGGACACTCCCATATCCCTCTACGCTTTATTTTGAGGAGGAATCTTTTGTGAGAAAACCAAGCTCTTCTTTGGGCTCCCTGGCCCTGGTGTGCCTGATGATGGGCGGTGCCTTCTTCCTGGTGGGCTTTATGAACGCCCAGCTGTTTTTGTGGGCCGTCCCCTTCCTGGCGGCGGGTCTCCTCCTGCTGTGGAAAATCCGCAAAGATAACGCCACCGCCGAGAAACTGATCACCCAGGGCCAGCGGGTCCCCGGGAAGATCCTGTCCATCCGGCAGAAGGGCTCTATGACCCTGGGCTTTATGAACGCCAAACCCCGCACCTCCCTGCGCCACCCCTGGATCGTCACCTGCCAGTATACCTGGGAGGGCCAGACCTACACCGCTAAGAGCCAGTACCTGTGGCTCCCGCCCCGGGACGACAGCCCGGATGTGCGGGTCTGTTTCGACCCGGCCGCCCCCGGGCAGGGGGTTGTAGACCCCGCCACCCTGCGCTTCATCCCCATCCGCTGAGAGGTACACCATGGCAGAGATTCATGTTTTAGACAGCCATGTGGCTGACCTGATCGCCGCTGGCGAGGTGGTGGAGCGGCCCGCTTCCGTGGTCAAGGAGCTGATGGAAAACGCCATTGACGCCGGGGCCGGGACCGTTACCGTGGAGATCCGCCGGGGGGGCATGGCCTTCCTCCGGGTGACCGACGACGGGAAGGGCATCCCCGCCGGGGAGCTGAAGACCGCCTTCCTCCGCCACGCCACCAGCAAGCTGCGCTCCCAGTATGACCTGGAGGCCATCGGCACCCTGGGCTTCCGGGGGGAGGCCCTGGCCGCCATCGCCGCCGTCTCCCGGGTGGAGGTGCTCACCCGCTCCGTTGACGCCCCCCTGGGGGCCAGCCTGGCCCTGGAGGGGGGCCAGGCCGGGGAGGTGGAGGAGGCCGGCTGTCCCCAGGGCACCACCATGGTGGTGCGGGACCTGTTCTTCAACACCCCCGCCCGGCTGAAGTTTATGAAAAAAGACGCCGCCGAGGGGGCGGCGGTCTTCGCCGCTGTCCAGCGGACCGCCCTGTCCCACCCGGAGGTGTCTGTGAAATTTATCCGGGAGGGCAGGCAGGAGCTGCTCACCCCCGGGGACGGCCAGCTGAAAAGCGCCGTCTACGCCGTGCTGGGCCGGGAGCTGGCCCTGGGCTTCCGGCCGGTACAGTCCACCGGGGAGGACATGAAAATCACCGGCTTTGTCTCCCTGCCCGCCTGCTGCCGGGGCAGCCGGGGCTATCAGTTCTTCTTTGTCAATGGCCGCCAGGTGAGGTCCAAGCTGATGACCGCCGCCCTGGAGGAGGCCTACAAAAACCAGCGGATGGTGGGGAAATTCCCCGGCTGCGTCCTCCACCTGGAGACAAAGCTCAACGCCGTGGACGTGAACGTCCACCCCGCCAAGACCGAGGTGAAGTTCGGCCAGGAACGCCAGGTATTCTCCGCCGTGTATCACGGGGTGCTGTCCGCCCTGGAGGGCGACCGGAGCCACCCCCAGGCGGTGCTGGGCGGAACCCCGGCACCCTTGGCCCAGAGCCAGGGGATGTCCGCAAACCCCGGCCCGGCGGCGGTGCAGATTTCCACCCCTCCCGCTCCAACGAAACCGGAGGGGCCCTTCCGCCCGGCCGTCCCCTCCGTCCTCCGGGTCAGCGACGTGGCCAGCTCCCCCAGGCCAGCCGC
>CAMTMC010000037.1 GCA_947073515.1 uncultured bacterium | reverse complement strand
CCCCGCCGGGCCAGGCCATCGGGGTCAAGGAGGTTCTGGCTATGACGGTGGAGCGGTACGGCGATACCCGGGTGGTCTGCGTGGTGGAGGTGCTGCCGGAGCAGATGAGGATTGGGGGATAACTTTGAGTAAAACCTTAAAGCAAGTCCGGGCCGGGCGGCTGGTGTGCGCTGTGGTGTACACCAGCCCCGCCGCTGGGGACAGCCCAAAGCGGCGGGCGCAAAAGCTGAAGGCCTCGACGCTGGCACGGGAGCGGTTGAACGCCCGCACGTCATTCCAGAAATTGGAACGGAAGCTGGCGGCCAATTTTGATGACGGCGACCTGTATGTCACGCTGACCTACGACAATAAGCACTTACCGGAGGATCGGAAACAAGCCGTCCAAAAACTCAAGGTATTTTTTGATAAACTGCGGAAAGCCAGGAAGGCCCGGGGCCAGCCGCTCATGTACATCTATGTGACGGAGGGCTGCTGCCCCGGCGGGCGGGTCCATCACCATGTTGTCCTCAACTCCACCGGGGAGGATTTGGAAGAGCTGAGGAAGCTGTGGCGGTATGGGGACAACGTGGAGGTCCGGCGGCTGACCTTTGACCAGGATCACACCTATGAGGACCTGGCCAGCTATCTCACCAAGGAGCCCCGGGAGTGGGGGTGCCCAAAAGTGGGGGAGCGCACCTGGACGCCATCCAACAACCTGGCCAAGCCGGATCCGGAAACTGAGACAGTGCCGGACTATGTGACCCTTATTGCTCCGCCTGGGGCGGTGGTGCTGTCCAACGAGGGGCCGGTCCGGAACGGGTACGGGGAATTCACCTGGATAAAGTATCTCCTGCCCCAGAGGCCGGGCGGTCGGAAAAAGGCCAAGCGCCGGCGAAAAAAGAAATAGCTTTTTTATTTTTTCAGTCTCGGGGGTAAGTATATTAAGTGTAGAAATTTAGGAAAGTTAGGTGAAAAGATTGCAAAGTGGCGCAGATCGTGGTAAACTGAACGTAGAAAACAGCTGGCTTGCCTGCCCGGTGTGTAAACGCAACCGCCGCCTGCTCCGGGTCGAGCCCGAGACCGAGGCCCGGAACCTCACCGTGTACTGCCGGGACTGCAAGACAGCGCTGATTTTGAATATTGACAGAGGCCAGAGCGTAGAGCGCCGGAGCCCATAGCGCCAACCAGGAGGTTGGCCTGTGGGCGCCGGTTTTTGTTTTGCCTGGAGGTGATCGCGTGGCCCGCCCAAAACGCTTCAAGACCGCCAAGGCGCTGTACGACGCCTGGACGCAGTACAAGGCCTGGTGCGACAGCCGGCCCGCCATGACCCACGGCTTCAGCTCCAAAAAATCTGAGTTTGTCAGCAAAAAACTCCAGCGCAGCGTGACCTACACTGTCGAGGGCTTCTGCGCCTGGGCCGGGATTTCCAGGCAGGCATTTTACGAAACATACATGGCGGCATTTCCTGACACGTTTACGTGCATGCGGGAAGAATGCGAAGTGGACGCCCGGATGAAGTTTGAGCTGGGGATCATCGACTCCCGCCTGGCCCCCCTGTGGATGAGCCGCCACGGGTACGGCGTCAAGGCCGAGGACGTCCACCCGGAGGCCCAGGGCGACGACCCCATCACCGCCGCCCTGAAGGAGGAGGCGGGGAATGGGCTTCTCTGAGAAACAGCGGGCGGTCCTCCGCTGGCCCTACACCGGCAAGTCCGCCCTGATCTGCGACGGGGCGGTACGCTCGGGCAAGACCTCGGTGATGTCCCTGTCCTTCGTGCTGTGGGCCATGGGGTCCTTCCGGGGGCAGAGCTTCGCCCTGTGCGGCAAGACGGTGGGGTCGGCGGAGCGGAACGTGATCACGCCCCTGCTGGGCCTGGCCTACCTGCGGGAGCACTTCTCCATGGAGTACGCCCGCTCCAGCCACGTCCTGACGGTCTCCCGGGGCGGCCGTGCCAACCGCTTCTACGTGTTCGGCGGCCGGGACGAGAGCTCCTATACCCTCATCCAGGGCGTCACCCTGGCGGGGGTGCTGCTGGACGAGGCGGCCCTGATGCCCCGCTCCTTCGTGGAGCAGGCCCTGGCCCGGTGCTCGGTGGAGGGCTCCAAGCTGTGGTTCAGCTGCAATCCGGACGTGCCGGAGCACTGGTTCCGCAAGGAGTGGCTGCTGAAGCTGGAGGAGAAGGACGCCACCCGCCTGCACTTCACCATGGAGGACAACCCCGGGCTGTCGGAGGCGGTCAAGGCCCGGTACCGGAAGATGTACGCCGGGGTGTTCAAGCGCCGGTACATCCACGGGGAGTGGACCGCCGGGGACGGCCTGATCTACGACATGTTTGACCCGGAGGCCAATGTCTACAGGGACGGGGACAGGCCCCAGGGCCTGCCCTATCTGGCCAGCCGGACCATCGCCTGTGACTACGGCACGGTGAATCCCTTTGTCCTCCTGGACGTCTACGACGACGGGGAGACCGTCTGGGTGGACAACGAGTACCGGTGGGACAGCCGGGACCTGGATCAGTCCCAGGGGCGGCAGAAAACCGACCAGGAGTACGCCGACGACTTCCTGACCTTCCAGGGCCCAAACCAGCAGTTTTGGTGCCCCGCTGTGGTAGACCCCTCCGCCGCCAGCTTCATGGAGGAGCTGCGCCGGCGGCAGGTCTACGTCATCCCCGGGGACAACAGCGTGCTGGACGGCATCCGCCGCACCGGGGCCCTGTTCCAGCGCCGTATTTTGAAGATCCATGAGCGGTGTACCGGGCTGATCGGGGAGCTGGGGAGCTACGTGTGGGACAACAAGGCGGCGGCGGCTGGAACGGAGCGGCCCGTCAAGAGCCTGGACCACGGGCCTGACGCGCTGCGCTACTACGTAAATACCTGCCTGCCCAAGTGGCGGTATGGAGAGGAGGGAACAGCCAAGTGAGCAAGCGGCATCGGACAAGGCCCGGGGACCCGCCCAAACAGCCGGAGGCGGCCTGTGTGATGGACGCCTTCTCCAACCCCCTGTTCCGGCTGGGCTACGGCTCCCAGTCTCCCCTGGAGGCCACGGAGTACCCCCTCACCCGGCTCACCGGCAATTACGCCCTGCTCAACTCCCTGTACCGGGACAACTGGGTGGTGCAGAACGTGGTGGGCATCATCCCCGACGACATGACCAAAAAGTGGTTTACCGTCACTGGCCAGGCCAGCCCGGAGCGGCTGCGGGAGCTGGAGCGGGTACAGGCCGCCACCGCCCTGCGGGAGAGCGTCAACGAGGGCCTGCGCTGGGGCCGGCTGTACGGCGGGGCGGCGGGGCTGATCGTCATCAAGGGCCAGGAGTGGGCCATGGACCGGCCCCTGGACCCGTCCGCCGTCCTCCCGGGCTCCTTCCAGGGGCTGTATATCCTGGACCGCTGGTGTGGGATCACCCCGGAGGGGGGGCTGGTCTACGACGGCCGGGGCCGCATGGAGCCGGAGTACTACACCGTCAGTGGGGAGGGCGGGGCCGCCGTGGCCCGAATCCACCACTCCTGGATCGTCCGGTTTATTGGCCGGGAGCTGCCCTGCCTGGAGCGGGCCGCCGAGCTGTACTGGGGGGAGTCGGAGGTGGAGGCGCTGTACCAGGACATGGTGAAGCACGACAACGTGTCCGCCAATATGGCGGCCCTCATCTTCCGGGCCAACGTGGACACCATGGAGGTGCAGAACCTGGACCAGCTGTTCTCCCTCGCCTCCGGGGAGGCCCAGCGGCGGTTTTGGAGGACCATGCAGGCCCAGAGCGTGATGCAGTCCAATTTCGGGACCCGGCTGGTGAACAAGGGCGACCAGGTCCACAACACCCAGTACACCTTCACCGGCCTGAAGGAGGTCTACGAGGCCATGTGCCTGGACCTGGCCGGGGCCTCCCGCATCCCTATGACCAAGCTGTTTGGCCGCTCCCCGGAGGGGATGAACGCCACCGGGGAGAGCGACCTGCGCAACTACTACGACTATGTGGATTCCCTGCGGGAGAGCAAGCTGCGCCCCATCCTGGAGCGGCTGCTGCCCATCCTGTGTATGTCCGCCTGGGGGGCGGCGCCAGACGGCCTGGAGATCACCTTCCCGCCCCTGTGGACGCCCAAGGCCGACGAGGTGGCCAAAATCGCCCGGGACAAGGCGGATACTGTCATCAGCGCCTTCCAGGCGGGCCTGATGAACGCGGACACCGCCCAGAGGGAGCTGAGGAAGCTGGAGGGGGAGACCGGCCTGTTCGGCTCCATCACCGACGGGGAGATCGCCGCCAACGCCGGCAAGACCTACCAGGACGTGACCGCCATGGCTGATCCGTTTGCTGGGCTGACATCGCCCGTAACGGGATAACGGTATACCTGCATGAATCAACGAAAAACGCCGGTGCTGAAGCGCCCGCCTGAAAACTGGCCGGAGCTGGAGGCGCTGCGGGAGATCTTCCTGCGGGCGGAAAACGCCCTGATCGCCGAGCTGGGCCGCCTGCGCTCACAGGGCCTGGCGGACTACCACACGGAGGCTGCCCTGGCCCGGGTACAGAAAATCCTCCAAGGTATGGTCGATGAATCGTGGAAGTACGTCCCCCGGATGGTGGAGCGGCAATTCTATGTCTCCCACCCGGAGGCCAGAAAGCCACTGCTTGTTCCAGAGACAGAGGAGAAACACATGGCCGGTTACATCAACGCCCAGTCGCTGACTATGGAGCAGAACGCCATCGTAGATACATTGACCATGAATCTGATGGGCGAGCTGATGGAGGCGGCGGGGACGGCCAAGCGGAACATGGAGGACATGGTGATAGGCCGCCTGGAGACGGATGTTTTCCGAAAGACCGGACTGTCCAGTGTGGCTGAGATGCAGGCAATGGGCGCCGGGGCCTACCCAACCGCCCAGAAGATGATCCGGGAGCTGCGCCGACAGGGTGTGACCTGCTTTGTTGACAAGGCGGGCCGCCGGTGGTCGCTGTACAACTACTGCAACATGGTGGCCCGGACAACCAGCCATCAGGCCGAGGTCCTGGCCGTCCTCACCCGGGATCCGGAACAGGACCTGTACAAGGTTACGTCCCATAAAAGCTCCTGCGGCCTGTGCGCCCCATACGAGGGCCGGGTGTACTCCAGGAGCGGGACAGACCCGGACTTTCCCCCTCTGGCCTCCGCCTTTGGCAAGATCGACCCCGCCGGCGGGGACGGGCTGGCCAACACATACCTGAACATACACCCGAACTGCCTCCACCAGCTGGTCCCCTGGACGCCCATGGGCCGCTCCCGGGAGGAGCTGGAGAGGATCAAGCGGTTTTCCAGCTTTGAGTCCAACCCGCCCAGCCGGGACCCCCGGTCGGAGGAGCAGATCAGGGCCTACCGGCGCAGGGAGGAAAACCGGCGGAAATTCCTCCGGGACCTGCGCCAGTTCCAGGACTACAAGCTGGTGCTGGGCGGTAAGATGCCCGCCAAGGCGGAGACGTTTCTCAAGCACAAGCTGGCCAACGACGAGACCTACCGGCGGTGGCAGCAGGAATACCTTGCGTTTACACAAGATCATGGTATACTTAAGAGGAAGTTAGAGGATGGTTCTCTTAAACTAAATCTCAACGTGGGGAATCAAAAGAAGCATATCAGGACGGAGAAAGGCTATACGGCTGGGCGCAGCTATATTTATGGGACGCTGGAGGACGCGCAGAAGCTGGTAGACCAATACAGCGGAACAGGTAAATTAAAATTTACCTCAAAAGGAACGTGGACAAGCAAGGAATTTGTTGTCGCGGATAAGCCGGTTGGCGTGTATGTGAACCCGGATAATGGAGAGGTTTTTGAAACAAGACGGTTTTCCATTCATTACAGCAAAAGCGGGACACATATTGTTCCGAGGAAGGAGATCGGGTGAGCACCATGAAACTGTGGCGATATGAGGGAAAAAATGTCCGTATCACAACGGACTGCGGCCATGAGTTTGTTGGTATGGCCTACGATTACACCTCCGCTCTGGATAATCCCAACAATATCGCCAGCATTTCCATTGGGGACGTAGAACTGTTTGAGGATGAGATTGTGTCGATTGAGGAGGCGCTGAAATGACCATTGAGATCATCAAAGCCATTGAGGCGATCTTGTCCAAGGGCGACCGGGCGGAGGTCATCCCCACAAAGGACGGCCCCAAGGTGGTCCGGATCAAGCGGGACCCGGTGAAAATTTGATGGGAGCCCCGTCCGAAGCGGTGGGCGGGAAGAGCTGAGTGGAGCTGACAGGAGTGATCCTGCCAGCTCCTTTTGTTTTGAGAGGTGATACCGTGCTGGCCTACTATGGCACAGAAATATCCCCCAACCAGACCGAGACGGTGGAGGGATACCTGATCTGCCGGAACGTCCCCATTGCCCGGACGGGGAAGCAGACCTACTACGCCCATGAGCTGAACCTGCCCGGCGACCCCGACCGGATGGTGGAGGTTCTGCGCAGCCCGGAGGAGGTGTTCTCCCCCGCCGCCATGGCCTCCTTTGAGGGCAAGCCGGTAACGGACGGCCACCCGCCCGACAACTTCGGCGCGGAGGAGTTCGCCGCCTACGCAAAAGGACACGCCCAGAATGTGCGCCGGGAGGGCGACTTTTTGGTGGCTGACCTCTACATCAACGACCCAGTTCTGGCCGACCAGGTGCGCAGCAGAGCCAAGCGGGAAGTGTCCTGCGGATATGACTGCCGTTGGGTGCCGGATGGCGCTGGGTACGCTCAAAAGGGGATACGTGGAAATCACATCGCCATTGTCCAAAAGGGCAGGGCGGGGAGTTCCGTATCAATAAAAGACGCCGCCCAAGAGGCGGAGAAAGGAAGGAAAAACCAAGTGAAAGACTATTTCAAAGCCCTCCTCACCGCCTTTGGACTGGCGGCGAAGGACGCCACCCAGGAGGAACTGGAGACTATGGCATCCACCACGGCCACGGCTATGGATGCGGCCACCTGTGCCGCCCCCGCTGATACGGCGCCGGCCGGTGCCGCGCCGGCGGCGGAGCCCCCCGCCAAGGAGGAACCGGCCACCACGGACGCCGCGCCCGCCACCGGGCTGGACGCAAAGCTGGATCAGATCCTGGCCGCCCTCGCTCCCAAGAAGGAGCAGACCGACGGCCTGGATCTGGATGACGTGATTGAGAAGCTGGCCGGGGATGGGGCGCAGGAGGGCGTCAAATCGGTCACAATCCCCGCCGGGGAGCTGTCCGGCGAGGAGATGGCTCCGGCCGCCAAGGACACCGCTCTGGCCATTCTGCGTGCCATGCGGCCTGTGGTGGCCGGCATTGAGGACAAGACGGTCCGGGCCCAGGTATCCGATGGCCTGATCTCCGCCTGTCAGGGCCCCGACCTGTTGGCGTCCATCGCCCAGGCCGCCCAGGACAGCGCCCGGAAGGCGGCGGACACCACCGGCCGGCCCAGCTACGACAAATTGTGCGCGGATTCCGAGGCCGCCTATGCCGCCCGCAATCCCCACAAGAAGAAGGAGGAGTAACTATGGGACTGAATCCCCAGACAATCGGTAAAACCATGCCCCACGGCTACGCCGGCAGCTATGCCCGGCAGCCTGATATGATCGTCAACACCCGCCCCGCCGGCGGCACGGAGCAGATCAGCTTCGGCGCCCCCCTGGTATACGATGACAACGGCGCTGTTGTCCCTATGGGCGTCGGCAGCACCGCCGCCAAGTTCGTCGGGGTGGCGTCCAGGGAAATGAAAAGCGCCCTGAACTATCTGGACCAGAATGTGGGCTCCTACGCCCCCGGCGAGGCCGTCCCCGTGTTCCAGCGGGGGTGCGTCAACGTAAAGTGCCAGAACGGCGTGCCCAAGCTGGGCGGCGACGTGTATGTCCGGGTATCGGAAAACACCTCAATTCCCACCGCCGCCGTCGGCGGCTTTGAGGCTGTGGCCGACGCCACATCCTCTAAAACCGTGAGGCTCACCAACTGCCGGTGGGCCGGTCCCGCCGACGCCAACGGCATTTCGGAGCTGCGGATCTTGACCATCCAGAACGGATAAGGAGGGAAGACCATGAAATTTCACAATGTAGGCACCCATGACGCCGGAATTTTTTCCACTGGCGCGGGCAGGGCCGCCCTTCCCGGCGGTGGGGCAGTCCCCGTGATGGATGAGGCGGGCATCGCCTCCGGCGGGGCCTTTCTGGCCTCGGAGCTGGAAAAGCGGGACCCGCTGATCCGCAAGCCCCTGACTTCCTTTACCTATCCCCGGGACATCGTGATCCAGACCGGCGGCGGCTGGGCGGAGTACGTGTCCGCCATGTCGGTGGGCTATGGCATCACTGGCGGCGCCGGGGAGGGCGCTGTCCACGCCGGCGGGGCCAACGGCGTCCCCATCGTCCAGGCAAGCCTGGATAAGGGCCTGTACAAAACCCATGTGTGGGCCGCCGCCCTGCGGGTGATGTGGGTGGATATGCAGCGGGCCAACTACATTGGCCGCTCCCTGGACCAGCTGCTGAGCGACGGTATCCGCATGGCCTATGACAAGCATATGGACGAGAACGTGTACATGGGCTTTACCGCCTACGGCACCACCGGCCTGCTGAACAACCCCGACGCCCTGGAGACTACCGTGGCAGCCAGTGGAACGGGCTCCTCCACCAAGTGGGAAAACAAGAAGCCCGCCCAGATCCTGGCCGACATCAACGCCGCCCTCACCGCCGCCTGGGCCGCCGCCGAGTACGACGAGAGCGCCATGCCCAACCACATCCTGATCCCCTATGAGCAGTACACCCATCTGATCAACACCATGGTCACCGACCTGGCCGGGGAGTCCATTATGGACTATGTGGTCAAAAATAACGTGGCCGCTAAAAACGGCGGTTCGCTGTTCATCGGGGCCACCCGCTGGTGCAAGGGCGCGGGCACCGACGGCACCGACCGTATGGCGGTGTATGTGAATCACGAGCGCTATATCAAGCTGGACGAGCTGGTGCCCCTGTCTCGTGCCATGACCGGCCCCAACGTGGCGAATTTCTGCTACGACACCGCTTACAGCGCCAACATCTCCCAGGTGCAGCTGATGTACCCCAACACGCTGCTGTACTTCGACGGCATTTAAGGGGGGGGGCCGCTATGTTTATCATGTCGACCCGGAACATCTGTCTTCCCAATGAGGATCACAGCGATACACACAGGGTCAACCGAGGTTTTGTGGGCAATATCCCCGATCAGTTCGCCAAAACGCCCTATTTCAAGGCGCTGGTGCGGGACGGCAAGATCGTGGTTCCGAAATCCACCGCCGACAAGCCCGTCCAGGCCGCCAAGGAGGCGGCGGACAAGGCCCTGGAAGAGGCTGAGGAGGCCGCACGCAAGGCTACCGAGGAGGCCGAGGACACCACGGGAACGGACGATCCCACGGGTACGGGTGAAAACGCCGGGGAGTAAGGAGGGAGCGGGATGTACTTCTGGGGCAAGCCTCAGTTTTACGGTGTAAAGGCCCAGGCGTCCAACATCGGCCACGGCGTGGGCAACTACACGGCAGAGATGTTCCAGGAGGATTTCCCCCAGTTCTTCTCCCGGGGCACGGATGAGGCCCCGGCGGCCCCCCTGCTGCCCGCCACCATATTGGAGGAATTTATCCGCCAGGCCAACGCCGCCATCCAGCCGGACAAGTGGCTGGATGGTTGGCGGTACGCTTGTGGCCTCTACGTGGCCCACAACGCCACTCTGTACCTGCGTACCTACTCCGACGGCTCTGACACCCCGGGACAGGCCGCAGCCTCTGGGGCCCTGGTGGGGGTTGTCCGGTCGGCACAGCTGGGGGACAGCTCCGTCACCTACGACACCAGCGCCGTCACCGCCGCCACCGAAAACTGGGGCGACCTTAACAGCACCCAGTACGGCCAGCTGCTGGCCTCACGGGCCCGGCTGGCCGGAATGGGAGGGACATACGTCATATGAACTGGACAGACTGGTACACCGACCTGGTGGACATCTACCGGGTAGAAAGCAAGACTGTGGGGGCCCTCACCAAGCAGGAGCGGGTCCGGGTGGCGGCGGACATCCCGTGCCGGATCTACCGCAGTCCCGCCCACAGCCCGAAGTTCTCCTCTCCCGCCGCCTACAGCGAGGAGGAGGACAAGCTGGCCTGTGACAACCAGGTGGACGTCCAGGCGGGGGATGAGCTGGTGATCCGCCGGGGCGGCCGCCTGGGCCGGAAGGGGCCGGAAATCCGGGCCTTCGCCGGGGAGCCCGCCCGCTTTTACGAGCCCTTCGGGGCGGTGATCCCCGGCCTGGCCCACCAGGAGCTGGCACTGTACCAGAAGGAGTACCTGCAGGGAGCGGTGACTGATGTTGGGTGACGCCCTGCGGAAGCGGCTGGAGGAATTGAACTCCCGCCAGCCCATGATCCAACAGCGCCTCCGGCGGATCTCCCAGGGGGCCACTATGCGGGCCATAGAGGAGGCGGTGGAGCACACCCCGCCCAACGGCGAGGAGAAGGAGCGGGGCGCAGGGATGATTACCGGCGAACTGGCCCAGCACTGGGCGGACGACAGCCAGGCCGAGCCAACGGAATCTGGGAGTGAGTTCCGCACCTTGCTGGCCAACAATGTCCAGTACGCCAGCTATGTCAACGATGGACACCGGATGGACAAGCATTTTGTCCCCGGCCTGATGGTCAATCCAGATTCGGGGTTATTGGAGCGGGTAGACCCGGATATCCCGGGAGCCGGCATCATGGTGGGCACCAAGACCACCTATGTCCCCGGCCTGTACATGAAGGAGAAGGGCGTGGACAAGTACCGGGAGGCAGCGGAGTCCGAACTGCCCAAACTGGCCCAGGAGGTGTTCCAATGACGTTCACTATGGAAGCGCTGTCCAGCTCCATCGCCGGGCACCTGGCGCCGGAACTGCCCGGCGTGACCTTTTACGACAACCCCGCCCAGCAGGGAGTGAAGCCCCCGGCCCTGTTCCTCCGGCGGACCAACGCCCGGATCACCAAGCGCGCGGGCGTCCGCTTTCTCCGCCGCCTGGGGCTGGATCTGGTGTGTGTTCTGGATTTCCACGGCCTGTCCATGGATGACCGGTACACCAAAATCGCCGACATCCTGGATGAGATGATGGAGGTCTTCCCCTACATCGGCGGGGAAGGCTCGCCCGCCTTCCTGCGTACCTATGAGCGCCGGTGGGACATTGTGGATGACGTCCTGCACTACAAGTTCGACCTGAAGGTCTGGGTGAGCCGGGAGGAGGACGCCGTCCTGATGCAGTCCATCGAATCTTATACCGAGGAGGTATCTTGATATGGCAAGGAAACCCAAGGAGGCGGAGCGGCCCCCTGAGCCCGTCCGGGCCCAGGAGGAGACCCGGTACCCCGCCGCCGGCCTGTTAAACAGCAAATCTCTCTCCGGCTACCAGCGGGACTTCGCCAAGGTCCTGCTGACGGAGCGGGACTACACCCTCCAGGAGGCCAAGGCCATCCTGGACAACTATTTCAAGGGAGGTAAGGCCAATGGCGGGAGGTAACTGGACCGCCCAGAACAAGGTGAGGCCCGGCGTATATATCAACTTTAAGAGCAGCGCCAGCCCGGTAATCAGCCCGGGCACCCGGGGCACCGTGGCCATCCCAAGGCCCATGTCCTGGGGGCCGGTGGCCCAGGTGATGGAGCTCCGTCCCGGAGATGATCTGAGGCCCTTCACCGGCTACGCATCCACAGAGCCTCAGACCCTGTTCCTCCGGGAGATGTTCAAGGGCACCAACGTGACAAGCGCCCCCACCAAGGTGCTGCTGTACCGCCCGGGGGCGTCCGGGGCGGCCCCCGCCACGGCGGAGCTTTCCTCCAAGACTGAGACCCTGGAGGGCGTGTCCAAGCTCCACGGGACCATCGGAAACGAGGTGGAGGTAACCTGCGCCCCCAGCGGGGACAAGTGGGAGATCGCCGTATCCGTGGACGGCACGGAGGTGGAGCGGAACACGGTGGCCACCGCCGCCGAGCTCTCCTCCAGCTGGGTGACCTTCAGTGGCACCATGGCCCTGGACAGCTTCCAGGCCACACTGGCGGGCGGAACCGACGGCACTGACGCCGTGGCGGCCACGGCGGAGCCCGTGACCGGTATCACCGCCACTGCCGCCTACAAGGGCGCGGTGGGGAACAAGCTGGCGATCAGCTGTACCGGTTCCGCCGCCCCCTATGAGATCACCGTCACCCTGGACGGGGTGGAGGTGGACAAGCAGAGCGTGACCACCGTGGCGGACTTCTCCTCCAAGTGGGTGACGCTTTCGGGCAGCGCTGCCCTGGCCGCCTTCGACGCTGTGGCTTTCGCCGGCGGGGCAGACGGCAGCTCCACGGCGGCTTCCGCCATCCTGATGTCCAAGACCACCGGCATCGCCATCACCGCCGCCTACCCCGGAACCCGGGGCAACGACATCTCCGTGGTGATTGCCGCCGATGTGGACAGCCCCGGCGGGTTCCTCCTCTCCACCCTGGTGGAGGGCGTGGCCGTGGACACCCAGGCGGTGGCGGATATTACGGACTTCCGGCCCAACGGCTGGATCACCCTCTCCGGCCCCGGCCCCCTGACGGCCACCGCCGGCATCCGCCTGAGCGGCGGTGCGGACGGAACCGTCCAGCCCTCCGCCTACGCGTCCGCCCTGGAGGCTCTGGAGCCCTACGCCTTCGACATTCTGGCCTACGACGGCACGGACGACACCGTCCGGGCGGCTATGATCGAGTTTGTCAAGCGGATCTCCGCCCAGGAGGGCCGATACGCCCAGCTGGTCACCTCCGGGGCCAGCGGAGCGGACAGCCCCCTTGTCATCAACAACGTGTCCGGCGTCGTGCTGGATGACGGCGCCACGCTTACGCCCGAGCAGGTAGTGTGGTGGGTGGCGGGAGCCCAGGCCGGGGCGCAGTACAACCAGGCCCTGTCCTGCGCCGCCTACCCGGGGGCGGTGGATGTGCGCCCCCGCATGACCAACAGCGAGATCGAGCAGGCCATCCTGGCTGGGAATATCGTGCTGGCCGGGGGGTTCGGCCAGGTACGGATTGAGACCGACATCAACACCCTGACCACCTACACCCCGGATACCGGCGAGGCCTTCCACAAAAACCGCACGATGCGGGTGTGCGGCTCCCTGGCCAACGACCTGTACCGTGAGTTCTCCCTGAACTTCTTGGGCAAAGTCAACAACGACGAATCGGGCCGGGGACTCTTTAAGGCGACGGTCCTGGACTACCTGCTGACCATGTACAGCCGGGGCGCCCTCCGGGAGCGGCCCTCCGGGGACGACGTCACCGTGGAGCAGGGCTCCAGTATCGACGCTATCGTCATCACCGTCGCCCTGTCCATCGCGGACAGTGTGGAGAAGGTCTACATGACCGTCTCTGTATCCTGAAGGAGGTGTAACCCATGAGTTTTCTTTTGGAGCGGGACACCGTCAACGGCGCGTCCGGAAAGGCCTTTGTCACCATCGACGGGCAGGTCAAGGAACTGTTCGGCGCCAAGAAGGTTCAGACCCAGGCTGAGATCGCCAGTTCCGACATGAAGGTGATCGGCACCAAGAAGGTACAGAAGAAGCCGGGGGCTGTGACCCAGACGGGCACCATGACCATCTACTACGGCACTCCCCTGTTTCTGGATATGGTGGCCCAGTACATCCGCCAGGGCGTCATGCCCTACTTCACCCTTCAGACCACCAACGAGGACCCTACCACCACCGTAGGCGCCCAGACGGTCGCCTACTACAGCTGCAAGCTGTCCGGGACCATCCCCCTGTCCGTCCTGGACGCGGACGCTGATATGCTGACAATGGACATCAGCTTTACCTATGAGGACTTTGAGGTCCTCTCCGCCTTCCACGACCCGGCCCAGACCGGCACATAAAGGAGTGTAATCATGAGCAATCTCAGCGCCTTTCTGAACCCCGTGAACACCGAGGAAACTCGGGAGGTTGTAATCTCCCAGCGGTTCCAGGACGAAAACGGCTTTCCGGTCCCCTTCGTAATCCGGCCCATCTCTCAGGAGGAGAACGAGCGCATTACCAAGCGGGCCACCCGCACCGTGAAGGTCAACGGCCAGCCCGTGGAGAAGCTGGACAGCCTGGAGTACGGCCGCCGGATGGTGGTGGCTGCCACGGAGAGCCCCAACTTCGCCAGCGAGGAGCTGTGCGTCAAGTACGGCACCCGGGACCCGCTGGAGGTGCCGCCTCGGATGCTCCTGGTGGGGGAGTACGCCAAACTTTCCATGGCTATTATGGAGCTGTCCGGCCTTAATGACGACGTGGAGGGCCAGGCAAAAAACTGATGGCCGGGGCCGACCTAGACACCCTGCTGGCCTACTATATGTTTGTCAACCACGGCTGGGAGCCCAGCCGGGTGTCTGAGCTGCCGCCCCGGGAAAGAACTCTGGTGGCCCTGTTTGCCCTGAAGGAAATTAAATCCAGGCCAAAGCCGAAGGGGGGATGACCTGTGGCGGTAATCAGAGAGGAATTGGTACTGGTTGACCGTTTTTCGTCTGCCTTCAGCCAGTATCTGAACTATCTGTCCCGGGCATCCGGTGCGGGGACGGCGGCTGCGGCCAGCCAGACCCAGTTCCAGGCCGCCGCCCAGGCGGCCAGCGGCTCGCTGGATCAGATGGCCGAGGCTGGCGCTGAGGCCGCGCAGGCCGTGGAGCGCACCTCCGACAGCCTCCAACAGGCCGGCGTCGCCGGGGACCAGGCGGCGGACAGGCAGGAGCGGGTCAACCGCAGTTTCCAGCGGGGGCAGTCCTCTGCCGCTGGGCTGGAGCGCCGTCTGCTCAGTCTGGCCAAGGCCTATCTGGGCCTGCGCTCCGCCCAGGCGTTCATCCGCCTGTCTGACACTCTGGTCGAGACCACCGCCCGCCTGGACCGGATGAACGACGGCCTACAGACCACCGCGGAGCTGAACCAGATGATCTACGAGGCAGCCCAGCGATCCCGGGGCGCCTATCGGGAGACAGCTGATCTGGTCTCCAAGCTGGGCACCATGGCCGGTGAGGCGTTCAGCAGCAACGCTGAGCTGGTCGCCTTTGCCGAGCAGATCAACAAACAGATGGCGCTGGCCGGCACCAATACCCAGGGGGCGCAGGCGGCCATGCTTCAGCTGACCCAGGCCATGTCCTCAGGCGTCCTCCGTGGGGAGGAGCTGAACTCCATCCTGGAGCAGGCGCCCACCATCGCCCAGTCCATCGCCAAGTACTTAGGTGTATCTGTGGGCCAGATGCGGGAGATGGCCTCACAGGGGCAGATCACGGCGCAGGTAGTCAAGGCCGCCATGTTCGCCGCCGCGGAGGAGACCAACGCCGCCTTTGCCGATATCCCGCTCACCTTTGGCCAGGCCTGGATCATGGCGGGCAACGCCGCCGTGATGGCCTTCCGGCCGGCTCTGGAAAAGCTCAACGGCCTGCTGAACAGCGACCTGGGCAAGGGGGCCGTCAACGGCCTCATCTCCGGCTTTGAGCTGTTGGGGAAGGTGGCGGAGGGGGCTGTCGGCCTGATGGCCTCCGGGGCCCGGTGGGTGGCGGACCACTGGGAGCTGGCGTCCACGCTCCTGCAATTCGCCGCCGGGGCCCTGCTGGCGTTTACCGGGCTGTCGGTGGCCCTCGCCCTGAAAAACGCCGCCGCCTGGGCGCTGGCCCATATCCCCCTTCTGCTGTTTGCCGCCATCATCGGGGCCCTTGCCATAGCCGTATTCGCCGCCAGTGACTCCTGCGAGGCGGCGTTTGGGCGTATCGGCTCCGCCCTGGGCTGGCTGTACGCCTTTGGCTATAACATCGTGGCGGCCGTCTGGAATTTGATCGCCGCCTTCGCCGAGTTCTTCGCCAACGTCTTTGACAACCCGGTGGCCGCCGTGGCCAACCTGTTCCTGGGCCTGTTCAACTTCATCATGGACGTGGTGTCCAACGCCGCGGGGGCCATCGACGCCCTGCTGGGCTCCAACATCTCCGGGGCGGTGCGGGGCTTCCAGGCCGGCGTCAACGAATTTGTCACCGGGGTGTTCGGGGAGAACAAGGTCAAGATCCAGCGCATGGACCCCATGGACCACGCCGGGGCCATGGCCAGCTGGAGCGCCGCCTTCTCCCAGTTCGGGGCGGGGCTGGACAGCTTCCAGGTCAAAGACTTCCTGGGCGGGCTGGAAAGCGGAGGCCCCATCGACTACAGCGCCCTGCTGGGCGGCGTCTCCAGCCAGCTGGGGGGGATCAAGGCCGACACCGGGGCCCTCAAACGCAGCGTGGCCCTGTCCGAGGAGGACATGAAGCTGCTGGTGGACATGGCGGAGCGGCAGTACGTGAACCACATCAACCTCACCGCCCAGACCCCGATTATCAACGTCACTGGCCAGAACACCGGCGACACCGAACTGGACCGCCAGCGCCTGGCCGACGCCCTCCAGCGGATTCTCCTGGAACAGTCCGCCAGCCACACAGACGGGGCCTACAGCTAAAGGAGGCACGCATGGAAAACCAATATGGCCTCTACCTCTCCTGGGAGGGCACTATAGTGCGCCTCCCCGTCAATCCCGAGAGCTATAAGATCACCAAGGATAACGACAACGGGACGTACAACGTCCTGGGCGTGGGGCCCATCATGGTGCCCCGGACGCCCAAACTCCAGGTAGTATCCTGGTCCGGGCTGTTTCCCGGCCGGGCGGACCTGGGCGCGGTACTCACCGCCGGGGGATTCCAGCCCCCAAGGTTTTACATCGGCTTTATCCAGAAAATTATGGACAGCCGGGCCACCGTCCGCTTTGTGGCCAACCGCTATTTGGAGGACGGCTCCCCCATCTTCGACTCCAATATGGAGGTGCTGGTCACCAGCTTCTCTACCGAGGAGCGGGGCGGCGAGACCGGCGACTTCTACTACGATATCCAGCTGACGGAGTACCGGGACTACTCCCCGAAAACGGTAATTCTCCAGCAGCCAGCCGCCGGCCAGCCAGCGCAGGCCAGCAGCCAGCCCACCAGGGCCATTCCCCAGGACAGACTGGTGGTGGGCCAGGATGTCACCGTCAACGGCGACTACTACTACTCCAGCCAAGGGGCGGAGCCCCACGGCACCTTCTCTGGGTTCCGGGGGAAAATCTCCCGCATCACCACCACAGACTCTCAGCGTCCCTGTCCCTACCACATCACCGCCCCTGACGGGGCGGCCCGGGGCTGGGTGGCCCGGAGCCAAATCCAGGCGGTGACAGTATGACTTATGAGCTGATCATTCTAAACAAGGCCACAGGCCAGAGCTGGGACGTGGCCCCACAGATCCAGAAGGCCACCTACACCACCAACCGCACCGGTTCCCCTGGAACGCTGAAATTTACTTTGAACGCGTCCGGCCTCTCCTTCTTCGAGGGCGACCCGGTGCGCTTCTCGGTGGACGGACAGCTGATTTTCCTGGGCTGGGTGTTTACCAAATCCCGAGACCGCTACGCCATAATTGAAGTCACCTGCTACGACCAGCTGCGCTACCTGAAGGCCAGCGCCAGCTACTGCTTCGTAGGCCGCACCGCGGGGGAGATTATCACGGAGATCGCCCAGGACTTCCAGCTTTCTGTTGGGCGGCTGGATGATACCGGCTATCCCATCCCCTCTCTAATCATGGAGGAGAAGAGCTGCCTGGACATCATCTCCACCGCCATCCAGCGCACCCTGCTGGCCACCGGCAAACTGTATACCTTTTTCGATGACGGCGGGGCCCTCTCCCTCCGGGAGGCTGGATCTATGACCGCTCCCGGCGTGGTGGGAACTGGTTCTCTGCTGCTGGATTACACCTATAAGACGGATATTGACCAGCAGACCTACAACTCCATCAAGCTGGCGCGGCCCAACGAGGAGACCGGCCGGGCGGACGTGTTCCAAGCGGTGGACAGCGGAAATATCGGGCGCTGGGGCCTCCTCCAGCTCTACCAGACTGTGGATGAGTCCCTGAACAACGCCCAGGCGGCCTCCCAGGCCCAGGCCATGCTGTCCTACTACAACCGCCGGTGGCGAACGTTAAAAGTGTCCTCCCTGGGGCTGCTGGGCGTCCGGGCCGGACAGATGCTGTTTATGGACGTGCCCAGCCTGGGGGATATCAGCCTCCACCAGCTTGTGCTGCTGGAGAAGGTCACCCACACATTTGAACACGATGTCCACACGATGGACTTTGAAGTACAGGAACTGGGAGGGTAGACAATGGATCTGGTTGATGTCCTGCATCACGTTGTGGAGCGGTCCATGGCCGCCTACGGCCTGTCCGACATGGCCATCGGCACGGTGACCAGCGTCACCCCCCTGGAGGTCACTGTCCGGGAGTCCATGGCGCCGCTGCCAGCTGAGGCGCTCCACCTCACCGCCGCCGTCATTGAGAAGAAAATACCCCTGCTGGCCCACCAGCACGTGACCAATGGCTTTCGGCACGCCCACAGCATATCAGGCCTGTCCCACGCCCACGACACGGCAGAGGGGGCCACAGGCCCCGCCCTGGAGGGCAGTCTCCAGACCGGCGAGGCCCTGCTCCCGGATGAGTACACCTCCGATGAGCGGCTCCGGGATATCGTCTGCTATGAGGACGGCCAGCCTCTGCCAGTAGAGAACGGGTACATTATTCTCAACCGCGCTCTGGCCGTGGGGGACAAGGTGCTGATGCTCCGTGTCATGCGGGGCCAGCAGTTTATCATCCTGTCCCGCGTCTTTGAGAGGGGGAATTGAGATGGCTGCGCTGCCCCAGTCCAGCATCGACCTCTCCCAGGGCGTCGTATTTCAGGACCAGCCTTCCCTCACCTGGATCGCCGATCCGGTGACCAAGCGCCTCCGGGGGAGAGGGGACGGCTGGGAAGCTGTCCGCCAGGCGGTGGAGATCATCGTCAACGTGGAGCGGTTTTACTGGCAGATCTACACGCCCAATTTCGGTACAGACCTGGATGGCCTGATCGGTGGAGCCCCCGGATTTGTGGCCTCAGAGCTTCAGCGCCGTCTCACAGACGCCTTCCTGCCGGACAGCCGCATCCTGGGCATTGAGGACTTCTCCTATACCTTTCGGGACGCCGTCCTGACGGCCCAGGTGGCCGTCAATACCGTATTCGGCCCCGTGAACACCACCGTGGAGGTGACGCTGGCTTGATTGACTTCAAATCTAGAACCTACCGTGCCATTTTAGAGGCCATGCTGGCCCGGGTGCCCAATTCCCTGGACAAGCGCGAGGGCTCCATGATCCAGACCGCCCTGGGGGCGGGGGCTTACGCCCTGGAGGAGTTCTATCTGGAACTGAATCAGGTGCAGACCGGAGCTTTCCTCCAGACCGCCGTGGGGACAGATCTGGACCTGCTGGCCGTCCTGGCCAATGTGGCGCGCTACCCGGCCTCCCCCGCCGTCCGGCTGGGGGTATTCAGCCTGGAGGAGATCCCCATCGGGGCCCGGTTCTCCACCATCGACGGGGCGGACAGCGTGAACTTCGCCGCCACCGCCCGGATTGGCCCCGGCCAGTATCAGATGACCTGTGAGACCCCCGGCGTGATTGGGAACCGCTATACCGGGCCAATCCTGCCCATTACCTATATCCAGGGCCTCACCGACGCCCAGCTCACCGATATCCTGGTGGCCGGGGACGATACCGAGGGGGACGAATCCCTGCGGCAGCGGGCCATCTCCGCTCTGAATGAGCGGCCCTTCGGCGGGAATGTGGCCGACTACAAGCGGGTGGTCCTTGCCATTGACGGCGTGGGCGGCGTTCAGGTCTACCCCACCTGGGACGGCGGCGGGACGGTGAAACTGTCCCTCATCGGCTCCGACTGGATGCCCGCCTCCCAGCAGCTGGTGGACACAGTGCAGGTCACTGTGGACCCACCCCCCAACCAGGGTCTGGGCTACGGTACCGCCCCCATCGGGGCCAAGGTCACCGTCACCGCCCCGGAGATCGTGACGGTGGACGTGTCCGCCACCCTCCAGCTGGCCGCCGGGTACACCCCGGAGCAGATGCAGCCATTGGTGGAGAAGGCGGCGGGGGACTACCTGCTGTCCATCCGCCGGGAGTGGGCGCAGCCGGACGCCGGCCAGCTTACAAGCTACTCCAGCTGGGTGTACCTGGCCCGGATGACGGCGGCTATCCTGCTGGCGCCCGGCGTGGTCAACGCCACGGGGGTGGCCCTCAACGGCAGCGCCGCCGACCTGGAGCTGATACAGACGGGACTCACCCAGCAGGCGCCCGTGTTGGGCGCTGTCACCCTGACATAGGGGGGAAGCCGTATGCCGGAAACGAATATCTGCCAATACTGGCCCCGGTGGTTCCGGGAGATTCTGGATTTCCAGGCCCTGTGCCAGACCGAGGGGGAGGAGCTGGAGGCCCTGGCCGCCGCCATGGCCCAGGTGCGGAAAAACCTGTACGTCCAGACCATGGACGAGGGCGCGGCGGCGGAGTGGGAGGAGATTTTCCACATCGTCCCCAACCCCCTCACCGAGACCCTGCCCTTCCGGCGGGACCGGATTCTCAACCGCCTGTCCATGCGGCCGCCCTTTACCCTCACCTTCCTGTACCAGCGGCTGGACGCCCTGTTCGGCCCCGGGAACTGGGAGGTGGAGATCGACTACCCCAACTACACCCTGTACATCGAGGCGGCGGTGGAGGACCAGCAGTACTTTTCTGAGGTCTCCGCCACCATCGACATCATCAAGCCCTGCCACATCGTGTACATCAGCCGCCCCCGGGTGGCCGCTTCCTTCCTGATGTCGGAGGAGATCGTCCGCTTCAAAGGCCGGTACAACTACATTTTAGGCGGCTGGGGGTTGGGTCTGCTTCCCTTCCTCAGTCAGTCAGAGGAGGAGGTCATCAAATTGCCCACACAGCCCAGTATACAGCCGGCGTTTTTGGATCAGGCCGCCGGCTTCGTGGCCGATGACATCAAGTCGGTGCGCGTCAATGGCAGAATTCTCATCACCGCCCTGTCCAAGTCCACCGTGGGGAATGTGGCCTCGGTGGGATACCGGGTGGAGCGGGACCAGACCCAGGCGGTGGAGCTGATCGAACTGCTGGATGGAGCGGGGACGGTGCTCACCGCCAGCGCCGTATACGTGCCCATCCAGGAGGAGACCGCCGCCTTCCGCCATAGCTTTGTTGTAAAGGAGGGGACCTAAATGGCCGACAGACCGCTGCCCGAGCCCCTGCCCGCCGACCTGCCCGAGGACTGGACCGATGGCCAGATCGTCGCACCCAGCGGGGCCTCAGTCGGGCTGTCAGAGCAGCACGGCTACAACTATCTCATGGCCGCCGTTAACGCCGCCCAGCGGGCCGCCAACACCCTAAACGAGGGCTTTGACACCGTCTCCGGCAAGCGCACCTGCCGCTTTGTGGTGGGCACTTCTACCAACGGCTGGACCCAGGCCGACTGCGACTACCTGTGCGACGGCACAGACGACCAGGAGGAGATCAACCAGGCCATCGCCGCCCTGCCTGTAAGTGATGAAGGGTATACTGGTGGTGGAGAAATTGTGGTGCTTGATGGCAAATATAATCTAACCGCCCCGCTGCTCCAACTGAATCATATCTATTTCCACGGGAATGGCGAGAGCACAATTTTTGTCAGACAGACGAAAAACACACCCGAAAAACCGCCTGTAAGCTCAGGCGGCACATCCTTCAGTCAGTGGTTAATTGGTGCGTTATACTCCACAGTGGCAGATTTTACGTGGGATGGCAACGACTACTCCATCTTTGGAGACACCGACTATCCAACAGACTGGCAGATTGTGGAGATGGTTTTAGTAGGCAGTGTATGTAAAAATGTTAGGTTTCTTAACTGTTACGGTGGCGCAATCGCCTTGTCTGGAGTCAATTCATACCGTCTTTCATCCGTTGAAAATTGCCTCTTTAGTGGCGGTCGGTTTGGAGTAGCTATGTACGGTTATGAGCGTTGTTCCGTCAAGGGTAATGTATTTGATACGTTCCTGAATACAGACATCGTGCGTCTCTGCGGATATGATGATGACAGGAAAGAAATGGAAGGCGGCATTATTTCTGGAAACATAGCTGTTTGGGGAGGGGAAATTACGCTCGAGGGCGGAAATTCCTGTATCATATCCAATAATGTCTGTCAGAAAATCACAGTTAAAACTATATCCGGCAGAGATAAGTCCGGATGGGGTCATCTTATTTGCTCCAACCTTTTTAACATAATGCAGATGAGTACCAACAAGTACCCGGCTATCGTGCTTGGAGAGAATACGCAATACAACTTTGTGACAGGGAATCAGCTGGCAAACTTGTGGGACAACAAGCAGTCCATTATCCAGGACTTGGGCGCCGGCAATATCATCCACTCCAACAGCAACGACGCCGGCGGCAGCGGCGGCGGCGGTTCCGGCGTATCCTCTTTCAAAAGCCGCACCGGGGCGGTTCTCCCTCAGTCCGGCGACTACACCGCCGGCATGGTGGGCGCGGCCACGGAGAACTACGTCAACAGCCAGATCACCCAGACGGTGGGAACGATCAACACCGCCCTGGACGGCATCAACGGGGAGGTGGTCTAAGATGGGCACCACGGAGGAAAAGCTGGCCTACCTGGAGGAGACCAAGGAGAAACTGGCCCAGGGGCTGGCCGCCCAGGGCCTGACCCCCGCCGGCACCTTCCGGGCCATGGCCGAGCAGGTGGCGGAGATCTCCGGCGGCACCCCTGGCACCACCTTTACGCCCGCTGTCTCCCAGGAAGGGGTCATCAGCTGGACGAATGACGGGAACCTTCCGAACCCGGCCCCGATGAATATCAAGGGCGCCCCCGGTAAAGAAGGAGCGCCCGGCGCCCCTGGTACTCCCGGGAAGGACGGCGAGCCGGGCACACCCGGCCCCCCTGGCCCGGGACTTCCCGCCGGCGGCAAGGCGGGGCAGATCCCGGCGAAAGCCTCTGATGAGGACTATGACGTGGAGTGGGCCGACCCGCCTGCGGGCGGCGGGGGCGGCACCGCCGACCACACCCAGCTGGCCAACCGGGACGCCTCCGATCAGCACCCCATTGGGGCCATTACCGGCCTCCAGGAGGCGCTGGACAGCAAAGGCCCGGCCTTCACCGCCGCACCCGGGCTGAGGCTGGAGGACGGCATGCTCTCCCCCCAGCTCTCCCCGGCCCCAGACAACGCCCTGGCCGTGGACGGCGGGCTGTACGTGCCCTCCACCTTCCAGGCCCTGGTCAAGCCGTCCCTCATAATCACCACCAGACCGGCGACGCCCAACCTGACCGTCACGATCCGCAAGGGGGAGCATGTCCTCACCGCCGTGACCGGCGAGGACGGCCAGTATGAGGTTGAGCTGGACCACCTGGGGGTGTGGGAGGTTTCAGCGGAGATTGACGGCAAAGCCAAGCGCCTGACGGTGGCCGTGACGGAGGTGCGGGAGTACTCCGTCACTCTGCCCGCCTGCCATGTGTATGGCGTGACCTGGGACGGCAGCTCCAGCACCGTCCTGGCCCGCACCGGGGACGCCGCCCTGTTTCCCGACCCCGTCCCCGCTGTGGGAACCGGCCCGGGCAGCTCGCCCTTTGACCACATCCAGCCCTGGGCGGGAATGAAAAAGTATAACATTATTGATAACCATGTAGGCCCCCGGGAGGATGAGGAAGGGTTCTCTCTGTCCAACGACACGGTGGTCTATATCCCGGAGTTTTTTGTGCGGGTGACCCACGATTACAGCCTCTGGAAATGGGAGATTTCGCCAAATTCCGGGGAAGAAGATGGCTTCATGCGCCACCCGGGGAGCGGGCGGTATGTGGGGCGGTACATCATGGGCCCTGGGTTCGTCTCAAAGACCGGGTATCAGTTTCTTGACGATACGACCAGAGCGCAATACAGAGCGGGAGCCCAGCAAAAGGGCAAGAATTGGTGGATTCTAGACATAGCGGCTGCGGAAGTATTACGCATACTGTATCTTGTAGAGTTTTCCAACTGGAACAGCCAAAAAACAATCGGAGATGGTGCCGCTTGGGCGGGTGACGCAACCTCTGGCGCTACAGACTCGATGGCTTACCATACCGGAAAAACGGATAATAGCGCGCAAGGCGTTGTACAGTATCGAGGGATTGAGAATATCTGGGGAGGTATATGGACGATAGTCGATGGCTGCAATGTGAACGGTACAAAACCGTATATTTGCCTTGATCCATCGAAATATGCGGATGACACCGCACAAAACTATACAGACCTTGGAGTTTCACTGCCCTCACGTCAAAACTTTGTTAACACAATAACGAAGCTGCACTATGTAGAATCGTTCCCATGGCTGTTCTTGGCCGCGCAGATGGGAAACACAGACCGAGAAACCTATATTTGTGATTCTATATGGAGCGCCAGCAGCGGCTGGTTTGAATCGGCGGTATTTGGCGCTGACCATGTGGCCGATGGCAGAATTCCTTCCGTCGGCATCTTCGCAGCCGGGTACAAAGATCCATCTTCCACTCACACTATTTGGGGTTCTTCCCGCCTCATGTTCATCCCCGAGGAGGTGCCCGTATGATTGAGTACACCTACATTGACAACATCCTGCGCCTTAAGTCGGACGCCCCCATTTCCCCAAGCTCCCACGTGACCGTCCGCCGGGAGGACAGCGACAAAATCACCGCCACGGTGTACCGGCTGGGCCGATTACTCAAAGCGGAGCAATCCGGCGGCTACTATTACCGCTGGTACGGCGCCGCTCCGGAATCGGTAACCACCGACAACGGCCCGGCCCTGGCCCGGCAGCTCCGGGAGCTGCCCTCCAGCGAGGAGGCCAAAGCGGCGATGGCCCTGGCCCGGGCGATGCTGCCCACTGTGGCCCTGACCGCCGACCAGACCATCGCCGTCTCCGCCCTGTGCGCCCCCTGGGCGGAGGGCGCATACCAGCCGGGGGATATCCGCCTGGCGGAATACGGGGGCGCTGCCCAGCCCTGGAAGTGCCGCCAAGGGCACAACACATGGGAACACCCGGACATCCGCCCGGACGGCGCGGCGTGGCGTACCTTCTGGATCCCCTTCCACGGCACCACCCCGGAGACCGCCCAGGCGTTTGTGGCGCCCACCATGTCGGAGGACCGCTACCGGCCCGGGGAGTACATGCGGAAGGACGGCCAGCTCTGGCGCTGCGCCCGGGACACCGCCTACGCCCCCGAGGACGACCCGGGGGCCTGGGAGGCGGCGGAAATTGACACAAAGGTGGTGTAAACATGGCGGAATGTATCAGAGACCCCAACGACTGCCCGGTCAACAGCCGGGTGGAATCCCTGGAAAAGCAGTTTGACGAGTACCGGGCCCACTCCCGGGTGGAGCACAAGGAATTTTACTCCCGGCTGGAGGCCAGCGAGCGGGCCCAGGCTGTGACCCAGAATATGCTGGCGCATATTGCGGATAACACCGAGGAGATCAAGCGGGGCCAGAGGAATCAGAGCGAGGCCATCGCCGAGCTCCAGGCCCGGCCCGGCAAGCGGTGGGATGGCATTGTGGACAAGGTGATCTGGGCGGTTGTGGCCGCTGTGATCGCTTTTCTCCTGGGAAAATTTGGACTTTAAAAGGAGGTGAGAAAAATGGAATTTGGTATCGCAAGTGTGGCGGCCATCACGGTGATCTGCTATTTGGCGGGCCTGGTGGCAAAGTCCAGCTCCCTGGACAGCCGGCATATCCCGGTGATCTGCGGGGTGGCCGGAGCTATCCTGGGCGTGGCGGCCATGTATCTGCCCATGGCGGATTTCCCGGCCACGGACCCCTTGACCGCCGCGGCGGTGGGCATCGTGTCTGGCCTGGCGGCCACCGGCATCAACCAGGTGTACAAGCAGAACAAGAAATAAAAAATGAAGGAGAATGAAATTATGAAGTGTTCTAAGTATCTGTGGAAGTTTGTGGAGCTCCAGCGTCTGCTGCGGGGGGAGAGCCCCGAGCGGGTACAGGGGGAACTGCGGTCCATGCTGGGCCGGGAGAAGATCATCTCTGACACCGACGGGGCGTACATGACCGAGAGGGAGGCCCTGTCCGTGCTGGGCCGGAACGAGGCGGAGCTGCGCCGGGCCTACGAGCTGGGCCGGGTGGCGGTCTTCGAGGGCATCTGCAT
>CAMTMC010000036.1 GCA_947073515.1 uncultured bacterium | reverse complement strand
GTCTAAGCGGGAATTTTGCCGTCCCGCCTCGTTGTGAAATCTTGAAATCCACCCAGGATTCCGGCGATTTCCCGCCTCGCGGGCCAGGCAAACTTCCTCGCTGACCCGGCATTTTCCCTTATGAATACCGGTTCTAAATTGAGATTCCATAAGTAGTAAGGTGAGGGTATGAAAACCAGCAAACTGTTATCTGTCCTCTGCTCCATTCTAATTGCCCTGGTGGTGCTCACCGGGGCGATCGCTGTGCCCCTGCTGTGCCGGCCCTTCTATTACGCCCACATCGGCGGGATGGGGCTGACCTCCTACGGATTGCCGGAGGAGGAGATCAAAACCGCCTACGACGAGATGATGGACTATTGCCTGGGAAAAACCAGGGACTTCTCCGCCGGTGTATTGCCCTTCTCCCCCTCCGGGGCGGATCACTTCGCTGACGTGCGGGAGCTGTTCCTGCTGGATTTGCGGGTGTTAGTGGTTTCACTGGCCGTCCTGCTGGCGGCGCTGGTGGCCGGCAGGATAAAAAACCTGCGTCCCAGCCCCCTGCTGGGCCGGGGTTCCGGCTTTTGGGCGGCGGCTGGTCTGGGGGGCGTGTTCCTGGCGGTGGGCGGCCTGGCGGCTCTGGACTTCGACCGGGCGTTCGTGATGTTCCACTCCATTTTCTTCCCCGGCAAGGACAACTGGATTTTTGACTGGCAGACCGACCCCATCATCCTGTTCCTCCCCCAGGAGTTTTTCCGGAACTGCGCCCTGCTGGTCCTGGCCCTGATCCTGCTGTGGAGCGGGGCGCTGATCGGGGCCGATTTCATCCAAAGTAAGAAAAGGCCCGCGTCCTAGGGACGCGGGCCTTTTTATTTATTTCGTCCGGAAGGCGAAGAACCGCTGGCCGAAGTAGTTGAGGATTACGAACAGCCCGGAGCCCGCCAGCATGGTCAGATTGCCCTGGAGCTGCTGGCTCAGATTCAAGCCCCCCAGCAGCCAGCCCATGGCGGGCTGGGCCAGGCCGTAGGCCAGCAGCCAGCACACAGAGATGTTTACCACGAACCGCAGGACCACCCCGGCCCCCTTCTCCTGATTGCGGAAGGTGAAGTGCTTGTTCAGGAAGAAGCTCACCACGCTGCCCACGAGATAGTTGGCGGCGGAGGAGATCCAGTAGCCCGCCTCCCCCCAGGCGTGGAGCCCGGCCAGGTTGTACAGGCCGAACATCACCCCGTAGCCCACCAGGGTATTCACCACCCCCACCGCCAGAAAGCGGAAAAAGGTGGGGTCAAACAGTTTTCTCAGCTTGTCCATCATCCCTCCGGCCCCCGCACTCCTCGGCCACGATGTACCGGGGCCGGTCCTTGATTTCCTCATATATTTTCGCCACATAGTAGCCGATGATGCCCAAACAGATCATCAGGATGCTGCCGATGATGAGCTGGAGGAGGATCACCGTGGTAAAGCCCTCCAGGGCCTGGCCGGTGGCCCACTGCCATAGGCAGAACACCCCCAGCGCCACCGAACAGATAAAGACCACGACCCCCATCAGGGTGACCAGCTGGAGGGGGGCGGCGGAGAAGGAGGTGATGTTGGTCAGGGCGTATTTGATCAGGCTTCGCAGGGACCACTTGGACTCCCCCTCCAGCCGGGGCTGGACGGCGAACTCCACCTGGGCGGTGGAGAAGCCGATCCAGGAGGACAGGGCCCGGAAGAAGGCGTGTTTCTCCCGCATGGCGATGAGGGTGTCCACCGCCTTCCGGTCCAGCAGCTTGAAGTCGGAGGCCCGGGACATGTCAATCCCCGTGGCCCCGCTGATGGCGGAATAGAAGGTCTTGGCGGCGAAGGTGTGGAGGGGGTTCTCCCTCCCCCGGCTGATTTTGACCCCCTCCACCACCTGGTAGCCGTGCTGCCACAGGCGGTACATGTCCACCAGCTTCTCCGGCGGGTGCTGGAGGTCGCAGTCCAGCACGGCGGCGCAGTCCCCCCGGGCCTGGGCCAGCCCGGCGAAGATGGCGGCCTCCTTTCCGAAGTTCCGGGAGAACTTCACCCCCCGGACCTGGGGGTACTGGGCGGACTGCTCCTGGATCCGGTCCCAGGTCTGGTCCCGGGAGCCGTCGTTGACAAAAATCAGCTCATGGGAGATGCCGGCCTGGGACAAGATGCCGGTGATGACCTGGGCGGCCCGGGGGACGGAGCCCTCCTCGTTATAGGCGGGAAGGATCACCGACATCAGGCCGGTTTTCAACTGTTCCTGCATAGCGGTTTATCTCCTGTTTTCATAGGCGATCTCATAGTCGGATTTGGGGGTGTACGCCTCCGCCATCCGCACCACCACCCGGCCGTCCAGCACCTGGACGCTGCCCGCCCGGGGGTACAGGGGCATGGCCTGGAACTCCGGCGAGGAGGAGACCGCCTTCATAGCCTCCTCGCCCAGCTCCCCCACCGGGGCGTTGAGCCACTGGCTCAGATAGTAGTAGATGTGCTTGTTCAAGGGGAGGACGGAGTCCTGGGGGACGCTGTAGTGGTCTACCTGGAGCAGGCTGTCCACCTGGCTCTGGAGGTGCTCTGGAGGCACCGCCCCCACAATGGCCGCCTCCATCCCCGGCTCGTAGCCGGGACAGGCCTCAATCCGGGCCAGCAGGCGGGTGGCGTAGCTCTCGGTGGCCCGGTGGGCCTGCTGGGCGGCGGTGTACAGCAGATTATTTGTGTTCAGACAGAACAGCAGCAGGGCGGCGGCCCACAGGGCGGTGAGGGGCAGGGCCCCCCGGCTGAGGCTGGGCAGCCCGTCCACCAGCCCGGCCAGCATGAGCACGGCCAGGTACGCGGCCACGAAGGAGTACTTCATCATGGGGGTGGGGGCGGACCAGGGGGAGAGGATCTGCCCAAAGTCCATCCCCAGGGGGAGGAGGGCGGCCATGGCCAGGGCCCCCAGGGGGCGCCACAGCTCCTTCCACAGCCCCCGGCTGGACATCTGGGCGAAGAAGCACACCAGCCCCAGGGCCATGGCGGCGCCGTCCAGCGCCGCCATGGGGCCGGTGGTGAAGGAATTGGCGCTCCCCGGCCGGAAGAAGAAAGCGGCCACCTGCTTGTAGCAGTCCAGGGCCAGCCCGGGCAGCTTGGCGAAGGGGTAGCCGCCGCTGACGGCACTCATGCCCAGGTAGTCCAGCAGCTCCAGGTCCTTGACCTCCAGGAAAATCAGGAGGACGCCATAGTACAAAGCGGCGCCCGCGGCCAGATAGGCCATCAGCCGGAGCCCCAGGCCCAAAGTGCCCTTGAACGTGGATTCCGGATTCAGCAGTTCGTTCAGAATCACCAGCAGGGCCAGGGAGATGGACAGGGTGACATACACCTGATAGGTGCCCATGGACAGGGCCAGGGCGGCCACCCCCAGCACCCAGCCCAGCCGGCCTCTCCGGGCCAGCCACAGGGACAGCACAGCCAGCAGAATGGCCAGGGCGTAGGCCGAGGCGGTGAACATATAGAGGTAGGTGTACCCCAGGGCGGGGAAAGCGGCCATCACCGCCCCCGCCAGCCCCCCCAGCACCCGGCTGCGGATGGACAGCAGGTCCACGGCCAGGGCGGCGGCCAGCCCCAGAAAGACCAGGGACAGCAGGCCGATCACCGCCGGCATCTGGGTAAAGCCGTTCAGGGCGGAGGCGTAGTGGAGGAACCACCGGCCGGACACCGTCATCTGCTGGAGGTCGAACATCCGGCTCAAACCGTCGGAGTTGGGGATCAGGTTGGCAAAGGCGTAAAGGTGGACCAGATACCCGGCGATGAGGCAGGAGAAGAAGGCCGCCCGCTGGGCGGGGCCTATTTTCTGCCACAGCCGGCGGCCCAGAGCGTCAATGGACATGAGGTCGCCTCCTGCTGGGAGAGATTGGGGATACTTTCTGTTATTATAGGCCACCTGGGAGGATTTTGCAAGGAAAAGAGGGGGCGGCGTTGCGAATTCAAAAACCTTCTGATATAATACCTTCGATTGACAAGGGGGTGGGCGTTGTGATGATTTCCACCAGGGGCCGGTACGCCCTGCGGGTGATGCTGGATCTGGCCGGCCAGGCGGAGGGGGAGTGCGTCCCCCTGAAGGAGGTGGCCGCCCGCCAGGACATCTCAGAAAAATACCTGGAGGCCATCATGAAGCGGCTGGTGGAGGCGGGGCTGGTGTCCGGCCTGCGGGGCAAGCGGGGGGGCTACCGGCTGGGCCGGCCCCCGGAGGCGTGCTCCGTGGGGGAGATCCTCCGGGCGGCGGAGGGCTCCCTGTCCCCGGTGGCCTGCCTGGGGAAGGACGCGGCCCAGTGCCCCCGCCAGGGCGGGTGCGCCGCCCTGCCCCTGTGGCGGGATCTGGAGAAGCTGGTGGGGGACTACCTGGACGGCGTCACCCTGGGCCAGCTGCTGGCCCAGTCCCAGGAGGGCTAGAGTCTGTTTTAAAACAGACTCTAGAGGAAGCTCCCCCGGCCCAGCCGGGGGAGCCTTGCTCTATAGCAGCTTGTCATAGGCCAGCTTTTCCCCGTTGAACAGGATGACGCCGCGTTTGACGTAGTGGTTTTTCTCCAAAACATGCTGCATCCGCTGGTTGGGGAAATCCGTGTTCACTCGGACATAGGGCACATTTTTGTCCAGGCACAGCCGCTCGATCTGGGCGAAGGCCGTCCCCGCCAGGCCAGTCCCCTGGAATTTGGAGCGGAAGGCCATCCGGTGGATCACGGCGTAGGGCCGGTCAGCGCCCCACGCCCCGTCGATCTGGTCGTAGGCCGGCTCGCCGGAGAAATCGACGGACACATACCCGGCGGTCTCCCCCTCCACTTTAAAGACATACCCGGAGCCCGATTGAATATCCCGGCGGACGCTGTCCAGGTTGGGATAGTCCTCCGTCCACTGCACAAAGCCCTGCTCCCGCTGGAACTGCCGCCCCTCGGCGATAATCTGGCCGCACAGCTCCAAATCTTCCATTCCCGCTGGTTCCAATGTGTACATGACCCTTCCCCCCATGTCAATTTCCGGTGGCGCTCTGATTATAACATTGGACCGGCCCCGGTTCAAGTGGCTTTTCCGGGGCCGGCGGTGTATTCGGCCGGCGACACTTTTGAGGGAGGAAGCTGGGAAATTTCCTCTTGCGTATCGGGACAAATTCTGGTACAATACATCGGAATTGGGAACACTGTTTCCGTCACCCGGGAAGGGGAATGGATACGGGGGTTCCTCTGGAAAGGGGGAGTGAGTCATGGCGGTGACGTGGACTGGCACGGGCCGTGCTGGGGCGCTCTCTTTTTCGTTTTGTGGCTGACGATCACGCTGTGGTCGTCTTTTTTATGGGTACAAGAGATTGGAAGGGAGAAGAACGTATGAATCCAAATGAAGCCATTTACGACGCCAGAAAACTGGGCACGCCCAAGATGCTGATCCTGGGCGTCCAGCACATGTTCGCCATGTTCGGGGCCACGGTGCTGGTCCCCGCCCTCACGGGGCTGTCCGTGTCCGCCACCCTGCTGTTCGCCGGGCTGGGTACCCTGCTGTTCCATCTGCTGACAAAGGGGAAGGTGCCCGCCTTTTTGGGCTCCTCCTTCGCCTTCATCGGCGGGTACGCGGCCATCGCCCCCATGCTGCCCGACGGGAGCGGCAACGCCACCGTGGCCAACACCCAGCTGCTGCCCTACGCCTGCTTCGGCGTGGCCTGCGCCGGGCTGATGTATGTCCTCCTGTCGGCCCTGTTCAAGGCCTTCGGGACAAAAGCGGTGATGCGGTACTTCCCGCCCATTGTCACCGGGCCGGTGATCATCTGCATTGGCCTGACCCTGTCCAAGACGGCCATCGACTCCTGCCGCGCCAACTGGCCCATCGCCCTGGTGGCCATCGCCGTGGTGGTGGTGTGCAACATCTGGGGCAGGGGGATGATTAAGATTATCCCCATCCTCCTGGGGGTGATCGCCTCCTACCTGGCGGGGGCGGTCACCAACCATGTGGACTTCTCCGGGGTGATCGCCGCCCCCTGGCTCGGCCTGCCCTTCCAGTTTGAGAATACCCTGTTCGGCCTCTTCGGCCGGCCCGGCCTGGATACCGGACTGCTGCTCACCTCGGCGGTGACCATCATGCCCCTGGCCCTGGCCACCATGGTAGAGCACATCGGCGACATGTGCGCCATCTCCTCCACCTGCGAGCGTAATTTCCTGGAGGACCCGGGCTTCCACCGCACCCTGCTGGGGGACGGCCTGGCCACCTCCCTGGCCTCCCTGTTCGGCGCCCCCGCCAACACCACCTACGGGGAAAACACCGGCGTGCTGGCCCTGAGCCGGGTCTTCGACCCCCGGGTCATCCGTATCGCCGCCTGCCTGGCGATCCTGTTCTCCTTCAGCCCCAAGTTCGCGGCCCTGGTGTCCGCCATGCCCCAGGCCACCATGGGCGGGGTGTCCATGGTGCTGTACGGCATGATCTCCGCCGTGGGCGTGCGCAACGTGGTGGAGAACCGGGTGAACTTCGCCAACAGCCGCAATGTCATTATCGCCGCCCTCATCATGGTGCTGGCCATCGGCGTGAACTACTCCGGGGCGGTGACCTTCCAGGTGGGGAGCGCGGTGATCAGTATGTCCGGCCTGGCGGTGGCCGCCATCACCGGGATTATCCTCAACGCCATCCTGCCCGGCAAGGACTACGAGTTCGGCAGCGACCAGCAGGGGGACACCGCCGTGAACTTCAAGGTATAACGGTTTCCCTGGATGCGGGTCCCGGCGCCGCCGGGGCCCGCTCTTCAAAAAATTGCCCAAGAGGCTTGATTTTCCAGCGGCTGTCTGGTATGCTAAGGGAGCTCCGGCGGGACTGGCCCAGCGGGGAAGTTCTCCCGGCGTCACAGGCTGGCCCGGGACATGTTTTCGGGGCGGAAAACTTTATATGCGGCGGTATCGAAGTGGTCATAACGGGGCTGACTCGAAATCAGTTTGCGGGCAACCGCACGTGGGTTCGAATCCCACCCGCCGCGCCACGTCGGAGCAAGCTTCATATCACTTGCTCCGGCTTTTTTCAAAAGCCAGAGCGCGCTCATTGCGCTGCTCCTCCTCTCCAAATCGAACCCGCTGCGCTGGGCTTCTATTTGGTTTTGGGCGCGGACCTGAACGGGAATCGTTTTTAGCCACTGATTCCACGTCGGAGCAAGCTGCATATGGCTTGCTCCGGCGATTTTTTATAAAAATTGCCGTTTTCCCCGCCTCCTGCCCCCCTCCTTTTCAAACCGGATCCCCCGGTTTGATCCCGCTAAAAAAACACTTTTCACAATGGGAAATTTATGCTATATTAACCGTGATACCCATCACCCGGCGCCTGGTGCGGCCCGCGATTTCCGGCTGGAGGAATTGCGGTGTTTTCTTTGCCAGTCGAAGGTGCTGCCGAGGAACAAAACTATCCATAAAAGGAGCGACTGAAACGTGACAGGAAAGCAAACGGGCTCCCCCGCCGGCCGGGGAGCGAAACAGAGCCTGAACAGGCGGATATTGAGACATACGATCTTAAATATCCTGATTTTGGTGGTCATATGCTGTGTCATTATGGCCCTTTCCCTACAGTCACTTGCCAACAGCATTCTGCTGGACAGCCTGCAGCCCATGGCCCGTCAGTCGGCCAAGACCGTGGAGGCCAACATCCATATGCTGGCCGACCGCATGATGACCATCGCCGGCGACCCCAGGCTGAAGACGGTGACCATCCCCGCCCCCGAGGGGACCCAGGAGGCCGCGCCGCCTGAAGAGGCCAATGAGCCCGAGGGGACCGGGGAGCCCGGGGAGCCGGAGGGAACTGAGGAGCCCGAGGGAACGGCGGAGCCTGAGGAGCCCGAGGGCCAGGACGAGGCGCCGGCCGTTGTGCCCGACGTTGCGGCCACCGCCGAAAACCGCGGGGCGGCCCTGGCGGAGGCGGCGGAGATCTACGAGTTCCACACCGTTGCCCTGTATAATCTGGAAGGCCGGCTGATCCAAGGGATTGACGGCGCGCCGGAAAGCCTGGGGGGCGAGTTCCTTGAGCTGTTGAGGGAGACGGACAACCTGACTACCAGCGCCTCCACCATCTACCAAAATAAGCTGGGCATCATGATGGGGATGCCGGTGAAGGAAGAGGGCAAGACCGCCTGCTATGTCATGGGCGTGTATAAATATGACACCCTCAACGATGTCATCAGCAGCATTAATCTGGGCCGCCACGGCAACGCCTATATGGTCAGCCACGACGGCGATGTCACCGGACACCCGGACCAGTCCCTGGTGCTGTCCGGCACGATCCTGCTTGATCTGTGCGGCGGGGACCAGCGGACGGTAGAGCGGGTGATCAGCCATGAGACCGGCTCGGCGGAGTTCTCTGTGGGCGGACAGACCATGCTGGCCGCGTTTTCCCCCATCCGGGGCACCGAGTGGTCCCTGGTCATCCAGATCCCCAAGTCGGATTACAGCCGTTTCATCAACGGGGCGATGATCCTTTCCATTCTGGCCACTCTGGTGGGGCTGGCTGTCTCAATCCTGCTGATCCTGCGGTTCGCCCGTTCCATCTCCCGGCCGGTCACCCGGGTGACGGAACGGATGGTGGCCCTTTCCAACGGCGATCTGCACACGGAGGTGGTCCCCGTCCGCACCGGGGATGAGCTGGAGGTCATGACCCAGACCTTGGATGAGACGCTGGGGAGCGTCAACCAGTACATATCCGATATTCAGCAGGTGCTGACCCGCATGGCGGGCGGCGACCTGCGTGCCGGGCCTCGGGTAAACTACAAGGGCGATTTCGAGCTGATCCGGGGCAGCCTTCGCACCATTACCGAATCTATGAATGAGACGCTCCTGGGCTTCCGGGCCGCCGCGGACCGGCTGACCGCCATGGCGGAGCAGCTGAACGGCCAGTCCGCGCGGCTGCACCAGGCGTCCGTGGAGCAGAACCACTCCACGGATGAGCTGGTCCACGAGGTGACCCATGTGAAGGAGCAGCTGGCCGAGGTGGAGGAGAGCAGCGGCCAGACCCGCTCCCAGACGGAGGAGATTACCCGGCGGGTCCAGAGCGCCAACGAGCAGATGTCCGCCCTG
Source organism: uncultured bacterium (assembly GCA_947073515.1). Taxonomy (GTDB): domain Bacteria; phylum Bacillota; class Clostridia; order Oscillospirales; family Oscillospiraceae; genus Lawsonibacter. The sequence continues at coordinate 19,258 of CAMTMC010000036.1, read as the reverse complement.
TCCTCCGCCATGGATGACATCAGCGACAACGCCCAGCAGATTACCAAGATCGCCAAGGACATCGAGGATATCGCCTTCCAGACCAATATCCTGTCCCTCAACGCCTCGGTGGAGGCGGCCCGGGCGGGGGAGGCCGGCAAGGGCTTTGCGGTGGTGGCCAATGAGGTGAAGCAGCTGGCGGCGAAGAGCGCCGAGGCCGCCCAGAGCGCCACGGCCATGGTCAACAACACCAAGGCGATTATCCAGACTGGCGTGGAGCTGACTGCGGACACCGCCGGTTCCCTCCGGGCGATTTCCGATGTCTCTATGCGGATCAGCACCATTTCTGACCAGCTGGCGGCGGCGGTGCAGGGCCAGGAGTACGCGCTGGCTGTTATGGAGGAACGGATTTCCACCATCTCGTCCATTGCGGACCGGAATCTGCAAAACGCCGGGGAGACCGAGCAGTCCAGCGGCTCGCTGGCGAAGGAGGCCGAGGCCCTCCAGTGCCACGTGCAAAAATTTGTGTTAAAGGAGAAGTGCGGCAGATGAAACGGATTTTTGCCCTGGCTCTGAGCCTGCTGCTGATGGTATTTCCGCTGGCGGCCTGCGGAAGCCAGGCGGGGCTCCAGGACGGATACTATACCGCGCAGGCGGCTGAATTCAGCCACGGCTGGAAAGAATATATTACGATCCTGGTAAAAGGCGGGAGCATTATCTCCGTGGAGTATAATGCGGAAAATGCCAGCGGCTTCATCAAAAGCTGGGATAACGCCTATATGCAGAACATGCTCCATGTCCAGGGGACCTATCCCAATGAGTACACCCGGAATTACGCGGGCCAGCTCCTGGAGGGGCAGGGCGAGGGCCGGATCGACGTGCTCACAGGGGCGACGTCCTCCCACGGGTCGTTCCAAATCCTGGCCCAGGCGGTGTTGGAGCAGGCCCGGAAGGGGGATTCCAGCATTGTGTTTGTAGACACCGGGAGCAAAGGATAAAGGGCGGAGAGAGGATCCTGATATGAAACAGCGAGAACAGTTTTCCTCCCGGCTGGGATTCGTCCTCATTTCGGCGGGCTGCGCCATCGGCCTGGGGAATGTGTGGCGCTTCCCCTATATCACCGGCAAGTACGGCGGGGCGGCCTTCGTCCTGCTGTACCTGCTGTTCCTGGTGATCTTCGGCCTGCCGGTCATGACCATGGAGCTGGCCGTGGGCCGGGCCAGCCAGAAGAGCATCGCCCGCTCCTTCCAGGAACTGGAGCCCGAGGGCTCCAAGTGGCACTGGTACAGCTATGTCGGCTTTGCGGGCAACTATCTGCTGATGATGTTCTACACCGTCATTGCCGGCTGGCTGGTGTACTATTTTGTCAAAATGCTCCGGGGGGACTTTGCCGGCCTGGATGCCGCCGGCGTCAACGGCCAGTTTTTCCAGATGCAGCAGGACCCCGGCGTGATGGCCCTGTATATGGCCATCGTGGTGTGCGCCGGCATGTTTGTCTGCCGCCAGGGCCTGCGGGGCGGCGTGGAGCGGGTGAACAAGGCCATGATGCTCTGCCTGCTGGCGCTGCTGGTGGTGCTGGCGGTGAACTCCCTCCTGCTGGAGGGGGCGGGGGAGGGGCTGAGGTTCTATCTCCAGCCCAACTTCCGTAACCTGGTGTACGATGCCCAAGGCAGGTGGATTCTGGGCGAGGCCGTCTTCGCCGCCATGGGCCAGGCCTATTTCACCCTGTCCCTGGGCATCGGCGCCATCGCCATTTTCGGCAGCTATATCGGCAAGGAGCACCGCCTCCTGGGCGAGGCGGCCCGGATCAGCCTGCTGGACACCTGCGTGGCCTTTGTGGCCGGACTGATCATCTTCCCCGCCTGCTCCGCCTTCGGCGTGGCGCCCGGGAGCGGCCCCGCCCTGGTGTTCATGACCCTGCCCAATATCTTTAACAGTATGCCCATGGGCCGGCTGTGGGGCGGGCTTTTCTTCCTGTTCCTGTCCTGCGCCGCCCTGTCCACCATCATTGCGGTGTTTGAGAACATCATCGCCTTCTGTATGGACAAATGGGAGTGGAGCCGGAAAAAGGCGGTGCTGGTCAACTTCATCGGCGTGCTGGCGCTGGCCATGCCCTGCGTGCTGGGCTCCAACGTGCTGGCCGATGTGCGCCTCCTGGGCATGGACATCTCCACGGTGGAGGATTTCCTGGTGTCTCAGAATATCCTGCCGCTGGGCTCCCTGGTGTACCTGCTGTTCTGCGTGTCCAGGCGGGGCTGGGGCTGGGACCGCTTCCTGGCGGAGGCCAACGCCGGCGACGGCGTGAGGTTCCCCCGTGCCGTCCGGTTCTATGTGACCTGGGTGCTGCCCGTTGTGGTGCTGGGGATTTTCGTGCTGGGCTACTGGGACTTTTTCCGGGCCAAGTAGGCATTGAGGTTTCCCCCGCCGGAGGCGGGGGAAACTGTTTCAAAAAATGTGCTGTGCGGACACTCCATTTTCCGCACAGCATATTGACAAACCTCATATATTGGGGTATAATCACATAACTCTTTGCACTGCATTACATTCTGTATGGAATGCGAGATCAACAGTACAAACTGAGCAGGCGATGACCGAACGGTCGTGGGGCCGGGCCGCCGGAAGGTGGCAGCAGATGACACGGCGCATCTGTGGGACAGTTGTATGTTCCATAGGTGTGTCTTTTTTTACACTTTTTTGGAACGATCCATCTCAAGCTGGTGCCAATAAGAGAATCATCATGGTTGCCCGCCAGGGCGGAACAGGAGGATTATTTTATGACAGCCAACCAAGAAAAACAGACCGGAAACGTCCCAACAAAAGCGGAAATGAACGAAAACGCCATCATACAGCGGATTTCCCTGGTGGGGATCGGGGGCAATATAGCCCTGTCGGCGTTCAAGCTGTTCGCGGGGATCGCGGGCAGCTCCGGGGCGATGGTGTCCGACGCGGTCCACTCCCTCTCCGATGTCTTTGCCACCTTCATCGCCTTCCTGGGCGTCCGCCTGTCCAAAAAGGCGGCGGACAGCGAACACCCCTACGGGCATGAGCGGTTTGAGTGCGTCGCCTCCCTGCTGCTGGGCGTGATTTTGCTGGCCACCGGCCTGGGGATCGGCAAGGCGGGGCTGGAGAACATTCTGGCGGGCAGCTACGAGGCCCTGGCTGTCCCCAGCGTGATCGCGCTGGCGGCCGCCATCATCTCCATTGTGTCCAAGGAGGCCATGTACTGGTATACCCGGCACTACGCCAAAGTATTAAACTCCCCGGCGTTTATGGCGGACGCCTGGCACCACCGGTCGGACGCCTTCTCCTCGGTGGGCTCCCTGATCGGCATCGGGGGCGCTATGCTGGGCTTCCCTGTGATGGACAGCGTGGCCAGCGTGGTGATCTGCCTGTTTATCCTGAAGGTCGCCTATGACATCCTGAAGGACGCCATTGTGAAAATGCTGGACACCTCCTGCGGGGAGGACTACGAGCGGGAGCTGGCCGCCTACGTCTCTGCCCAGGAGGATGTGGTGCGGGTGGACCTGCTCCACTCCAGGATGTTCGGGAACCGGACCTATATTGATATGGAGCTCCAGGTGGACGGCGAGCTCCCCCTCCGGGAGGCCCACGCCATTGCGGAGCGGATTCATGACAGCGTGGAGGCCCGGTTCTCAGATGTCAAGCATATCACCATCCATTTAAATCCGGCCCTGCGGTAGGGCGGGAGCGGGCGAGAGGGCGCCCCCCGCCGGGACAGCGGCCATCACGAGAACGCCGGGGACGGACTGGTCCCCGGCGTTTTTCCTTTGTTCCGGCGAATTTACACCGGGGCCCTTAATTTTTGCGGCGAAATGCCGAAATAAACAAAAAAGGGGGCTTCTTGCCCCAAAGGAGGCTTCGTCATGACAGTCACACAGATGGTACAGAACCAACAGCGGCAGCGTATCGGGGAGCTGGCCCGGAAACAGCAGGGCGAGCCCCATGTCAACCCCTACGGCACCCCCGGTATGAGCCTGAACAACGCCGGCGATTTTCGGAAGATGGTCCCTGTGGACGAGGGCGTGGCCCGGCAGGTCAAGCAGATTGCGTTTGACCACATGAAGAACGGCTACGGGGTCAGTGACGGCGAGGACATCAGCAAGGTCATCCGGGACTATACCATGTCCCTGGTGCCGGAACAGCGGCTCAGCGCCTCCTGGACGCTGAACGAGATCTTCCATAGCGAGGCCGCCCGGCTGGGCGAGTACGTCCACCGGCACGACCCCGGCTGGGACTGGGGCAAGCCCTTCGACACCGGCATCCTGGACGGCTACCGGCAGGGCGTGGATCTCAAGGCGTAGCGCTGGGCTTTTGACCCCGGAGCGGATTATTTCCAGCAATTTTGATCTTTGGATTGCTCTATATTTAGGAGGGACCGCCATGAACATCGGGAATTTCCCTGTTATCTCCAACAACATCTCCAACCGGGTCACCACCGGGGCGCCCCAGGCGGGCTTCCACTGTGACCCTGGCGTCTCAGCGCCCTCCTCCGGCATGAGCGTGGCCCCGGGCACGGACATCAGCGGCATTGGGAGGCTGAAAAGCATTGATGAGGCCGCCCGGCAGGGCTACCGGGAGGACTACTCCATCTGGGACGCCGCGGACACCCTCTGGAGGAAGGAGACCCAAACCATCCACATCAACGACCTGAATGATCCGGAGAAGTCGAAAAAATTTCTGGAAAACTGGCGTATCCAGGCCCGTTGGGACCTGGGCATCCAGGGCGGCGGCCCCACCAAGGAAGAGGTGATCTCCGCCTACATGGACGCCCTGCGGCAGAACGGCCTGGACGGCGCTGTGGACTGGAACGGCCTGGCCCATGAGATGAAGTCATTCCAGTCCATTACCCCGGAGGAGCTGGAGGACGGGCTGGACTACATGGCCTCCCGCTATGTGGCGGCCCGGGATAAGCTGGAGCGCAATTACATCGGCGAGGAGCTGGCTGCCCAGCTTGCCAAGCTGGAGGAGGTCTACCAGGCCGGGAAATCCGGGATGATCGACAACTACACCCAGCTTCTGCGGGACAATCTGGGCCTGTCCGACAGCGATGCCCAGGCGGTCCGGGACAGCCTTTTCTCCATCTTCACGGAGCGGGAGGCGGTTTACCAGGGGGCGCTGAAGCAGGTCAACGAGGCCGTGGCCCAGACCGGCCCGGACAGCGTGTGGCTGAAGGACCACGACGCCTATATCGCCTCCCAGCTCCGGGCGGCGGCCGGGGCGGAGGGCCAAAGCCAGGCCAAGTACTCCGTCCAGGACCTGGCCGCCGCCGGGCAAATCGCGCGGGACTACCAGACGGAGATTTACGGCGCCTCCTCCTGCGGGCGGGACGAGGTCACGCTGGGCCTCAACCTGTCCATGGCGGACATGAAGGCGGAGGCCATGATCTCCAAGGGGTTGGTGAGCGAACACATGGCCGCCCTGCTCCGGGACAGCCGGGCCCAGGGCCACGAGAACGCCCTTGCCGCTCTGGACCGTGCCCTTGCCCAGCGGGAGGGCCACCGGGCCACCGGCGAGCCCAAAGGGACCTATGCCCCGGTGGATCCCGCTGCGTTCCAGGGGGTTTACAACGCCGTCATGAGCGCCTACCGGCAAAACGGCGGCGACGGGGCCAAGGCCATCCAAGCCGGCGTCTCCGCCGGGGAGAAGCTGGCCGCCCAGGCCGCCGCCAAGCTGCCCAAGGCCGCCCGCTGGGGCGCCAGCATGAAGTTCTATTTGCAGGAGTTCTACAAGACCCCGGAGCAGGAGATCTCGATCCTGGGCTTGCGGATCAAATATCTGTCGGTGAAGCCCATGACCTCCACGTACCAGAAGTACGTGAACAGATGGCAGGATTTTCTTGCGTCCGTGGGCGGCGGCGTGGACCTGCGGGCCTAGGGCAATGCTCAAAACCACGGATCCTGTATCCATTCCCTCCGGGGGTGGATCTAAAAGGAGCTTAGCTGGTATTTAGGAGAATCGCTGCCACCCGTAAAATTGACATAGAAGGGCAGGGCCGGAGAAAGATTTCTCCGGCCCTGCTTTTGCCGTGGAATTTTACCGATTTTCAAGTGTGTCGACTATAACAGTTGCGCTTTTTCCAAGACCTGTTATAATGTGGGGGAGAGATCGAATCATAGGGATGGAGGGGTGTGCTGTGGACGAACAGGAGAAAACCGGCGGGGGGAGGAAAAACGCCTGGCTGCCCATTGCGGGGGGCGTGGCCCTCATCATCACGCTGTTTATCCTGGTCAAGCTGATTTTCGCCGGGCTGGAGCGGGCGCTCCCCCCGGAGCGGCTGCACCCGGACTATTTCACCGCCTCCCAGAGCCAGGCCGCCGGCGGCCCGGAGGATGGTGCGCCGCCCGCCCCGGCCTTCTGCCCCTTCTGCGGGGAGGGGATGACGGACAGCTTCCAGTGGGGCCAGTTCTGCCCCTGGTGCGGGGAGAAGGTGGAGGCATGAGACAGCTGAACTGCCTGCGCTGCGGCGTGGAGATGGAGTTCATCGCCCGGGAGAAGATACAGCTGGGGCAGACCGGCTGGCTGTTGGGTGACCTGCCCAATCTGGTGGCCGGGGCCCTGGAGACAGCCATTTTTACCTGCCCTAAATGTGGAAAACTGGAGTTTTTTCGAGGCGGCTTCTTCGACGGCGAGGGGGAGGAGCCCGGAAAAATTGCCCAGACCCGCTGTCCCGGCTGCGGCGTCCTCTACGATATGGACTACCCCAAATGCCCCCGGTGCGGGGCCAAAAACGAAATGTGGTAAGAGAGGAACAATCGATGGGTTTTTTTGACAAGCTGAAAAAAATCAACATCTTCGCCAGCTTCGGCTCGGAGCTGAACGACGACTTCTACGACGAGCTGGAGGAATCCCTCATCCTGGCGGACGCCGGCATGGACACCACCCTGGAGCTGGTGGAGCAGCTGCGCCGCCGGGTACGGGAGCAGGGCATCAAGACCCTGGAGGGGGCCCGGGAGGAGATGGTCCAGGTGATCGCCGGGGCCCTGTCCGCCGGGGACACCGGCCTGGACCTGGCCCGCCGCCCGGCGGTGGCCCTGTTCATCGGGGTGAACGGGGTGGGCAAGACCACCACCATAGGCAAAATCGGCCACCAGCTGCGGTCGGAGCGGAAAAAGGTGCTCTTCTGCGCCGCTGACACCTTCCGGGCCGCCGCCGCCGACCAGCTCACCATCTGGGCGGACCGGGCGGGGGTGGACATCATCAAGCAGCACGAGGGGGCCGACCCCGCCGCCGTGGTCTTTGACGCCATGTCCGCCGCCAAGGCCCGGAACTCCGACATCGTGCTGGTGGACACCGCCGGCCGGCTGCACAACAAGCAGAACCTGATGAACGAGCTGAACAAGATTTCCCGGGTGATCGACCGGGAGCTGCCCGGCTGTTCCCGGGAGACCCTCCTGGTGCTGGACGCCACCACCGGCCAGAACGGCCTGATCCAGGCCAAGCAGTTCAAGGAGGCCGCCGGCATCACCGGCATCGTCCTCACCAAGCTGGACGGCACCGCCAAGGGGGGCATCGCCATCGCCATCGCCCGGGAGCTGGGCGTCCCTGTGAAGTACGCCGGCGTGGGGGAGGGCATCAACGACCTGAAGCCCTTCGACGCCGTGGAGTTCGCCCAGGCCCTGATCTGAGAAAGGCGGGAAGCCCATGAGCAATCGGGTTTTGTTTCTGCTCAGCAAAGGCGTGTCGCATATTGGCACCAGGCTGTTTACCTTCGCCTTGAGCTGGTATATCCTGTCTGAGACAGGCTCGGGATTGAGCTTCAGCATATCGCTGCTGGTAAACTACCTGCCACGGATTACGCTGTCATTGTTTGTTGGGAACCTCAGCGACAAAACATCCCACCCCAACCGGGTCCTGGTTGCGTGTGATGTGGCAAGCGCGGCTGTCTGCTGCCTGCCGCTGCTCCATCCCGGCCTTGCGTCAATATACTGCGCCATCTTTCTGCTGTCCGCTGTCTCGGCTGTGTTCGATAACATCATTGACACGCATCTCATCGATTTGGTTGGAGTGGACAGTGGGGAAACGCTGAAAAAGCTGACCTCGTCCGCGCAATTTATCACCTCTGGGGTGAATATCGCCGCTCCCTTCGTTGGCGGTGTTCTGATGCGCCTGTTTCCTGTCCAGATGTTTGCCGTCATCAATATTGCCTCGTTTCTGCTGTCCGCCTTTGGGGAAATATGGCTGAAGTACAGGCCCCGCCGGAGGGGGGACGGCGCCCGGAACGCCGGGCGGGGCCAAAGGGGCGGAAGGGCTGTCCTCTCATATATGTTCGGGCAGAAAAAGCTGCGGACATTCTTCATTGCCGACAGCCTGGGCAACTTCTGTTTCAGCGGCGGCGTCAACGTGGCTTTGCCCCTCATCGTCACCACAACACTGGGGATTTCCTCCAGCGGCTACGGCCTGATTTCAAGCAGTATCGCGGTTGGGTCCGTGCTGTGCGCGATGTGGCGGACAAAGGCGCCCGGTGACAGCCGGCTCCAATATCCCTTTTTGCGGCTGGGGCTGATTGGGGGCTGATTGGGGGCTGTATGCTGGTCCTGGCGCTGGTGGCCTGCCTGCCCTGGCAGGGCCCTTGGGTTGTGGCGGTGCTCTGTGTTGTCATGTTCGCCGTGGGCTGGCTGTCGGTGGACATCAATATCAAAGCAAAGACGGCAATACAGCTTTTCATCGACCCTGACTGCCTTGGAAAAGTGTTGGGGATGTCCACATCAATCTCATATATCTTGATTCCGTTCTCATTGGTTATTGCGGGGGCAATGTCTGAGATCTGGCCCGCGTTTGTTCTGCCAATGTCCAATGGAGCCCTGCTGGTTGTGATCCTGATCCTTCTGTGGTCGATGGATCGGGGGACGGTGTAAACGCTCCTGGCATTTTTTGAAATCCTGCTGGAATCCGGCCTCTGGCCCCGTCGATCATAGTGGAAGCGTGTTTTATAGTCGACGCACTTGAGAAGAGGTAAAAAGGAGGTGAGGAAAAATGGAGCAAGGCAAGGCGGAGGATGCAGGCGGGCTGGCGCCCGCCAAAGACGACAACGCCGCCCTGCGCCATTTTGGCCGCTGAACGTTACCGATTTTCAAGTGTGTCGACTATATGCTCAGAACACACCTGGGGCCTGCTTGAGGCAGACCGGCGGAGTCCGCTCCAAATATTTACACAATAGTCACCAAATCCCAAGAAATTTGTGCTAACATAAAGAAATCGCTAGAAAGGAAGATCCGGTATGTCCAGAATCGACGGCCGGGCTGCGGACGAGCCGCGCCCGGTGGAGATCATCCCCCATGTCAACCAATTCGCGGAGGGCTCCTGCCTCATCCGCTGCGGCAATACCCAGGTGCTGTGTACCGCCAGCGTGGAGGACCGGCCTCCCCGCCACGTCCCGGAGGGGGAGGGCTGGGTCACCGCCGAGTACTCCATGCTCCCCCGGGCCAACCGGGAGCGGTCCCGCCGGGACATCTCCAAGCTGAAGCTCAGCGGCCGCAGCGCCGAGATCCAGCGGCTCATCGGCCGGGCCCTGCGCTCGGTGGTGGACAGGAAGAAGCTGGGCCCCTGGAACGTCACCATCGACTGCGATGTCCTCCAGGGGGACGGCGGCACCCGGACCGCCTCCGTCACCGGGGGCTATGTGGCCATGGTGCTGGCCTTCCAGAAGATGTGGAAGGCCGGCCTGCTGGAGGAGCTGCCCGTGAGCGGCTATGTGGCCGCCGTCTCCGCCGGCATTGTGGATGACGAGCCCCTGCTGGACCTGTGCTATGAGGAGGATTCCGCCGCCATGGTGGACTTGAACTGTGTCATGGACGACCGGGGCCGCCTCATCGAGATCCAGGGCACCGGGGAGGGGCGGCCCTTCACCCTGGCCGAGCAGCAGAAGCTGGTGGAGCTGTGCCAGAAGGGGATTTCCCGGCTCCAGGAGCTCCAGCGGAGCGTTTTGGAGGGCTGAGGGATGGCCCAGATCTGCGAGGTGCTGATGCTCATCCTGTTCGGCCTGTCCTGGCCCTTCAACATCGCCAAATCCTGGCGGTCCCGCACCGCCAGGGGCAAGAGCGTTTTGTTTGAGATTGTCATTATTCTGGGCTATCTGTGCGGCATCGCCGGCAAATTTTTGGGGGACAACGTCACCTATGTGGTGGCCTTCTATGTGGTGGACATCGCCATGGTGTCCACCGACCTGGCCCTGACCCTGCGGAACCTGCGGCTGGACAAACAGAGGGAGATGGAAGTATGAAACTGGTACTGGCCAGCAAAAACAAAAAAAAGCTGGTGGAGATGAACGGCATCCTCAGCCAGCTGGGCATAGAGGTCTGCTCCGAGGCGGAGGCCGGGGTGGATATCGACGTGGAGGAGACCGGGACGACCTTTGAGGAGAACTCCCTGCTGAAGGCCCGGGCGGTGATGGAGGCCAGCGGCCTGCCCGCCATCGCCGACGACTCCGGCCTGTGCGTGGACGCCCTGGGGGGCGCCCCCGGGGTCTACTCCGCCCGCTACGGGGGGGAGGGCCTGGATGACACCCAGCGCTACCAGCTTTTGCTGGAACACATGAAGGGCCAGATGCCCCGGACGGCCAAGTTTGTGTCGGTGATCACCTGCTGTTTCCCCAACGGGGACGTGATCACCGCCCGGGGGGAGTGCCCGGGCACGGTGGCCTTCGCGCCTATGGGGGAGGGGGGCTTCGGGTACGACCCGGTGTTCTTCGTCCCGCCCCTGAAGAAGACCTTCGCCCAGCTGACGGCGGAGGAGAAGAACGCCATCTCCCACCGGGGCAAAGCCCTGGAGGTCTTCAAGGCCAAGCTGGAGGAGTATTTGAAATAACTCCACAGGGGCGGCGGGTATCGTAAAACAGGCGGATCATATCCGCCCCTACAAAAGGAAATACGAGGATTTGAGGGTTTATATGGATTTAACAAGCAAGCAGCGGGCCCAGCTTCGGGGCCTGGCCAACGGCATCGACACCATTTTAATTGTGGGCAAGGACGGCATCGGGGACAACCTGGTCAAGCAGGCCAACGACGCCCTGGAGGCCCGGGAGCTCATCAAGGGCCGGGTTTTGGAGAACGCCATGCTCACCCCCCGGGAGGCGGCGGAGGCCCTGGCCCCCCTCACCCGCAGCGAGGTGGTGCAGGTCATTGGAACAAAATTCGTCCTTTACCGTCCAAGCCATAAGAAGGACAAGAAGGATAAGATTGTCCTGGTACAGGACAAAAAGCGGAAGTAGGGCAAGGGCTCCGCTCTGTGACGGGCGGCCCCAAAAATTTAAAACGGTGGTGTTCGTGATGAAAATCGGCATCTACGGCGGAACCTTCAATCCCCCGCACCTGGGCCATTTAGAGGCGGCCCGCGCCGCGATTGAAATCCTGGGCCTGGACAAGCTGCTCATGATTCCTGACGCGGTCCCCCCTCACAAGGACCTTCCGGCGGGCACCCCCGGGCCGGAGCACCGGCTGGCCATGTCGGAAAAAATGGCGGACGCCCTGCTGCTGCCTGAAACGGTGGAGGTCTCCCCCGTCGAGCTGGAGCGGGAGGGCAGGAGCTATACCGCCGACACCCTGGAGGCCGTCCACAGGGAATACCCCGGGGCGGAGCTGTGGCTGCTCATGGGGACGGATATGTTCCTCACCCTCCACCTGTGGCGGGAGCCGGGAAAGATCCTGGATTTGGCGGGGATCTGCGCCTTCGGCCGGACGGAACAGGACGGCGAGGGGGTTTTCGCCCCCCAGCGGGAGTATCTGCAAAAAACCTTCCCCGGGGCGAGGATCACCACCATCACCCTGCCCGGCCTGGTGGACATCTCCTCCACCCGCCTGCGGGAGCTGCTGGCCAGGGGAGAGGGCGGGGAGTACCTCCACCCCGCCGTCTACGGCTATATCCTGATGAACGGCCTGTACGGCGCCAGCGCTGATTTAAAACACCTGGACATCCCCCGGCTGCGGGCCTGCTCCTACTCCATGGTGATGCAAAAGCGGGTGCGCCACATCCGGGGCACCGAGGAGGAGGCCGTCCGCCTGGCCCGGCGCTGGGGGGCGGACGAGACCCACGCCCGCCGGGCGGGCATTTTGCACGACTGCACCAAGTATCTGGAGCTGGACGAGCAGCTGGCCATCTGCGGCCAGCACGGCGTGGAGCTGGACGAGCTGGAGCGCCGGGCGGTCAAGCTGCTCCACTCCAAGACGGGGGCGTGCATTGCCCGGCACGTTTTTGGGGAACCTGATGAGGTGTACAGCGCCATCTTCTGGCACACCACCGCCAAGGCGGATATGACCGCGCTGGAGAAAATCATCTACGTGGCCGATTACATGGAGCCCAACCGGGACTTCCCCGGGGTGGAGCGCCTGCGGGAACTGGCTTACCAGGACCTGGACCGGGCCCTGCTGCTGGGGGTGGAGACCACCATCCAGGAGATGAAGGACCGGAACCTGCCTGTACACAAAAATACCCTCCAGGCCCAGGCGTGGCTGCGGGAGAGAGGCGTAACGATAGAAGGATGAAGGCATGAGCGAATATAATAGCCGACACGGAAAGCGGGAGGCCCCCAGCGGGGGTTCCCTGGGGGCCTGGTGGGCCCAGTATCGAAATTGGCTGGCCGGCCAGACCCGGGGCCAGCGGGTCCGGTGGCGGGCCCTCCAGGCGGCGGCGGTGGTATCCCTGGTGATCATCGCCGTGGCCCTGTGGCTCCAGAGCTGGATCAAGCTGCCCGAGGTGCCCTCCCTGCCGGACGGGATCAACCAGCCGGTCTCCGGCTCCCAGGTGGGCGGAGGTGGGGATGCGTCCGTGGAGTACGAAGGGGCCGAGCTGCCCGCCGTGGCCAAGAGCGGCCGGAAGCCGGGGTATTACACCTTCCTGCTGGCGGGCCGGGACGTGGTCAGCGGCTCCACCGACACCATGATGCTGGTGACCTACGACACCAAAAGCAAGACGGTGAAGGCCATCACCCTCCTCCGGGACACCATGATCAACACCAGCGGCAAGTCCGGGGGGCAGAAGCGGCTCAACGCCGTGTTCGCCCGGAACATGGGGGACCGGAAGCTCAGCGACAAGGAGCGGGTGGAAAACGGCATGGCCGCCCTGAAAAAAGAGGTGGGGAAACTCACCGGCATCTACCCGGACTTCTACGTCCTGGTGGAGTGGGAGGCCATCGGACGCCTGGTGGACGCGGTGGGCGGCGTGGAGTTCGAGGTCCCCTTTGACATGGACTACGACGACCCCTACCAGGACCTGCACATCCACCAGAAGAAGGGCCTTCGCAAGCTGGACGGCCAGGACGCCATGGAGGTGGTCCGGTTCCGGAAGAACAACAGCGGCAGCATCTCCCTGGGGGATGTGGGCCGGACAGAGATCCAGCGGGACTTTATGACCGCCGTGCTGAAAAAATGCCTTACCCCGGAGATCCTGCTGAAGCTGCCCACCCTGGTGGACATCTTCATGGACAACGTGGACACCGACCTGACGGTGGGCAACATCCTGGCCTTCGCCCAGCTGGCCATCGGCATGGACGTGGAGAACGGGGTGGACTTTGTCTCCATGCCCTACTACGGGGTGTCCTATGGCGGGGCCTCCCTGGTGTGCGTCCAGGAGAAGGAGCTGCTGGCCCTGCTCAACGACGGCATTAACCCCTATGTGGACGACATCCAATCCAGCGACCTTCAGCTGATGTATAAGAAGAAGGGCGGCGGCTTCGGGGTTACCAATGGGACGCTGGCCGACCCGTCGGTGGCCAATCCCCCGCCTCCCAAGGTGGAGGAGCCCGAGGAGCCGGAAGACCCGGTGGAGGGGGAGGACCCCCTGGACCCCAGCGGCTCCCAGCCAGGCGGGCCCGGCGGCGGGGAGACCCCCGGCGGCGAGACAAACCAGCCCAACACGGGAGAGAACCCCGGAGGTGAGACAAACCAGCCCAACACGGGAGAGAACCCCGGAGGTGAGACAAACCAGCCCAACACAGGGGAGAATCCCGGCGGCAGTCAGAACCAGCCTCCGCCGGGCGGCCCCTCCCAGGGGACGGAGCCCCAGCCCCCCCAGGGGGAGGGCGGCGGAGAGGGGGAGCCCTCTGACCCGGCCGGTGAGCTGGGGGCCATTGACCCCAGCCAGATTTTCCCCGATCCCAACGCCCCCTTGGATCAGGAGCGGGGCGTCCAGCCGGCGGCGTAGAAAGAGAGAAAGAGAACGAAAGGAGCGAGGGATTTGAATTCTTACGAATTGGCGGTGGTGCTGGCCAGGGCGCTGGACAGCAAGAAGGGACAGGATATCCGGGTGCTGAAGACGGAGGAGCTGACCACCCTGGCGGACTACTTCGTGCTGTGTACCGCCAGCTCTAACACCCAGGTGAAGGCCATGTCCGACGCCTGTGAGGAGGCGGCGGAGAAAAATGGCGAACGGGCCCACCACATCGAGGGGCACCGGGACGGCGCCTGGCTGCTGATGGACTTCTCCTCGGTGGTGGTCCATGTGTTTACCGACGAGGCCCGGAAGTTCTACGACCTGGAGCGGCTGTGGGGCGACGCCCAGGAGATGGACCTGAACCAGATCCTGGAGGGGCCTGACAATACCAATAGCTAAAATCTGTCCGATTAATACAAATAGTAAAAGAACCCCGCCGTCTGACCGCTTCAGACGGCGGGGTTTTCTCCGCGTTTCCGGGATCATGTCCCTCGGATGATCTCCAGCGCCCTGGGGCAGTTGACCACCTGGCTCACCTGCCGCTCCCCGCCGAACTCCCCGTCGATGGTCCAGGGGAGGGGCTGGCTGGCGGTGAAGGTAATGCGGCTGGCCTGGAAGCGGACCAGGGCGCCGGAGCCGTCGGCGGGGGCCATGTTGATCAGGGCCTGGAAGCCGTTGGACAGGTCGGCCAGGGAGAGGGGTTTCCTGACCAGCACCACCTCAAACAGCCCGTCGTCCAGCACCACCCGGTCGTCCTTGAGGGCCTTGATGCCGCCGATGGACAAAGCGTTGGTCACCATGCCGAAGTAGAAGCTGTCCTCAATGGCGTGCCCGTCGTACTCCACCCGCAGCTGGTAGGGGGTGATGGTGGGGATGGAGGCGATCCCGGCCACAATGTAGGCCAGATGGCCCAGGGTGCGCTTCAGGTCCTGGGGGGTGTCATAGGCCACCTTGGTAAAGGCCCCAAAGGCGGCCACATAGACAAAGGAGCGGCCGTTGAGCAGGCCCATATCGATGGGGGCGGTCACCCCGGCGCCGGAGGCCACCAGGGCGGCCCGGCGGTAGGACTTGGGCAGGCGGAGGGTGGTGGCGCAGTCGTTGGTGGAGCCGCAGGGCACATAGCCCAGGGGAGGCGGGCTGTCCAGGGACATGAGCCCGCCGGCCACCTCGCTGAGGGTGCCGTCCCCCCCGGCGCACACCACCCGGTCGAACTGGCCGCCCAGATTCCGGGCGGCCCGGGCGCCGTCCCCTTTGGCCTGGGTGGGGTAGGCGGTGGTGAGCCACCCCGCCTTGGTGAAGACATCCAGCAGCTCCGGCAGCCTGCCAGATACCCGGCCGGTGCCCGAGGCGGGGTTGTAGATGAAGAGCAGCCGCTTCATAGTCCTTCCCTCCGGAATGTAAAGTCATTACAGCCATATTATAGAGCGGCCCGCTGGAAAATCAAGGCGGAATTTATGAATTTTTCTCTGGAGACGCCCCGGCGGCCCCGGATAGGGCTTGCGCCCGGGAGAAAAAACGGGTACAATATGTCCGATCATTTGGCCCGGCCCGGTTCGCCGGGGGGAACCGCCCGGTTCCCCCTCCGGCCGTCCGGCGTGCCTGGAGCCTGTAAACGAGGTGGGACACACGATGAACCGTAAGACCTTAGCCGCCGCTTTCCCCCTGACGGTGCCGGTGCTCATGGGCTACCTGGCCATCGGGCTGGCCTTTGGGCTGATGCTCCAGTCGGCGGGGTACGGCCCGGGCTGGGCGCTGCTGATGTGCCTGACGATCTACGCCGGTTCCGGCCAGTACCTGGGGGTGTCCCTGCTGGCCACCGGGGCCCCCCTGGCCCAGGTGGCTTTCCTCACCCTGATGGTGAACTTCCGCCATCTGGTCTACGGCCTGTCCCTGCTGGAGAAATTCCGGGGCATGGGCCGGCGGAAGCTGTATATGATTTTCTCCCTCACCGACGAGACCTACGCCCTGCTCAGCTCCGCCCAGGCCCCGGAGGGGGTGGATGAGCACGACTTCTACTTCGCCGTGGCCCTGCTGGACCACAGCTACTGGATCGCCGGCTCGGTGCTGGGGGGAGTGCTGGGGGCGGCCCTGGGCTTTGACACCACCGGGGTGGACTTCGCCATGACCGCCCTGTTCCTGGTCATCGCCGTGGGCCAGTGGAAGGCGGCGGGCAGCCACCTGCCCGCCCTGCTGGGGGGCGTTGCCACCCTGGCCAGCCTGGCGCTGGCAGGGGCGGAGGATATGCTCCTCCCGGCCCTGGGGATCATTGTGGCGGTTTTGACCCTGCTCCGGCCCAGGCTGGACGGGGCCCGTAACAGGACGCCCGGCAAAAACCGGGGCGGAAAACAGGACAGAGAGGAGGGGACGGTATGCCCCTGACGCCTGCCCAGGCCCTGGCCTCCATCGCCGTGATGGCGGTGGTCACGTTTATGACCCGGGCCCTGCCTTTCCTCCTCTTTGACCGGGGGGAGCACCCCCCAAAGCTGGTGCTCTATCTGGGCCGGGTTCTGCCCCCGGCCATCATCGCCATGCTCATTGTCTACTGCCTGAAGGGGGTCACCTTCACCAGCCCGGCGGGCTGGGTGCCGCCCCTGGTCGCCGGCCTGGCCGCCGTCCTCCTCCATATCTGGAAGGGTAACGACCTGCTGTCCATCTTCGGGGCCACCATCCTGTACATGGGATTGGTGCAGGGGGTGTTTGGGTAGAGGATACCCCGCATGAATCAAGGAAAGGAGCCCCCGCCATGCCCAACGTCCTGATCACCGGCGCCTCCCGAGGGATTGGAGCGGCCACAGCTGGAATTTTCGCTCAGGAGGGCTGGGACGTAGCCCTCAATTACAACCGCGGCCGCCCCGAGGCCCTGGCCCTCTCCGCCGCCCTCTCCGGCCTGGGGATCAGGGCCCTCCCTGTCCAGGCGGACGTGTCCCGGCCGGAGGAGGCCCGCCGTCTGGTGCAAGAGGCGGAAACCGCCCTGGGCCCCCTGGACGCCATTGTCTGCAACGCGGGGATCGCCCTGCCCCAGCGCCTGCTTGCCGACACCACCCCGGAGGAGTGGCGGGAGCTGATGTCCACGGACCTGGACGGGGTATTTTATACGCTGAAAGCCGCCATCCCCGGCCTGGTCCGGCGCCAGCGGGGGGCCATTGTGACGGTCTCCTCCATGTGGGGGGTGACCGGCGGCTCCTGCGAGGCCCCCTACTCCGCCGCTAAGGCGGGGGTGATCGGCCTGACCCAGGCCCTGGCCAAGGAGCTGGGCCCCTCCCAAATCCGGGTGAACTGCGTGGCCCCCGGGGTGATCGATACGGATATGAACGCCAGCCTCGCCCCCGAGGATCTGGCCGCCCTGGGGGAGGAGGCCCCCCTGTGCCGGACCGGCCGGCCGGAGGAGGTGGCTGAGGCCATCTGCTTCCTGGCCTCAGACCGGGCCTCGTTCATCACCGGGCAGGTGCTCCGGGTGGACGGGGGCATGGTGATTTGAAAAAAACAGGGGCAAAGGGGGAAGAAGGGAGAAAACAAGCCGGAAATTCCAGTTGCCAAGGGACGAAAAAGTTGCTATAATAAACTGTCCGGAAGAATTTTTACCTAAAATATTCCATGATTCCATTTCCCGCCATCCACCCCAGCGAGAGGAGGAGGACCATGGCCCATTCCGACCGGGGCTTTGGCGGCTACCGTGGCCGCAGAACACTGACGGATATTTTAAGGCTGATCGCCATCATCCTGGGGGTGCTGGTGGTTTTGATGCTGGCCGCGCTCTTTTTCTTTCAGGAGTATATTGTCTATACCGATGACAGCTGGCGGCTGGAGCTGCCCTTCCTCCAGGAGAAGGAGGGGGACGACCCCCTCCCCGACCCCGGTGAGGTCAACCTGGTGGAGGGCTCCTCCTCCAGCGGCCCGGAGGAGGTGGAGGAACCTACCCAGGAACAGGGGGTCCGGGCGTTGCAGCTGCCGGTGTCCAGCCTGCTGTCCGGCCAGGCCGCCGGCCTGCTGGAGGAGGCGGGGGCGGACGCCCTCATCCTGGAGATGAAGGACCAGAGCGGCCAGCTGGCCTGGCTGTCCGCCCAGGACACCGCCAACCGGGCGGAGGTCAACGGCGACCAGAAGGTCAACCAGGCCCTGGAGGCCTGGACCCAGGGGGAGGTGTATACCATTGCCCGGGTGTGCTGCTTCCGGGATGACAGCGTCCCCTACTACCGCAACCCCATCGCCCTGCGCCGGGGGAGCTACAACTGGCGGGACGAGCTGGGCCTGCGGTGGATGTCCCCCGCCCACGAGTCCTCCCAGGCCTATGTGGCCGCCCTGTGCGGCGAGCTGGCCGCCCTGGGCTTTGACGAGATCGTGCTGGAGCACTTCACCTTCCCCCTCCAGGGGAATCTGGAAAACATCAACCAGGGGGAGAACTACGACCCCGCCCGGTTTACCGGCGAGCTGGAGAAATTCCTGACCCAGGTACAGCAGACCCTGGAGCCCTACGGGACGAAGCTATCCCTCCGGGTGGGGCGGGATACCCTGGCCGGGGAGGAGTGGTCCAGCGGCCTCAGCGCCCCGCTGATGGAGGGCTACGCCGCCAGGCTGTGGGTGGACGGCCCCGCCGTCACCCCCTCCTGGGAGGAGCTGATGGAACAGCGTGGGATCTCCGGGGGAGCGGGCCGCCTGGTGGTAATCTCCTCCTGGACACAGCCGGGGGAGCAGGCTTCCCCCCTGCCAAGCCTGGCCCCGGCCCAGCGGGAGGCGGTGATCGGGGAGATCGGCCGCCGGGAAGCCGCCCTGTCCGGCCGGGATACCGCCTGGACGGAGTGAGTGGATACAGGAAGAATATGAGAGCGCCCGGCCTTGGAGGCCGGGCGCTCTTTTCCTATGCGGGGGGGACAGGCAATTCAAAATGATTTCAAATTATCGTAAAACTTACTCTTGTATTTTGGGGGGATTGCTACTACAATAGGAAACAAGTATTTCCTAAAGGTGGTGAAGATATGGCATTGGAAGGAATTCAGGCGGTGACCCAGGCTGAGGCCAAGGCCAAAGCGGACCGGGACGCCGACACTGAAGGACCTGGAATATGGCGAGAAAACTGAAAATCACGGAAAATGAGAAATACACACTTTAGGACGTGAAA
>CAMTMC010000035.1 GCA_947073515.1 uncultured bacterium | reverse complement strand
AAGAACAACATCCTGGTGCAGTCCGCCCAGGCCATGCTGGCCCAGGCCAACCAGGTTCCCCAGGGCGTTCTCCAGCTGCTGGGCTAATCCGCGGCAAGGTTTCCCGTTTGAGGGAACGGATTTTTACCACAAGAGGGGGCCGGGCGTCTGCCCGGCCCCCTTTCTTGCAGAAAGGGGCTTCCGCCTATGAATACCATCGACGCCGCCCGCCGCCTGGCCCAGCTGGGCCAGATCCAGGAGGCACAAAGGGCCTACGCCCTGGTGCTGGGGGAGGACAACACCCCCGCCCACCGGCTGGAGGGGGCGGTGTATATTTTGCAGTCCGGCGGAAGCTACAAGCTCTCCTACACGGCCCTGCTGGGGCTGTATCAGGAGGGGGCCTTCCGGGATGAGACCCTGGAGATTATGACCGGGGCCTTCTATCAGCCCAATGCCCGGGCGCTGAGGGCCCGGTACGACAAAAACTGTAAGGCGCTGGCCAAGTACCCCTACCTGTTCCGGAAGGATTTCTTGCCCTTCGACCAGCTGCCCATCCAGTTTTACCCCTACGACGACAGCGGATACCTGCCCTTCCACCGGGAGGAGGGCCGCTTTGACGGCTATGTGGACGTGAAAACCCCGGTGGTCAGCCGGAATTTCTTCGCTGACCTGGACAAGCCCGTCCTGGCCGGGGAGGTGTTCTCCCAGTATGAGCTGGAGTACCTCCACGACAACGTCCGCCCCAGCGAGGCTGTGGGCCGGGACAACCATATCTACCTCCACTACGGGGACTGGGGGACGTTCTGCGCCTGGCTCCAGGTGTTGGATTTCCGCCCCCTGCTGAAAAGCAGGAAGTTTGTCCTCCTGGTGGGGCCTGAATTAGAACATTACCCGATCAATTTTCAGGATCGGTTTCAGATTGACTACAGCAAATATCCCGTCAAGCCGGTTTCCATCCGGGAGATCAACCGGCTCATTTGGCATGCCCAGCTGTCTACCCACAACGGCGGCGACTTCTTTAACGAGGTCTTTGACAACCACCCCAATTTGCTGACCAATACCTCTTTGATGATGGACTCCGTGGAGGGTTTGGTGAGCAAGTTCCTGGGGGAGATGGCCAGGATGGGGAGCCTCCAGGAGGCGCTGGGGCATTTCTCCAGCTGGCGGCCGGAGCTGATCCGGGAGTTGTTCGGGCTGAAAGACCGGACGGAAAAGGACGTGCTGGTGGCGCTGTTCCTCAACAACGCCGCCGCCCAGCCGGATTACAGCGCCCGGATCGTGCCGGCGGTGTTTTTCCAGCCCCACTTTGAGAATATTTTTTACTCCCTGGGCGTGACGGAGGAGGGCTGTGTCCTCCCCCGGTCGGAGCAGGCGGACCAGGTACGCCAGTCCCCCATGCTCCAGGGCTTCCGGTATGTGAAGACCTTTGTGCCCATGCGCCGCCCCACCACCAGCTACGGGGCCACCATCCGCTTCATGGTGGACGGGGCCAGACGCAAGCGGGAAGAGTGGGAGGCCGGACAGGGGGAGATGGTGAGCGTGATCCAGGACACGCTGTTCTGCTATCTACTCAACCGCAGCTTTATGGCCAGCCGGGAGGACCGGCTGTACCGGGACAGCCGGCTGGTCCGCTTCGAGGACGGCAAGCTGAATCCCGAGGCGACCTTCCGGGCGCTGGCGGCCTTCCTGGATTTGCCGTACACCGGGAGTATGCGCTACTGCTCCTATCTCGGCCAGCGGATGGAGGGCCCGGAGGGGGAGGGCGCCGGGTTTGACCCGGGGTCGGTCTACCGCACCTACGACAACTACGCCAACGACGCCGAACGGCGGCTGATTGAGTATTACCTCCGGGATGTGTACGAGTTTTACGGCTACGGCTTCCAGTTCTGGGACGGGAAGCCCATGGACGGGGCGGAAATCCAGCGGCTGCTGGGGGAGCTGGACGTGATTGACGGGCACATCCGGGAGACCTGGACGTACCTGTGCCAGGCGGTGGACGAGGCGGAGAAAATTGGCCGCCCCGTGCCCCCGGAGATGGCCCAGGCCCGGAAGACCTCTATCCAGGAGCGGATGGAGGAGCTGCGGGAGAGCCGCCGGCGGATTGTGGAGGCCCTGGACCGGGAGCCCCGCTTCGTGGACGGGCAGGGCCAGCCTCTGGCGATGATGGCCAGGCTGGAGCCCGTGCCGGAGCTGCTGGAGCGGCCCCTCTACCGCTGATGGGAGGTCAGAAAATGATGAGCGAGAAAGGGACTTTGTATCTCTTTACCGGCCTGGCCGGCACGGGGAAGACCACCATCGGCGGGCTGTTTTATGACCGGCTGAGACTGCGGGACCCGGAGGCTGTCCTGCTGGACGGGGACCGGATGCGGTCAGCGGCGGCGGCCGCCGCCGGGGACAACGTGATGGACGACAGCAAATACACCACCCAGGCCCGGATGGAAGGGGCGTGGAGCCTCTTCCCCAGGTGCAAGGAGTTGACGGACCAGGGGAAGAATGTGGTGTGCTGCACCATCTCCCTGTACAACGAGCCAAAGGCCTGGGGCAAGGCGAATATTGAACAGTTTAGGGAGATCTATGTCAAGGCCAGCTGGGAGACCCTGCGGGCCCGGAACCCCAAGGGGCTTTACTCCCCGGGGCGGAGGAACGTGGTGGGTGTGGACCTGCCCTACGACGAGCCGGTGAGCCCCGATGTGGTGATCCAGAACGACGGCCAGGAGACGCCGGAGGAGATTGTGTCCTGGCTGGAGCGGCTGTTTGGCCTGAGCTGAGGGAGAGGGGGCGAGCGGATGCTGGCGGACCTGCATATGCACACTACCGCTTCCGACGGCCAGTACGACCCGGCCCAAGTGGCGGGGATGGCCAGGGAGCTGGGGCTGGAGGTGATCGCCATCACCGACCACGACACCATTGACGGTGTGGAGGAGGCGGTGGCGGCGGGAGCGCGGATGGGACCGCGGGTCCTCCGGGGGATTGAGCTCAGCGGGGAGGAGTATCCAAACCTCCATATCCTGGGCCTCGGCTTCCCGGCGGAAACCCCAAAACTGCGGCGGATGTGTGAGGAGCTCCGGCAGAGGCGGGAGCGGCGCAAGTACCGGATCCGGGATTTCCTTCGGGACAGGGGACTGGAAGTCCCTCTGGACGAGGTGGAAAAAGCGGCGGCCGGCGGAATCATCGGCCGGCCCCACTTTGCCCGGGTGATGCTGGACCGGGGGCTGGTTTCCACCCGGGAGGAGGCCTTTGGCCGGTATCTGGATATCCCGGAGTTCCACGCCCTGGAGAAGGGGACAAAACCCACCGCCCGGGAGTGCGTGGAGATCATCAAGGCCTCCGGCGGCATGGCCTCCCTGGCCCACCCCTACCAGGTGGGGCTGGGGGATGAGGGGCTGGAGGAGCTGGTGTCCCGGCTGAAGGACTGGGGGCTGGATGCCATTGAGTGTTGCTATACCAAACATACGCCGGAGCGGACGGAGTTCTATCTCAGTCTGGCCAGGCGCTTTGGCCTGCGTGTCACCGGGGGGAGCGATTTCCACGGGGATGGCGAACAGTTTAAGCCGGACTACCCTATGGCAAAATTTGAGTTGGATTTAGATTGGCTGAATATATCGCCAGGCTAAGAGATTCGACTATTTATAAAAGTGAAAGGATTGAGGAATTCATGGGACTGATGAATATTTCTGAGAAGAGTGCCGCACTGTATGGGGCGGGTGCTTATGGCCGCATGCTGCTTGGATTATGTGAAAAAAGCGGGATAGAAGTGACCTGTGTCTGTGATTCTGATGCCAGCAAAGTGGGCGGCATGTTGGACGGAGTGCGGAATTGTATCGTTGGATGAGCTGAAGCGGGCGCACCAGAATGAGATGATTATCATATCGGTTAAGGACAATCGGGCACAGGAAGAGATCAAAAGAAACCTGGAGAACGAAGGATTTACAAAAATTGAGGTATATGAAGATGTACTTCAAATGAACAATGTGGAGTTCAACCGTGAATTCTGCGCCGATTTCCATATTGAGAAGATGGATGATTATTTTGAACGGGCGGAAGAAGCTGACTGGCTGGGAGTTTTCTGGCGAGAGGATTCCGTATTTTACAAAATGTTTCAGCAGTTGGATTTAGCAAACGTGGTGGAGCTCGCCTGTGGGCGAGGCCGGCATGTCCAGAAATATTTGGATCAGGCGGGACACGTCACGCTGGTGGATATTTTAGAGAAAAATATTGAATATTGTAGGGAAAGATTTCAGGGCGATTCCCGGATTGACTATTATAAAAATAACGGGTACGATTTAGAGAAGATCAAGAGTGAGAGCTGCACAGCGCTGTTTACATATGACGCTATGGTGCATTTTGAATCTATGGACATATACCAGTATCTACAGGAGACATTTCGGATTCTGTGCCCGGGCGGGAAAGCGCTGTTTCATCATTCAAACAACCATTCAGACTATAAAGCGTCATGTAGGAACGCGCCGCCCCATGGCAGGGCTTTTATGTCAAAAGATCTGTTTGCCCATTATTGTTACAAGGCGGGGCTGACTGTGCTGGAGTAGCACGTAATAGATTGGGGCGAAGAAGGCCGGAATCGTGTTATAGGCTTGGACTGCGTGACATTGGTTCAGAGATAATTTGAGATGCCGGAGGGATGCGCCATGAAAAAAGTCATTACATACGGGACCTTTGACCTGTTTCATGAGGGTCACTACCGGCTGCTGCAACGGGCCAAGGAGCTGGGGGACTACCTCATCGTGGGAGTGACCACCGAGGAGTACGACCAGACCCGGGGGAAGCTCAACGTGCTGGACCCCCTGCTGACCCGGGTAGAGAACGTGAAAAAGACCGGGTTTGCGGACGAGATCATCATTGAGAGCAGCCCCGGCCAGAAGGTCCGGGATATCCAGCGGTATGAGGTGGATATTTTCACTGTGGGCTCGGACTGGGTGGGGGCCTTCGACTACCTGAAAGACTACTGCCAGGTGGTGTATCTGGAGCGGACCAGGGAGATCTCCAGCACGATGCTCCGGGAACAGCGGCACAGAATCCTGCGCCTGGGGGTCATCGGTACCGGGCGGATCGCCGGCCGCTTTATGACCGAGGCCCGGGCGGTAAGCGGCGTGAATGTCCAGGGGGTGTACAACCCCCGGTGGGAGAGCGCCCAGGAGTTTTCCCGGCGCTGGGAGGTCAACGCCTACCGGGATCTGGAGGCGTTTTTCCAGGCGGTGGACGCGGTTTACATCGCCAGCCCCCACGGCAGCCACTACGGCTACGCCAAGGCGGCGTTGGAGCGGGACAGGCACGTCCTGTGCGAGAAGCCCATGGTGCTGAGCCGGGCCGAGGGGGAGGAACTGGCGGCCATGGCCAAGGGCCGGGGGCTGGTGCTGATGGAGGCCATCAAAACCGCCTACTGCCCCGGGTTCGCCCAGCTGCTTGGGATTGCCGGGAGCGGCACCATCGGGACGGTCCGGGGGGTGGATGCCTGCTTTACTAAGCTGGCGGACCCCGGCTCCCGGGAGCTCACCGACCTGGAGTGGGGCGGCAGCTTTACGGAGCTGGGCAGCTATGTCCTGCTGCCCATCATCAAGCTGCTGGGGACCCAGTGGTCCCAGCTCCGCTTTGACAGCGTGAAAGGGGAGAACGGGCTGGACCTGTTCACCCGGGCCCAGTTCCTCTACCCCGGCGGGATGGCCTGCGCCACCTGCGGGCTGGGGGTGAAGTCAGAGGGGAAGCTGGTGATCTCCGGGACCACCGGGTATATCGTGGTGGAGGCCCCCTGGTGGAAGACCACCTATTTTGAAATCCATCGGGAGGACCCCAACGAGGTGGAGAAGTTTTCCGCCCACTTCCTGGGGGACGGCCTGCGCTATGAGCTCAGCGACTTTTTATCTACCATCAACGGCAGCAGCCGCAGCGACTTCAAGCTCACCAGAAAGGAATCTGTGGCGTTGGCCGGCGTGATGGAACAGTTTTTAAAGGAGAACCGGTCATGAGGATTTGGGCCCACCGGGGATGCAGCCAGATGTATCCGGAAAATACACTGCTGGCCTTTGAGAAGGCGGCGGAGCTCCAGGGGCTGACAGGGATCGAGCTGGATATCCAGCTGACCCGGGACGGCCAGATGGTGGTCATCCACGATGAGAGGGTGGACCGGACCACGGACGGCGGCGGCCTGGTGTGTGAGCACACCTTGGAGCAGCTGAAAAAACTGCGGATTGACGCCCCGGATGGGAGAGCGCGGCGGATCCCCACCATGGAGGAGGTGCTGGATCTGCTGGCACCCCGCCTGGCAGGCGGGCTTCAGCTCAACATTGAGCTGAAGAACAGCCTCATCCCCTATGATGGGATGGAGGAAAAAATAGTGGCCCTCGTCCACGCCAGAGGTGTCCAGAAGCGGGTAGTCTACTCCTCCTTCTACGCCCGGTCGCTGGAGAAAATCCGGGCCCTGGATCCGGCGGCGGAAATTGGCGTTTTGGATGTTAGGGTGTCCGACTGCCTGTACAAGCTGAAAGGGGGGTGCGGCGCCACCGCCCTGCACCCCGGCGGCTGGGGAATTGATTTGCCAGCGGAACAGTTGAGAGGCTATCCGGTGCGGGCCTGGTTTACCGGGCATCTGTACCCGGAGAAGCCTACCGGCGGGCGCATGGACCTGGCCAAGCTGGAGGCCCAGGGGGTCACGGACGTGTTCCTCAACGCGGCGGAGCGGTATGTGTAGGGAGGAGAATTACCATGGGTTTTCTGATGTGGGGGACCGGCCGGTTAACGGGTAAAGTTTTGGACCGGTATGTGCCGCTTGACACCATTGACGGGTTTATCGACAATGACAGGAGTAAAGTGACTTTTCTGGGAAAGCCAGTGATCTCCCCGGAAGAGGCGAAGGCGCTGGCGTATGACGCAATTTTGGTGGTAAACTCATTTGGAAGAGAAATTTATCATCAGTGCCAAGAGCTGGACATCGATTTATCGAAAGTCATTTTTGTTTATAGTAATTGTTACGCACAGGATTTCAATCAGGATTACGGCTTTGTAGAGCAGGTTTTAGGCGAGAAATTCGCCCGGGTAATTCGTGACCGGTACCGTATTATGCGGCAGACGGTGAGTGAGGATGAACTGTGCCTGCAAAATTGGGAAAATATGCAATCTGGGGGGGTACCTTATTTGGATACAGACCCCGTCAGGATGAAGTGCTTCGAGTTGGCCGTGAAAGAGATCCGAAAGAAAAATCTGCGGGGGAATGTGGCGGAAGCAGGGGTTTTCCGGGGGGAATTCGCCCAGTTTCTGAATTATGCCTTTCCGGACAAAAAACTGTATCTATTCGACACCTTTGATGGGTTTGAGATCAATGAGTCCATCCATGAAATTAAAAATGGACACGCTACCAGAGCTTTTGTAGAGGCGTATCGGGGCACGAACATTGGCCGGGTGATACAGCGGATGAGATATTTGGATCAAGTGATTTTCAAACAGGGATTTTTCCCGGATTCTTTACAGGGGCTGGAGGATCAGTTCTCCTTTGTGTCCCTTGACTTGGACTTTGAGGCGTCGATCTATGAGGGGCTGGCGTACTTTTATCCCCGACTGGAGAGCGGAGGATATATTTTTGTTCACGACTATAACAGTGACTTGCGTGGAGTGGAACGCGCGGTGGACCGGTTTGAGTGTGAGAAGCAGGTCTCTCTCTGTAAAGTGCCGCTATGTGACGCCAACGGGACATTGGTAATTACAAAATAGCGGAGGAGATTTTGTGAGGGGATGTTCCCGCAAGGGAAGGCCAGACTGTCAGTTAAAAAATTGTAAGGAGGAGACACATGGTTCAGCTGAAAAACGCGGGCCCGAAAGCGATTACAAAGGAAATCCAGGACAAAAAGCTGTATTTTTTTGGCGCTGGGAGATCCTTGGGAAACTGCCTTGATGTATACTGCCAGAACAAGACGCCTGAAGCGGTTGTGGACAACAATGAGGCGTTATGGGGAACCGTAAAGACGCTGGACGGCCGGGAGGCGCGGGTGATCGGCGTAAAGGATTTCCTAAAGGAGCTGGAGCGCACGCCCCTGGAGCAGGTTGTCCTGATCATTACCGCTGTATTTTACGGGGCGGAGATTGTGGAGCAGTTGGATGGGATTCCGGAGCTGGATGGCCTGACCTGCTATCTCCACGCCATAGTCCGCAATACGGCGGAGCCCATGCCAGCCTTTGCTTTTTCCGCAGGAGAACAGAAGATTCCAAAGAAAATACATTATTTCTGGGTGGGCGGGCATCCGCTCCCGGCCCGGCTGCAAAAATGTGTGGATTCCTGGAGCCGGTTCAACCCGGATTATGAGATCATCCGCTGGGATGAAAGCAACTATGATTTTACAAAAGTCGATTATATGCGGGAGGCGTATGAGAATAAGGCCTGGGGGTTTGCCACCGATTACGCCAGGCTGGATGTAGTCTATCAATACGGCGGTATCTATTTGGATGCGGACGTAGAAGCGGTGCGAAATTTAGATGTACTGCTGTGCGATGAGGCGTTTTTTGGCGCCCCAGGCGGAGACCAGATCAATACCGGTGTGGGCTTTGGCGCGGCGCCCCGGTGCGGACTGCTAAAAGAACTGAGGGACTATTATATTGATCAGCATTTTGTTGGTTCGGGGAACGCGCCTTGCTGTCAGTATCAGCACCCCATTTTGAAGCGGTATGGATTCCGTATCTCCAACGAGTACCAGAAAATAAATGATATGGTTGTTTACCCGGCTGAGGTTTTTTCCCCCTTTGGGATTGTCGGATTGGGAAATTTTTTCTCCGATCAAGCAGTCGCGATTCATCACTGTGAGTACAGCTGGATTGCGGAGAACGAGCGCATCGCGTTGCGGAACTTGAAAGAGCTGGCAAGGACCCGGTTGGGGATTCAGTTCTGACGCTATGTGGGGAGTAGGTATGAAGTATGAAGAAAACTAGGGTATTGCACTTCAAACTGTACGGGAAAGCGTACGGTGGAGTTGAGAATTATATTACGACCAACTGGAAGTTTATTAATAAAGACCGGTTTGCCTTTGACCTGGTCACTTACGAGGAGTCCCTGGCGCTTTACCGGCATATGGGCGTCACAGATGAGATGGTAAAGCGTGTCTGTAGGCCGGCGGAGAACATGGAACGATTTGAACAGGACATGAAGCAGCTTCTTAATTCAGGGTACGATGTTGTACAGTTTCATACATCCTTTTGGACTGGAACAATTTTGGAAGAATTGGCAAAAAAATATGGAATTCCCAAAATAATTATTCACGCCCATAACATCAATGCTGGGAGCCTCCAAAAGGCTGATGATAAAGTATTTTATGAGCAGAATAAGTTGAAAGTGAAACGTCATAATGAGGTAAAGGCTACGCTGCGTCCATCGATCGCTACGGATTTTTGGGCCTGTTCTCAGGCCGCGGCAGATTGGATTTTTGGAGAGCGAGTCCCAGCGGAGCGGATCAAGATTATGAAAAACGCCATTGATGTAAAGTCGTGTCTGTTTCGTCGAGAAATTCGGGATCAGTACCGCCGGGAACTGGGGCTTGAAGGCTGTGTTGTGATCGGTAATGTGGCGCGGCTGGTTTACGAAAAGAATCAGCATTTTCTGCTCCAAGTTTTTGAGAAAGTATGCCAAAGAATGAAAAATGCCAGGCTGCTTCTGGTTGGGGACGGTGAAATGGCGGGGACTGTCAGGCAACAGGCAGAATCGTTGGGTGTGGCCGACCGGGTGATCCTTTTGGGGAACCGGCCGGATGTGCCCAAGCTACTGCAGGCGATGGATGTTTTTTGTCTGCCCTCCCTGTTTGAGGGGCTGGGGATTGTGCTGATTGAGGCCCAGAGCGCCGGACTGAAATGCTTGGCCAGCGATGGGGTGCCACAGGAGGCAAAGGTGACAGAAAATCTGGAGTTTCTTCCTCTTGAGATTGACCTGTGGGTAGAGGCTATTTTGTCCGCTGCCGAAGGCTATGAACGGGAAAATATGTATGAGCAGGTTACAGCGGCGGGATACAATATTGAGCAGCAGATTAAAGAAGTGGAGCGGCTGTATTTGGCGTGACGCGCGGCGCGCTGGCGGAGGAATGGGCCGCCGCCGGATTGCGGGGACCATTTTTGATTGGATTGGTGAGAGGAAAGATGAAGGTTATAACCATGTACCTGCCCCAGTTCCACCGGGTGAAGGAGAACGACGAGTGGTGGGGCGAGGGCTTTACGGAGTGGACCGCGGTGCGGGACGCGGAGCGGCTGTTTCCTGGACATGAACAGCCCCGGGTGCCCTTGAACGGGAATTATTACGACCTGATGGACAAGGAGACCATGCGCTGGCAGGCGGGCCTGATGAAAAAGTATGGCGTGGACGTCCAGTGCTTTTACCACTATTACTTCAAAGACGGCAGAAAAATCCTGGAGAAGCCGGCGGAGAATCTGCTGCGGTGGAAAGACATTGATATGCCGTTCTGTTTTGACTGGGCCAATGAGACTTGGGCGCGTACCTGGAGCGGAATCAGCCTAAAAAATCCCTGGTCTGACATACGGGAGAAAACCAGCGACAAAAGCGGAAATGGTATCCTATTGGAGCAGCAGTATGGCGGTGAGGAGGATTGGAGGCTACATTTTGAGTATCTGCTGCCCTTTTTCCGGGATGAACGCTATTGGAAAAAGGATAATAGGCCGGTGTTTCTGATCCACAGGGCTGACTCGGTTCTCTGTCTGCGTGAAATGGTGGAAAAATGGAACCAGTGGGCCAGAGAGAGCGGCTTTGACGGGATCTATTGGATTGGAGCCAACAGCGGGAAAGATATATTGGATGTTTTGAACCTTAATTTGCAGCACGAGCCTCAGTATTCCCAGGTTAAAGCCAAGTGCCAGGGGAGTCACGAGGGAAGTGGGGTGCAGGTGAGACAGTATGACGATGTATGGAAGATGCTGCTGAACTCTTGGGATACAACCGGGAAAACGATTTTTGGTGGGTTCACGGGGTATGACGATACGCCCAGACAGGGATTACGCGGGCGGCTGATCGACAATCATTCCCCGGAGAAGTTCCAATACTATCTGACTCAGTTGATCGCGAAAAATGTGGCCAACGGAAATGATTTAATCTTCATCAACGCCTGGAACGAGTGGGGCGAGGGGATGTATCTGGAACCGGACGAGAAGCACGGCTATGCCTATTTAGAGGCGGTCCGTTATGCCAGGGAGCACTATGAGGAATATCTGGATGAGTTCACAAAGGAACTGCCGGCGCGGGCCGGGGAACTGCGGAATGAGATCGAGGCCTGGGCGGATCAAAGCAGGCGATATGCCAGCTATTGGCAGCTACTGGACAGCTGGCTCTGGCTGAAAGAGGAGCAGATCCCTCTGGAAAAATTTTTTCTGGACCGGGGGGCGCGGAGCGTCGCCGTTTATGGCGCTGGGATGTTGGGAAGACACCTGCTCAAGGAGCTGGAGGGCAGCCAGGTCCAGGTGGAGTATGTGATCGACCAGAAGGCGGAGGGCATCAACGCGGGGGTGAAGGCCTACCGGCCCGATGACAGTTATCCCCCGGCGGAGATGATTGTGGTGACAGCCACCTACGACTACCACAAGATCCGGGGGAAATTGGTGGAACGGGGCCACAAAAATATTGTCTCCCTGGATGAGGTTGTGTTAGAATTACTGGGACGGGCCTGAGATGGCCGGAGAGAGCGGGGGGCATTGATGAGAGGTATTATTTTATCCGGCGGGAGCGGCACCCGGCTCTACCCCCTTACCCTGGTGACCTCCAAGCAGCTCCTGCCAGTATACGACAAGCCCATGATCTACTACCCCCTGTCCACCCTGATGCTGGCGGGAATCCGGGAGATTCTGATTATCTCCACCCCGGAGGACCTGCCGAACTTCCGGCGCCTGCTGGGGGATGGCGGCCAATTCGGGATCCAACTGTCCTACCAGGCGCAGCCCAGGCCGGAAGGTTTGCCCCAGGCCTTTATCCTGGGGGAGGAGTTTATCGGCGGGGAGCCCTGCGCCATGATTTTGGGGGACAATATTTTCTACGGGGCGGGCCTTACCAGCCATCTGCGCCAGGCGGCGGCCCGGAAACGGGGGGCTACGGTCTTTGGCTACTACGTGGAGGACCCCGAGCGGTTCGGCGTGGTGGAGTTTGACCAGGCCGGGCGGGCTGTGTCCATTGAGGAGAAGCCGGAGTGCCCCAAGTCCAACTACGCTGTCACCGGCCTGTATTTCTACGACAGCCGGGTGTGTGAGCTGGCCAGGACGCTGCGGCCCTCCCCCCGGGAGGAGCTGGAAATCACCGACCTGAACCGGCTGTACCTGGAGCGGGGGGAGCTGGATGTGGTCACCCTGGGGCGGGGGTACGCCTGGATGGACGCCGGCACGGTGGAGGCCTTGTCCGAGGCCTCGGAGTTTGTCCGGATTGTGGAGCGCCGGGAGGGAATCCATATCTCCTCCCCGGAGGAGATCGCCTACCACAACGGCTGGATTGATCTGAACGGGCTCAGAAAATCGGCGCGGGCCTATGGGAACTCCCCTTACGGACAGCACCTGCAAAATGTGGCTGACGGGAAGTACATATATTGAGGCCCAACAGGACAGGAGAAGGTCATATGACAGTCATTCAAACCAAATTAGAGGGGTGCTGCATCCTGGAGCCCCAGGTATTCAGCGACCACCGGGGCTTCTTTTTCGAGAGCTGGTCCAAGCGGGACATGGAACAGGCTGGGCTGTTTTACGACTTTGTCCAGGACAACCACTCCATGTCCGCCGTGAAGGGCACTCTGCGGGGGATCCACTTCCAGCGGGGGGAACATGCCCAGGCCAAGCTGGTCCGGTGCGTCAGCGGGGCGGTGCTGGATGTGGCGGTGGACCTGCGCCCCGCCAGCCCCACCTACAAGCAGTGGGTGGCGGTGGAGCTGTCCGCTGAAAATAAACGGCAGCTTTTGATCCCCCGGGGCTTTGGGCACGGATTTGTGACCCTCACCGATGAGGCGGAATTCCTGTATAAGGCGGACAACTACTACGCCCCGGAGGCGGAGGGGGGCGTCCGCTGGGATGACCCGGAACTGGATATCCAGTGGGGGGTGGCGGAGCCCATCCTGTCCCAGCGGGACGCCGCCGCCCCGTGGTTGCGGGACGTAGAGACCGGGTGTTGAGGTGAAAACGGATGAAACTGTTGGTGACGGGCGGGGCCGGTTTTATTGGAAATAATTTTATCTATGTCCAGTTGGACAGGCACCCGGAACGTGAGCTGGTGTGCCTGGACAAGCTGACGTATGCCGGAAATTTGGAGAGCCTAGGCCCGGCACTGGAGCGGCCCAATGTGAAGTTTATCCGGGGGGATATTGCGGATCGGGAGGAGATGGACGCCGTCATTGCCCAGGAGCGGCCCGATGTGGTGGTGAACTTTGCGGCGGAGAGCCATGTAGACCGCTCTATCACGGACCCGGCCGTGTTCCTGCGAACCAATGTGATGGGTACCCAAGTGTTGCTGGACACCTGCCGGATCTATGGGGTTCAGCGGTTCCACCAGGTGTCCACGGATGAAGTCTATGGTGACCTCCCCCTGGATCGGCCGGAGCTTGCCTTTACTGAGGATACGCCGCTGGCGCCCTCCAGTCCCTACTCCGCCTCCAAGGCGGCGGCGGATCTGCTATGTCAGGCGTACCACAGGACCTACGGCCTGCCGATCACCATTAGCCGTTGCTCCAACAACTACGGCCCTTACCAGTTCCCAGAGAAGCTGATCCCCCTGATGATTCTGGAGGCCTTGGGGGACAGGCCTCTGCCAGTGTACGGCCAGGGGCTGAACGTGCGGGACTGGCTGTATGTGACAGATCACTGCCGGGCGATTGACCTGATTCTGGAGGCTGGCCAGCCAGGACAGGTGTACAACATCGGCGGCTACGGCGAACGGCGGAATATTGATGTAGTGAAAGCGGTTTTGGCCCAGCTGGATAAGCCGGAGTCGCTGATCTCTTTTGTAGAGGATCGGAAGGGGCACGATCTGCGCTACGCCATTGACCCGGCGCTGATCCAACGGGAGCTGGGCTGGCGGCCGGAGACCAGCTTTGACGAGGGCCTGAAAAAAACCATACAGTGGTATTTGGACAACCGGAGCTGGTTGGAACATATCGTGGATGGCAGCTGGCAAGACCGTGTGGAGCGGGATAGGATAGGATGACGGTACTAGTTACAGGGGCCGGCGGGCAGCTGGGCTGGGATGTGTGCCGGACGCTGGAGCGTCGGGGCGTCCCCTACGCCGCCCCCGCCCGGGGTGAGATGGATCTGACTGACCCGGGCCAAGTGATGGAGACGGTGGGCCGGGTGAGGCCGGACGCGGTGATCCACTGCGGGGCCTGGACCGGTGTGGACGCCGCTGAGGAGGCCCGGGAGGCGGCCTTTGCCGTCAACGGGGGAGGCACCCGGAACGTGGCCATGGCCTGCCGGGAGGTGGGGGCGAAAATGCTCTATACCTCCACGGACTATGTATTTCCCGGGACGGGCACCAGGCCCTATGAGCCGGATGATCCGCCGGGGCCTGTCAACGTCTATGGGGAGAGCAAGCTGGCCGGGGAGCGGGCGGTGGAAGAGCTGCTGGAGCGGTATTTTATTGTCCGGATCTCCTGGGTGTTTGGAAAACATGGGAATAATTTTGTCAAGACCATGCTGCGTCTGGCGGAGAGTGGCCGGGAGATCCGGGTTGTACACGATCAAGTGGGGAGCCCGACCTATACCGCTGACTTGGCGCCGCTGCTGTGTGACATGGTGGAGACGGAGAAGTACGGGATTTACCACGCCGCCAACGAGGGGTTCTGCTCCTGGGCGGAGTTTGCGGAGGAAATTTTCCGGCAGTCCGGACAGGATGTTGCGGTGCGGCGGCTTACGACTGAGGAGTACCCGGTGAGGGCCCGGCGGCCTCTCAATTCCCGGCTGGGAAAGGGGAAACTGGCGGAAAACGGGTTTGCCCCGCTGCCGGAGTGGCGGGACGGGCTGAGGCGGTATCTGGCGGAGTTATAAATCAAGGAGCGGGAGGAGGGCTGGCCTGTGAAGCCCAAAGTATCAATCATCATCCCGGTGTATAATGTAGAGCGATATCTGCGGGAGTGTCTGGACAGTGTGATCAGTCAGACGATGACAGAGATTGAGATTATCTGTATTGAGGATTGCTCCACGGATCACTCTTGGGAGATTTTGCGGGAGTATGCCCAGAAAGAGCCCAGGATGGTTCTGTTACGCAATGAGAAAAATTGTGGACAAGGCTATGCGCGTAATCGAGGGATTGATATTGCCCAAGGGGAATATATCCAGTTTGTAGATTCTGATGACTATATTGTAAGTGGGGCCGTGGAAAAGCTGTATCGGACCGCGACAGAAAATGGGTTGGATTTAATAAGATTTTTATATGATAAATACTTTGAGTCAAATCAGAAAATCTCTGTATCTCCGATCAACGCGGCATGTCAAGATTTTTTTAACCGAGTTTATTCGGGACAGGAGCTGCTGTATTTAGCATGTAGCAGTGGGGCGGATGTCCTTATGGGATGTGTTAATTTTGTAAGAACAGAGCTTCTCCGGCGGCATAATATACATTATCCTACAGGTATCTATTATGAAGATGTAACCTTTCTGATGAATCTGTGCGAATTTGCGGAGTGCGGCATGTATGCGGATGAGAGAATATATATATACCGAATAAGAGAAAATTCGACAATGACATCTCCGGTCACGGCAAAACATACTTACAGCTATATTGCGCAGCTGCTGCGGCTGCGGAAGATGTACACAGATAGGCCGCCTGATGAAGGTGAGCCGCTTCATCTATTTTATGTGGCATTACAATCTGTTTATTTCCAATGGCGCCAACAGAGGTTTTCCTTCCTCAATATGGACAGGCCCAAGCCCGATCTGACAGGCTGGAGCCAGGAGGAAATTGAGGAATTTAACTCTGTATACCCGGAGATCGACGATTATCAGCTGGTACGGGATCATTTGGAGCTGCTGAGAAGCTCGAAAGTGTACCTGTACGGGGCTGGACAGTATGCCAAACGGTATATCACGATTTTAGACACCTATGATGTGGAGATTGCCGGGGTGCTGGTGACAAACCCCGGGGCCAGCAAACACTCGTTTTTTGGGCACCCAATCCAAGGGATTGACGACTGCCCCATTGACGTGGAACACGACGTGGTCCTGCTGGCCGTCTCGGAGAAGTTGCGGGGCGAGATGCTGGCGGTATTGAAGGAAAAAAAGGTCAAGTATGTGATCTAACAAAGGAATGAAGGAATCGGTATGCCCAAAGTATCAATTATCATCCCGGTGTACAATGTGGAGCGGTATTTGCGGGAGTGCCTGGACAGCGTGGTGGGCCAGACCCTGGGGGATCTAGAGATCATCTGTGTGGACGACGGCTCCACTGACAGCTGCCCGGCGATTTTAGAGGAGTACGCCGGCCGGGATCCCCGGGTCAAGGTGATCCACAAGGAGAACGGCGGCTACGGCCAGGCCATGAATGTGGGGATGGCCGCCGCCTCCGGGGACTACATCGGGATTGTGGAGAGCGACGACCTGATCCGGGTGGATATGTACGAGGCGCTCTACAGCCAGGCGGCCCGCCATGAGCTGGACTTTGTCCGTTCTGATTACGAATTGTATTGGGGCCGGTACAAATATACAGAGCGGGTTCACCGGGACATGCTGGACGGGTACTATGGGCGTGTGCTGACCGGACAGGACCGGGACGCCTTTTGGTGGTTTTCAATTACAAATTGGACGGGAATTTACAAGCGAGCGTTCTTGGAAGCCAATGGGATCCGGCACCGTGAGAGCCCCGGGGCCTCCTACCAGGATGTCGGTTTCTACTTGCAGGTCATGGGGCTGGCCCAGCGGGTGATGCTGGTCAACCAGTCCTTTTACCTCTACCGGCAGGACAACCCCGGGGCGTCCATCCGTAGCCGGGGGAAGATGCTGGCCGTACGGGAGGAGTACGACTTCGCCGCCCAGATTCTGGAGGGGAAGGGCTGCCACTCTGTGGTGAGGGTGGTGAACGCCCTGCGCATGAGCGGCCACCAGTATACATTTGGCCGGCTGGATCACGCCTTAAAGCGGGAGTACGCCGGTTATATCCGGGAGGATTTCTTGAAATACAGGGATACGGCGGACTGGATCAAAGCGCCCGGCGGGGAGGCCATCTTCCAGTGGACGCAGTCTCTGATCCAGGATCCGGATGGCTTCTGCCGGGATTGTGTGGAGATGGTCCGGCGGGAGGAGGAGGCGCTGAGGGAGGCGGAACAGATCATCCTCTACGGCGCGGGCCAGCTGGGCCGGCGGGCCGCCACCAAGCTGCTGGAGATGGGGCTGGAGGAAAAAATCCTCTTTGCGGCGGAGACCACTGGGGACGGAACGGGGAAACTGTTCCACTTCCCGGTGAAAAATGCCAGGGAGATCCTGCCCTGCAAGGACACCGCCCTGGTGCTGGTGGCGGCGGGCCGGAAGAACAGCCCGCAGATCATCCGGTATCTGGAGGGGCTGGGAATCACCAACTACCTGGGTGTGGAGAATCTGCACCTGTGGTATTGAGCCGGAGCGGCTCATTTTTTCAGAATGACAAGAATGGAAACGGGTGGGTGAACCATGCGGGCGGACGAGCTGATCCATGAGATTCCCAAGGGCCTGCTGGGCTGGTACGACTTCCAGCCCGGTAAAACGGCCCTCTATACCGGCCAGAGCTCCGACGGCCTGGCGGAGATGCTGGCGGAGCGGGGCCTCCAGGTGGCCTGCTGTCCCATTGGGGAGCTGGACGGGTTGGAGCGGTTTGACTACATTGTCTCCGTGGCTGATCTGGAAACCTTGGCCGACCCGGAGCCGGTGCTGGCCCGCTGGCGGGAGCTGCTCAAGCCCGACGGCCGCCTTCTGCTGGGGATGAACAACCGTCTGGGCACCCGGTATTTCTGCGGTGACCGGGACCCGTACACCGGGCGGAATTTTGATGGGGTGGAGAACTACCGCCGGGCCTATGTGAGGCGGGAAGATAGTTTCCGGGGCCGGTGCTGGAGCCGGGCCGAGCTGGGGGACATGCTGGACCGGGCCGGTTGGCGGAGCTATCGCTTTTACTCAGTGCTCACCTCCCTGGAGCACCCCAGCCACATCTTTGCGGAGGACTATCTGCCCCGGGAGGATCTGGCCTGCCGGGTGGTTGAGCTGGATTACCACAGCCCGGGTACCATTTTTCTGGAGGAGGAGGGGCTGTACGCCTCCCTGCTGGAAAACGGGATGTTCCACCAGATGGCCAACGCCTTTCTGATTGAGTGCTCCCTCAACGGCGGATTTGCCGATGTGAACCAGGTGACCTGTTCCCTGGACCGCTCCCGGGAGGACGCCCGGTATACCGTCCTGCGCCGTTCCGGAACCGTGGAGAAACGGGCGGCTTACCCCCAGGGGCTTGCGGGCCTGGAGCGCCAGCGGGGGAATGAGGCGGAGCTGGCCGCCCGGGGGATTTCCGTAGTCCCGGGCAGGCTGGAGGGCGGCGCCTACATCACCCCCTATGTGGATGGACAGGTAGGACAGGCCTATCTGAGACAGCTGCTACTCACAGACAAGGAGAAATTCCTCCGGGAGATGGACCGGTTCATGGAGCTGATCCTGCGCTCCTCTGGCCACCTCCAGGAGGACGCCGGGGACGGGGAGGGGGTTACGCTGGAGCGGGCCTACCTGGACATGGTGCCCCTGAACAGCTTCTATGTGGACGGGGAGTTTGTCTTCTTCGACCAGGAGTTCAGCCGGGAGAACTGCCCCGCCAACCTGGTGATGACCCGGGCGGTGGGGGCGTTTTACACTGGGAATATGGAGCTGGAGAAATTCATGCCCATGGAGGGGCTGCTCCGGCGGTACGGGCTGTTGGAGCGGGCCAGCCGCTGGAACCAGATGCAGTGGGAATTTTCTGACCGGCTGCTGAATAAAAGCGAGCTGTGGCGGCACTACGCCTCCCGCCGGCGGGATCCCGCAGCCCTGCACTCCAACCGCCAGCGGATGAACTACTCCGTGAAGGAGTACGACCGTTTGTTTGTGGACATCTTCCGGAACACCGGCCGGAAGCTGATTTTGTTTGGATCGGGGAAGTTCGCCAAGGAGTTTATGGCCCTGTACGGCGGGGACTATTCCCCGGCTGCCATTGTGGACAACAGCCGGGACAGCTGGGGCCGGGAGCTGAACGGCGTGGCGGTCCAATCGCCGGAGCTGCTCCGCCAGCTCCAGCCCGGCACGTTCAAGGTGCTGATCTGCATCAAAAACTATCTGTCGGTGATGGAGCAGCTGGATGGGATGGGGATCACAGAGTACAGCGTGTTCGACCCCCACATGGACTACCCCCGGAAGTGGAAGCCGGCCGTCCAGGAGCCCCAGGCGGGGACAGAGGCCAAACCGTTCCGGGTGGGCTATGTGGCCGGGGTTTTCGACCTGTTCCATATCGGACACCTGAACCTGCTCCGGCGGGCCAAGGAACAGTGCGGCTACCTGGTTGTGGGGGTAGTGACTGACCGGGGCGTGCGGGAGAACAAGCGGGTGGAGCCGGTGATCCCCTTCGAGGAGCGGCTGGAGCTGGTGCGGGCCTGCCGGTATGTGGACGAGGCGGTGGAGATCCCCTTTGGCTACGCCGGCACCAGGGAGGCCTACAAGCTGTACCGCTTTGACTGCCAGTTCTCCGGCAGCGACTACGCAGACGACCCCAACTGGCTGGAGGGGCGGGATTTCCTCCGGGCCAACGGGGCGGAGATGATATTCTTCCCCTATACGGAATCCACCAGCTCCAGCAAGCTGAAAGAGCTGATCCGCCGGAAGCTGGTGTAGGCATGAACTAAAGGAGAGGAAACGCCATGAATGTGAGCTGCGCGCCGGGCGGGATTGTAGGCTGGAACCGGCCGGGACAGGGAATTTCCGACCTGTGCCGGGGGGGCTTTTCCCGTATGGCGCTGGACCTGGGGGAGCTATGCGGGCCGGAGGAGCTGGAGAATCTGGGAAAACCGCTCCGGGACGGGGACAGGCCCCTCCGGAGGCCCGCCGCCCAAGAGCCCGCCCTGCTGGGCCAGTACGCCCGGGAGCTGGCGGAGGCCTGCCAAGGGAAGCTGGAATGGTCTGTGGCCCGGGCGCCCTATTTGAGGCGGGACACCAAGCGGACGGATCTGAACGGGCTGCTGGAGGAGCTGGCGGCGGAGGGGATCCGGGCCTGCGGGGAGCTGGGCTGCCCCTTTCTGCTGGTCAGGCCGCTCTTCGCTGGGGTGGAGCGGGGGGCGGCCTGGGCCGTCAACCGGGACTTCTATCTGCGGCTGGGGGCCCAGGCCAGCCGGGCCGGGGTGACAATCCTGCTTGAGAACCAGTGCCGGGACCACAACGGGCATCTGCTCCGGGGGCTGTGCTCTGACCCGGCGGAGGCGGCCCGGTGGGTGGACCGGCTGAACGGGGAGTTGGGGGAGGAGCGCTTTGGCTTCTGCCTCAACACAGGCGTCTGCCGGATCTGCGGGCAGGATATGGGCAGCTTCGCCCTCCAGCTGGGGGATCGCCTGAAGGCGGTGATCCTCCGGGAGTGGGCCGGCCAGCGGGAGAGCTCTGTACTGCCCTGCACCACCCCCGCCCGGGACCAGTCCCAGTCCGCCTGGATCAGCCTGATCCGGGGCCTGCGGGAGGCGGGTTTTGACGGGGAGCTGGTGCTGGAGCTGACGGACACCGCCGCCGCCTTCTCCCCCCTGCTGCGGCCGGCGGTGCTCACCCTGGCCCATCAGGTGGGGGAGTACTTCAAGTGGCAGATCCAGCTGGAGGAGACGCTGAAAAACTGCCCCTCTATTGTCCTGTTCGGGGCGGGCAATATGTGCCGCAACTACATGCGCTGCTATGGGGAGCGGTACCGCCCCCTGTTCGCCTGCTCCAACAGCCCCGCCTCCTGGGGGAGCCGGTTCTGCGGGCTGGAGGTCCGCCCGCCGGAGGCCCTGCGGGACCTGCCGCCGGACTGTGTGATCCTGCTCTGCAACATCTACTACCGGGAGGTGGAGGATCAGCTGCGGGAGATGGGCCTGCCCAACCGGATCGCCTGTTTTAATGATGAGTATATGCCGTCGTTCCAGTCCGGCGGGCCGGGAGGTGGATGAGGAATGTTGGAGATCGGTGTACAGAGCAAAAATGTGGTTTCAGACGGCGATCCCGCCGCCGGCTTCCGGCTACTGAGGGAGCTGGGGTTCTCCTGCGTGGATTTCAGCCTGAACGGCTATCTGACCAATACGGACCTGTACCAAAATAAGCGGGGCCGCTTCTTTGACCGCTCCCAGAGGGAGCTGGAGGAGTTCTTCGCCCCCCACAGGACCGGGGCGGAGGCGGCGGGGGTGCGGATCCACCAGATGCACATGCCCTACCCCATCTACCTGCCCCGGGGCAGCGAGGAGCTGAACGGCTACCTGTGGAACGTGGTGGCCCCTAAGAGCATGGAGATTTGCGGGTTCCTGGGCTGCCGGTATATCGTGGTTCACGGTTTCAAGCTGGCCTTTGAGCTGGGCTCAGAGGAGGCGGAGTGGCGGCGGACGGAGGAGTTCCTCCACGCCATCGCCCCCCTGGCCCGGGAGCTGGGATGCGTGATCTGCGTCGAGAACCTGTACGGCTCGGCGGGGGGACGCCTCACGGAGGGCCCCTGCTGCGACGCCCGCAAAGCGGCCCAGCGGATTGACCGCTTTAACGACCAGTGCAGCGCCGAGGTGCTGGGGTTTTGTTTCGACACGGGCCACGCCAACCTGGTGGGGCTGGACTTTGAGGAGTTCCTCACTACCCTGGGCAGCCGGCTGAAGGTGCTGCACATCCATGACAACGACGGCCTGGCCGACCTGCACCAGATCCCCTTTGTGTTCACCAGAACCCGGGAGAACAAGAGCTCCACCGACTGGGAGGGCTTTGTCCGGGGATTGCGGGCGATTGGGTTTGACGGGGTGCTGAACTTCGAGACCGCCCCGGTGCTGACCGCTTTTCCCGAGGAATTGAGGGAGGACGCCCTGAGACTGATTGCCCGGATCGGGCGGTATCTGGGTGGACAGATCTC
The DNA here is from genome assembly GCA_947073515.1 of uncultured bacterium. Taxonomy (GTDB): domain Bacteria; phylum Bacillota; class Clostridia; order Oscillospirales; family Oscillospiraceae; genus Lawsonibacter. Next base: position 6,584 of record CAMTMC010000035.1, on the reverse strand, counting down.
CAGCGGGGACCGGTGAGTAAGGGACACGGGAACACATTGAGCTGGAAAGGGGAGAGGCGGATGGCCCTCTGGCGGGAGAGGTGGTATATCCAAAAAAGAAGGGCCAAGGCCTTTTTCAGCGGGCTGGCCTATGGCCTGTGCCGGGTATTTCCCATCAATCCCAACAAGGTGGTGATGTGGACCTTTGAGGGGAACGGCGGTTTTGGGTGCAGCCCCAGATATATCGCCCAGGAGCTGCTGCGGCGGAACGGGGCGGGGGAGACCCGCTACCAGATTTACTGGCTGGTCTGTGACATGGAGAAGGAGTTCCCACCGGAGATCCAGAAGGTGAGGAGCACCCTCTGGAGCCGGGCCTACCATCTCAGCACCGCCAGGTTCTGGGTGGCCAATACCAGAACCTTCTACGGGGCGAAAAAGCGGAAGGGGACGGCCTACTTCCAGACCTGGCACGGGACAGTGAGCCTTAAGCCCATTGGGAAGTACCGGGGAGATCAGCTGCCCCAAATGGCCTGTCTTGCCAGCGAGGCGGACTCCAGGCTGATGGATTACGCCCTGTCCGGCAGCCGGTGGTGTACTGAAACCTGGCGGGACGGCTTGATCTACCAGGGGGAGATCCTGGAGACAGGGACGCCCCGGTGTGATGTCCTGTTTACCGGGGCGGAGGAGAAGCGCCGCCAGCTGCGGGAGGAGTATCACCTCCCCATGGACAGCCGGATTCTGCTTTACGCCCCCACCTTCCGGGGCGGAAGCCAGAATACCGCCCGCAGCGTCAGCGCGGAGGCGGTGTCCATCCAGTTTTCCCAGGTGATCCGGGCCCTGGAGGAGCGCTTCGGCGGCACTTGGTACGTGTTTTTACGGCTCCACCCCCAGCTGGCGGCCCAAATGGGCCGGATGCCGGTGGGGGATGGGGACAGCAGGCTGATTGACGTGAGCCAGCGGTCGGATATGAACGAGATCATCGCCGCCAGCGACGGGATGATAACCGACTACTCCTCCGCCGCGTTTGAGAGCATGCTGATCCGGCAGCCGGTGTTTCTGTATATCGACGACCTGCGGGAGTATATCGCCGACCGGGGGAAGCTGATGTTCACCTGGGAGGAGATCCCCTTCTCTGCGGCCTTTGACCCTGAGGGGCTGGTGAGGAACATTCTGGCCTTTGACCGGGAGAAGTATGAGGGCGATGTGGAGCGGTTTATCAAGAAAACCGGCATCATAGAGGACGGACACGCCAGCCAGCGGGTAGCGGATCTGCTGGAGGCGGAGGGGTAGGGCTGCCAGACAGCGGGCATAAGTGATAGCGCCGGAACAGGGCTTTGTTCCGGCAGACAGAAGGAGGCCCCCGTTTTGGGGGCCTCCTTCTGTCTGCCGGCATGGCCGCCGGAGTGGGGCTGTTCCGGTGTGCTGTGTGGGATGGGACTGACCGGAACAGGCTCCCGCTTTTGAGGAAAGGAAGATTGCAATTTAACACAGATCAGCGCGGGGCGCTGACTTCCAGCCCGCCGGCTTATTTGGCCGCCTCGGCGTCCACAGGCCGGTAGGTCTTTTTGCTGGGGATCTGGCCGGTCTTCCACTGGAACAGGCCGGTGAAGCCCCAGACCACGGCCAGCAGGGGACAGATCCAGTTGAACAGGGCGAAGGGCAGGTAGGAGAAGCAGTGCACGCCCAGGGCGGCGGAGGCGAAGGCGCCGCACAGGTTCCAGGGGATCAGCAGGGAGGTGACGGTGCCCGAGTCCTCCAGGGTACGGGACAGGGTCTGGGGGAGCATATCCTTCTCCTTGTAGACGGGCATCATCAGCTTGCCGCCCAGCACCAGCGTCATGTACTGGCTGGCGGTGACCAGGTTCAGCACGATCTCGATCACCACGGTGGTGAGAACGGTGGTGCCCACAGTGCGGGTCAGCCCCTTCATGGTGGACAGGATCTCGTCCAGGATGCCGCACTTCTCCAGGATGCCGCCGAAGGCCATGACAATGACGGTCAGGCTGGCGGTGTAGTGCATGGAGAACATGCCGCCCCGGGAGAGCAGCTTGTCAATGTCATAGAAGCCGGTCTCAGACACGAAGCCGTACTCCATGATGTTCATGATCCCGCCCATGCTCTGGCCCTGGACCAGAACAGCGATGGCGGCGGCCACCAGGGCTGAGATCAGCAGGGTGGGCATGGCGGGGAACTTCATGACAGCCAGCGCCAGCACCAGGATAATGGGGAGCAGGGTCAGCAGGTTCAGGTGGAAGATGCTCTCCAGGGAGGTGAGGATCTGGCTGATGGTCTCACTGGAGGCGGAGCCGCTGGCGGAAAAGCCCAGCACGGTGAAGAGGACCAGGGAGGCCAGCAGGGCGGGGCCGCCGGTGGTGACCATGGCCTTGATGTGGTCGAACAGGTCGGCGCCGGAGACGGCGGGGGCCACGTTGGTGGTGTCGGACATGGGGGACATCTTATCGCCGAAGGCGGCGCCGGAGACCACCGCGCCGGCGGTCATGGCCGGATTGATGCCCAGGCCCATACCCACGCCCATCAGGGCCACGCCCACAGTGCCGATGGTGGACCAGGAGCTGCCGGTGGCCAGGGCGGTGATGACACAGGCGATACAGGCGGTGGTGAGGAACAGGGCGGGGTTAATCAGCTTCAGGCCCCAGTAGATGATCATGGGCACCGTGCCGCTGGCGATCCATGAGCCCATGACAGCGCCGATGGTATACAGGATCAGCAGGGTGGGGACGATCAGGTTGCCGCTGTAGAGGATGGCCTCCTCGATCTTCTTGTAGGGGCAGCCGGTGAGGACCAGCAGCAGGATGCAGAAGCCCATGCAGGTCAGCATGGTGATATGGAGGTTTTGCAGCTTGGTCACGAAGATGGTATAACACATTCCGGCGATCAGGAACGCCATGGAAGCGAGGCAAACCCACATTTTTGGCTTGAAAAAGCTGTCGTTGTGTTCCATTTCTCTTTTCCTTTCTTTGTACCGGCCTGGAGGGGCCGTTTGTGTTGGCGGTCAGCTCACCCGCCGCCCGCCCAGATAGGTGGCCTGGGCCTGGATGGTCCGCAGGTCTTTGGGATCTACTGTGGTGGGATCACCGCTGAGCACCACGAAATCAGCGTATTTGCCCGGCTGGATGCTGCCCTTTTTGTCCTCCTCAAACTGGGCGTAGGCTGAGTCCAGGGTGAAGCCCTTCAGGAACTGGTCAATGGTCAGGGCCTCCTGGGGATACCAGCCCCCCTCGGGCCAGCCGGTGAGATCCTTGCGGTTGACGGCGATATAGGCGCTGTCAATGGGGTTGACCGAGTCCACCGGGCAGTCGGAGGACAGGGGGACCCGCAGCCCCATCTCATTCATGGTGCGGTAGGCGTAGGACTCCTTGAGCCGGCCGGGGCCCACCCGGTCCTCCACGCAGTGCATATCGGCCCCCACGCAGACCGGTTCGCCATAGGCCAAAATGTCCCCCTTCAGCATCCGTTCCAGAATGGCCCTGGAAGTGATCTGGACATGGATGATGCCGTTGCGGGCGTCCGGTTTGGGGTGCTCCCGCTGGGCCTTCTCGTAGGCGTTGAGGATCATCTCAATGGCGCCGTCGCCGATGCCATGGCAGACCACCTGCATCCCGTTGGCCTGGGCGGTACACACCAGCTCGTCCAGCTCGTCCTGGGTAAATACGGCAATGCCCCGGTTGCCGGGATCATCGGAGTAGTCCTGGGCCAGGTAGGCGGTGCGGGGGCCAATGGAGCCGTCTGTGAGCAGCTTCAGCGGGCCGATCTTGAACAGATCCGATCCCACGCCCGTGTGGTAGCCGGCGGCCAGAAATTCCTTGAGCCGGTGGATCTGGGGCAGCAGGCACTGCTCATAGACCCGGACCTTCAGCTTGCCCTCCCGCTCCAGCTCCTGGTACGCCTGGAGCACGCCGCGCCAGTTTTTGGAGGAGAACGTCTCAAAGTCGTCGGTTTGGACAGAGGTGATGCCCAGTTTGGACACATAGTCAATGGCGTCCTGGAGCATCGCCTTGATCTCAGTCACACTTTTGTCTGGCACCTTGGAATAGGCCAGATACCGGGCGGTCTCCATCAGCACGCCGTTGGCGCGGCCGCCGGCGTCCCGGCCGATGGCGCCCCCCTCGGGGTCTGGGGTGCTGTCGTCAATGCCAATCAGCTCCAGGGCTTTGGAGTTGACCACAACAGTATGCTCGCAAACCCGGGTGAAAATCATGGGGTACTGGGTGGTGATCTGGTCCAGATCGGTCCGATCCAGCATCCGGCCCTCCTGGAAGGCGTAGTGGTTCCAGCCCGCCCCGGATACCCAGGTCCCCGGGGCCAGGTCCCGCTGGGCGAGCCATTGCCTGGAGCGCTCCTGGATCTGGGCGATGGAGGAGGTACCGTACAGGTCGATTTTCGTGCGGGAGTAGGCGAAGTTCAGCAGATGCAGGTGGCTGTCGTTAAAGCCGGGCAGGACAGTGCGGCCCTCCAGGTCCACGACCTGGGCATCTCCGGCGGCGGCCAGTACCTCTGCCCGGCTGCCTACCTGGAGAAAGATCCCGTCCTCCACCAGGAAGGCCTCCGCCCGGGGATGGTCCTGGTGAATGGTGATCACATTCCCGTTCACAAATGCAGTTTTCATGCGCTATCACACCTCTCTTGTCCGGACACCCAAAATTGGGACGTCCCTGTTGGTTCCGTCTTATATATACGCAAGCTCCGTGCCAAAAAAATACCGCGGATCCCCCAGAAAAAAGGGGGCCCACGGTGTGACAGTCAAAAAATTTTTCGAAGCTGTCAAAAATTTTTGACAGCTAGGCGCCGTTTGAAAAGTGGAAAAATGACCAACGGAGAGGAATTTTGCAGTCAGACAAACACAATTTTTTGCAGGAATCCTGGATGGATTTCAAGAAAAATTAGGGAAGTATGGCGGCAAAAGGGCCGCCGTTTGGGCGTTTTAACATTTTTTAAACAAGCCCTATTTGTTGAGATGATACTTTTCCATCTTATAGGCCAGCGACTGCCGGGAGATTTTCAGGACCCGGGCGGCCTCGGCCATGCCGGAGGAGCTTTTCAGGGCGTTTTCGATGAGGGATTTCTCGTACAGGCTGACCGCCTCTGACAGGGACAGCTCCCCGTTCTGGCAGGGCAGGGCGGGCGGCGCCTCCCCGGTGTCGTCCAGGAAATAGCTGGGCAGATGCTTCATGGTGATCTGATCCTGGCAGCCCATGTTAAAGGCGCACTCCACAATGTTCCGCACCTCCCGGACGTTGCCCGGCCAGTCGTAGTTTTGAAAGACGTGCTCCACCAGGTCACTGATCCCGGTGACTGACCGGCCCAGCTCCTCATCAAAGGTGTCGATGAAATAGCGTACCAGAGGCATGATGTCCCCTCTGCGCTGGCGCAGGGGGATGAGGCGGATCTGCACCGCCCCGATCCGGTAGAAGAGGTCGGGCCGGATCTTGCCGTTTTTCAGCACCTCCTGGGGCGGCTCGTTCATGGCGCACAGGATCCTGGCCCGGATGGGGATGTCCTTGGCGCCGCCAATCCGCCGGAAGGTCTTCTCCTCCAGAGCTTTGAGCAGCTTGGCCTGGAGGGAGAGGTCCATGGAGTTGATCTCGTCCAGGAAGAGGGTGCCCTCGCCGGCCATTTCAAACAGGCCTATCCTGCGCTCCGCCCCGGTGAAGCTGCCCTTCTCAGTGCCGAAAAACTGGCTCTCCAGCAGGGTGTACGGCACCGCGGAGCAGTTCTGGGCGATGAAAGGCTGATCCTGCCGGTGGCTGGCGGTGTGGATGGACTCGGCCACCAGCTCCTTGCCGGTGCCGGTCTCGCCGTAGATCAGCACGGTGGAGTTGGTCTGGGCGACAGATAGGATCTGGGACTTGAGCTGCTTCAGCTGGGGGTCTACGCCGATGATGTCAGACAGCTCGTACAGCCGGCCCCGGGTCTTCCGGCTGACCGGCAGCCTGCGGCGGCTGTATTTCTCCCCGAAGTAGGAGGACACGCACAGCGTGCCGATGATCTCGCCATCTTCCAGAATCGGGAAGGTGTTGCTGATGATGCTGACCTGCTCCCCTTTGAAGTTCTCCAGATGCTGGATCTCGTCAAAACGGGGCTCTTTGGTCCGCAGGCAGGTCATGATGGTGCTGGTTTCCTCCGTCAGGTGGGGGTACAGTTCCAGGATGTGCCGGCCTGAGCTCTCGCCGCAGGTGAAAAAGCGGTCATCCCGCCAGCGGGCATATTCCAGATAGCCGTGCTTGTCGCTGATGCAGATGGCGTCCGCTTTGTCATAAAGATCGATCATCTGCTTCATCGAATGGTCGAATAACATATATGCCCTCCCCGCGTTGTACCTGCGTGTTCACCTGATCCATCCGGTATGTATGTCATTTTAACCGGATTTTTAAAAGATGGCAAGCGTATTTTATAAAAAAGGGCGGGACATAATCGGATGGCGGACAAGTTCACCGCTCGGAGGCCGGGCTGGAGAGGCAAAAAGCGGGACAAAAAAGAAGGACACAATTTTCATTGTGTCCTTCTTTTTGGAGGTGCCACCCAGATTTGAACTGGGGAGTGGAGCTTTTGCAGAGCTCTGCCTTACCACTTGGCTATGGCACCAT
>CAMTMC010000034.1 GCA_947073515.1 uncultured bacterium | reverse complement strand
GATGGTGGCCTCGGCGTCCTGGATGTTCTCCTCCATCACGGACAGGTTGTTCTGGGTGTGCTCCAGACGGTTCTGGGTAGCGCCCAGAGTACCACGGGTCATGGAGACCTTGTTGATGGCGGCCTTCAGCACGTCGATGGCGGCGGCGGCGCCGTCCTGGTCGCCGATGTCCACGCCGTCAATGCCCAGGGCCTTGGTGTGCATGTCGTCGATGATCACGTCCATCTGGTTGAAGGCCTCGGAGGTGTCTCCGATCTGCAGCCGCAGGCCGCCCTGGCTGGCGGAGCCGGCGCCGGCGGAGAACTCATACCGGGTATTGGCGGTATCATACTCCACGGTCATGCCGGTCTTCTGGGCCAGCTGCTGGGCGATGGCCTCATCATCGGTACCAATCGCGCCGCTGATGACGATGATGCCCTTGTCGCTGAGCTTGCTGACATCCACATTGGCGGTATCGGCGACGACGAACTTCTTGCCGTTCATCTCGAAGACGGCGTCCTCCTCGTTGGTGCCGTCATAGGCGGTGATGTCACCAGCGTCAATGCCCACCTTCTCGTCGGTGGCCGCAGTGCGGGTGATGGCAAGGGCGGTGGGGCCGGTAACGGTGCCGCCAATGTTGCTGCTCTGGGACAGGCCGGTCACCTCGGGGGCGCTGGTGCCGGGGGTCTTGGCCTCAAACTTCAGGGCGCCGGCGGTGTTGGTGATGTCGAAGTCCTTGCCCAGCTTATCCTTCAGAGCGGCGGCCAGGGCGTCGCCGATCTCAGTGGCGGTGGCGCCGCCCTGGGTGGCCTTGTACTCGTTGCCATCGGCGTCCACCAGCATGCCCTTGGTGCCGTCATCCTTGAAGGTGAAGTCCACAGTGTAGGACTTGCCGTTGTTCAGGGCCACAGTGTAGCTCACGGTGTCGCCGTCAGCGGTGGGGGCGGCATTGACAGTGGCGGCGGTGTAGCTGCCGGGGGTGGCGGCGATCTTGCTGGTGGCCAGGTCGGTCTTCAGGGTGGACACGCCGGAGGTAGCGCCGGAACCGGCCCAGGTGCCGTCCAGCAGCTTGATGCCGTTGAAGTTGGAGCTGTCGGCGATACGGTTGATCTCCTTCTTCAGCTCCTGGACCTCCTTCTGGAGGTTGGCACGGTCGACCTCGTTGTCGAAGGTGCCGTTGGCGGACTGCACGGACAGCTTGTACATACGGTTCATCATGTCCTGGACTTCCTGCAGGGCGCCCTCAGCGGTCTTCACCAGGGAGATGCCGTCCTTCACGTTGTCCTGGGCCTTGCTCAGGCCGCTGATCTGGGCACGCATCTTCTCAGAAATGGCCAGGCCGGCGGCGTCGTCACCGGCACGGTTGATCTTGTAGCCGGAGGACAGCTTCTCCAGGTTCTTGGAAACGGCGGAGGTGTTGTTGTTGTAGTTGCGATAGGCGTTCATCGCCATAATATTGTGCTGAATACGCATGATAGTAACTCCTTTTCACAATTTTTTATGTGCCCCGGAGCATCCATTTACCGGTGCACAGATCTTGTTACGCCGCCGTGTGAAGGAACTGTGGCCACAGCCCCTTCCACCTTGGCGTCTTACTTTATTTCAAGCGGCTCGTCAGCCGGATGAAATCGAGCAGGCAGCGGTTTGTTTCCCGCTTACACACACAATATCGGCACCCCCTCCCCGGTAGTTAAGTGCCTTTCCCAAAATTTTTTAAAAAATTTTTTCCGGCGGAAAAAGAGCGGGGCGGGCGGCTGAAAAGCCGCCCGCCCCATAGGAAAAAGAGAGAGGGAAAAAGAGAGAGGGAAAAAGAGAGAGGGAAAAAGAGAGCAATCAGAGTTCAGAGATGAGGGGCCCCAGGTCCATGGCCTCCACAGCGGGCCCCTCCTGGAAGTAATCCCGGCCCAGGTACAGGCCCAGCACCCGCAGCAGGCTGTCCAGATAGGGGGTGTCCACCCCATAGCGCCGGCCCAGCCGGGCGATGGGGGCCAGCCCATAGGGCATATCCTCGTTGAGGTAGCGGTGGGCCAGGGTTTTCGGCCCCCGGGACACCTGGTAGGAGGGGTTGTCCTTTAGGGCGCTGAACACGCTGTCCCGCTTTTCCGGCCAGAAACTGTTCAGGATGTCCAGCACCGGCACGGCCTCCACCCCCATGGCCTGGATCACGGCCCGGCGCTCGGCGTCGATTTTCTCGATGTAGTCCACGGTTTTCCGGGGCAGGGCGGTGCCGAACAGGGTGTAGTCCTCCCCATTTTCCAGCCGGGTGATGTTGAACAGGGCGATGGGCCCGTGTACCACCGGGTTGGAGCTGTTCAGGGAGGTGTCAAGCACGTTGCTCCCGGCGGTGAGCTGGGGGAAGACGGTGGCCAGCTCCGCCAGCGCGCCAGGGGTCTGGGCGGGGGCGGCACAGGCCATCGCCACGGATTTTTTGATGGTTTTGATGTGGACGGAGCACTCCTCCGGGGAGGAGCACAGGAACAGCTGGGCGCTGGTCTCGCAGACACGGACGTTTTTCTCCCGGGCCTCGTCCCCCAGGATGGCGGAAAACTCCGCCGCCCCCCAGCTTCCGTTAAAGATCAGGATGATCTGACCCGGCTCCAGCAGGCCCCGCAGGGCCTGGGCCACGGGGGCGTGGCCGGTGGCCAGGGTCTGCACCAGGACGGCCCCCGCCCCCCGCACGGCCTGGGCCAGCCTGTCGGTGGCGGAGACGGGGAACCGGCCCTCCACCGCCCCGGTGGCGGTGATCCCGTCCCGGCTCAGGGCGGCGGCGTGGCCCCCGTCCCGGCAGTAGATGGCCACCTCGTGGCCCATCTCCCTCAAATAGGCGGACACGGCTTTCCCGCCGCTGCCCCCGCCGATCACGGCGTATCTCATCGTCTTCCCACCCATCAGGCTTCCTTTTTCTTGGCCATCCGGTCCTTGATCTCATTGATGAAGGGGGTGAGCAGGCACAGGATGTTCAGGGCCAGCAGGAACAGGCTCAGGGGGTTGGTAAAGATGCCGGTGTCGCCGCTGGCCATCAGCATCATGGCCCGGCGGAACTGCTTCTCCACGATGGGGCCCAGGATGAAGGCCAGTACGAAGGGGGCCATGGAAATGCGGCTTCTCTCGGCGTAGTAGCCGATGGCGCCGAAGAGGATCATCAGGAACACGTCGAACAGCATGCCCCGGATGGCGAAGGAGCCCAGCACGGTAAACACGGCGATGAGGGGCACCAGCACGGAGTTGGGGATGCTGGTGACCTTGGAGAACAGCCCCGCCCCGAACAGGCCGATCACCAGGATGACGAACTGGCAGGCGATCAGGCCGAACAGCAGGGAGTAGGTGGCCTCAGCGTGCTGGCTGAACAGGTCGGGGCCGGGGACCATGCCGTGGATCAGCAGCCCGCCCAGGAAAACGGCGGCGGTGCCGTTGCCGGGGATGCCCAGGGTGAGCAGGGGCACCAGGGAGCCGCCCACCACGGCGTTGTTGGCGGCGGACACGGCGGCCAGGCCGTCGGGGGCGCCGTCGCCGAACAGGTCGGGGTTCTTGCTCTGGCGGCGGGCCTCGCTGTAGCTCAGGCCGCAGGCCACCATGGAGCCCGCGGCGGGGATGATGCCCACGATGGTGCCGATGATGGAGGACTCAATGGTGATCCACAGGTGCTGGAAGAACTCCTTCAGGGTCAGGCCGGTCTTGCCGGCCACGGCGTCGTTGGGGATGGCGATCTGCTTCTTCCGGGAGGCGGCCAGGGAGAACACCTGGGCGCAGCAGAACAGGCCGATGACGCAGGGGATCATGGGGATGCCCTCGTACAGCTCCAGCACGCCGCCGGTAAAGCGCAGGTTGGCCGCCACCGAGTCCATGCCCACCGTAGCCAGCAGGAAGCCCAGGCAGGCGCTGAGCATGCCCTTCAGCATGGCGCCCTTGCTCAGGCCGATGATGATGGTGATGCCCAGCATGGAGGTCAGGAAGGTCTGGGCGGGGCCGAACTTGATGGCCAGGCTGGCCAGCGGCGGGGCCAGGAACAGCAGGGTCAGCGCGCCCACCACGCCGCCGATGGTGGCGGTGATGGTAGTGACGCTCATGGCCTTCCTGCCCTCCCCCTTCAGGGTCATGGGATAGCCGTCCATGACCATAAAGAAGGAGTCGGGGGTGCCAGGGGTTTTAATCAGGATGGCGGTGATATTGCCGCCGAAGGAGGCGGCGGCGTACACAGCGGCCAGCAGAATCAGGCCGGAGGCGGGCTCCATGGCGAAGGTCAGGGGGATAAACAGGGCCACGCCCATGGTGGCGGTCAGGCCAGGGAGCGCGCCGATGATAGCGCCTACCACAGAGCCGATCACAATCCACATCAGGTTTACCGGTTGTATCACAGTCAGTAAACTCTCTAACATAGTAACACTCCTCTATTCTCTAAGTTGCGGCAGCGGGACCCGGCTCTCAGCCTCCAAAGAGGACGCCCATGGGGATGGCCACCTTAAAGACCACCGAGAACACCAGATAGATAAACACGTCCATACCCACAGCCACCGGGATCAGCACCTTCCAGCTGCGCATCCCCAGGAAGTACATGGAGCCCAGCAGGAAGATGGGGGTGGTCACGTACATCCCCACAAAGTGGGAGGCGGCGACATAGGCCGCCATCATAGCGATGAGGGTCACGGCGATGTGGGACCCGCTGTAGTCATAGCTGTCGTTGTCTTTGTTCTTCAGCCGGCGGAGCACCAGAATGGTGGCGCATACGATCAGCAAAATAGCGTAGACCCGGGGCATAATCCGGGACTCCGGCGTAGGGATGGAAAAGCTGCCCGTAAGAAAGAAAATGCTGATGGCATAGATGACGCCGGCGGTAATAAAGTCGTATAGCTGGGTTTTTTTCATGGACACTACGCTCCTTTTACGTACATTTTGGAAAGAAGGCATCTGTATCTCCCAGATGCCTTCTCCCAAATCAAGCTAGCGACGCGGCGCGACCAAAATCAGGCCCAGGGGGTCACTTCCCACTCCGCTCTCCACTGGGCGTCCAGATCTTTGTAGACCTGGATCATAGAGGCGGAATCCTGGTAGTCCAGCAGGACGTTGGCCTCCTCGGCCTGCTTCACAAAGTCGGGATTCTCCATAACGGCGGCGATGCCGGCCTCCAGAACGGCCACGATCTCGGGATCGGTGCCGGCGGGCACGCAGAAGGTACGCATGGAGAACTGGTTGAAGTCCAGGCCCTGCTCGCCATAGGTGGGCACGTCGGGCAGCAGGTCGCTGCGCTCCTTGGAGCCCACGGCGATGGCCTTCACGTTGCCCTGGGCCAGCTGGGGCAGGATGTCGCCCACGTTCTGGCAGGAGACCTGCACGTGGTTGCCGATCAGGGCGTTGATGCCCTCGGTGGAGCCGTCGTAGGGGATGAGCTGGAACTGCACGTCGAAGGTCTTGGCCAGGGTGTTGATGGCCCGGGCCTCAGAGGTATTCATGCCGGTGACGGACACGGTCACCCCGCCGGGGTTGGCCTTGGCGGCGGCCACCAGGTCCTCAATGTTGTTGATGGGGCTGTCAGCGCCCACCAGGATGACGCCGGGGTCGGTGACCATATTGCCCAAGGGGATAAAGCTGTCGATGGTGAACTTGCAGGTGTCGGGGTTCTGGATGGGCAGCTGGAACGCGGGGGAGTTGATGACGCCTATGGTGTAGCCGTCGGCCTTGGCGTTGGCCAGGGCGGTCCAGCCGATCTCACCGCCGCCGCCCTCCCGGTTGGCGATGGTGACGGAAGTGCCCAGCTCGTCCTCCAGGTAGGTGGCCAGCATACGGGCGTTCAGATCCGTGGCGGAGCCGGCGGCGAAGCCGACGATAATCTCAATGTTCTTCCCGGCGGGGAAGCCGGCGCCGCCGCCGTTGGAACCGGCGTTGCCGCCGGAGGCATTGCCGCCGCTCTTCTGCCCGCAGCCGGCCAGAGAGGCGATGAGCAGCGCGGCGCTCATCAGAATCGCGAGTTTCTTTTTCATGTCTTCTTCTCCTTTACAAAATTGGCTTACAGGAACCTTTGACTCACCGGCAGCCAGCGGGCTCCCCGGCCCCGCCGCCAGCTCCCCTTCGCCCGCCAGTTCAACGCCGCTTCAGCGCGCTGGCCTTCTAAAATCTTTAACGCCTTTTTAGCGGCAATTTAATTGACGAAAGCGAGGAAAGCGGGTATAATTGGCCAGTCGTGAAAGGCTGCCCAATTCCGGCTCGGTCTATACCGAGGCAGGCGGCCTGGGAGGGCCCGGATCACCGCTGTCACGGCGGCGGCGCGGCCTGGTGTCCGCCGAGAAACCGAACAAATTTGGCGTTAGCAGTTTGTTGCGCCTAATTGCCAAAATTTTCGTCATTTTTCCCGGAACTCAAGTATTTTATAACATAAACATACACGAAAATGCAAATAACAAAACAACGAATTTGTACGATAACGTACATTTTGGGCAATCTATCTGGAAAAGGAGACACCATGGACCGACGCCAGCAAAAGACCAGGGAAGCCATCTACCAATCCCTCTCCCGTCTGCTGAAAAAGAAGGATTTCAACCACATCACCGTCCAGGAGATCATTGACGGGGCCAACATCAGCAGGTCTACTTTTTACGCCCATTTTGAGACAAAGGACATGCTGCTCCAAAACATCAACCTGCTGATCTTCGAGCACATTTTCCCGGAGGACTGGCTCAGCGCCTCTGACACGCCCCCCTACGAGGTGTACCGGAAGCTCCGCCACGTGCTGTACCACCTGAAGGAGGACCGGCCGGAGATCCTGTGCGCCTTCTCCGACGAGAGCCGGGCCGGCTTTATGGAGAATTTCAAAAGTTATATGCGGAATATCCTGCGGGGATACACGGACAACCTCCTCCCCAACGTGCCGCCGGACTTCAAGCTGAACTTTCTGCTTGAGAGCTTTTGCGGCGCGGTGGAGTGGTGGATTCAAAACGACCTGCAGGAGACCCCTTACGAGATCATGACCTACTTCTGCTCCTGTATCGGCTATCATTTCGTCACCATGGATTGACGGAAAACCAGGCCGCCGGGCTCTCATAGCCCGGCGGCCTGTCCTGTCTCCAAAATCAGCCGCTCCTTCTCCTCCCGGCGCAGCTTTTTGATCTCCGCCTCCCGGCGCAGGGCAGCGGAGCGGTCCGGCCGCTCCTCCTGATAGGCCAGCTCCAGCGGGCCCCGGCCCCGGGTGTACTTGGCCCCCCGGCCCGCCCGGTGGGCGGCCAGCCGCCGGGGCACATCGTCGGTCATCCCGGTGTACAGGGTGCCGTCCCCGCACCGGAGAATATACACATACCAGGCCACGCCGCCGCCCCCCTTCTCCGCCCTGACTATACCATAAAGGAGGGCCTGCCGCAAGGCCCGGGGTTTTCGGGCGTGTCCGCTAAGAGGATTTATTCCTGGGTTTCCCCTGCCTCCGGCGGGGGAAACCTGATAAAAAGCGCTTCGGTTGGGACACTCCCGTTTTTTTCCTCAATCTCACCCCCGGGCAGGAAACTTTTGTTGCCTTTCCGCCGTCTAAGTGGTAGAATAAAGTGATACGATATGGGTAGCCTTTCCAGCCGCCCCGAGAATAAAGGAGCGAATATCAATGGATGAAAAAAAAGTCATGCTCTCCGGCATCCAGCCCAGCGGGGATCTCCACCTGGGCAACTACCTGGGCCCCCTGCGCCACTGGCCGGACATGATCCAAGAATTTGACTGCTACTTCTTCATGGCCGACCTGCACACCATCACCGTGCGCCAGGACCCGGCCCAGCTGCGCCGCCGGGTGCTCACCCAGGTCGCGCAGTATATCGCCTGCGGCCTGGACCCGGAGAAATGCTCAATTTTCATCCAGTCCCACGTCCCCGCCCACGCCCAGCTGGGCTGGGTGCTGGACTGCTACACCATGTTCGGCGAGCTGTCCCGCATGACCCAGTTCAAGGACAAGTCCGCCAAGCACAAGGACAACATCAACGCCGGCCTGTTCACCTACCCCGCCCTCATGGCGGCGGATATCCTGCTCTACCAGCCGGACTTCGTCCCCGTGGGGGAGGACCAGAAGCAGCACGTGGAGATCTGCCGGGACATCGCCGAGCGGTTTAACGGCATCTACGGCGACGTGTTCAAGATCCCCGCCCCCCACATCCCCAAGGTGGGGGCCCGGATCATGAGCCTGAACGAGCCTGCCTCTAAAATGAGCAAGTCCAATCTGGAGGGCTGCGTCATCCTCATGGACAAGCCCGAGGAGATCACCCGCAAGTTCAAGCGGGCCGTCACCGACAGCGACACGGAGCGCTGTGTCCGCTTCGCCCCCCAGGAGAAGCCCGGGGTGTCCAACCTGATGCAGATTTACGCCTCTGTCACCGGCAAGACCTTTGAGGAGATCGAGGCGGAGTTTGACGGCAAGGGCTACGGGGCCTTCAAGCCCGCCGTGGGCGAGGCCGTGGTGGAGGCCCTGCGCCCCATCCGGGAGGAGACCGAGCGCCTGCTGGCGGACAAGGCCTATCTGGAGGGCGTGTACCGGGCCGGCGCGGAGAAGGCCGAGTACGTAGCCAACAAGACGCTGCGCAAGGTGTACAAAAAGGTGGGTTTCGTCCCCCGGTGATCCTGTTCCCCCGGCGCGTTCCCAATTTCCCGCCCCAGCCCGGGCGGGGATAGAAACCCCAATTCATCAGACAGACAAAAAAAGAGGATGCTCCTATGATTCAACTTCCCGTTGTGGGCATGGCCGCGGCCGCCCTGTTCGCCGCCGTGCTGGTGGCCTTTATCTCCACGCCGGTGGTCAAGTCCCTGGCCTTCCGGGTGGGGGCGGTGGACGTGCCCAAAGACGCCCGCCGGATGCACGACCACCCCATCCCCCGGATGGGCGGCCTGGCCATCTTCCTCGGCTTTATCCTCAGCGTGCTGATTTTCCTCCCCCTCACCGGCCAGCTCAAAGGGATGCTGCTGGGCGGGGTGGTCATCGTCATCCTGGGGATCTTTGACGACATCAAGTCCCTGCCCGCCATGCCCAAATTCCTGGTGCAGATCGGGGCGGCCCTCATCGCCGCGGCCATGGGCAACCGTGTGGAGTTCCTGTCCAACCCCAACATCTTCAGCGCCGAGCCGGTGTGGGAGCTGGGCTGGCTGTCCTACCCCATCACCGTCCTGTGGATCGTGGGCATCACCAACGCCGTCAACCTCATTGACGGGCTGGACGGGCTGGCCTGCGGGGTGTCCACCATCAGCTCCATGACCCTGATGGTCATCGCCCTCATCATGGCCGAGCCCGAAGTGGCCATCCTCACCGCCGCCCTGGCGGGGGGGTGCATCGGCTTTCTGCCCTACAACCTGAACCCGGCCAAGATCTTCATGGGGGACACCGGCTCCACCTTCCTGGGCTTTATCCTGGCGGTGGTGTCCATCCAGGGGCTGTTCAAGTTCTACGCCATCATCTCCTTCGCCGTCCCCTTCCTGATGCTGGGCCTGCCCATCTTCGACACCTGCTTCGCCATCCTGCGCCGGGTGTCCCGCGGCCAGTCCCCCATGTCCCCCGACCGGGGCCACATCCACCACCGGCTCATCGACATGGGCTTCACCCAGAAGCAGGCGGTGGCCACCCTCTACGTGATCTCCGCCATCCTGGGCCTGTCCGCCGTGGTGCTCACCACCATCGGGGTGATCCGGGCCATGGTCTTCCTGCTGGCCCTGTGCCTGGCCGGGGCGGTGGCCGGGAAGATCTTCCTGGGCCACGGCGACGCCGCCCCGCCCCAGGCCCCCGGCGGCGAAAACTACTTTTTGGGCGAGGAGGACCAGTCAGAAAAATGAGCAAACTGAAAGTCATGACCATCTTCGGCACCCGGCCAGAGGCGGTGAAAATGGCCCCCCTGGCCCTGGAGCTGGCCCGCCGGCCGGGGCTTGAGGCCCTGTGCTGCGTCACCGCCCAGCACCGGGAGATGCTGGACTCGGTGCTGGACATCTTCGGCCTGCGGCCCGACTTCGACCTGAATATCATGGAGCCCCGGCAGACCCTGTCCACCATCACCTCCAAAACCCTGCTGGGCATGGAGGAGGTGCTGGAGCGGGCCCGGCCCGGCCTGGTGCTGGTCCACGGGGACACCTCCACCACCTTCGCCGGCGCCCTGGCCGCCTTCTACCACAAAATCCCCGTGGGGCACGTGGAAGCCGGCCTGCGCACCTACGACAAGCTCTCCCCCTACCCGGAGGAGATGAACCGGAAGCTGGTGAGCTCCATCGCCGATCTGCACTTCTGCCCCACCGCCGCCAACCGGGAGAACCTGGCCCGGGAGAACGTCACCCAGGGGGTTTTCCTCACCGGCAACACCGTGATCGACGCCCTCCAGACTACCATATCCCACTTCTTTACCTTCTCTGACCCCACCCTCAACGCCTTGGATTACGGCCAGCGCAAGGTGGTGCTGGTCACCTGCCACCGGCGGGAGAACTACGGCCAGCCCATGGCCAGCATTATGACCGCCCTGCGCCGGCTGGCGGACGCCTTCCCGGAGGTGGAGCTGGTCTACCCCGTCCACCTGTCCCCGGTGGTCCAGGAGGCGGCACACAAATATCTGGACAACCACCCCCGTATCCACCTCATCGCCCCTCTGGCGGTGGACGAGATGCACAACCTGATGGCCCGGTGCCGCCTGGTGCTCACCGACTCCGGCGGCCTCCAGGAGGAGGCCCCCGCCCTGGGCAAGCCGGTGCTGGTCCTCCGGCGGGAGACCGAGCGCCCCGAGGCGGTGGCCGCCGGCACGGTCCGCCTGGCCGGCGTGGAGGAGGAGCCTATCTTCCAGCTGGCCTCCACCCTGCTGTCCGACCAGACAGAGTATGACAAAATGGCCCGGGCCGTCAACCCCTACGGGGACGGCCAGTCCTGCCGCCGTATCGCCGACGCCATCGAGTGGCGCTTCGGCCTGCGGGCCAATCCGCCGGAGGAATTCGGCGCCTAGGGGCCCCGGACCCGTCCAATTCTGAGAAAGGAGCTGGTGAGATGGGCCAGAAAAACCGCCTGGTCATTGTGATTGTGCTGGTCGCCCTCATTGTAGGCGCCATGTTCACCAGCTTTGGCCGGGGGCTCTTCGCCCTGAACACCCCGGAGGTGGTGCTGCCCGGCGCCGGGGGCAGCGGCTCCCTCCCTGACCCCGGCGGCGACCCCCTGTTCCAGCAGGTGGAGGTCACCACCCAGACGGTCACCGGCGTGGTGGCCACCCTGGCCCGGCCCTCCAGCTACTACCGGGAGCTGACGGTGGAGACCTTCTGGGAGGGGGGCGGCTCCTCCTCCCAGGTCCAGGTGTGGGTAGACGGCGGCTTCTCCCACATCCGCCAGACCACCCCCTCCGGTGTAATCCGCCACGACCTGGTGGGGGAGGGCACCCTGTACTACTGGTATGAGGGCGACACCCACTACCAGGCCGCCCCGGCGGACGGCCTGTCCTCCGACCTGGCCCAGCACATCCCCACCTATGAGACGGTGCTGGAGCTGGACCCCAGCCATATCATCTCCGCCGGCTACGAGCGCAAGGGCGACCTGCCCTGCGTCTATGTGGAGGTCCGCCCCCAGGGCGGGCACACCCTGGAGCGCTACTGGGTCAGCGTGGACAACGGCCTTCTGGTGGCCGCCGAGCTGGAGGAAGACGGCCAGGTGGTCTATCAGATGTCCGCCTGGACCCCGGTCCAGTCTCCCTGTCCCGCGGGGGCCCAGTTCACCCTCCCCGGCGGGGAGGTTCTGTACCAGGCCCAGGAGTAAAGAACCTGTATTCCTACCTTCGATTGCCCGGGGCAATGCCTCCGCCGGGCTCAAACGGGCGCTTAGGCGGCTGTCTGAGCTTGTGAATACCGCTAGTCCTCCTCCCCCAGGCCCATCAGCAGCACCAGCCCCAGTGCGATGACCAGCTCCAGGTCGTCCCCCTCCACCAATAGGTACAGCATAATCAACAACAGCAGCAGGTCCCCGCTGTCGATATTCTCCAGGTGAAGGGTTTTCAAAAGGGAGGAAAGCCCCTTTCCCTCCCCGGTGGGGAAGAAAGCCGAGAGCCCTTCCTTCCCTGACAGAAAATCCGGCAGGCGGAACCCGCCCCCGCTCCGCCCTCCCCGGCCGGTCTGGTTCCTCTGGGGCGGGCTGGCGGGTTTTTCCGCCTCAGTCCAGGTATAAGAGACATCCTGGGGGATATAACGGTTATACACCCTCCTCCCCCTCCTTTCCCCCAAAGGCCCCGATGGCCGCCCGGACCAGCTTGGTCATCCGGGCGATCTGGAGGGCCCGGTCCAGCCGTCCCCTGCGCTCCTCCTTGATAAAGGGGCGCAGGGCGTTGAGCAGCGCGGCGTTCCGGTCCTCGGTGCCCTGTACCTGGCGGATGATCTCCATCCCCGCCTGGAGCATCTTGGGATCCAGCTGGCCCAGCAGGGCGGACAGGTCCGGTGGCTGAGGGGCGTCAGACACCTGATAGGCCTCCCCCTCGATCACCCCACCGGGCCCTGTCCCCTCCGGGGTGGATGGGGCTGGTTCCCCCTCTCCGGACAGGGAGCGGGCCAGCGCCATGATCTGGCCCATCGCCTCCTGGTTGCCCAGGATTGCGTTCAGTTTATCCTCAAATTCCGCCACGGCGCTCACCCGCCCCTCTCCTTAGATGTGTTACTCCAGCCCTGACCGCTTGGCCTGGGCGCCGATCCGGTCCACCAGCTCGGCCCCTTCCCTGCTGTTCATCAGCTGTTCCATCATGGCCATCAGCTGGCTGGGGTCCCCCGCCGCCGCGGCCTGGGCCGCCTGCTGGACCCCTCCGCCCTGTTCCCTCAGCAGCGCCATGAGGCGCTGGGCGTCGCTGGACTGGGCCAGCTGGGCGATGGCCTCCCGGTTTTTCACCAGCTCCGCCGCCGTGGCCCTCAGGCCTGGCTGTCCGTTTTGTTTGGATTTCATATCCATCACCCCCATTCCAATCTCACTCCCAGTATATGCAGACAGAGAGCGAGGTGCCACAGTTGAAAATATTAGTCTTTTCCGATTCCCACCGCTCCCTCATCGGGATGTACCGGGCCATTGACCAGCACAAGCCCCACCAGGTCATCCACCTGGGCGACCTGGAACAGGACATCGAGGAGGTGGCGGAGCACTACCCCCAGCTTCCCTTCTGTACCGTGCCCGGCAACTGCGACGGCTGGACCACCGCCCCGCTGAAAAAGCAGATCACCCTGGAGAGGGTCTCCATCCTCCTGTCCCACGGCCACCTGTGGGGCGTGAAGGGCGGCTACAGCCGGGCCATCGCCGACGCCCGGGCCTGCGTGGCGGACATCCTGCTCTTCGGCCACACCCACCAGGCCCTGTGCCAGCGGCTGGAGGACGGCCTGTGGATGATGAACCCCGGCCCCAGCCGTTCCAGCTACGGCCTCATCCTGCTGGAGGAGGGCAGCGTCTCCTGCGCCATTCACCCCCAAGACTGACCTCCCCGCCCCGGGGAAGGAGGTGCTCCCATGAAGAAACTGCTCTATATCCTCTTCCACCGCTCGGTGTTCGTGGCCCTGGCCCTGCTGGCCCAGATCGCCACCCTGGCCGTCATGGTAGTCCTCTTCTCCGAGTACCTGGAGATCTTCTACTGGGTGTGTATCTTCACCAGCATCGCCTCCGCCCTGGCCATCCTGTGCAGCCGGCTGGAGCCTGGCTATAAAATCGCCTGGCTGCTCATCATCCTGCCCTTCCCGGTGTTCGGCGGCATCTTCTACCTGATGGTAGGCGGCGGCTCCATCCCCAAGCGCACCCAGAAGCGGATGCGGGGCATGGTCCAGAAGTCCGCCCAGACCCTGAAGGAGGACTTCAAGGCCGACGACCTCCTCCCCCTGGGGGGGGACGCCGCCGGGCAGGCCAGCTATCTGGAGCGCCGGGCCGCCTGCCCCGCCTACACCAACACGGAGACGGAGTACTTCGCCCTGGGCGACCTGGCCTTCCCCCGGATGCTGGAGGAGCTGGAGAAGGCGGAGCGCTACATTTTCCTGGAATACTTCATCCTGGAGCCCGGGGTCTTCTGGGACAGCATCCTGTCCATCTTAGAGGACAAGGCCGCCCAGGGGGTGGATGTCCGCCTGATCTACGATGACATGGGCTGTATGTTCACCCTCCCCCGGGACTACAATGAACAGATGGAGAAAAAGGGGATCCAGTGCCGGGTGTTCAACCGCTTCCTGCCGGTGATGACCCTGCGGCTGAACAACCGGGACCACCGGAAGCTGATGATCATCGACGGCAAGGTGGGCTTCACCGGCGGGATCAACCTGGCCGACGAGTATATCAACCTGCGCGAGCGCTTCGGCCACTGGAAAGACAGCGCCATCCTGCTGGAGGGAGACGCCGTCTGGTCCATGACGGTGATGTTCCTCACCATGTGGGACCACATCTGCGGCCTGGACGAGGCATTCGACCGCTTCCGTCCCCCCGCCGCCCCGGTGCGGCCCTGGACGGGCTACGTCCAGCCCTACACCGACACCCCTCTGGATCGGGAGGCGGTGGGCCAGGCGGTCTATCTGAACATGATCGCCAAGGCCAAGAACTATATCTATATCACCACCCCCTACCTGATCATCGATGTGGCCACCAACACCGCCCTGTGCAACGCCGCCAAATCCGGGGTGGATGTGCGGATCATTACCCCCCACATCCCGGACAAGCGCTATGTGTTCGAGGTCACCCGGGCCCACTACCCCCCTCTGCTGGAGGCGGGCGTAAAGATCTGCGAGTACACCCCCGGTTTCATCCACGCCAAAAACTTTGTGGTGGATGACCGCTTCGCCGTGGTGGGCACCGTCAACCTGGACTACCGCAGCCTGTTCCTCCACTTCGAGGACGGGGTCTGGCTGTGCGAGGCCCCCTGCATCCGGGACATCCGCCGGGACTTCCTGGACACCCTGAAGGTATGCGAGCCCATCTCCATCCGCCGGTTCAAGCACCTGAATATTCTGCTCCAGCTCTACCGCAGCATCTTGCGGGTCTTCGCCCCACTGATGTAAATCTACGGGGACAGTCGGCCAAGCCGTCTGTCCCCTGCCGGGAAAGGAACTGTCCGCTATGAACAAGCTAAAACGCGCCCTGCTGCCGCTCCTGATCGTCCTCCTCCTGCCGCTGGCGGCCTGCGACGCCCCGCCCGCCGCCCCCATCTCCCTGGACGAGGTGCCGGCCTACAGCGGGGAGCCCTATGTGGAGATCAACGGCAACGTGCCCTACTTCACCCAGGAGGAGCTCACCGTGGAGGTCTTTGAGACCTACAGCCCCCTGGACTACTTGAACCGGTGCGGCCAGGCCTACGCCAACATCTGCCAGGAGCTGATGCCCACGGAAAAGCGGGGGGAGATCGGCATGATTAAGCCCTCCGGCTGGCACACCGTCCGATACGACGGCCTGGTGGACGGCAATTACTTATACAACCGCTGCCACCTCATCGGCTTCCAGCTGGCCGGGGAGAACGCCAACGAGAAAAACCTCATCACCGGCACCCGGTACATGAATGTCCAAGGGATGCTCCCCTTTGAGGACGCGGTGGATGACTATGTGGATGACACCTGGAACCACGTGCTCTACCGGGTCACCCCCATCTTCGACGGGGAGGACCTGGTGGCCTCCGGTGTGCTGATGGAGGCCCAGTCGGTGGAGGACGATGGCCTGTCCTTCTGTGTGTATGTGTACAACGTCCAGCCCGGGGTGACCATCGACTACGCCACCGGGGAGAGCTGGCTGTCCGACCCGCCGGCGGAGGGGGACGTCTCCGAAGGCGGCTACATCCTCAACACCAACACCAAAAAGTTCCACCTGCCCGACTGCCCCTCGGTGGAGGATGTCCAGGCCAGCAACCGGGACACCGCCCCCAGCCGCCAGGCGGCGGTAGACCGGGGGTACCAGCCCTGTGGCCGGTGCAAGCCGTAGGGGCTGTCGTCTCACAAGGCCAAGGGCCGCCCGGATTGGGCGGCCCTTTTTGCCTCTGCCTCAGCGGCAGCAGCAGTTGTTGGAATTTCCAGAGCTGGGGAGGGTGTTGGGCGGGAAGAAGGAGTCCACCGGGAACTGGACCTGGCGGAACAGATCGCAGGGGTCCTCCTGGCACTGGTCGCAGCTGTCGCAGCTGCAATCCTTGGTGGGGATGCAGTAGTCGTAGGCCGGGATCAGCAGCTGGGTGTCCCGCTCCATGCGGATGATGGCGAACTGGCCCAGGGAGACGAAGATCCGGTGGACATCGCCGCTCGTCACGATCTCGTCGCCGAAGCAGGCGGCCACGGCGGCGGGGATATCCACAAAGCCGCAGTCGCAGGGGCGGCACTCGCACACGTCCACCAGCTTCAGGCTGAGGATCAGCGGGTCCACCGCCTCCACCACGGCGGTGGGCAGGCTGGTCTGGGGGCAGCACTGGACCTCATTCCCCTCGGCGTTGGAGGAGAAGCTCTTGGAGCCGCTCTCGCTGCCAAAGAGGATGGCCCGCTTGTCAAAGACGGCCAGGCCGCACACCTCCACCGGCCGGGCGGCGCCCACAAAGGCGTCGGCGGTGACGCGGTAGAAATACCGCACGTCCACGGTATAAAAACCCCGGTTGAAGGTGACCGGTTCCACATCAATGTACGCGTACAGCAGCTCGGCGGAGCCGGCCTTGATGGACTGGGCCCGGTCAATGACCTCCTGGGAGCAACGGGTGGGGTAAACTCTCAGATCCTCGACGCAGTCTTTATCCCGGCAGGAGTCGAAGATTTTTTTCGTGTGTATGCACACGGCCTCCCGGATACTGCGGTCATCGCAGACGGGGCCGGGCACGACCTTTTCTGGCATAAAGTTCCCTCCTAGATTTGGATGGTCGCGGGCGTTGGGCGCCCGTAAGGGGTTTGCTTACACTCCATCTTATGTGCCCGGCGGGATTTGGTGCGCCCCGCCCCGCTGGGACGCCCGTGCCACTTGTTTTTTCACCCCGGCTCTGATACAATAGGCGTATTGAGAAAGGAGGGGAACCATGGCCCCTGTAGGATTCATCCAGGACGAGCTGGACTTAAAGCTGCTGGTCCTCTATATCATGTCCAAGGCTGCCGGGCCTATCACCTTCCATCAGCTGCTGGAGCTGGCCCTGTGCGACGCCGGCGTGGACTACTTCTCCCTCACCCAGGCGGTGGACCACATGGCGGCCACCGGCCAGCTGTCTTTGGAGGACGGCCGGTATTCCATCACCGACCGGGGCCGGCGCAACAGCGAGATCTGTGAGAACAGCCTGCCCTTCTCCGTGCGGAAGCGCTGCGACGAGAACCTGGTAAAGGTGAACGACGCCCTCCGGCGGGAGGCCCAGGTACAGACCAGCCTCTCCCCCAACGAGGACGGCACCGCCACCCTCCGCCTCACCCTTAACGACCTGACCACCCCCCTGCTCCACCTGGAGCTGCTGGCCCCCACCCCGGAACAGGGGGAGCGCTGGGCCGGGGCCTTCCGGGCCGGGCCGGAGGAGCTGTATCTGTTAATCACCAAACGGTTGGAAGAAGGAGGAGATTTCCATGAGACGAAATGACCGGGCCCGGGACCGCGGCTTTTCCACCGCCCTCATCGACCGCTGCTCCCACGGGGTCATGGCCCTCTCCACCGGGGAGGATACCCCCTACTGCCTGCCCCTGTCCTTTGTCCGGTCGGGGGACTGCCTGTATTTCCACTGCGCCCTGGAGGGGCGGAAGCTGGACCTGCTGCGGCGTAATCCCCGGGTGTGCGTCACCTTTGTGGGCCGGGACGAGCCCGCCCTGGAGCCCCCCGCCAACTATACCACCTTTTTCCAGTCGGCCATTGTCACCGGCTCCGCTCGGGAGGTCACGGAGGAGGAGGAGAAAACCGCCGCCCTCCGGGCCCTGTGCCAGCGCCTCCTGCCCCAGCACATGGAGGGGGACACCTTCCAGCGGGCCCTGGCCAGCCTGCCCGCCACCGGGGTCTGGAAAATCCAGATGGACCACATCTCCGGCAAAGAAAAAACTCCCCACCACGATATTTAGATGAAAAAAGACCGCTTTGAGCGGTCTTTTTTCATTTCGATATTATTCGGGTCCCTCCCCGGCGTCCTCCCCCTGGGGGGCGTAAGGAGGCGTCCTGCCCATATAGGCCCGGGTGTCCAGGGGCAGGCTCCGGCGGCGCAGGCCGTGCCGGACGATCCGGTTGGTGATGCTGTACAGCATGGCAAACACCGGCACCCCCAGCACCATGCCGGCGAAGCCGAACAGCCCGCCGAACAGGATGATGGAGAACAGCACCCAAAAGGAGGCCAGCCCCGTGGAGTCCCCCAAAATCTTGGGCCCCAGGATATTGCCGTCAAACTGCTGGAGGGCCAGGATAAAGATGGCGAAGTACACGCACTGGATGGGGTTGACCAGGAAGATCAGCAGTCCGCAGGGGATGGCCCCGATAAACGGGCCGAAGAACGGGACCACGTTGGTCACCCCCACGATGGTGGCCACCAGGACCGGGTAGGGGAAGCGCAGCAGGTTGCAGCATACCAGGCAGATCACACCGATAATGATGGAGTCCAAAATCTTCCCGTTGATAAACCCGCTCATAATCCGGTAGGCGTTCCGGGTCTCCTCCACAATCAAATCGGCGCAGTTGGTGGGGAACAGGCTGTAGACGATTTTCTTGCTCTGGGCGGCGAACACGTCCTTCCGGGCCAGCAGGTACACCGCCACAATGATGGCGATCAGCAGATCCTTCAGCAGCACCAGGGCGGAGATCACCAAGCTGGACACCCCGCTGACCACGCCGGTGAGATTGGGTAGCACCTCCGCCCGCAGCCATTCCAGGGTAGAGGCCATCGACTCCAGGTTGGGCAGGATGTCTGAGTTCAGCCACTGTTCCAGGGACCGGGCGGCGGAATTGTAGGCGGAGACCACCGCCGCCTGGATCTCCGGGTTGTCCTCCAGAAAGGTGATGAGCCAGCCCTGGACGCTCTCAATGTACCCGGGGAAAGCCACCACCAGGTCCACCACGCTCTGCCATACCTGGGGGATGACCATGGCCAGCAGCAGGTAGAACAAAATCCCCGCCAGCACCATGCTCAGTATGATGGCGATGATGTTCAGCACCCCCTGGCTCAGCCCGTTCCGGCGGCTGTTGGCCCGGAGCAGCTTCAGGATGTTCCGGTGGACGGGCAGCAGCAGAAAGGCCAGCACCGCCCCCATAAAAATGGGCCGGAGGATAAAGGCCAGGCTGTTCAGGAATTTCATCACCGCGGAGGCCTGGAACAGCAGGAAAAACAGCAGCAGCGACGCCGCAATCACCGAAAAAGCGGTGAGCCCCATGGCCAGATATGGCCGGTGACGGTCATGTCTCAAATTTGCCCCCCCTCTCTGTCTTTACACCTTCAGCTCCGCGTCCGCCCCGGCCAGGGCCGGGGCATAGCGCTCCAGCACGGGCTGGATATATTCCGCCAAAAACTCCTCTACCTGCTCCGGGCAGCGGCCGATGTAGGCGGCGGGGTCCAGGTGGGCGGACAGCTCCTCCCTGGACATGCCGAAAGCCGGGTCGGCGGCCATGCGGTCGATGAGGTCATTGGGCAGGCCGAAATCCTTCACCTGCCGGCCCGCCTCCTGGGACAGCACCCGGATGCGCTCGTGGAGCTCCTGCCGGTCACCGCCCCGCTTGACGGCGTCCATCATGATGTTCTCGCTGGCCATGAAGGGCAGCTCCTCCAGCACGTGCTTCTCAATCACCTTAGGGTGGACCACCAGCCCGGCGGCCACGTTGGCCCAGATGTCCAGGATGGCGTCCACCGCCAAAAACGCCTCCGGGATGGACAGCCGCTTGTTGGCGGAGTCGTCCAGGGTGCGCTCAAACCACTGGGAGGCGGCGGTCATGGCCGGGTTGGCGGCGTCGGCGATGACATACCGGGCCAGGGCGCAGATCCGCTCGCACCGCATGGGGTTGCGCTTGTAGGGCATGGCGGAGGAGCCGATCTGGTTTGTCTCAAAGGGCTCCTCCACCTCCTTCAGGTGGCACAGCAGGCGCAGGTCGGTGGCGAACTTGCTGGCGCTCTGGGCCACGCCGGACAGGGCGGACAGCACGGCGAAGTCCACCTTCCGGGAGTAGGTCTGGCCGCTCACCGGCACGCAGGCGTCAAAGCCCATCTCCCGGGCGATCTTGTCCTCCAGGGCCTTGACCTTGCCGTGGTCGCCCTCAAACAGCTCCAGGAAGGAGGCCTGGGTGCCCGTGGTCCCCTTGGAACCCAACAGCTTCAGGGTGGACAGCCGGTGCTCCACCTCCTCCAGGTCCAGCAGCAGCTCGTTCATCCAAAGGGTGGCCCGCTTGCCCACAGTCACCAGCTGGGCGGCCTGGAAGTGGGTGAAGCCCAGGGTGGGCAGGGCCCTATGCGCCCGGGCGAATTCTCCCAGACGGGCCAGCACCCGGACAATCTTGTCCCGCACCAGCTCCAGGGCCTCCCGGGTCACAATCACGTCGGTGTTGTCCCCCACATAGCAGCTGGTGGCCCCCAGGTGGATGATGGGCTTGGCCTTGGGGCACAGCTCCCCGTAGGTGTGGACATGGGCCATCACGTCGTGGCGCAGCTTCTTCTCCCACTGGGCGGCCCGTTCAAAGTCGATGTCGTCCAGATGGGCGGCCAGCTCCTCCACCTGCTCCCGGGTGACGGGCAGGCCCAGCTCCATCTCCCCCCGGGCCAGGGCCAGCCACAGCCGGCGCCAGGTGGAAAACTTCTTCTGGGGGGAGAAAATATACTGCATCTCGTCGCTGGCGTAGCGGGAGGACAGGGGGCTCTCATAGCGGTTAGCGGGCATAAACATCGACCTCTCTATCTATCGTAGGAATCTCTCCTCCATTATAGACCATCCCCGGCTATTTTGCCACATGGGAAACCAAATTTTATGAAAGTTTAAGGAAACGCCCGACAGGCCAAGGCCGCCGGGCGTTTCTCAGGCGTGAAGCAAAAATTGTTCCAGCCGGTCCAGCCCCTCCCGGATCCGTTCCATGGAGGCGGAGTAGGACCACCGGACCAGCCCCGGGGCGCCGAAGCCCGTCCCGGGCACCACAGCCACCTTGCCGTGCTGGAGGAACAGCCGGCAGAAGTCCTCATCACTTCGGATCACCGAGCCGAAGCGCTCCTTTCCGTACAGTCCCTTCACATCCATCATCACATAGAAGGCCCCCTGGGGCCGGGTACAGCGGATGCCGGGCATCCGGCCCATCCGCTCCACCATGTAGTCCCGGCGCCGCTGAAAGGCCCGGCGCGTCTCCTCCACCGGTTCCCTGGGGCCGGCGAGGGCGGCTGCGGCGGCTTTCTGGGAGATGGTACAGGGGTTGCCGGTACAGTGGCCCAGATATTTGGTGATGACCCGGGCCACCTCCGCCGGAGCGGCCACATACCCCAGCCTCCAGCCGGTCATGGCGTAGGACTTGGACACCCCGTTTACCAGCAGGGTACGCTCTTGGGCCTCCTCCCCCAGGGCGGCGAAGCTGGTAAACTCCGCCCCATCGTATACCAAATCGCAGTAGACCTCGTCGGAGATCACATAGATGTCCCGCTCCACGCACACCCGGGCCAGGGCGGCCAGCTCCTCCCGGCTGTACACCACGCCGGTGGGGTTGCAGGGGTTGTTCAGGATCAAGCACTTGGTTTTCGGCGTGATAGCGGCGGCCAGCCGCTGGGGGGTGAGCTTAAAGCCCTCCTCCCAGCCGGTTTCCAGCACCACCGGCGCCCCTCCCACCATGCGGACCAGCTCCACATAGCTCACCCAGCAGGGGGCGGGGACAATCACCTCGTCCCCTGGGTCCACCAGGGCCCGGAGGGAGACGTACACGCAGGTCTTGGCCCCGTTGGAGGCGGCGATCTGTTCCGGCCGGTACGCCAGGCCGAAGCTCTCCCGCAGCCGGGCGGCCACAGCCTCCCGCAGCTCCAGGGTGCCGGCCGGGGGCGTGT
Source organism: uncultured bacterium (assembly GCA_947073515.1). GTDB lineage: Bacteria > Bacillota > Clostridia > Oscillospirales > Oscillospiraceae > Lawsonibacter. The sequence goes on along the minus strand of CAMTMC010000034.1, from coordinate 10,284 downwards.
ACCGGGTGTCGCCGTTTTGGATGGCGGCGATCCCCGCCGCCCTGATGTGCTCCGGGGTGGGGAAGTCCGGCTCCCCGGCGGCGAAGCCCAGCACGTCCTCCCCCCGGGCTCGCATCTCCTTAAACAGGTTGTCCATGGCCAGGGTGGCGGAGGGTTTTATTTCCCGGGCCAGAGTGGACAGCGCTTTCAAATCAAATCCCTCCTCATACGAAAATCACAGCCGCTCCCGGATCAGCTCCCCCATGCGGCGGGTGCCCACGGCCTCCTCCCCGGGCTTGGCGATGTCGGCGGTGCGCCAGCCCTCGTTGAGCACGGCGTCCACCGCCCTCTCAATGGCCTGGGCCTCGTCGGGCAGATGGAAGGAGTAGCGGAACATCATGGCCGCCGACAGGATCGTGGCGATGGGGTTGGCCCTGTCCTGGCCGGCGATGTCCGGGGCGGAGCCGTGGATGGGCTCATACAGCCCCGGGGCGGCGCCGCCGATAGAGGCGGAGGGCAGCAGCCCGATGGAGCCGGTGATCATGGACGCCTCGTCGGACAGGATGTCCCCGAACATATTTTCCGTGACCACCACGTCAAACTGCCCCGGGTCCCGGACCAGCTGCATAGCCATGTTGTCCACCAGCACGTCCTCATACTGGACATCGGGGTACTCCGCCCCCAGCCTGTGCATCACAGACCGCCACAGCCTGGAGGTCTCCAGCACGTTGGCCTTGTCCACGCTGGCCAGCTTTTTATTCCGCAGCCGGGCCAGCTCAAAGGCCCGGCGGCCGATGCGCTCAATCTCCTTCTCAGAGTAGGCCATCCGGTCGGCGGCCTCCTCCCCCCGGTCCTCGGTGGCGTAACGCTCCCGCTTGCCGAAGTAGATGCCGCCGGTGAGCTCCCGGACGATCATCAGGTCGATCCCCCGGTCGGCCGTCTCCTTTTTCAGGGGGCAGGCCTCCGCCAGGGCGGGCCGCAGGGCGGCGGGGCGGAGGTTGGCGTACAGCCCCAGATCCTTGCGGATGGACAGCAGGGCGGTCTCCGGCCGCTTCTCAGGATCGGAGGCGTGGCCCCACTTGGGGCCGCCCACCGCCCCCAAAAGGACGGCGTCACAGGCTTTGCACTTCTCGGCGGTGCCGTCGGGGTAGCTCTTGCCCGCCTGGTCGATGGCACAGCCCCCCATGAGGATATCCACATACTCAAACGTGTGGCCAAACTTCTCCCCCACGGCGTCCATCATCTTCACGGCCTCCCCCACCACCTCGGGGCCGATGCCGTCCCCTTTGATGAGGGCAATTTTATAATTCATAGGTTCAGTCTCCTGTCCGTTTAAAAATTTCCGTACTGCCACCCATAGACAATCTCTCTGCCTATGGAGTGGTAACGCTGTTTAAAGCTGTCAATACGCCGCTCGCCGCCCCGGTACACCAGGCTGAAACGATAGTCCCTTGTAACTTCCTCAATCAGGACTTCCACCACCCAGCGGTTTTTGACTTGCTCCACGGTAAATCGGGCGCTGTCTGTCACGCCCTGGAAAAAGGGCGGGTGGCTAATCCCGTAGTAGAAGCTTCGCTTCCTCCCCGTCAGATAACGGGCATAGACTGTATCCGCCTGGGCCTGGTACTGGCTGAATATCTGAGCGGCATTTGCCCCGTTTTGCTTGATCCGGGGATAAAAAGCGGTTTGAAGATCATTCATTTCCCGGGCGAAGTCCAGCACCAGCTGAATCAGCTCCCTGTCCTCCATCTCTCCCGGCGCAAGGGCCAGCGGCGTCCGTTTGGGCGCGTTCACTTCCCCAGTCCCCGCTCCTTCAGGGAGTTGAGCAGCCCGCCGCTTTTGATAATCCCCTCAATAAATTCCGGGAAGGGGGCGGCCTGCCAGGTCTTGCCCTGGGTGGTGTCGGTAATGGTGCCGGCGGCGAAATCCACCTCCACCTGGTCCCCGGCCTGGATCTCCTCCGCCGCCTGGGGGCACTCTACAATGGGGAAGCCGATGTTGATGGCGTTGCGGTAGAAGATGCGGGCGAAGGAGGGGGCGATGACGCACCTCACCCCGCAGGACTTGATGGACAGGGGGGCGTGCTCCCGGCTGGAGCCGCAGCCGAAGTTGGGCCCGGCCACGATGATGTCCCCTTCCTCCACGGTGGAGGCGAAGTCCGGGTCAATGTCCTCCATGCAGTGGCTGGCCAGGGCCGCCGGGGAGGGGTCGTTCAGGTGCCGGGCCGGGATGATCACGTCAGTATCCACGTTGGCGCCGTATTTGTAAACCTTCATAGTAAGCAGTTCCTTTCTGTCGAGCTGACCGGTTCCTGATAAGGGGCCCTAAATCTTCCTGGGGTCGGCCACGTGCCCGGCGATTGCGGAGGCGGCGGCCACGGCGGGGGAGGCCAGGATGACCTCAGAGGTGACGTGGCCCATGCGGCCCACAAAGTTGCGGTTGGTGGTGGAGATGGCCCGCTCCCCGGCGGCCATCACCCCCATGTGCCCGCCCAGGCAGGGCCCGCAGGTGGGGGTGGAGACGGCGGCGCCGGCCTCAATAAAGATCTCCACCAGCCCCTCCCTCATGGCCTGGAGCATAATCTCCTGGGTGGCGGGGATGACCACGCACCGCACCCCGGGGGCCACCTTTTTCCCCTTCAGGATCTGGGCGGCGATCCGCAGGTCCTGGATACGGCCGTTGGTGCAGGAGCCGATGACCACCTGGTCGATCTCCAGGCCCTCCACCTCAGACACCACCTTGGTGTTCTCCGGCAGATGGGGCATGGCCACGGTGGGCTCCAGCTGGTCCAGGTCGATGACCACCTCGCTGGCGTAGGGGGCGTCCCCGTCAGCCTGGAAGGCCTCGCAGGGGCGGTTGACCCGGCCGTTGATGTACTCCATGGTCTTCTCGTCCACGGGGAAGATGCCGTTCTTGCCCCCGGCCTCGATGGCCATGTTGGCGATGGTGAAGCGGTCGTCCATGGTGAGGGAGGCGACCCCCTCCCCGGCGAACTCCAGGGACTGGTACAGCGCCCCGTCCACGCCGATTTTCCCGATCAGGTGGAGGATCACGTCCTTGCCGGACACGTGGGGCTGGAGCTTCCCCCTCAGCGTGACCTTGATGGCGTCGGGCACCCGGAACCAGCCCAGGCCGGTGGCCATGCCGGCGGCCATATCGGTGGAGCCCACCCCGGTGGAGAAGGCCCCCAGGGCCCCGTAGGTGCAGGTGTGGGAGTCGGCGCCGATGATGACCTCCCCGGGGGCGCACAGCCCTTTCTCCGGCAGCAGGGCGTGCTCCACCCCCATCTCCCCCACGTCGAAGAAGTTGGTGATCTGATGCTTCCGGGCAAACTCCCGGGCCTGCTTGCACAGCCCGGCGGACTTGATGTCCTTGCAGGGGGTGGAGTGGTCCAGTACAATGGCGATCTTGTCCCGGTCAAAGACCTGGGTGAAGCCCGCCTTCTCAAACTCGGTGATGGCCACCGGGGCGGTGATGTCGTTGCCCAGCACCAGATCCAGCCTGGCCTCGATGAGCTGTCCCGGCTCCACCTTGTCCAGCCCGGCGTGCTTGGCCAGAATTTTTTGTGTCATGGTCATTCCCATAGGGTAAATTTCCTCCTTGCGGTTTGTTAAGGGGATTTTACCACAGGGCTTGCCAAAAGAATGTAACACATGATACAATATAAAAAACTTTTCCGTGGGGTGATCTCTTTGGGGCATCTCGGTTTTTCCGATGTGGGCCTTTGTTATCTGATCCCGCTCTTCCTTCCCAACCTGATCTGGGCCAAACATAAACCGGAGGGCACGCCATGAACCACGAACTGGACTTCCCCGCCGGAATCTGGGAGACCTTCGCCCGGGGCCGTCCCCCTATCCGCTGCTCCCCTGGCTACCTGATCTACCTCCAGGGCACCGAGGCCACCTGCTTCTACTACCTGAAATCCGGCCAGGTGCGCAGCTTCATCCAGTCGGAGGACGGAGCGGAGCGGGCCCTGCACACCTACGGGCCGGGTAGCCTGTTTGGGGAGGCCAGCTTTTTTGACGAGCTGCCCCGGGTGTCCTCGGCGGTGGCCCTCCAGCCCTGTGAAATTGTGGCCATCGACCGGGAGCTGGTCACCCAGGAGATCGTCAAAAACCCGGAGCTGGCCCTGGCCATGCTGAAGTACCTGGCCCGAACGGTCCGCCTGCTGTCCGGCCAGGTGGACCAGATGGCCTTCCGCCCCGCCCAGTGGCGGGTGGCCCACTATCTGCTCGCCCTGGCCGGCCGGGACGGGGTGGTCCCCTGCGCCCAGGAGGAAATCGCCGCCGCTGTCTCCGCCAGCCGGGTGACAGTGAGCCGGATTTTGAACGGCTTCGCCCGCCGGGGCTGGGTGGCGCTGGGGTACCGGGCCGTGCGGGTGCTCCAGCCCGATCTGCTGGAGGCGGCCTGCCTATAGGGCCGCCGCCCGCCCGCTTACTGGGGCAGAGCGATATCACCCGGGAAACAGAAAAGATCACTTCAAGATTTGAAGGTGCGTGTTATGTTCCATGAAATTTGCATTTATGAGGCAAAATTGACTAAACTAGATGAAATTGAGGCGCTCATGAAGGAAGTCGCCGAATTTTATTCCCAGCAGGATGGCGTCATAGACGTACATTATATCAAACGCACCCACCGGCAAAAGGATTTTAACGCGGTGAAAGAGGGCGAATTACCAATCCGCCTTACTAAAAATGTCGGTAAAGTGACATACGTCTTATACTGGGCGCTGGAAAATGAGGAAGCCCACGCGAGGGTATCCAAGCTGGGGATCGAAAAATTTTATAAGCGCTGGAATCGCTGTCTGACCACAATGCCGAAAATCATCCTCGGTGAAACCGTTGTCTAGGCGCTGTTTGGATGTTTCTCCGGTGCCCCCGCGGCCGGCGGGGGGCGCCGGGAACATGAATCCTCCCGGCGGACCCCCTCTGGCCGAAACACCCTATTGACAATCTCCCGCCGGCGGCATATAATAGGTTCGCACAACTGGAATAAGGATGTCTTCAGGGCGGGGTGGAATTCCCCACTGGCGGTATAGTCCGCGACCGGGCACGGTAACGTGCCCGCTGACCCGGTGAAACTCCGGGACCAACGGTTGACTTTGGCAGCAAGGTCAGAAAGTCCGGATGGAAGAAGATGTGTGTAAAACAATCGTCATGGGCGTTTTGCCTGTGCGTGGGCCTCCTTGGTTGTTTTGCCACCTGAAAGACATGGTTTTTCAGGTGTAGCAAAATAACAAGGAGTGTTTTTTATGTCTCAGCAGACCCGCAAGCTCACCACCATCGCCATCCTCAGCGCCATCTCCGCCGTCCTCATCACCCTGGTCCACTTCCCCCTGTTTCCCTCCGCCGCCTTTTTGCAGTACGACCCGGCGGACGTAGCCATCCTCATCGGCGGCTTTGCCTTCGGCCCGGTTTCCGGCATTATCATCACCGTGCTCGCCTCCTTTATCGAGGCATTTTTCCTGGGCCAGGACGGCCCCTACGGCTTTCTGATGCATGTCATCGCCTCCGGTGCCATGGTCACCGTGGCCTCCATCATCTACCGCTACCGGCACACCCGCACCGGCGGCCTGATCGCCCTGATTGCCGGCACCGTGGCCCGTGGCCTGGTGATGCTGCCCGCCAACCACTTCATCACCCCCTACTTCATGGGCGCCCCCACCGCCGTGGTAGACGCCATGCTCCTCCCCACCATCCTCCCCTTCAACCTGCTGGTGGGCGCCATCAACTCCGCCATCACCTTCGCCGTGTATAAGACGGTCTCCCGCCACATCATCCACGGCGAGGGCTGGAACAAGCCTGCCGCCGGCCAGGAGGCCTAAACACGTCAAACCCACCGGGGCAGCCGCCGTCCCGGTTGGTTTTTTGTAAGGCGCACCCATACCTTCGATTGACCAAGGGCAACCGAAGGTAACGAAGATTTTTACGGGTTTCCCCCGCCTGTGACGGAGGAAACCCTGGATCAAACGCCCCTCTTGAGACACCCCTTCTCTGTAAACCGCCTTGATTTTTGGCGGGATGGGAGTATAATAGGGCTGTCCCTGCCGCCCCCTGGAAAGGAGCACCCTATGTCTGACCGCAAACTCCAAAAATTAGTCCTGGCCTCCCTGTTCGCCGCCCTCACCGCCGTGCTGACCATGGCGGTCCGTGTACCCTCCCCCATGGGGGGCTACGTCAATCTGGGGGACTGCGCCGTCCTGCTGTCCGCCTGGGTGCTGGGGCCGGTCTACGGCGGGGCCGCCGCCGGGCTGGGCTCCATGCTGGCCGACCTGCTGGGTTATCCCCTCTACGCCCCCGGCACCTTGGTTGTCAAGGGCCTGATGGCCCTGGCCGCCGGCTGGCTGTTCGCCAAGCTCCGGATCGGAAACCGCTCCCCTCTCCCCGCCCTGGCCGCCTCCGGCCTCCTGGGGGAGGCCATTATGGTAGGCGGCTACTTCCTCTATGAGGCCGCCCCCTTCCCGGTGGGGCTGGGGCTGGCCGCCGCCGCCAACGTGCCCTTCAACCTGATTCAGGGGGCCATGGGGCTGGCCTGCGCCGGAGGGGTTTACCTCCTGCTGAACCGTAAAAACCGCCTGGGCCAGCTGTAGCATCATACGCAAAAACGTGGAGTTCACTATTTGGTGAACTCCACGCTTTTTACGTTTACCGGATATGCCTACACTGTACCATCACCCGGTCCAGCCCCCTGCGGAGGGCCCCCCGCCTGTCCTCCTCCAACACCAGCCCCGCCGCCGACGCCACCGCCTCGGCCACCTGCCGGATCTTCAAGTGCTCCGTGTATATCTTTGTCTGGGCTTCATCCATGTCAAAGGCACTGATACACCGGTCGATCTGCTGTGCCGCCCAGGATTTTCTCCCCTCCAGCCTGGAGGCCAGCCGCTTTAACAGGGTCTCCCTGCTGGCATATAGGATCACCCGCTTGATTGGATACCTCTCCGGCAAACATTTCGCAATTTCCCGGTAATACCCCTCATTGGTGATGGTCATCGGCACAATCAGGTGCCCCTCATGGCGCTCCACAAGATACCGGAGCATCCTGCCGTTCAGCTCCCGCCACACCGGATAATCCTGAAAATCGCTTTTCCTCATACCCTTGGGGATGTTGTCCCGTATCCAGAACCCTAGATTCTCTGGGTCATATACATAGGAACCTGACAGCCCTCGGCACAGCTCATAGGCGGTCTGGGTCTTGCCAGACCCGAACGCGCCGTTCAGCCACAGAATCATGGCTCCGCTCTCAGATCCACCACTGGGGGGTCAGCTCCCCCAGGGTCGTAATTTTCTCCGTCTCCCAGTCCAGCAGGACTTCAATCTCCTGATACCCGTCGGGCATCAGCTGGGCCATCAGCTCCCGGCAGGCGCCGCAGGGGGCGCCCGCCTTCCCGTTGGACATGAGGGCCAGCACCTTTTTGATCTCATGCTCACCGCTGGTAATCATGTGAAAGATGGCGTTCCGCTCCGCGCAGATCCCCAGCGTGCAGCTGGTATCCACGCAGACCCCCGTGTATATCTTCCCGGAGGCCGACAGCACAGCGGCGGCCACGCCCCCCGCCTCCACGTACTGGGAGATTTGTCTTCCGTTCTGTACGGCCTTGGCCGCTTCCAGCATCTCCCGCCAGATTGGCTCCATTTAACTTCCTCCATTCCTGTTTGGTCTCTGTCTACCGGATGTTCAACTCTTTCTCCACATCGTTCAGGTTTATGGTCAGCATCCGAGAGATACCCTGCTCCTTCGTCCTTGCGGGCTCCGTATCCCTCGCTTTGCCCTGCCGGGCAAAGCTCACTCACTACGCCGCTCGTCCTCTCCCCACCCGACCCGCTCCGCTGGGCTCGGGCGGGGGCCCCGCCATGCAGTCGCAGGGTGCCCGTTACCGGATGTTCAACTCTTTCTCCACATCGTTCAGGTTTATGGTCAGCATCCGAGAGATACCCTGCTCCTGCATGGTGACGCCATAGAGCACATCGGCCTCCTCCATGGTGCCCCGGCGGTGGGTGATGACAATAAACTGGGTCTTCTCCGCCACCCCCCGCATATACCGGGCAAAGCGTGCCACGTTGGCGTCGTCCAAGGCGGCCTCGATCTCGTCCATGACCACGAAGGGGGTGGGGCGCACCTTCAAAATGGCGAAGTACAGGGCGATGGCCACAAAGGCCTTCTCCCCGCCGGACAGCAGGGTGATGATCTTCAAAGCCTTGCCCGGGGGCTGCACCTTGATCTCAATACCGCAGTTGAGGATGTCGTCCGGGTCCTCCAGCTCCAGGGTGGCCTTGCCTCCGCCGAAGAGCTCCAGGAAGGTCTCCCCAAAGGCCTGGTTGATGGTCTGGAACTCCCGCTGGAAGATGGCCTTCATCTCGGCGGTAATAGCGGTGATGATGTCCTCCAGTTCCTTTTTGGCCTGTTCCACGTCGTCCCGCTGGTCGGTGAGGTAGGTATACCGCTCATTGACCCGCTGGAACTCCTCAATGGCCCCCACATTCACGCTGCCCAGGGCGGAGATGGCCCGTTTCAGCTCCCCGACCCGGCGGCCCGCCTTCTGGGGGGACTCGATCTCCACCCGCTGGAGCTTGGCCGCCTCGTGGGACAGCTCGTAGTTCTCCCACAGCCTGTCCAGCAGCTGCTTTTCCTCCATCGAGGCGGACACCCGCTTCTGCTCCAGGCGGGAGACCTCCCCCTCCATCCGCAGCAGCTCCTCGTTGAGGGACTGGCTCTCCCGGGCGGCCTTCACCCGCTGGCCCTCCAGCTCCAGTTTCTCCCGGTTCAACCCCTCGATCTCCCGGGCCCTGGCCTCGTTTTCCCTGCGGATCTCGGCCAGTTTGGCCTCCTTCTGGGCAATTTCCTGGGTAAAGCTCTGGTTTTTACTCTCATAGCCGGCCATCAGGGCCCGGCTCTGATCCCGGTCCCCGGCGATGGACTCCTTCAGGCTCTCCAGCTCCCGGAGGCCCGACTGGGTGGCCTCCCGCTCCGCCTCCAGGGCGGCCAGGCCGGCGTTGAGTTGGGCCAGCTCCTGGGCGATGCGGGCGGAACGCTCCCTCGCCTCGCTCTGGCCCTGGGCCTTGCCCTCCGCCTCGCCCCGCAGGGCGGCGGCCTCCCCCTCCAGCTGGACGATCCGGGCCCGGGCGGCGGCGGTGTCCCCCTCGATCTGGGCGGTACGCGCCTTCAGCTGATCCAGCTCGCTCTGGTGGCCGTGTAGCTGGCTGTCCAGGGCGTCGGTTACGCTCCGGCTGGCGGACAGTTCGCCCTCGGCTTTGAGGATCTCGTCCTCCCACTGGCGCAGCTGGCCCTGGGCGGTCTCCAGCTCGTAGGCGGCGGCGGTCCGCTCCCGCTCCGCCTCGGCCAGCGCCCGGGCCCCCTCGGCGGAGCGGGCCTTGATGTCCTCCAGCTGACTGCCCAGCCGCTCCAGCTCGTTGGCCCGGCTGAGGATGCCGGCGCTCCGGCTGGCGGAGCCGCCGGTCATAGAACCGCCGGGGTTGAGCACCTGGCCGTCCAGGGTGACGATACGGAAGGAGTAGCCGTACTTCCGGGCGGCGGCGATGGCGGCGTCCAGGTCCTCCATGACGGCCACCCGGCCCAGGAGGTTGGAAAACACGTTTTTATACTTTGGGTCGAAGGAGATCAGCTGATCCCCTACCCCCACGAAGCCGGGCTCTTTGGTCAGGTTCTGGCCCTCCCGCAGGTTCCCCGGCCGGATGGAGCTGATGGGCAGGATGGTGGCCCGGCCCCCGTCCCGGCGCTTCAGGTACTGGATGACGGCCTTGCCGTCCTCCTCCCGATCCACCACAATGTTCTGCATAGCGCCCCCCAGGGCGGTCTCGATGGCCACGGTGTACCGGTCGGGCACCTTCAGCAGGTCGGCCACCGGGCCGTGGATGTTGTGGAGGGAACCCCGCTGGGCCTCCCCCATCACCAGCTTGACGGCCTTGGAGTAGCCCTCGTGCATCTGCTCCATCTCGGTGAGCAGCTTGATCCGGGAGGTGAGGGCGTTCTCCTCCATCTGGAGCTTCATCTGGGTATCCCGGGCCTGCTCCGCCCTCTTTTTCCGGCTGTCCATCCGCAGCTGATAGCCGCTGATGACGTTTTTCACGGCGTCCCGGCTCTCCACGGCGTCGTCCCGCCTGCGCTGGGCGGCCCGGACGTCCTTCCGCCCCTCTTCCAGCCGCAGCTCCAGCCCGGCCAGCTCCCGGCGGACGGTCTCGTCCCGGTCCATCACCTCCTGGGCGGCGGCGGCCAGGGCGGACAGCAGGGCCTTGGCCTCGGCGGCGCCGGCGGCCCCCAGGTCGGCCTGGCTTCGCAGCTCCTCCAGCT
>CAMTMC010000033.1 GCA_947073515.1 uncultured bacterium | reverse complement strand
CGGAGGAGGACTCGATGTGGTCGGGGTTGCCCTTGGGGACGATACCGCCGGAGGTGCACAGGGCGATGGTGGCCTTGGACAGGTCCTTGATGGCGGCGTTGGGGGCCACGCGGTCGAAGGAGGGCATGGGATACTCAGTGGTGAAGGGCTGATCGTTCAGCTTCTTGATGAGCATGTCCACAGCACGCTTGGCGCCCCGCTCCTTCTCGAAGAAGTTCTTGCGGATGCCGTTGGGCATATAGCCCTCCTCGCAGGAGGCGCCGATCTCCTCGCCCTTCATGATCTTCAGGGCCAGGGCGGCCATGGCGGGGGCGGCCTTGCGCATGCCGGCGGCGGAGTTGGCGGTGGCGACAATCAGGATCTTGTTCTTCAGGTCGGCGCCGGGGTTCTCCTCGTACATACCGGTCAGAACGGGGATGCCCAGCTCCTCCTGGACAGCGTTGGCGATGGTGGCGCAGGCGTAGCCGTAGCGGCCGGCGTTGAAGGCGGGGCCGGCGATGAAGAAGTCGGGCTTGATGTCCTTCACCCAGCCCAGGACCTTGGCCTTAGCGTCGGCCTCGTGCTCGGCGAAGTAGGAGTCGCCGCAGATGATGGTGTTGGAGATCTCGGCCTCGCCCTTCCAGGCGGTGTTGAACGCCATGCCGGGGCCGACAATGCCTTCCCGCAGCTCGGGCTCCACGTGGGCCATCTCCTCGCCGCCGATGTTGGCGAAGAACTGGTTGATATAGTGGACTACTTTAAAACTCATAGTTCTGTTCCTCCTTTCTCAAAAATTAGCGGGCGCTCAGGCGGTTGAAGCCCATCTCGTTGGTAGCGCCGGTGATGATCTGCAGCTCGGCCTCGATGGTGCCGTCGGGACGCAGGGACCCGGCGTGGCCGCCAGCGATGACGTCGACATAATCCAGGGTGCCGATGACCTTGTCCATCTTGGGCAGGATAATCACCTGGTTGGCGTTGCCGCCGGTGACCACGGCGTCAGCCAGAGGATCGGCGTCAGCCAGGGACTGGGACTTGCCGTCCTGGCCGGCGTACTCGTCGGTAATGATGGTGGTCTTCACGCCCTGCAGGGCGATCTTCTTGGCGTTCATGATCAGGTCGGTGTCGGGGTTGCCGAAGCCCTCCTGAGACACGATAGCGCCGTCCAGGTCCAGCAGGCGGCACAGCTTGGCGGTCCAGTCAGAGGAGCGCTGCTTGTCGGCCAGATAGACGTTCTCGTTGGTGATGATGTTGCAGACGTAGTTAATCTTCTTGCCGTGCTGGGCGAACAGCTCGGCCACCACGGGGTTGTTCAGGTGGTGATAGGTGGTGTTCTTGTCACAGGCGGACACGCAGTTGCCGCTGAGGATGGCGCCGTCCATGGTCTCGGTGGGGTTGATGATGGTGGTCAGGGTGCGCTTGGCGTCCACACCGTACACATAGGTGTCGTGGAGCAGGCCCTGGGTCTGCAGCATGTGGACATAGGCCACACGGGGCAGGCCGGGCAGCTTCTCGATGCCCTCCTTGATGCCGTAGGTCTCGAACTCCTGGGTCTCGTCAGGCTTGACGTTGCGGCCCAGCTCACCGATGAAGGTGGCGGCCCGCAGGCCGGCGATCCGGACGGCGTGCTCATAGTCGTGCTTGTGGTCCTGATAGCCCTCAGCGGGCTCGGCCACCACCACGAAGTCGTTCAGCTTGCTGAACGGGGTGTACTCGGCGCCAGGGCCGGACATGTCGATGATGCCCTCCTGGAAGCCGACGATCTTGCCGGCGGTGACCACGGCCATGCCCCGCAGAACGTGGGTTTTGCCGCTGCCGACGGTGTCAACCTTGTTGATGACACCGGGGAACACGCCGCCGGAGCCCTCCACCTTGACACGGGGCTCGATCACGTCCTTCACGGGGGTGATACGAACACTCTCGCCGGGCTTGGCGATGTCAAAGCTGAAGTCCTTGACCCAGGCCTTCACGTCGTCGTCTTCATACATGAAGGCCTTGACGGCGTCCGGGTCGATATACAGGGTGTTGCTCTCTACCTTGCATTCCTTTGAAAACTGGATGTCGTTGATCTGGATAAATCCCAGCTCCAATTTCAAAGTGAACACCTCCTTCTTCCTATTTTTTGTTACTAAGACCCGCCTGGGCGTCAAAGTTGATGGCGCCCGCCAGCAGGGTATAGTCGATCAGTTGGAAATCCTTCAGGATGCGCTCCTCCAGCTCCCACCCGATGGGGGTGAACTTGTCGAAGACGGCGATGGCGTTGGACATGAGCTCCCCGTGGGTCCCGTCAAAGCCGTGGGGCTCCACCGAGACGATCAGCGACTTGTAGGGGGTCTCATTGGGCTTCACGCTGCCCGCCATGGGGTGGGTGTACAGGGTGTGCCCCGCGTACACCATATCCCGGGCCAGCACCAGAATCTCCCGGAAGTTTTTCTCCGCCAAGAAGCGGATGGTAAACTTGCCCTTCCCCTCCATGCAGGCGGGAACCAGGGGGTTGTTTGTCAGGATCAGATAATCTCTCTCACTGCCCATCAGCGCCATGTTGACCCACTCCTTCCGCCCGCGTTTTGACAAAAATAGAGCGGGGCAATCGCAAACCAAATCGCCTCGCTCTGTTACAAACCTGAGAGATTCCCCGCCTTTTGAGTGGGTTGCTCCTTCGGCGCTTACGCTCTCCAGAGAGTTGTCAGTGCCCGGTCCTTTTGCCTGAGATATTCAAGGTGGATCGGCTTGTCCACCTCTTATTCCTTCGGCCCCGCAACAAGCGCGGATCTCCCGAACACCTCATCCAACTTCTATATTTGATTATGTTTGTAAACCGAGGTTGAGCACTTCCGGTTTCCATATGATATGATACGTCAAAATCTCCAGGTTCACAAGTAAATTTTATTTAAATAGAAAAGAATCATGGTGGTTATTTATAGAAAATATATATAGGCTCCCGGGTCATTTTGAATGGGGCCGGGCCTTCCCCTCTCCCCCGCCGGCCTGGAGCACATAGTCGTAAAAAGCCTGGGCCACCGGGGAGAGCAGGCTGTTCTTGTGCCGCACCAGGTAGAGCTTGCGCCGCAGGCTCACGTTGTCGAAGTTGAAGGCCAGGATCTTCTGGAACTGGCAGTAGTCCTGGCAGGCGCTCTGGGAGATCATGGATATCCCCAGGCCCTCGCTGACCATCTGCTTGATGCTCTCCGTGGAGCGCACCTCCACGGCCGTGGTGATCTTGTCCACGTCCACCCCCATCTCCCGGAGGAAGCTCTCCGTCTCGATGCGGGTGCCGCTGCCCTTCTCCCGGCTGATGAAGGTCTCGTGCATCAGCTGCCGGACGGGAAAGCCTGTGTGCTGATAGGAGCGGTACCGGGGCCGGTTGGGGGTGATGACCACCAGGCGGTCCTCGGCAAAGACCTCATAGACGCACTTGCTGGCGGGGATCATGGTGCCGGTAAAGCCCACGTCCGCCTTCCGGGCGGCCACCTGCTCCGCCACCTCGGCGCTGTCCAGGGTCTCCAGCCCAAAGGACACATCGGGGTAGTCGGCCCGGAAGCCCTGGATCAGCTTGGGCAGGTAGTACTGGGCGGGGATGGTGGAGGCCGCCACCCGGACGGTGCCCCGCATCTCCTTCACAAAGGAGTCCACCGCCCGCACCGCCTCCTCCCGCAGCTTGAGGATTTTCTCCGCGTAGCCGTAGAGGAGCATCCCCGCGTCGGACAGGCACACCTCCTTGGTGGTGCGCACCAGGAGCTGTACCTTCAGCTTCCGCTCCAGGGAGGCCACATGGGCGCTGATGGTGGGCTGGGTTAGGAAGAGGGTCTGGGCGGCCTTGGAGAAGCTGCCCTCCTTCACCACGTAGAAGAAGGCCTCCAGCTCCCGCATGTCAATGTCAGCCATAATCTCCGCCAAGCGCCGGGCCCCCTCTCGTCGCGAAATAAGAACCGGCCGCGCGGCACAGCCGCGCCGCCGGTCTGGCGGGAGTATGTGGGAATCGAACCCACCTAAGAGGCTCCTCACCCCTATCACTGGTTTTGAAGACCAGGAGGCACACCAGCACCCATCTACCCCCAAATGCGCCCTCTATCATATCACGCATTTCGCCGTTTGGCAACCACGTTTTTTCAAATTCTATCCATTTTCAGAAACTTCGTCAAAATACTGGGAGATATCCCAGAAATTCATCCCCGGACGGCGGAGATCCTCCTCTTTTTTCAGGATTTTATTTTTATCGTAGTACTCCAGCACCGCCAGGGCGTATTTCCGGGAGGTGCCCATCAGGTCCCGGAAGTCGGCCAGGGCGATGGTCTCATGCCCGGCCAGATAGGCGCAAAGCTTCCGGCACACGTCCCGGTACACGTCCTGGTGGACGCAGATCTGGGGGGTGAGCATCACCAGCTCGCCGCTGGACACCAGGCTCTCCACCACCTGCTTGCAGTCGGTGAGCTCCTTGGACTCAAAGCCGCCGTACACCTCGTCCAGGCCGGGGGTCTCTAGCCCGTAGCCGCCGTACTGCTTCAGCAGCCGGTCCTTGATGGAATTCTGCCGCTTGGTGAGGTGGACGGAGAAGTCCGCCAGGGCGTACCGGCCGGCCACCCGCTTCAGCTTCCCCTCCCGGACCAGGGCGGCCAGGATGGCGTCCGCCACCGCCTGGTCGGCGGCCTTCAGCAGCTTCTGCCGCAGCTCGGCCACCTTCATCCCGGCGTGGAGGGGGTTCTGCTTGTGGTACTGCTCCAGCAGGGCGGAGCAGCTCTCCCAGAGCCCGTCCAGCACCGACAGGGCCAGATACCGGCCGGGCAGGGGCTCCAGCAGCTTTCCGGCGGCGCACAGGCCGCCCAGGGCCTGGCCCAGCTCCTCCTTGTCCATGTTCAGCTGGACGGCCAGCTTGTCCAGGGCGGGCAGGGAACTGCCCCCCTCGGCCACCGCCTGGATCAGCCGCTGGTCGCCGGAGCCGCTCTCTTTAATCGCCAGGGCGTCCAGCACCCCCTGGTCCCCCGCCTTGTGCCGCCGGGGGTTGTCATCCAGGATGACGCCGCCGCCGATGGTCTCCAGGGGGGAGTAGAACCGGATCACAAACCGGTCCCCCGGCTTGGCGGCCAGATCCTCGGTCATCCGCAGCTGGGCGTAACAGCTCTCCCCGGGCTGGAGGGCCTCCCGGTCCAGCAGCACCACCTTGGCCAGGCGCACGGAGGAGCCGTGGTACAGGTGGACCTGGGAGCCGGCGAGAATGGTCCGCTGGGAGTTTTTCACATTCCGCAGCCGCACGTCCAGCATCCGGGTGGTGCGCACCGACTTGGGCCAGGCCACCGTGTCCCCCCGGTCCAGCTCCGCCTTCTTAATGCCCGCCAGGTTCACCGCCACCCGCTGCCCGGCGAAGGCGGTGTCCACATCCTTCCCGTGGACCTGCAAATTCCGCACCCGGGCCTCCAGCCCCTCGGGCATCACCTCCACCGGGTCACCCACGTTCACCGCCCCCTCGATGAGGGTGCCGGTGACCACCGTGCCGAAGCCGTCTACGGAGAACACCCGGTCGATGGGCAGGCGGAAGGGGGTGCGAAGGCTTTTCTCCTCCACCTTCCGCACCAGCTCCCCCAGGGCCTGGCGCAGCTCGGGGATGCCCTGGCCGGTGTAGGCCGACACCTGGAAGACCGGCTTGCCCTCCAGAAAGGTGCCCTCCACCCGGCCGGCGATGTCCTCCTGGATCATCTCCACCCAATCGGGCTCCACCATGTCGCATTTGGTGATCACCACCAGCCCGTCCTTGATTCCCAGCAAAGAGAGGATTTCCAGGTGCTCCACCGTCTGGGGCATAAAGCCCTCGTCGGCGGCCACCACCAGCATGGCCAGGTCGATGCCCCCCGCCCCGGCCAGCATATTCTTGATAAATTTCTCATGTCCGGGCACGTCCACGATGCCCGCCTGGAGCCCGTTGTCAAAGTCCAGGTGGGCAAAGCCCAGCTCAATGGTGATGCCCCGCTTTTTCTCCTCCATCAGCCGGTCAGTGTCAATGCCGGTGAGGGCCTTGACCAGCAGGGTCTTGCCGTGATCCACGTGCCCGGCGGTGCCGATGATGACATGCTTCATCCCAACACCTCCGCCACCGCCTGGACCACCGCCGGGTAGTCCCGCTCGTCAATGGTGCGCGCGTCCAGCAGGTACTGCTCCCGGAAGATCCGGCCGATCACCGGCAGCTCCCGGCGGCGCAGGCCCTCCTCCAGGGCCTCCAGGCTCAGCCTGCCCGGCTCCACCGCCACCGCCCAGGAGGGCAGCAGCTGGGTGGGGACAGAGCCGCCCCCCACCTGGCCCTCGGTCCGGACCACCTGGGCGGAAATCCCCCGCTCCTCCATTTGATCCCGCAGCAGGGAGGCCCGGCCCCGCAAATCCTCGTCAGACAGGGACAGCATCCGCAGGGTGGGGATCTCCTCCACCGCCAGCTCCAGATCGGTGTAGCTGAACAGGGTCTCCCGCAGGGCGGCCAGGGTCATCTTGTCCACCCGCATGGCCCGGGCCAGGGGGTGGGCTTTAAAGCGGTCGATGTACTTCTTTTTGCCGATGATGATGCCCGCCTGGGGCCCCCCCAGCAGCTTGTCCCCGCTGAAGGAGATCACATCCACCCCCGCCCGCACCGAGTGCTGGACGGTGGGCTCGTCGTGGATGCCGAACCGCTCCAGATCCACCAGGGAGCCGCTGCCCAGGTCCTGGACCACGGGCAGATCGTATTGCTTGCCCAGCTCCACCATGTCCTCCAGGGAGACCGACTCGGTGAAGCCCATAATCTTAAAGTTGCTGGTGTGTACTTTCAGCAGGGCCCTGGTATCCGGCCCGATGGCCCGCTCGTAGTCCCGGGGGTGGGTCTTGTTGGTGGTGCCCACCTCCTTCAGGGTGCAGCCGCACTGTACCATGATGTCCGGAATCCGGAAGGAGCCGCCGATCTCCACCAGCTCCCCCCGGGAGGTGATGACCTCGCCCCCCCGGCCCAGCTCAGACAGGATCAGGAGCACGGCGGCGGCGTTGTTGTTCACCGCCATAGCGGCCTCCGCCCCGGTAACCTGGCACAGGAGCTGTTCCACATGGCTGTGGCGGGAACCTCTGGCCCCCCGATCCAGGTCGTACTCCAGGGTGGAGTACCCCCCCACGGCGGCGGCCCCGGCGGCGGCCCTCCGGGACAGGCAGGCCCGGCCCAGGTTGGTGTGCAGCACCACGCCAGTGCCGTTGATCACCGGCCGCAGGGGGGACAGGGCCTCCCGCCGGGCCCGGCGGAGGATGTCCCCGCACAGGGCCTCCCGTTCCGGCAGGGAATCCAGTTCCCCGGCCAGCACCCGGGCCCGCAGGCTGTCCAGCTCTCCCCGCACCGCCTCCCGCAGCAGCGCCGCCGGGATATCCAAGCCCGTCAGAACCTCCTCCCTCAGCAGCTCGTCCACCTTGGGGATGTTCCGCAGCAACTCCCGATTGTCCATCGCAAACACGCTCCTTCAAACGCTTGTTGAGTTTTCCTCAGTATAGACTAAAATCCCGGACTTGTCTACGGTCTTTTCAAATGAAACGGCATAAGGGGCGGCGCGTCAGGCGCCGCCCCTTATGCCATCTCCTGGCGGAAATATCCGGATTTTCAGCTCTCCATGTGCCGGCCCAAAAAGGCGGCGATGGACTGGGCCAGCTTGTACTCCACTTCGCCGCTGGACAGGCCCTCCGCCTCCCCGGCGAAGACCACACAGCCCAGCACGTCCCCCTCGGACAGGATGGGGGCGGCGGTCGCCAGGGCGAATTTCTCCCCGTCGGCGCACAGGGGGACGGGGGGCTCGCCCGGCTTGTACTGATAGATCTGCCTCCCTTCCATCAGCCGTTCCAGCTGGGGGGAGATGGGCTTTTCCATCAGCTCCCGCCGGGGTACGCCGGCGGAGGCGATGCAGCTGTCCCGGTCGGTGATGACGGTGACCTGGCCGGTGGTGCGGTTCAGGGTGTCGCACAGCTGGCCGGCGAAGTCCACCACGCCGCCCATCAGGGAGTATTTTTTGAAGATCACGCCGCCGTCCTTGTCCGTATAAATTTCCAACGGGTCGCCCTCACGGATACGCATGGTCCGGCGGATTTCCTTGGGGATCACAACCCGGCCCAGGTCGTCAATGCGGCGCACGATTCCAGTTGCTTTCATCAATATACTGCCTCCCGCGGTTTTTTCTTGTTGACGGCGTTAGTATTCGCAGGATTTGGCAGGGTATGCAGATTTTTGCCTGGCACTGTTTTCCGGCGGCCCGCCGCTATTTCAAATTTTTCAACAGGTAATACAGCGTACGCACTCCCCAGCCGGATCCCCCCTTTGGGGTATAGGGCCTCTGGTGGTCCAGCCAGAGGGGGCCGGCGGCGTCAATGTGCGCCCAGGGCCGCCCCTCTGTGAACTCCTCCAGGAACAGCGCGGCGGTCACCATCCCCCCGGTCTGCTCCAGGGTGGTGTTGACCAGGTCGGACACGTCCCCCCTGATTTTGGCCCGGGCGTCTTCCACCAGGGGCACCCGGCAGACCAGCTCCCCCGCCCGCTCCCCGGCGGCGGACAGCTGGTCCCACAGGCCGCTGTCGTTGCCCAGCACCGGGGCGCCGTACTCCCCCAGGATTCTCCTGGCGGCGCCGGTGAGGGTGGCAATATCCACCAGCCGGTCCACCTTCTCATGGCGGATGGCGTAGGTCATGGCATCGATCAGGGTCAACCGCCCCTCGGCGTCGGTGCTGTTGACCTGGATGGTCTTGCCCCCCATGGAGCCGATGATATCCCCGGGCCGGTAGGCCTGGCCGGAGATCAGGTTCTCACAGGCCGCCACCACCGCCACGGCGTTGACCTTCAGCTTCCGGGCCGCGGCGGCGCACATGGCCCCGATGACGGTGGCCCCGCCGGCCATGTCGTGCTTCATGGTAATAAAGCGCTGCCCGGATTTGAGGTTGAGGCCGCCGCTGTCATAGGTGACCCCTTTGCCGATCAGGCCCATCCGGCCCCCAGGGCGCTCCGGATCCCCCAGATAGCGTGTCACGATCACAGCCGGACTGTTAGGGGAGCCTTTGGACACCTGTAAAAGAGCCTCCATTCCCAGCTCCCGGATCTCCTCCTCCCCCAGCACCTGGGTCTCAAAGCCGAACCGCCGGCCCAGCTCCTCCACCTCCTGGGCCAGGCGCAGAGGGCTCTGGACGTTGGCGGGCTCGTTGACCAGATCCCGGGCGATGTTGACGCACTCCCCCAGGACCACGCCCTCCTCCACCGGGCCGGCCAGCTCCTCCGTCCCGTCCAGTACCAGCCGCTCCAGGCTCTTTTCCGCCGGCCGGGTGAGGTATTGGGTGTACTGATAATGGGCCATCACAGCCCCCTCAGCCGCCCCGCCGGCCTCCTCCCGGGACAGGCCGTGGACCCACAGCCCCAGCTCCTTGAGCCCTCTGCCGTCGGCCCACTCCACCAGCTTCGCGGCGGCCCGGCGGGCCGGCTCGGCGCCCCGCTCCGCCCCCAGTCCCACAAAGACCGAGGCGGTGTCCTCCGTCCCGCTCCACACGCAGCTGACCTCACCCAGCGCCCCGGTGAAGCCCTCCCGGCGGACAGCCAGGGGGAGCCGCTCCTCCCCCCAGTTGTCCCCGGCGGTCAGCTTCCCGTCCTGCCCGGCGAAATACGCCTTGACTGGTAGGTCCCGGATGGCGCCAAACATAACTTTCATACAAGTCTCTCCTCCTCCCCATCAGGCGATGAGCGCCGCAGCCGCCAGATCCAGCGCCGCCACCGCCAAAAGGGGCAAATATGTTTTTCGGTATGGGTTTTTCCGCTTGTAATCCACCAGGCTGGGCAGCTCCGACCGGGAGTGGACATAATTTTTGGTCCGGATGACCTCCACAAACTTCTTCCAGCCATATTTGGTGCTGTCAAACATCCCCAGCCGCCCCACCACCCGCCACAGGCCGGCGATCAGCAGTACCAGCCCGGCGGTGGTCAGCCCGTCGGACAGGCTCCTCCGGCTGTACGCCGCCCCCGCCAGCATCGGGAAGCACAGGGCCCACAGGGCGCTCCCGGCCAGGGCCGCCAGGGCCAGATTGGGCTGGGCTTTTCTGTTCTCCCTCATTGCCCCAGCTCCCGCTTGTACCGCTCCACCTCCGACTGGGAGGCGTAGACCTGGTGGTTGGGCAGGATCTCATGGTACTGGGGCCGCTCCTCCTCGTAGTGGTGGATGGCAGGGTCATAGGCCACCCGCGCCCGTTTACGCTCAAAGAGGGGGTCTGGCTGGGGGATCGCGGAGAGCAGGGACTTGGTGTAGGGGTGGACGGGGTGGAGATACAGATCGTCGGCATCGGCCACCTCCAGCAGCTTACCCATGTACATCACGCCGATCCGGTCGGAAAAGTATTTGACCACCGACAGGTTGTGGGCGATAAACAGGATAGTCAGCCCCATCTCCTCCTTCAGCTTGTTGAACAGGTTGATGACCTGGGCCTGGATGGACACATCCAGGGCGGATACCGGCTCATCCGCGATGACCAGGGAGGGGTTGGTGACCAGGGCCCGGGCGATGCCCACCCGCTGCCGCTGTCCACCGGAGAACTCGTGGGGGTAGCGGGTTGCGTGGTCCTTGGTCAGGCCCACCTTGTCCAGGATGTTGTACACCAGCTCCAGCCGCTGGGCCCGGTCCCGCATCCCGTTGACCCGCAGCCCCTCGGAGACGATCTCCTCAATGGTCATCCGGGGATTGAGGGAGGCCACCGGGTCCTGGAAGATCATCTGCATATTCCGGGTAAGCTGGTTGATCTCATTCCGGCCCAGCTTCCCAGAGATTTTTTTACCGTCGAAGTAGACCTCGCCCCCGGTGGGGTTGTACAGCCGGATGATAGTCCGGCCGGTGGTGGTCTTGCCGCAGCCCGACTCCCCCACCAGGCCGAAGGTCTCCCCCTTAAAAATTTGGAAGGACACGTCGTCCACCGCCCTGACCACGTGTTTTTTGCCGCCGTGCCCAGAGGAAAAATAGGTCTTCAGGCCCCGCACGTCCAGCAGCGCCTCTCGGGTGTTGGTATCAGCGGACATCTTCAGCCCTCCTTTTCATCCGTGCGATCCGCTCCGTCAGGATAGGCGGCGGGTCCACCTTCGGCGCCCTGGGATCCAGCAGCCAGGTGGCGGCGTAGTGGGTATCGGACACCCGGAAGAACGGCGGCGCCTCCCGCTGGTCGATCTTCAGGGCGTACTGGTTGCGCTCGTGGAAGGCGTCCCCTGGCGGGGGATAGAGCATATTGGGCGGGGTACCGGGGATGGAGAATAACTGCTCCTTGGTATCCAGATCCGGCATGGAGGACAGCAGCGCCCAGGTGTAGGGATTTTTGGGGTTGTAGAAGATCTCCTCGCTCCTGCCGTACTCCACAATCCGCCCCGCGTACATCACCGCCACCCGGTCGGCCACATTGGCCACCACCCCCAGGTCGTGGGTAATAAAAATGATGGACAGGCTGCTCCGCTCCTTGATCTCGTTGATCAGCTCCAGGATCTGGGCCTGGATGGTCACGTCCAGAGCTGTGGTGGGCTCGTCGCAGATCAGGATCTCCGGGTCGCTGGCCAAAGCGATGGCGATGACAATCCGCTGGCGCATGCCGCCGGAGAACTGGAAGGGGTACTGGTTGAAGCGGATCTCCGGCTGGGGGATGCCCACCCGGCGCATCAAATCCAGGGCCTTCTCCTTGGCCTCCCCCTTGGGGGTGGAGCCGCTGAGGACTAGAGCCTCCACAATCTGCTTACCGATTTTCATAATGGGGTTGAGGGCGGACAGGGGGTCCTGGAACACCAGGGAGATTTTCTTCCCCCGGATATCGGCGAAGTCCTTGTCCTGGAACTTGGCCAGGTCGGCGCCGTTGTAGAGGATCTCCCCGCTCTCAATGGTGGCGTTGCCGGAGAGGATACCTAAAACCGCCTTGGTGGTCACCGACTTGCCTGAGCCCGATTCCCCCACAATGGACAAAGTCTCCCCCCGATAGAGGTCGAAGGACACATCCCGCACCGCCTGTACCTTCCCAGCATAAGAGGAGAAGGATACGCAGAGATTTTTCACCTGTAGAATCTTATCTGACATATCAGCGTCCCTCCTATCAAGTCCCGCGCAGGGTTGGGTCCATAGCGTCCCGCAGCCCGTTGCCAAACAGGTTGAAGGAGATCATCAGCGCGGAGATGACGATCCCCGGGAACAGGGACTGGTATGGGAAGTTGAGCAGCACCTTCTGCCCCTCCGACAGTAGCACGCCGATGGAGGGCTCCGGCGCCTTAAGGCCCAGGCCGATATAGGCCAAAAAGGACTCGGTAAAGATGGCCTGGGGCACAGCGATCATCATCGTGGTGATAATGGGCCCTAGGGAGTTGGGCAGGATGTGCCGGAAGATGATCGCCCGGTCCCGCACCCCCATGGTCCGGGCGGCCAGCACGTACTCCCTGCCCTTAAACCGGTAGAACTGGGCCCGCACCAGCCGGGCGGTCTGAATCCAGCCGCTAATGAGCAGGGACATAATGATGGAGAAGATTCCCGTCCCGAAAAACATGATGAACAGCGTGGCCACCACCACCCGTGGGAAGGACTGGATAATCTCACAGACCCGCATGAGGACCATGTCCAGCTTGCCGCCGTAGTAGCCGGCCACAGAGCCGTAAATCACCCCGATGATCACATTGGTCACCACCGAGAACACGGCGATGAACAGGGACACCCGGGTCCCCCGCCACAGCCGGGTCCACAGGTCCCGGCCCAGATAGTCCGACCCCAGCAGGAAGTTCTCCTCACAGCCGCTGTACCGGTAGTAGTCCACCTTCACATCTACCATCTCCACCCCGTTGACGGTCCTCCGGTTCATCACCTTCAGGATACAGCCCTCCGGGTACTTCTCCGTATCGGACAGGCCGTCGGCCCGGCGGTTCTCCAGCACCCGGGAGCCGTCCGCGATGCCCAGCGGGGCCAGCAGGGGGATCCTGGGGGGCATGTTCTGATAGTCCACAAACTGCTGGTCAAAGGCGTAGGCGGTCATCATAGGCCCGAACACCGCCATGGCGGACACCACCAGGATGATCACCAGCGCCGCCACCGCCGCCTTGTTCTTGGCCAGGCGGAGGGTGGCGTCCTTAAAAAAGCCGATGGGCGGGCTCTCAAATTTGGCGTCCTTCAGGTCGGCGCCCAGCTGTAACAGCTCAAAGTCGTCCTCACGGGCGGGCCTGGGGCTCTCATAGGGAATTCCATTTATTGAATTAGTCATAGCTGCCGCCTCCGATCCGCACTCTGGGGTCAATCAGCCCGTAGGAGAGATCCACAATCAAAATGGTCACCAGGGAGATGAGGGAGTAGAAAATCAAAATTGCGATGGTCAGGGTGTGGTCGCTGGAGTTGATAGAGGCCACCAGCAGGCCGCCCACCCCGGCTACGGAGAAGATCTGCTCCACCACCAGGGAGCCCGTCAGGATATTGGTAAACATGGGGATGATGATGTTGGCCAGTGGCACGAAGGAGTTGCGCATGGAGTGGCGCACCGTGGCCTGCAGCTGGGTCAGCCCCTTGGTGCGGGCCAGCAGCATGTACTCCGAGCTGAGATTCTCAATCAGCTCCCCCCGCAGGTAGCGGGTGACCCGGGCCACCGGCGAGAAGGTCAGCGCCGTGATTGGCAGAACCATCGACAGGTACTTGGCCATACCCACCCCGGTGGCGTTGTAGATGATGGGGAACCACCCCAGCTTATAGGCCAGGAAATACTGGAGCAGCGACCCGAAAATAAAGGACGGCACCGAGATGAACAGAACCACAAAGAAGGAGATCACATAGTCCACCTTGGTGTTCTGGTAGATGGCGGCGAAAATCCCTGCGGCAATCCCGATGGGCATGGCGATCACCAGGGAGATAAAGTTGAGCTGGAGGGTCACCGGGATCTTGGAGCCCAGCACCTCCCACACCGGCACCCGGGGCTGCACCGCCACAGAGGTGCCCCAGTCCCCCCGGACGATGATATCCTCCAGGAAGTAGCGGTACTGGACAATCATCGGGTCGTTCAGGTGATACTTGTCCTCCAGGATCTTGACCATCTCCGCGGACAGGGACTCATTGCTGTCGTAGATGGAGCCAGGCATCAGGCGGATGACCAGAAACGCCACTGTCAGGATAATAAACAGTGTGATCACCAACGCCAGGACGCGCTGGAAAAAGTATTTCATCATGCTGTTTCTCCTTGTCCCGCTGGATCACAGGCGGGAGGGGAGTCCCCCTCCCGCCCAGGATCTATCGTATACGGATCATTGATTGACCTGCGCCCAGGGCCAGGCGTAGCGCAGCACACTGTTGTAGGTGGTAAAAGGCATGGTCACCCGGTCGGCAATCAGCACGCTGGAGACCGACTGGGTCACGGGGATGAAGGGGGCGTCCGCCAGCATCTTGGCCTCCGCCTGGGCGATAAGGCCGGCCCGGGCCTCCACCTCCTCCAGGGGCAGGGCCACCGCCTGGTCATACAAGGCGGTAAACTCCTCGTCATAGTAGGGGATCTTCTTCCGGGTGGCGTTCATGTTCCACTCCATCAGGGCGCTGGCCGGGTCCAGATCGTTGTAGGTAGAGGCGATGACGCCGCTCTCAAAGGCGCTGGGGTCGTCCTTGTGGCTGCGGTAGCGCTCCGAAAGCTGCTGGCTGGGTACAGCCTGGAGGGTGACGGTCAGCCGGTCCCGGCCGAACAGCTCCTGCCAGGAGCTCTGGAGATACTCGCAGATTTTCTTCCGGGACTCGCTGGAGTCCTGATACAGGATCTCCAGGGAGGCGCTGGCGGCGCCGGTCTCCTCCAGGGCCTGGCGGAACAGCTCCTTGGCCTTCTCCGGGTCGTAGCTGTAGTTGTCCGAATCCACGTAAGACTTGCCCTCCTCGCTGTCCCGGAAGGCAAGGCCGGTGTTGATATCCAGAATATAGTTGTCCGTGATGTAGTAGTCCACGGGCATGCTGTTGCCTAGCTTGGCAGCCTCCTTCCGGTTGGTGCCGAAAAACAGGGCCTGGCGGAACTTCTGGTTTTGCAGGATGGGGTTTTTGGTGTTGATGGGGTTCAGGCCGATGCAGGTGGCGGCGCTGCTGGGCACCTCCAGAATCCGGGGGTCCTCACCGTAGCGCTCCAGATCCGCCTCGCTGAGGGATACGGTGTCCAGCTGGCCGGACTCAAACAGCTGCAGCCGGGTGCCTGACTCCGGGACAATTTTATACACAATGCGGTCCAGGGTAATGCCGTCCTGAAGGGGATAGTTGGGGTTGCGCTCCATGGAGATCTCCGAGTCCCGGGTCCAGCCGGTGACCATAAAGGGTCCGGAGGAGGCGAACTTGTCCCAGGAGGAGCCGTAGTTGGTCTCGTTCCGGTCGCTGTTCATCCCGGCCTCATACAGTTCCTCCCTCACCGGCACCATCACGCAGGAGGCGAAGGCCAGCTCCAGCTGGGACGCGTTCACCGGCTTGTCCAGGGTCAGCTCAAAGGCGTTTCCATCCACTAGTTTGACGCCCACGTCCTCCCAGGCCACTTCGGTCCCCTCGGCGTGCTGGATCATGTAGGGGGTGGCGTTGGTGATATATACCCCGTACTCATCCAGGGTGGTGCCGGGGGAGTTGAGGAGCAGGGGGTCGTAATACATCTTCAGGGAGTACACAAAGTCCCCGGCGGTCATAGGGGAGCCGTCGGCGTACTTGGCGTCGTCCCGCACCTTGATCCGCCAGACCAGCCCCTCCTGATCCACCATCTCCGGGGCGCCCTCGGCGTACTCCGGGACGATCTCATAGGCGGAATTGGTGCTGGGGGCGATCCGGTAGAGCACGCCGCCCACAGACAGGATGATCTCCGAGTCGGTGCTGCTGCGCTCCATATGGGGGTTCAGGGTGTCAATGTCCTCGGAGAACACCAGCCTCAGCTCGCCGCCGCCGGAGGGCGCCGGATGGGAGGAGCTCTGGCCGCCGCCGGAGGGCTGGCTGGTCGTGCCGCCGGCTGTGCCGACTCCGCCGCAGCCCGCCAGAAGGGAAACTGCCATCACCGTGGCCAGTGTCAGGGATAAGAGCCGTTTTTTCATAGTATTACCTCCAATTCCGTAGTTCATCTGACTATTTCTCCGCCAGCTGACGGAACAGCTCGAACAGCAGCGCCGTGCCCGCCCCTGTGGCGCCCCAGAAGCGGCAGCCGTCGGTTTTCTCGGTCCAGCTGGGTCCCGCGCAGTCGATGTGCAGCCAGGGCAGCGACTGGGTAAACTCCCGGAGGAACATCGCCCCGTTAATCATGGACGGCCCCGCCCCCCCGGAGGAGTTGGCCAGATCCGCGTGCTCCGCCTTCAGATAGCTCTTGTAGTCGGCCAGCATGGGCATCCGCCACACCGGCTCCCCGCTGGTATCAGAGGCCTCTTGGACCGCCCGTATCAGTTCCGTGTCCTCCACCGCCACGGCGTGGATCAGGGGGCCGAAGGCGGCCACCGCCCCGCCGGTGAGGGTGGCGATGTCCACCAGGCGCTTGGCCCCCTCCTTCCGGATGGCCCAGGTCAAGGCGTCGGCCAGTACCAGCCGCCCCTCGGCGTCGGTGCTGGTGACCAGCACTGTCTTGCCGTCCATGGTACCGATCACGTCCCCGGGCCGGTACCCCTGCGGGGCAAGCATATTCTCACACATGGGCAGCACCGCCGTCAGGTTCACCGGCAGCCCCATCCGGGCGGCGGCGTCGAAGGCGGCCGCTGTGACGGCGGCGCCGCTCATGTCGTGGTGCATGGTAATCATGCCCTTTTTGGTCTTGAGGGACAGCCCGCCGCTGTCGTAGGTAAGGCCCTTCCCCAGCACCCCGGTCACGTCGTCAGGGTGTTCCGGGTTCCCTCTGTAGCGAAGCACCGCCATGCGGGGCGGGTTGTGGGCCCCGGCGGACACGCTGAGCATGGCCACCGCCCCCGCCGCCCGGAGGGCCTCCTCGTCCAGGATCTCCACCTCGTAGGGGCCGTCCTTGGCCAGCTCCAGCACCCAGCCGGCCATAGTCTCGGGGGTCATATCCCGAGAGGTGCGGTTGATGGTATCCCGGGCCTCGGCTACATTGCGGCCCAGCCGGTCCCCCTCCTGGAAGGCCCGCTCCAGCCCCTCCCCGCTCCGCTTGATGGAGACCCGCTCCAGTCCGGGGTCGTCCTTGGAGCGGTAGCGGTCAAAGACATAGTTCCCCTCCCAGGCGGCGATGGCGGCGGCCCGGACCAGCTCCGCACCGGCCATCTCCCCGGGCCAGCTGTCCAGGTCGATTTCCAGCGTCCCGGCCCGCTCCTCCCGGGCCAGCCGGACCGCCCGGCCCAACAGCTGTTTTACCAGGCGCGCGTCCTCCTTCTCCGGCTTTCCCGCCAGGATCAGCAGGCCGTCCTCCGTCTCCAGGGCCTTGACCTGTCCCTCCTGGGGGCGGAACCGGCCGGCGGAGATCAGCCGCTCCACCTGCTCCCCATAGGGCGGGGGACAGGGCTCCCCCCAGCAGAAAACCACCTGGGCCGCCCCGGCGGCCTTCCCGTTCAACAGCAGTTCCATGTCATGTTCTCCTCTCTATCTCTATAAATTTCCCTCTAAAATCTCGCCGTCCCGCAGCAGCTCCACACCGTCGGCCACTACTGTGGCGCCCGTCATGATGAGGTCGTAGTGGCAGGCCGCCTTCACCACCCCGCCCAGGGTAATGCTGGTGCCGATCCCGATGTGGACCGAACCCCGCACCCCCTCGTCCTCCAGCATAAAGCCGCAGAAACGGCATTTGGGGTTCATCCCTACCCCCATCTCCGCCACGTTGTACACGTTGGGGTCGTTTTTGCTGTCCAGGTCCGCCTTCAGCATCTGGGCCTGGCGCCCCCCCTCCATGGAGATAATCCGCCCGTCCCGCACCTGGCACATCACCGGCTCCTCCAGCACCCCGATGCCGATGTAAGGGACGCTGGCGTCCGCCACAATGGTGCCGTTGGCCGTCCCCTCCAGGGGGGAGACATTGGCCTCAATGGTGGGGATGGTGGAGAACTGCCCCTTTTCCACCACGCCGTACAGGGCGTTTCCCCGCCTCCCCTCCGCCGAGTAGGTGAGATCCGTGCCGTGAGGGGTGGTCAAGTGAACCACCTTGGCGTTTTCCAGCTTTTTCGCCAGGGCCTTGCAGATGGGGGCGATGGCGGGGAAATCGGCCTCAATCCCCCCGTGATCCATCATCTCCTCTGAAAACTGGGTGAGCACCAGCCCCCGGGCCCCTCCGGCCACGGCCTCCTTCACCGCCCGGGTGTGGGTAATGGACTTCCCCACCACGCACAGGAACACGTCCGCCTGTCCCATGGCGGCGGCGATCATGGCGGGGGGCTCCTGGCCGTCCCGCTCCCGGGGGACCATGGTGACGATGGCCGGCTCGCCTCCCGCTTCCGCCGCCACCTTGGCCAGACACTCCGCGATGCTCCGCTTGGATTCTTCCGACACAATCAGCACCTGCTCACCGGTCCGCACCCCGGCGCATTTGTTCACCACTGTCCTG
Source organism: uncultured bacterium (assembly GCA_947073515.1). Taxonomy (GTDB): domain Bacteria; phylum Bacillota; class Clostridia; order Oscillospirales; family Oscillospiraceae; genus Lawsonibacter. Next base: position 14,027 of record CAMTMC010000033.1, on the reverse strand, counting down.
GCGCCCTTCTCCATCTCCCATGCCATGCGCGACACATCCTTTCTTTTTTCTGTATTCTATAGAATTTCCTGGAAAACATACCCCGCTCTCCAGACGCTGTCATCAGGACCCCAAAATTATATATTCTATAGAATTTTTGTTCAAATTTTTCCCTGTTCTCAAAGGGCCTTCTTCCTTAGTCCTCCTGATTCCGGATTTTCAAGCTGTATTGATACCCATTTTCCATGTGCCGGGTCAGCGCCGCCCGGGCCCCCTCCCGATCCAGAACCCGTACCGCCCGAAAAATCTCCCGGTGCTCGGCAATAATCTCCTCCCTGCGTTTCTCGTCCATAGCCGACATATTCCGGTCATGAAGCAGTACATCGTTCAGGTTCTCCATCAGCAGCAACAGCCTCCGGTTGCCCGACCCCTTGATCCAGAAGTTGTGGATTCCAGAGTTCCGGCCCACAAAGCCGGAGTAGGCGTCCTCCCCTTCGGACAGGGCGATATCCTCCTCAATCCGCCGCAGCTCCTCCTCCCGGTTGGGCAGCCGCTCCATCCGGGAGATGGTCAGATCCAGGGCCAGCGTCTCCAGCACCTGGCGGCACTGGAAGACCTCCAGGATCTCATCCGTGCTGTACTCCTGCACCACAACCCCCTTCCAGGGCTCGATCTTCACCAGCCCCTCCGAGGCCAACAGGCGGAAGGCCTCCCGCACCGGGGTGGTGCTGGTGTTCATCCGCTCCGCCACCTGGGTCTCGTTCAGCTTCGAGCCGGGAGGTATGTCCCCCTCCAGGATCAGCTGCTTCAGGCTCTCGTAAATCTTTTGACTGAGCGGCTGCCGCCCCAGGGGGAGAATCCCGTTGATATTTGTTTTCTTCACAACTTCATCCTCGCTTTGAGATAGGTTTTAGTATAAAATAGCGATACCTCATTGTCAAGTGAAAATTTTAGAATGCTAGCGAATTAAATTACAAAAAATCTAAACCCGCTCCCGGAGGGGGGAGCGCCCCCTCCGGGGGAGTTTCCTGTTTTCTTCCAGGGGATACGCTCAACCCCTCCGCCCGGGCCGTCCCAGGAGCAGGAACAACACGCCTTCTCCAACCAACCCGGCCCAGGCGGCCAGGCTGCCCTCCCCGGCGGCCAGTGCCAGCCCCGGCGGGGTGGCCAGCGCCAGGGCCGCCAACCCGGGTGAGAGCTGTCTCACATCCAAAAAGCACCCGCCCAGCAGGCACAGGATCAGCGCCAAAAAGGGCGCCAGCCCATCCACCCGGCCCTCCTGGGCGGAAAACCGGGTGACCGCCAGGGCCAGGGCGGCGCAGGTGAAGGCGCAGCCAACGGCGGCGGGCAGCATGGCCAGCTGTCCCGGCCCGCCGGGCAGGAGGACGGCCAGGGCGGTCATCAGCCCCAGCCCGGCGAGGGCCAGGCAGTCGCTGCCGTAGGACAACACCAGCCCTCCCGGAAGCCCGGACAGCCGCCGCTCCGCCCGCCTGCCATCGCCGCTCCCGGTCCAGGGGGCGGCGGTGAACAGGGTGAACAGCGCCGCCAGGGCGGCGAACCCCATGGGGCTGGGAGCGAAGGGCTCCGCCGGGACCGCCCCGCCGGCGGTGCTGACGTGGAACAGCGGGGGCATTTCGGCCTCCACCCGGTCAATTTCCTCCATAAGAGCGGCCCGTTCCCCCTCGTTCAGGGGCCGGCCCAGCCGCTCCCCGGCCTCATTTGCGGCCCGCAGGCGGGCCCGCTGGGCGGACACCTGCCCGGCCACCAGCTCCCGGGCCCCCTGGGCAGACAGGGCGGAGGCGGCCCCGGTGTAGGACAGGGGTGTCCGCCCCTCCCCTTCCAGGGCGGAGGCGTAGCCCGGCCCGATGACCAGCAGGCCCTCCATCTCCCCCAGGAGCATGGCCCGCTCCCCCTCCTCCGCCCGGGAGAAGGGGATCACCTCCAGCCCCGCCCGGCCCTCCAGGGCGGCGGCCAGCTCCCGGGACAGGGGGCTCCCATCCAAATCGCACAGGCCCAAGGCCAGGGCGCCGGCCCCGCCTGTCCGGTTGGACTGGGCCGCCATGCCGCACAGCAGGCCCACAGCCAGCAGGGCGGCCAGTCCGGCCCTCCCCCCGGCCATGGCCCGGAATTTCACGACGGCCATATCCGCCAGCCGGGACACCCGGCCAGTGGAGCCCGCCTCCCCGGCCTGGAGGGCGGGCGCAGCCTCCCGTCCAGCGGCCTCCTCCCGGTCCTGGCCCCGCCGCCGTCCCAGCCCCGGGAGGGCCAGCGCCCCTCCGGCCAGGCCCATCAGGGCCAACGGCCACGCCAGGGCCAGCAGCTGGCCGGCGGACAGCCCCGCCCGGGCCCCCTCCAGCCCCAGGGCGGCGTAATAGGGCAGGGTGAGCTTCCCCAGCGCCGGCAGGGGGGCGGGCAGCAGATGCCGGGGCCACAGGGTGCCTCCCAGCACCAGGGAGGCCAGCAGGAACAGGTTTCCCCACCGCTGGGCCGCCCCGGCGCTCCCCGCCCAGGCCGCCAGAGCCAGCAGCAGCCCGAAGGCTCCCGCCAGCAGCAGCAGGGCAAGCAGGATCACCGCCTCGGGCTGGGGCGGCTGGAAGACCGCCAGGGCCAGCGCCAGGGTGGGCAGGGCAAGCAGTCCGGCGGTCAAAAGCTTGGACAGGGCGAAGGCGGCCGCCGAGCCGCCCACCCCTCGGAACCGGGGCAGCACCCCCAGGGCCAGCTCCTCCGGCAGGGTCTTCACCGCCGCCAGGGCGGAGAACATCGCCAGCACCGACAAAGCGCAGGCCAGCAGGCGGCGCTCCAGCGCCCCCTGTACGTCGGCCCGCCCCGCCCCGGTGTCAAATACCGTCTGCCGGCCCAGGGCGTCGAAGATTAATTGCTCCGAGGTCCCAGCGTACAGCTCCTGTTCCAGCTCCGGGGTCAGCTCCCCGTAGCAAAACCGGTACAGCCCCGCCCCGGCGGCCTGGTCCGCCCGGATGATCTCCATGACGGAGGTAAAAATCCCCTCAAACAGGCTGGCCTCCAGGGGGGTCTCCCCGTTGAGGGTGAGATCCACCGGGCAGTCCTCCATGGAGTACAGGTCGAAAAAGAAGTCCTTGGGGACGGTCACCACCGCCGCCGCCCCCTGTTCCAGGGCGGCGCTGTCCGGCTCCCCCTCCTCCAGGCGGATGATCCGGGAGAACAGCTCAATCTCCCCCATCTGGGACAGCAGGGACCTGGACATGATGGTGTTGTCCAGATCCCGGACCCCGATGGGGAAGGGCTGGACGTACGCCCCCTTGGACAGGTCCCCCATCCCCGCCCGCAGGGCCAGCAGCAGGAGGAAGGGCAAAATCAGGGCCAGCGCCCCCGCCCCGGTGAAAAACAGCTTTAAATCCTTGTACAGGGTGGCCCGGAGACCTCTCATGGTTCCACGCCCCTCTCAGCGGGGCGGCCCCCCTCCAGGGTGAGGATCCGGCCGCACACCCGCTCCAGCTCCCCGGCCTGGTGGCTGATGAGCACCACCCCGCACCCCATGTCCCGCAGGTGGACCAGGGTGTCCAGGATCAGCCGGGCGGAGTGGCCGTCCGCCCCCACGGTGGGCTCATCCAGCAGCAGCAGCCTGGGGGTGACCATCAGGGCGGAGGCCAGGTGGAGCCTGCGCTTCATCCCCCCGGAGTAGGCGGACACCGGCTGGCGGCCCTTGCCGGACAGCTCCATCCGCTCCAGCAGCCAGCGGCTCCGTGCGGCGATGGCCTTCCGGGGCAGGCCGCAGGCCGCCCCCCAGAAGCGCAGGTTGTCCAGCCCGGACAGGGTGCTGTACAAAGACAGCTCCTGGGGCACATACCCGATGGACTCCCGCACCCCCTGGCCGTACTCCACAGCGCCGCTGTCCGGCCGGAGCACCCCGGCCAGCACCCCCATCAGGGTGCTCTTCCCCGCCCCGTTGGGCCCCCGAACCCCCAGGATCTCCCCGGTGTGCACCTCCAGGGAGATGGGCCCCAGGGCGGCGGGGGTATTGGGGCCGTAGCCCTTCACCACCCCGTCCAGGCGGCACAGCGCCTCCCCCTTAGGCATAGGCGCCCATCATCTGGAACATCAGCATCGTCATGGATATGGCCAGCTTGTTCCCCAATGTCTCAAACAGGGCCTCCAGCTCATCCTGGGAGTAATTGGTGATATCCACCACCGGCCCGTCGGGCATCTGGGCGGTACCCTTCTCCGTGGCGTTGAGGGTGAGGGCCAGGGTGTCAAAGGGGGCGTCAAAGAGGTATCCGCAGTCCTCTATGGTCATGATGTGGTCGGTGCCGCCCTGCACCCCATCGGCCACCTGGATCGAATAGGCCATGTCCAGGGGCGTGTAGCTGTAGCTGTAGGTACCGTAGGGCGTGCCGAAGGGGGACTTCCTGCTCTCGTCTATCTCATACTTCATGGACATAGAGCCGCCGTACCCGGCGTCCACCGTCACAGTCCCCCGGGACACCGAGCCGTCTTTCACATAGCTGTGGCGGAGGAAGGGCTCGATCAGCCCGCCCTCATCGCCAAAGAGGGCCTCCTCCACGCCGCCGGCCTCGCTGCCCGCCCGCTCATAGACCAGGGCTTCCCCGTAGGACTCAATGCGGATCAGCCGCGCCTGCCTGCCCTCCACGGCCAGGGTCCAGGTGAAGCCGCTGTCCTCCACCTCCCGGCCGATGGAGGCGGCCTCAGCCTCCAGCTCATCCGCCAGCTCCACCAGGGCCCGGTCCAGCTCCGCCTCCGGATCCACCCCGTCGAATATCTCCTCCCCAAAGGCGGCCTCCAGGGCCTGGGGGACCATCAGGCCGATCACCAGCTTACGCAGCTCCTTGTCCGTCCGCAGATGGCCGGCCAGCTTGACCAGCATCTCCTCAATGTCCCCGGCGGCGGGGGTGAAGGTGTATACATCCCCCGTAAAGCCGCCGCCCAGCAGCTGGAACTCCATGGCCTGGCCCTGCTCCAGCCTCACGTTGTCCCGGGTCACGGCGGTGTGGACCAGGTCCAGATAGGTCTGGGCCAGGGCCCGCCACTGTTTTCCAGAGATCTCCGGCAGGGCCAGCTTGCTCAGATCTATGTCCATCCCCGTGAGATCGCTGGAGGCCTTGGACAGGTCGGCCACATAGTAGCGCTCATCCACCTCCGGCAGGCAGAAGCCCACCTGCCCCTTGTCGTAGGTCAGCGCCCCGCTGAGGATCGGGCTGCCCTGGAAAATCATCCGGCCGTCCAGAATCAGCCGGTCCCGGTCCAGGTCGATTTTCAGCTGGAGGGCGGAATTCTCCAGCAGCCGGTTGAGCTCCGGCTCGTCCACCCAGGCGTACAGGGTCAGGTCGCTGTCAAATTTCCCGGAGCCCAGCACGTCCAGCCCCTTTTCCAGCCCATCCAGCATCCGGTCGGTAAACAGCTCCTGCTGAATCCGGATAAAATCCTTCTCCGGGGACCGCCCCCCGCCCCCAAGGGCGAAGGCCGCCACCACCCCGATCAGCACCACAGCGGCCAGGACGCCGCCGCCGATGAGCAGCTTGCGGTTTGGCCCCTTCCGGACAGGGGCCTCCAGGGGGTTGTTCCACTCTGTATGACAGTTTGGGCAGCGCTCCACGCCGTCCGGCAGCCGCTCGCCGCAGTTGGGACAGGTCTTCATAACACTTCCTCCATCTCTTCCCGATATTCCCGGCTCTCCGATAAAAAAATACCAGCTTTATTATAGGTTCTTCCTGCGGGAAAGTCAACGCCGGACGGCAAAAGCGGGCGCCGGCGGCGCCCGCTTTTCTCAGCGCCTGTCTCATGTCTCGGCGCGTGTGGATTGTCGATTGGATCGCGTGCCCCGCGAGGCTTTTAACCCGGTCAGGGCGGAAAACCGGCCGCCTAGACGGCATAAAGAGATCTGAAACAGGCTCTCATACTACCAGTAGTGGTACCGCCTCCGCTTGCCCCACAGGAAAGCCAGGGCCACCAGGGCGCCCAGGCCGTCGGCGGCCACCACCGCCAGCCAGATGCCGTCCAAGTCCAGGAACAGGGGCAGCAGCAGCACCATCCCGCCCCGGAATACAAAAGAGCGCAGGAAGGACAGCAGGGCGGAGATCACCCCGTTGCACAGGCCGGTGAAGAACCCGGAACCGTAGATGCCAAATCCGGCAAACAGGTAGCTCAGGGCGAAGATCCGGAAGCCGTGGACCGTCATCTCCATCAGCTCCGGGCTGTAGCCCACAAAGGCCATAGCCAGGGGGAGGGCCAGCGCCTCCGACAGGGCCACCATGGCCACCGAGGAGACAGCGATCACCGCCATGCTCTTCCCGAACACGTTCTTCAGCTCCCGGTGGTTCTCCGCCCCGTAGTGGTAGCTGACAATGGGGCTGCTGCCCACGTTAAAGCCCAGGAACGCCGCCACAAAGGCGAAGTCCACATACATCATCACCGAGTAGGCGGCCACGCCCGACTCCCCCACCAGCCGCATCAGCTGGATGTTGTACAGCACCCCCACCAGGGAGGAGGACAGGTTGCTCATCAGCTCTGAGGAGCCGTTGGCGCAGGCCTCCCACAGCTGCCGGGGGTAGAGCTTGGGGACGGTAAGCCGCAGGGCGCCCCGCCGGGGCCGGAAAAAGTAGATCAGGGGCAGCACGCCGCCCACGGCGTAGCCCAGCACAGTGGCCCAGGCCGCCCCGGCCACCCCCATATCCAGCGGCCCGATGAGGAGGTAGTCCAGCGCCATATTGGTGATCCCCGCCAGGATGGAGAAGACCAGCCCCAGCTTAGGCTGCTCCGCCACCACCAGAAAGACCTGGAAGGACACCTGGAGCATAAACACTGCGCTGCCCCCCAGCAGCACCGCCCCGTAGGCGATACAGTCCTCCATCAGCAGGTCGCTGGATCCGGCCAGCCGGGCGATGGGCTCCACAAAGACCACGGCGAGGACAGAGAAAAGGGTGCCGATCCCCAGCACGGTGAAAATAATCATGGAGAAATACTGGTTGGCCAGCTCCTGTTTGCCCTCCCCCATGGTCCGGGCCACCAGGGCGCCGCCGCCGCTGCCCAGCATAAAGCCCACGGCGGCCACGATCATAGACACGGGGAACATGATATTCACCGCCGACAGGGCCAGCTCCCCCACCAGGTTGGACACGAACAGCCCGTCCACCACGCTGTAGATGGAGGTGATGACCATCATCACAATGGAAGGCAGGGTAAAACACAGCAATTTGGAATAGGTAAAGTGGTCAGAAAGTTTGATTGTCATAAAAAAACTTATTCCTCCTGAGAAGTTTGAAAAATAACCTCCGACTCCCGGCGCAGCAGGTCCAGCCAGCTCCGGTTGCAGGCCAGCAGGCCCTCACACTGCTCCTGGGTCAGGCCCAGGAAGGCCCGCTCCTCCATCTGGCGCGCCAGCCGGACGGTGCCCTCCGCCAGCTCCCGCCCCCGGTCTGTGAGGTGGATCAGCTTCTGCCGCCCCCGGCCGTTGGACAGCCGGATACAGCCCCGGGCCTCCAGCCCCTTCATGGCGGAGCTGATAGTCTGCTTGCTCATGGCCAGGCCGGACACCAGCTGCCGCTGGGAGACGCCCCCCTCATCCTCCAGCAGGACGTATAAAATCCAGAAGGCGGCGTCGGGCAGATGGAAATAGCTGGCAATTTTGTGGTACAGCTGGTCGGTCTCCTTATACAGGGTGTTGTAGGCGGAGATAAATTGGGGAAAGCTCAAATCAGGCATCTCAGTCCCTCCAAGTCCGATTTCAGACTTATTATAGTCCGAAATCGGACTTATGTCAAGGGCGGAAATGGCACAAAAAAGCCCCCCTCCCGCCGGGAAAGGGGGCCTTTGCTCCCAAAAAATTTACTGTAATTTCACCGCCCGGTCCAAAATAATGGAAGAAACTTCCTCTTTTGACAGCAGGGGCAGAGCCTCGTGGCCCTCCCGGGTGATGAGGGTCATCACATTGGTGTCAGTTCCGAAGCCGGCCCCCGCCACCTTCAGGTTGTTGGCGCAGATCATGTCCACATTCTTTTTCTCCAGCTTGGCCCGGCTGTTTTCCAATAAATCCCGGGTCTCCATGGAGAAGCCGCAGATCACCTGCCCCGGCCGGCGGTTTTCTCCCAGATACTGTAAAATATCCCGGGTGCGCTTCAGGGGGATGGACATATCCCCTTCCTTTTTTTTCAATTTATCGTCCGCATAGCGCTCCGGGGTGTAGTCGGCCACGGCGGCGGCCTTGAAGATCAGGTCAGCCCAGCTTTGGCGGGCGGCCACCGCCTCAAACATCTCCTGGGCGGAGCGGATCTCCACCACCTCCACAAAGGGGGGCTTTTCCAGGGCGGCGGGGCCGGAGACCAGCGCCACCTCCGCCCCCCGGAGCATGGCCATTTTCGCCAGGGCGTAGCCCATTTTCCCGGTGGAGTGGTTGGTCAAATAGCGCACCGGGTCCAGGGCCTCCTGGGTGGGGCCGGCGGTCACCAGCACCTTTTTCCCGGCCAAATCATGGGGAAAGGCGATCTCCCGGAGGATATATTGCAATAAATCCTGGGGCTCTGGCAGCTTTCCCGCCCCCACCGCCCCGCAGGCCAGCCGGCCGGAGGCGGGGGAAATGACCTCCCAGCCGTATTTCCGCAAAAGATCCAGGTTGTCCTGGGTCACCGGGTTCTCATACATTTTGGTGTTCATGGCCGGGGCGATGAGCTTGGGGCAGGTACAGGCCAGCACGGTGGTGGTGAGCATATCGTCCGCCAGGCCGTGGGCCAGCTTGGCGCAGACATTGGCGGTGGCCGGGGCCACCAGCACCAGGTCCGCCCGGTCAGCCAGGGCGATGTGCTCCACCTGGTGGGAGAAATTCCGGTCGAAGGTGTCCACCATGACCCTTCTCCCCGTAAGCTGCTCAAAGGTGAGAGGGGTGATGAACTGGGTGGCGTTTTGGGTCATCATGACCTCTACATTGGCTCGGAGCTTGACCAGAGCGGAGGCCAGATAGGCCGCCTTGTAGGCGGCGATCCCCCCGGTGATCCCCAATACAACGGTTTTTCCGTTCAGCATGACGGAAGCCCTCCTCGGCGTAAATTCTGCGCCTATTATACTCTTTTGACCGGGAAATGTACAGGCGTTTTTTCCCCGGGGAGTGTCCGCTGAGGAGATTTATCCCGCCTCCGGCGGGGGCGGGATTGTGGACAGCCCCCAAACTATGTGCTATCATTTAGAAGGATTGATCCGTGATTGGAGGAGGAGCCCGTGGATACTTTGGAACTTGAAACAGGCAGGCTTATTTTGCGGCCCTTTCGGGGGACGGACCTGGAGGCACTGTATGCGCTCTTATCCGACCCGGAGGTCAACACCTTTTTGCCCTGGTTCCCCGTCCAGAATCTGGAGGAGACGAGGCTCTTTTATGAGACTCGGCTGGCCAGGGAGCGATACTGTTTCGCCATCTGCCTGAATGGGGACGACTTTCCCATCGGCTATGTCCACACATGGAAAACGACGGCAGCCACGACTTCGGCTATGCCCTCCGGAAGGAGTACTGGCACCGGGGGATCGTCAGCGAGGCGTGCGGCGCCGTCATAGAGCGGCTGAAACAGGAGGGCATCCCCTACATCACCGCTACCCACAACCAGAACAACCCCAGAAGCGGGGCCGTGATGAAGCGGCTCGACATGAGGTACTGCTACTCCTACCAGGAGCAGTGGCAGCCCAAAAATTTCCCGGTGATTTTCCGGATGTATCAACTCAATTTAGATGGCCGGGAACATGGTATCTATCAAAAATATTGGGATCGATCTGACCAGCGCTTCATCGAAACCGTGCCATAGAACATAAAAACCGGCAAACCGCAAGGCGGTCTGCCGGTTTTGTGGATTTTACAGCTCCCCCACGCTCTCCCGCTCCACCAGGCGGAAGGGGACATACTCATGGACGGGCGGCTGGGGGCGGCGGATATTCTGGAGCAGCAGCTCCACCCCCCGGCGGGCCAGCTGCCCGGTGTCCTGGCAGACGGTGGTGAGCCGGGGCAGGCAGTACTCCGACACCGCCACCCCGTCGAAGCCCACCAGGGAGATGTCCTCCGGCACCCGGCGGCCCCGGTCGGCCAGGGCCCGCAACACCCCGATGGCCGTCACGTCGCTGACCGCGAAGATGGCCGTCAAATCCGGGCACCGGTCCAGGAGACGCAGGGCGGCCTGGTAGCTCTCCCCCATGGAGTAGCGGCTGGGCTCCCCCTGGCGCTCCGGGTCGAAGGGCAGGCCCCGCTCCTCGAAAGCCCGTTGGCAGCCCTGGAGCCGCCGGTAGCTGATCTGGGAACAGGACCAGTTGCCCCCCACCATCCCGATCCGCCGGTGGCCCTTGTCCATTAAATGGGTGATGACCTGGCAGGCCGCCGCCTCGTCATCGGTGGCCAGGGAGGACAGGTTCTGGTAGGGCAACTCCGCCCCGCTGTTGGTGAGCAGGACGCAGGGCACATGGATGGTCCGGAAGCCGGACTGGAAATGCTCCAGGTCGCCCCCCAGGAACAGGATGCCCGGCGGCTTGCGCTCCCGGCACAGGCGGACGGCGTAGGCCACCTCGTTGGCGTCCTCGTCCAGGTAGTAGACGGCGGCGTCCCGGCCCTCCTGGCGCAGCAGCGCCTGGATCTTCTCCACCAGTCCGGCGAAGAGCATATTCTGGGTGCCCTTCACCAGAATGGCGATGCTGGTGCCCGCCTGCTGCTTCAGGTGCTTGGCGTTGGTGTTGGGCTGGAATTTCTGCTCCTCCACCACCGCCATCACCCGCTGGCGGGTGGCGTCGCTCACGTCCGGGTGGTGGTTCAGCACCCGGGACACGGTGCCAACGCTGCAGCCGCACAGGCGGGCGATATCTTTGATGGTCATTGTGTTCTCTCTTCCTGGGCGGATCAGCCTTTCACGGCGCCGGCGGCCACGCCCTTGATAATGTGCTTCTGGCACAGCAGGTACACCACAATAATGGGGATGACGTTGAGCATAATGCTGGCCATCATGGGGCCCATCTCCACCCGGCCGTAGCTGCCCCGGAAGTACTGGATCAGGATGGGAATGGTCATGTAGCCCTTGGTGCGGTCCAGCACCAGGTAGGGCAGCAGGTAGTCGTTCCAGACCCACATGGTCTCCAGGATGCCTACGGAGATCAGGGTGGGCTTCAGGATGGGCAGCACCACCAGGAAGAAGGTGCGGATGGGGCCGCAGCCGTCAATCATGGCGACCTCCTCCACCTCGATGGGCACCGACTTCATAAAGCCGCAGAACATGAACACCGCCAGCCCCGCGCCGAAGCCCAGGTAAATCACGCAGATCCCGTAGGGGGTGTTCAGGGGGAGCAGGGAGATGGCGCCCGTGGCCTTGGACACCTCCAGCCCCAGCTTGCCCGCCAGATTGCCCACCGTGGCGGCGGTGCCGATGCGGTCGGCGGTGGCGGACAGGGTGAACATCAGCATCTGGAAGGGCACCACCATGGAGAATACAAAGAGGAAGTACAGCGCCTTGGTGTACCAGGTCTTCACCCGGGTGATGAACCAGGCGCACATGGAACAGCACACCAGGATCAGGGCCACCGAGGTCAGGGTGATAATCAGGGTGTACCCGAAGGCCTGGGGGAAGCCCTGGGACTGGATGGCGTTGGTGTAGTTGTCCAGGCCGGCGAAGGTGCCGCCAACGGGGGGCTGGAAGGCGGTGCCGGTGGAGATGGCAGTCTCCTTCTTCAGGGAGTTGAGGAGGATCATCACCACCGGGTAGACCCAGGCCAGGCTGAGCACGGCCAGCACCACAGATAAGATCCCATCTTTGATGGCGTTTTTCTTAGTCATTACTGCTGCACCTCCTTAGAGCGGGTGGCCCGGAGCTGGAACACCGAGATGGCGATGACCAGCACGCAGAAGATCACGGCCTTAGCCTGGCCGTAGCCCTTCCACACCGCTCCGGCCCGGCCGTAGAAGGTCTGGTAGATGTTCAGGGCCAGCATCTCAGTGAGGTGGTTGGGGTCGCCGCCGGTGAGGGCCAGGTTCTGGTCGAAGAGCTTGAAGCCGTTGGTCAGGGACAGGAACAGGCAGATGGTGATGGAGGGCATCACGTTGGGGATCTTGATGCGCCAGAGGATCTGCCGGTCGGTGGCCCCGTCGATGCGGGCGGCCTCCAGATAGTCATTGGGGATGGATTGCAGGCCGGCGATATAAATAATCATCATGTAGCCGATCTGCTGCCAGCACATGAGGATGATCAGTCCAAGGAAACCGTAGGGGGCGCTGAGCTGGAGCAGCGGCTGGCCCAGGAGGGTGAGCACGCAGTTGAGCAAAATGTTCCAGATATAGCCCAGCACAATACCGCCGATTAAATTCGGCATAAAAAATACAGAGCGGAATATATTGGTGCCCTTGATGGCCCGGGTGAGGGCCAGGGCGATGGCGAAAGCCGCCACGTTGATACAGATGGTGGACACCACCGTGAACAGGGCGGTGAACCAGAAGGAGTGGAGGAACTCCGACTCCGTCAGCGTGTAGATGTAGTTCTTCAGGCCGTTCCATTGGGCCTTGTTGATGGTGGTAAACTTACAGAAGGACAGGTACAGGCCCTGGAGAAAGGGCCACACAAACCCAATCAAAAACGCCGCGAACGTGGGGAGCACAAAAACCGGCCAGAAGCGCCGGATGGTCTTTTCCACAGTATCCCTCCTCAAACACAACACAGGCTTTTTACAAAAAAGCAAGAGGGGCGGGCGGTAACGCCCACCCCTCTTTTGAAACACGGTGAGATTTCAGCTCAAGTCCAGGCTCAGCCCAGCAGCTCGTACTCGCTGGCCCAGTTGTCCACAAAGGCGGAGGCCACATCGTCCCAGCTGCCGCCGGCGGCGTAGCGGGTCAGAGCGGAAGCCATCTCATCCTTCCAGGTCTGGCTGGGCATAGTGGGGAAGTCCCAGCGCACGGGGGTCTTGCCACCGGCGGTCATCTCCACGTCCTGGCGGACAAAGAGGTTGGGGGACTCGATGGCGTTCTTGAAGGGGATCACGAAGCCCATGCCGGCCTGGCCGGAGGGCATGGCGCCCTCGCCGCCGCCCATGGCGGTGGTGCCGGCCTGGCTGGTGACACACCAGTACATGAAGTCCAGGGTGGCCTGGATGTTCTCCTCAGAGGCCTCCTTGTTCACGCACCAGTAGTTCTCGGTGCCGGTGCACAGGCCCTGCTTGGCCTCGTCGCCCACGCCGATATAGATGGGGATCATGGCCAGGTCGTCGTCGGAGAACTTGCCCTCGCCCACCAGGTTGCTGTACTCCCAGGAGCCGTTCTGGAAGAACACGGCCTCGCCGGCCAGGAACTCGTTGCGGCTGTCGTCGCCGGTCTTGGCGGCCAGCTCGGCGGGGGCGCAGGTGGAGTTGTTGATATACAGGTCGAAGATGTTCTTGTAGTTGTCCAGGTAGGTGCCCTTGATGGCGGTGGTGGTGCTGATGCCGTCGGCCTCATACTCGAAGTAGAGGGGCAGGTTGGCCAGGTGGGTCTGATAGCGCCAGTTGGAGGAGCCGTCCATGCCGGCGGAGGAGAAGGCGGAGAAGCCCAGCTCGCCTTTGCGGGCGGTGATGTCCTCGGCCACCTTCTTCAGGTCGTCGAAGGACTGGATGTCCTCGATGGCGTAGCCGGCCTGGGCCAGCAGGGTCTTGTTGGTGATCAGGCCGTAGGACTCGGTGAGGTAGGCCACGGCGGCGATCTCATCCCCGTTCTTCAGGGCGAAGTTGTCGCTGGTCAGCTCGCCCAGGATCTTGGAGCCGGTCAGGTCATAGCAGTAGTCCTGCCAGTTCAGCAGGCCGTTGGGGCCGTTGACCTGGAACAGGGTGGGCGGGTTGGACTTGCCCATCTCGCTCATCAGGGTGGACTCATACTCGTTGGAAGCGGCGGTGACCACGGTGACGGGCACGCCGGTCTCCTGGGTGTACAGCTTGGCCAGCTCCTGCCACTGGGCGTCGGCCTCGGGCTTGAAGTTCAGGTAGTACACCTCGCCCTCACCTGTAGGGGCATTGGTGCCGGCGGAGGAACCGCCGCCGGTGGAAGCGCCGCCGGTGCTGCCGGCGTTGGAACCGCCGGCGGAGCT
>CAMTMC010000032.1 GCA_947073515.1 uncultured bacterium | reverse complement strand
AAGACGGAGGCCATGATGCCCTCGCCCTTGGTGTCGGTCAAAAACTCGTTGCGGTAGCCGAACAGGCCCCGGGAGGGCACCAGGAACTCCAGCTTCATCCGGTCGCCCACCGGGTTCATCTCCAGCAGGTCGCCCTTCCGGGAGCCCATCTTCTCAATGACGGCGCCCACGCAGTCGGCGGGGACGTCGGCCACCAGCCGCTCCACGGGTTCGCACTTCTTGCCGTCGATCTCCCGGTACAGCACACGGGGGGGCGACACCTGGAGCTCGTATCCCTCCCGGCGCATGGTCTCAATGAGGATGGACAGGGACATCTCCCCCCGGCCGGCCACGTTGAAGGAGTCGGTGGAGCCCTCCACCTCAGACACCTTCAGGGACACGTCCTTCAGGGTCTCCCGGGACAGGCGGTCCCGGAGCTGGCGGCTGGTGACAAACTTGCCCTCCCGCCCGGCGAAGGGGGAGTCGTTGACAGAGAAGGTCATCTCAATGGTGGGGGCGGAGATCTGGACGAACTCAATGGGCTCCACCTTGTCCGGGGCGCAGATGGTGTCCCCGATGGTGATGTCGCCGATGCCGCTCATGGCCACAATGCTGCCGGCGGCGGCCTCCTGCACGGGGACCTTGGCCAGGCCGTCGAACTCATAGAGGGCGGAGACCCTGGCCTTCTGAGGGGCGGCGTCGGGGGCGTGGTAGTTGCACACGGCGATGTCCTGGTTCTGCTTGACCACACCCCGCTCAACACGGCCGATGGCGATACGGCCCACAAACTCGTTGTAGTCGATGGAGGACACCAGCATCTGGAAGGGGGCCTCCAGATCTACCTCCGGGGCGGGGATATACTCCAGAATGGTGTCAAACAGGGGTTTTAGATCACTGCCCGCCACGTCGGGCTGGACGGAGGCGGTGCCCTGCCGGCCGGAGCAGAACAGCATGGGGGAATCCAGCTGCTCGTCGGTGGCGTCCAGGTCCAGGAGGAGCTCCAGCACCTCGTCCACCACCTCATATACCCGCTGGTCGGGGCGGTCGATCTTGTTGACCACCACGATGACCCGGTGGCCCAGCTCCAGGGCCTTGCTCAGCACAAAGCGGGTCTGGGGCATGGGGCCCTCAGCGGCGTCCACCAGCAGGATGACGCCGTTGACCATCTTCAAAATGCGCTCCACCTCGCCGCCGAAGTCGGCGTGGCCCGGGGTGTCCACAATGTTGATCTTCACGCCGCCGTACTGGACGGCGGTGTTCTTGGCGGTGATGGTAATGCCCCGCTCCCGCTCCAGGTCGCCGGAGTCCATCACCCGGTCGGCCACCGCCTGGTTCTCACGGTAGACGCCGGACTGCTTGAGCATCTCGTCCACCAGGGTGGTCTTGCCGTGGTCTACGTGGGCGATGATGGCGATGTTGCGTAAATTTTCATTCTGCATGGGATTTTGCACCTCGATCTTCCAATATCCGAATTAAGACAAAATATTGTACCCTGTTTTCTCGAAAAATGCAACGCCCTGAGCAAAGAAATCCGAAAAAAATGTCTTAATGGGGCGGCTTGGTAACTGGTTCCCTCCACCAGAGAAGGGGGGGATCGCAAAAACATATCTTCCCGGGGAGACGCCGAAAAAAAGCCCCTCCGGCGGGGCCGGAGGGGGTAGGGAACCAATCAGCGGTTCCTTAAAGGGCGGCGATGGCCTCGATCTCCACCAGCACATCCTTGGGCAGCTTGCCCACCTGGACGGCGGAACGGGCGGGGCACTCGGTCTGGAAGAAGGACTGATACACGGCGTTCATTTCCGCAAAATCGTCCATGCTCTTCAGGAACACGGTGGTCTTGACCACGCTGGCCAGGGAGCCGCCGGCCTGCTCCAGGATGGCCTTCAGGTTGTTCAGGGAGCGGGTGGTCTGGGTCTGGATATTGGCCTCTACTACCTCGCCGGTGGCGGGATCCAGGGGGATCTGGCCGGAGACAAACAGAAGGTTGCCTGCCTTCACCCCCTGGGAGTAGGGGCCGATGGCGGCGGGGGCGTTTTGGGTGGAAATGATCTCTTTCATGGGGAAAACTCCTCTCTGATTCAGGTGAACCCAGCATACCACACCGGGGGCGGGAACGCAAGCCCCCTCTCCCCCGGGGACGGGAAAAAGGTCAGGGGGACTCCCCCGCCCCGGCCCGAAGGTAGCGGGGGACGCCGTTTTGGCAGTCCATCACAAGCGCTCCCCCGTCCGTGAGATATTCTAGGAAAAAGCGGATGTTCCGCTCAAACCGCAGGGCCCGGCGGGGCCTGCGGGTGAGGAGCTGGTAGTACACGCAGGCCGCCTCCCCGATCTGGCTGGCGGTCATGGGCCGGTCCACCAGGGCCAAAATCTCCTCCGCCCGGCGGCGGACCAGGGCCTGGTTGGCGTCGATGAGGCTTTGGAATTCGCTGGGGCCGCAGATCCCCCGGTGGGCCATGACATAGGCGGCGCAGTCCAGCCCCCGCAGCTTCTCCCGGCTGGAGATGGCCTCCCGGTGGCTGAGGCTGTAGGGCAGCTTGGCCTCCAGCTGCTGGGCGCTGAGGAGGGCGTCGGCGGTATAGCACACGTTGTCCGGGGTAACCGTGCAGATGTGGCCGCTGGAGTGGCCCGGGGTGTGGACAATTTGGAAGTCCGTCCCGCAAAAGGAGAAGGGGCCGTCAGCCGGGGGGAGGATGACGTCAGGGGTGTGGACCATGCAGGCGGATTCCCGCTCCACCATCCCCGGCGGCAGGGTGAGGAAGTAGCATTTTAAGGTCAGGATGGTGGAACACATCCCCGCTTCCGGGCCGGTGAGGGCAATTTTTGTGCCGTATTTCCCCTGGAAATACCCGTTGTTGGCGCAGTGGTCCACATGGGCGTGGGAGCACAGCACCCCGGCGGGGGTGAGGCCGTGGGACAACAGGGTTTCCTCCAGTTCCTCCCGTTCCTCCAGCAGGCCGGTGTCCAGCAGGATACACCGCCCGCCCCCCAGCTGGTACAGGGGGATGAGCTGGCTGGCCTCAATGACCCAGGTGTTCCCTTTTACTTGTGTCACGTTCATAGAATTCCTCCCGGGAAAATGATGCGGGGCCCGGCGTTTCTAAAAGCGGACGGTGGAAAATCCCTCGGTCCAGCCTATTTGACCAATTTTGATCTTATGGATTTCAAAACATTGCAGAGGATGGTCCCGGAAGCCTTCCTGGTCCTTTAAAAGGTCAATCGCTTTCTCCGCGTCCGCCTCCGTTTGAAAAATTCCAATCATCTTTTCCTCGTCATGTATACCAAAATCGTCTTCCAATTCGTAGACGTGCCAAAGCATGAAGACATCCATAGACGTACCTCCCTATTTTTTAGCCGTGTGTCCGGTTCATGAAATCACTTCTCCGCCAGCAGGATGTAGCCCGGGTACATCAGCCCGGTGGGGGGATAGAGCTCCGGGCCGGTGGGCCGGAAGCCCAGCTTGGCCAGCGCCCGCTGGGAGCGGCTGTTATCCGGGTGGTGTCCGGCGATGAGCCTTTTAATCCCTAACGTATCAAAAGCGTATTTGATGACAGCCTGGGCGCACTCGGGGCCGTAGCCCTGGCCCCAGAAGGCGGGGCGGAGCTGAAAGCCCAGGTTGAGGGCCTCCCCCTCGGGCCGCAGGCCGCAGCAGCCGATAAACTCCCCCTCCCCCAGGGTGAACAGGGGCCAGTACTGAAGCCCCAGGGCTTGGCCGTTTTTCAGCTCCAGCTCCAGGCGGGCGTCGACCTCCTCTGGGGTGAAACGGCCGGATTTGCGGAGATACCGGGTGACCTGGGGGTCACAGGAGACGGGCCAGCGGCCGGTCGTCTGGAGACCAGCGGGAGAAGCCCGCCCGGGCGGTGGTCAAGAAATATGTCCGTTCCATCTCAATTTATCTCCCTCTGCTTCAAATACACCATCAGCACCGCCACATCCGCCGGGGACACCCCGGACACCCGGCTGGCCTGTCCCAGGTTCTGGGGGCGGATCTGGGCCAGCTTCTCCCGGGCCTCCAGCCGCAGGCCCTGGATGGACAGATAGTCCAGGTCCGATGGCAGGGGGCGCTCCTCCAGGCGGCGGACCTCCTCCACCTGGCGCAGCTGGCGGTCGATGTACCCGGCGTATTTAATGGTGATCTCCGCCTCACCGGTCACGGC
This sequence comes from uncultured bacterium, assembly GCA_947073515.1. Classification (GTDB taxonomy): domain Bacteria; phylum Bacillota; class Clostridia; order Oscillospirales; family Oscillospiraceae; genus Lawsonibacter. The sequence continues at coordinate 30,391 of CAMTMC010000032.1, read as the reverse complement.
GGGAGGCAGTTCAGGCCGGTTCGGGTCGAAGGGGGCCAGATCGGCGTAGGTCAGCCGGGGGCGGCGGAGCAGGTCGGCCAGACGGGCCCCGTCCTTGACGGGGGGCTCCCCCCTGCCCTCCAGCAGGGCGGCCAGCTCTGGGGTGGGGGGCGTGCCGGTACGCTCCAGCCGCCTGACCTCACGGTCCACGGCGGCGTACTTCTCCCCCACCCGCTCATATTGTGCCCGGGGAATCAGCCCCAATTCATAGCCGATGGGGGTCAGCCGCCGGTCGGCGTTGTCCTGGCGGTGGAGCAGCCGGTACTCCGTGCGGGAGGTCATCATCCGGTAGGGCTCGTTGGTGCCCTTGGTCACCAGGTCGTCAACGAGCACCCCGATATATCCCTGGTCCCGGCGGAGGATCAGGGGCGGCTTCCCCTGGAGCTTCAGGGCGGCGTTCACCCCGGCCAGAAACCCCTGGACGGCGGCCTCCTCATAGCCGGAGGAGCCGTTGAACTGCCCCGCCCCGTACAGGCCGGGAACCGCCTTCGCCTCCAGGGTGGGCAGCAGCCGGGTGGGGTCCACGCAGTCGTACTCAATGGCGTAGGCGGGCCGGGTCATCTCGGCCCGCTCCAGGCCGGGGATGGTGTGGAGAAAGGCGGCCTGCACCTCCTCCGGCAGGGAGGAGGACAGCCCCTGGATATACAGCTCCTGGGTGTCCAGCCCCATGGGCTCGATGAAGAGCTGGTGGCGCTCCTTGTCTGGGAACCGCTCGATTTTCGTCTCAATGGAGGGGCAGTACCGGGGGCCAATCCCCTCGATGGTGCCGTCGTGGAGGGGGGAGCGGTGGAGGTTTTCCCGGATGATCCGGTGGGTCTCCCCGTTGGTGTAGGTGAGCCAGCACACCGCCCGGTTTTCCGGGGCGCTTTGGGTCTGGAAGGAGAAGGGCTGGGCGTCCGGGTCGCCGTCCTGGCGCTCCAGCTTGGAGAAATCCACGCTTCGGGCGTTCACCCGGGGGGGCGTGCCCGTCTTGAACCGGCGGATGGGCAGCCCCAGCCGGAGGAGGCTCCGGGTCAGGGGCAGGGCGGCGGCCAGGCCGTCGGGGCCGGAGTCCCGGACCATCTCCCCCACAATAACCCGCCCCCCCAGATGGGTGCCGGTGGCGATGATGGCGGCTTTGACCTTATAAATCGCCCCGGTGTGGGTGAGGACGCCGGAGACGGCGCCGTCTTCCGTGAAAAGCTCCACCACCTCGGCCTGCTTCACCCACAGGTTCTCCTGCTCCTCCAGGGTCCGCTTCATGATCTTCTGGTACTCCCGGCGGTCGGCCTGGGCCCGGAGGGACCAGACCGCCGGGCCCTTGCTCCGGTTCAGCAGACGGTACTGGGTGCAGGCCTTGTCCGCCGCCTTGGCCATCTCGCCCCCCAGGGCGTCCAGCTCCCGGACCAGGTGGCCCTTCCCGGTGCCCCCCACGGCGGGGTTGCAGGGCATGTTGCCAATGGCGTCCATATTCAGGGTGAAGCAGAGGGTTTTCATCCCCATCCGGGCGGCGGCCAGGGCGGCCTCAATGCCCGCGTGGCCCGCCCCGATGACGGCGATATCAAATTGTCCGGCAAAATAGGTCTCCATGGCGCACACTCCCGGGAAAAATCTCGCAATATTTTATCACGGTTTTGAATTTGGGGCAAGGGGTTGCGGAGACTTGGGGAATCAGGTATAATTGTAGGGGCGGATATGGTCCGCCCCTGCGGAAAGGATGGTAGGCGGCGTGAAAAAATACGAATACAAGTTTATTGAAATAGAGACTTCTTTAGGGCTTGACTGGAAGAAAAAAATGGGGGAGACGCAGGAGCGGTGGGATGAGCTGGGCCGGGAGGGCTGGCGGTTCTGCACGCGCGGCGGGGCCTCGCTGGTGTTCATGCGGGAGATCGAGGAGTGACCCACGAATTTTACATGGCCGAGGCCCTGGCCCTGGCCCGGGAGGCGGCGGCGGACGGGGATATCCCGGTGGGCTGCGTGGTTGTCCGGGACGGGGAGGTCATCGGCCGGGGCCGCAACCGCCGGGAGGCGGCGGGCGACGCCACCGCCCACGCCGAGGTGGAGGCCATCCGGGAGGCCTGCGCCCGGCTGGGGAGCTGGCGGCTCCACCGCTGCGCCCTGTACGTCACCCTGGAGCCCTGCCCCATGTGCGCCGGGGCCATCATCAACGCCCGGGTGGAGGAAATCCATTATGGCGCCCGGGAGGAGAAATCCGGGTGCTGCGGATCGGTGCTCAACCTGTTTGAGGAGCGGTTCAACCACCGCCCCCGGGTCTACCAGGGGCCGCTGGAGAGGGAGTGCCAGGAGGTTTTACAGGATTTTTTTGAGAAGTTGAGGGGACATTCCGGAGGAGAACAAAATATTTAAATCTTTTGTAACATTTGAAATGAACTTTTTTAAAGATTAGTGGGTAAACTGATACTCGCAAGGCAAGAACATCTTTTCATTCTATCCTCCAATTTTTGAAAGGCTGACGGGTATCCCCCGTCAGCCTTCCTCCTTTTTCAAGGCCGGGAGGGGTTCTCTCAAGGGATGGAAAAGATTGGCGGGGAGGATTTAAACCTTTTGTAACAAATGGCGTTGGATTTCTTAATATCTTTCCTTTATCATAAAATTCGCAAGAGACAGTTCGTTTCATTTTGATCCTCTTTTTCAACGGAAGGCCCCGGGCGCTTTGGAGCGGCGCCCGGGGTTTTTCTGCCTATCTGGGCCAGTTCATATCCCGGCCCAGACCGAGAATATAGTCAGCGCTGACACCGTAGTGCTGGCAGAACTTTACTAGGTAGCGAATGGGCATTTCGTTAAAGCGGCGCTCATAATTTGCCCACTGAACAGGGTGAATCCCAATTTTTTCACCCAATGATTTTTGGGTGTCATCCGCGTCGGTACGGATAGAAATCATTCTGTCAATATAATCCATGGTAGCCCTCCTGAGTCATTATGATTGACAGAATATAACGAATGTGTTAGTATTGGTTGTATACTAATGAATCAATTAGTAAAAAGAGGGGAGCCAATGAAAAAAGCAGACAAAAAAGTGGTTGTGGGAATGTCCCAAGAACTCTATGACACGCTGAAAAAGTTGGCTGAGGAAGATTACCGCTCAGTTCCAAGCTGTATCCGGCTGGTATTGCGGGAGTATGTGGAAAAACAGACGGAAAAAACCGGCCCGGGGTGACCCGGGCCGGCTGGTGTTTTCATTAAATCAGCACTTCTCGAAGATGGTGGCGACACCCATGCCGCCGCCGATACACAGGGTAGCCAGGCCCTTCTTGGCGTCGGGGCGCTTGGCCATCTCGTGGAGCAGGGTGACGATGATACGCGCGCCGGAGGCGCCCACGGGGTGGCCCAGGGCGATGGCGCCGCCGTTGACGTTGACCTTGCTCATGTCGAAGTTCAGCTCCCGGGCCACGGCGATGGACTGGGCGGCGAACGCCTCGTTGGCCTCCACCAGGTCCATGTCCTCGATCTTCAGGCCGGCCTTCTCCATGGCCTGGCGGGAGGCGGGCACGGGGCCCACGCCCATGATCTTGGGATCCACGCCGCCCTGGCCCCAGGAGATCAGCTTGGCCATGGGCTTCAGGCCGTACTTCTCGACAGCCTCGCCGGAGGCCAGCACGATGGCGGCGGCGCCGTCGTTGATGCCGGAGGCGTTGGCGGCGGTGACCCGCTCGCCCTTGGAGCCGTCAGCCTGGGCGAAGGCGCCCTTCAGCTTGCTGATGCCCTCGGCGGTGACGCCGGGACGGGGGAACTCGTCCACCTTGAACTCCACCATCTCCTTCTTGACCTTGACCATCACGGGGGTGATCTCGTCGTTGAAGCGGCCGGACTTGAGGGCGGCCTCGGCCTTGTTCTGGGAGGAGGCGGCGAACTCGTCCAGCTCCTGGCGGGTGATGTTCCACTGGTCGCAGATGTTCTCGGCGGTGGTGCCCATGTGGTAGTTGTTATAGACATCCCACAGGCCGTCCTTGATCATGGTGTCCACCATCTTGTTGTCCCCCATCCGGGCGCCCCAGCGGGCGGCGGGGAGGGCGTAGGGGGCGGCGGACATATTCTCGGTGCCGCCGGCCACAATGATGTCAGCGTCGCCCAGGGCGATGGTCCGGCCGGCCTCGATGACGGACTTCATGCCGGAGCCGCACACCATGCCCACGGTGTAGGCGGGGACCTCGATGGGCACGCCGGCCTTCAGGCTGGCCTGGCGGGCCACGTTCTGGCCCAGGCCGGCGGTGAGGATGCAGCCGAACATGACCTCGTCCACGTTCTCGGGCTTGACGTTGGCCCGGTTCAGGGCCTCCTTAATGACGGTGGCGCCCAGGTCGGCGGCGGGAATATCCTTCAAAGAGCCGCCAAAGGAGCCGATGGCGGTGCGGCAGCAGCTGACAACATAGATGTCTCTCATGATAATTACCTCCAAAATTTAAATGGCGGCGCTCCCTGGAAGCGCCCTAGGCGGGGTCTCATACCGCATATTTTATCAGAGGCCTGTACAAAATGCAATAAAATTTTCTGCTGGATCTGGACAGTTTTTTGCCGCTTCGTGACATAGGGCGCCCCGGGGGCCGGGGGGCCTCCGGGGCGGAAGGACGGGTCAGGGGTAGACGATCTCCATATCTGTCGGGACGGAGGCCGGGTCCTCCTCATTCCAGCGGGCCAGGGAGTAGCCCTGCTCCCAGACGCCGGCCTGGTCCAGCACGGCCAGGGTCCGGCTGGCCTGGGGGGTGAGGGTGACGGTGAGGACCATATCCCGGGTGTAGCCGCCGGGGGTGATCTCCATGGAGCCGGTGGAGCTCAAATCCCGGGTGACGGAGACGTTGAAGCACAGGTCGGTGCGGTAGGTGTTGTCATACCGCTCCTGGCTGTTGGTGAAGGGGTAGCGGATGCCGATGTTCCCGGCGTTGAAGTCGGCCAGCATCGCCTCCCACAGCTGCTGGGCGTAGTCGTCCACATAGAAGTAGTCCTGGGACTCGCCCCGGATGTCAAGCAGATGGTTCAGCCAGGCGCCGGTGAGGCGGCCGCCCTCCAGGAAGCTGTCAAAGCCGTAGGCCTGGGCCACCAGGTCCCGGTCCCCCGCAATCTGGTCCAGGGCGTGGAACACGGCGCCCGGGGTGTCCCGGTCCTCCTGGAGGATGGGGACGCTGTGGTAGCGCCGGCGCAGCTCCTTGCCGTTGGCCAGGCGGTAGGTAAAGACGGCGGAGGTGTAGTCGCTGTGGCGGGCGCCGTCCGGCCGGTCCCGGTTGTCCACAATGGCCTGGTGGAGGGCGATGACCTTTTCCACCTGATCCGGGTCGGTGATCCGGCAGGACAGCTGGTTGCCGCTGTCGTAGGGGCTTCCCAGGTCCAGGATGACCTCCACGGCCTCCACCTGGCCCGCCGCGGGCACCCGGGTGACCACGCCGAACACGTCCAGCAGGCAGGCCAGGCACAGGACCAGCATGACGGCGGCGGTGGCCGCCGCCCCCGGCCAGGCCTTAAACACCCGGAAGGACTTCTTCAGCAGCATCTCAGCGGCGAAGTAACCGATGACGGCCCAGACGAGGATGCAGGGGATTACAGCGGCCATGCTGTAAAAATTGAAGAAGGCGGAGGTGAACATCCCGAAGGCTAGCCCCACGCAGAAGGCCACGCCGTATTTGAACAGGGGCCGCACCAGGGGGACGGCCACCACGTCTCCGGCGGTCTCAATGTGGCGGCGGCGGTAGACGTACAGGGAGACCAGGGCCAGGGCCGCGCCCGCCAGGGCGTAGACGGCGATGGTCTCCGGGGAAAGGAAATGGGCGGGGACCCCCTTGTCCGCCAGCCACCAGTCCGCCGCCTGGCTCAGGGCGACAACCGGGGTGAGGTACTCCACGGCGGTGAGCACCCCGGAGGCCCCGGTGTAGCCGTAGTAGAACTCATGGAGCAGGGCATCGACAAGGAACCACAGGCCGTAGACCAGGAAGTTGAGGATGCCGTAAAAGGCGGGCAGGGCCAGGATATGTCCGGTGAACATGGCGCAGAAAGCGGCGAAGGAGAAGAAAAACAGGCAGATGCCGCTCTGGGCCAGCAGCCAGGAGATCAGGGCGGACAGGGTCGCGCCCCAGTTGGCGGAGGGCAGGAGGGAGATCTCCACCACGGCGGTGAGGACGGCCACCGCCGCCAGGGGGAGGACCATCATGGACAGGCCGGCCAGGTACTGGGTGGTGAACAGGGCCTCCCGCCGGAGGGGCAGGGCGTGGGTCCAGCAGGCGGAGCGGTGGCTGTAGAGGAAACCGAATACCGCCATGGCGCACAGCACCGCACAGCCGGCGGCCAGCAGTATGCCGGCCGGCAAGAAATTGGGGAGGTTCAGCGCCTCCTGGAACAGCTCCTTCTGGGGGTCAGCGGAGCGCCAGCTGGAGACCTGGAAATACCAGGTGAGCAGGTGCAGGGGAAGGAGAAACAGCCAAAATACCCCCCACATCCCCCACAGAGGCCAGAAACGGGCCATGGTTTTGCGGTAGAGGGTGCCGTTAAAGTACGATGTCGCGGACCGCATAGTCCTCACCTCCCAGTTCATAGATAAAGATTTCCTCCAGAGTCAGGGGCAGGGCCTCCATGAGAATGGGGGCGTAGACCGCCATGCGGGTTTTGATCTCCGCCGGGTTGCCCCGGACGATGAGGGTGAACACCCGCCCGATCTGGGAGGTATGGAGCACGTTCAGATCACGGGGCAGCTCCGGAAGAGCGCCGTCGGAGAAGGCGATTTGCAGCTTGACCACGTTGTCCTGGAGGTCGGTGAGGGAGCGCTCCAGCAGCACCTTGCCGTGGGACAGGATGCCCACGTGGTCGCACACGTCCTCCAGCTCCCGCAGGTTGTGGGAGGAGACCAGCACCGTGGTTCCCCGCTGGGCCACGTCCCCCATGAGGAGGGTCCACACCTGCCGGCGCATCACCGGGTCCAGGCCGTCCACCGGCTCGTCCAGCACCAGCACCTCCGGGTTGCAACACAGGGCCAGCCGGAAGGCGGACTGCTTCTGCATCCCCTTGGACAGCCGGCGGATGGGCAGGCGCTCATCCACCTCGGGGAAGGCCTCGGCCAGGGCCTGGTACCGCTTCACGTCGAAGCTGGGGTACATCCCCCGGTAGAAGCGCATCATGTCCCGGGTGGAGGCGGAGTTGAAGTAGTACAGATCGTCGGGGATGGCGGCGATCTTGGCTTTTACCGCCGGGTTTTCATAGACCTGGTCGCCGTCCACCAGCACGGAGCCGGAATCGGGGCGGTAGATGCCCATGATGTGCCGGAGGATGGTAGATTTGCCGGCGCCGTTGGGGCCCACCAGCCCGTAGATGGAGCCCTTCTCCACCTTCATGGACAGGCCGTCCAGGGCCCGGAAGCTGTCGAATGTCTTGACTACGTTGTTGACCTGAATCATTGTTCCTCTCCCCCTTCCAGGGCCCGGATCCGGGCCCACAGTTCCTGAGCGCTGACCCCCAGGAACAGCAGTTCCCCCGCTGTCTGGTCAAAGGTCTGGAGCAATTCGTGTTTCCGCCCCTCGTCCACCCCGGTGTTGGGGGCGGCGAAGGAGCCTTTGCCCGGGACGGAGTAGACGTAACCCTCCGCCTCCAGGGCCTCATAGGCCCGCTGGATGGTGTTGGGGTTGATGGCCAGGGTCCCAGCCATGGCCCGGACGGAGGGCAGCTTCTCCCCCTCCTGGATGACGCCGGATACCATCAGCCTGCGCAGGCCGTCTTTCACCTGTTCATAGATGGGGCGGGCGTCCCGGTAGTCTAAATTGAGCACATCGTTCCTCCTTCCCGGTACGGCGTAAACTGTACCAAGTGTTTTAGTACGGTTAGTATACAGCCAGGGATGGGGAAATACAATTAAGAATTGATTAAGATTTATGAAACAGGAAAGAAAGTGCCGCTCCCCTCTTGACGGGTGTGATATGATATACTTACAAAATAAAATGGGCGTCAGCCCGTTGAACGAGGAGGATTTACGATGGGACAGATGATTGGGCTGATCGGCACTGGCAATATGGGCTCCGCCGTCGTTCAGGCGGCGGCCAGAAGCGGCCTGGCGGGGGAGATCCTGCTGGCCAACCGCACCCCCGCCAAGGCGGAGGAGCTGGCCGAACGGCTGGGCCAGGCCCGGGTGGTGGACAATCTGGAGGCGGCCCGCCGGGCCCAGCTCATCTTCCTGGGGGTGAAGCCCCAGATGATGGCCGGGGTGCTGGAGGAGATCTCCCCCGCCCTGGGGGGGCGGGATGACCGGTATATCCTGGTCACCATGGCCGCCGGGCTGACCTGTGAGAAAATCCGGAAGATGGCCGGGCTGGACTGCCCGGTGATCCGCATGATGCCCAATACCCCCTCCGCCGTGGGGGCCGGGGTGGTGCAGTACTGCGGCCTGGGCGTGAGCGAGGAGGAGCTGGAGCGGTTCGCCGCCCTGATGGCCCCCGCCGGGCTGGTGGACCGGGTGGAGGAGCGGCTGATAGACGCCGCCAGCGCCGTGTCCGGCTGCGGGCCCGCCTTTACGTACCTGTTTATTGAGGCCCTGGCCGACGGGGGCGTGGCCTGCGGCCTGCCCAGGGACAAGGCCCTGCGCTACGCCGCCCAGATGGTGATCGGGGCCGGCAGGCTGGCCCTGGAGGGGGGAAAGCACCCCGGCGCCCTGAAGGACGCGGTGTGCTCCCCTGGCGGCACCACCATCCAGGGGGTGCGGGCCCTGGAGGAGCGGGGCTTCCGGGGCGCCGCCATGGACGCTGTGATCGCGGCGTACGAGAAAACCCTGGAGCTGCGGTGACGGGGGATGGTTCCATATACAGGGGAGGAAAGCGTATGCGTATGGTAGTCAAAGTGGGCACCTCCACCCTGGCCCACGCCACCGGGCGGCTGAACATCCGCCATGTGGAGGAGCTGGTGAAGGTGCTGTCCGACCTGAAAAACGCCGGGCATGAGGTGATCCTGGTGTCCTCTGGGGCCATCGGCATGGGGGTGGGGAAGCTGAACCTCCCTGGCAGGCCTGGCGGCATGCCCACCAAACAGGCCGCCGCCGCGGTGGGCCAGTGCGAGCTGATGTACACCTACGACCGGCTCTTCTCCCAGTACAACCACACGGTGGCCCAGATCCTCCTCACCGGGGAGGATGTGGACCATCCGGACCGGAGGCGGAATTTTGAGAACACCATGGCCCGGCTGCTGGAGCTGGGGGCCCTGCCCATCATCAATGAGAACGACACCGTGGCCACTGACGAGATCAAAGTGGGGGACAACGACACCCTGGGGGCCATTGTGGCCTGCTCGGCAGGGGCGGAGCTGCTGGTGCTCCTCAGCGACATCGAGGGGCTGTACACCGCCGACCCCAGAAAAGACCCGGACGCCAAGCTGATCCCGGTGGTGGAGGCGGTCACCCCGGAGATCCAGGCCCTGGCCGGGGACGCCGGCAGCCAGCTGGGCACCGGCGGCATGGCCACCAAGCTCCGGGCTGCCCGGATGGTGACCGCCCGGGGCTGTGACATGGTAATTATCAACGGGGAGCGCCCGGACCGGCTTTATGACATCGCTGAGGGCCGGGCTGTGGGCACCCGGTTTTTGGGCGTGAGAGGATGAGCGGGGGGGGCTCTGCCCCATCGGCTTGGAGGGGATGACAGGTGAAAGGCTTCTTCCAAAAACTGCGGGAGGGCGAGCAGATGCTGAACATCGCCGGTCTCACGGCGGCGGTGATGTTCCTGCTGGCCGGCCCCTGCTGGAGCCTGTACGCGTGGGCCATGGATCTGGGGCCCGGAGGCTGGGGCGGCCTGGCCCAGCCGGACACCCCCGCCGCCAGTTCGGTGGCGGAGATGGAGGGGCTGGAGCGCTTTACCCTTCGGCTTCAGGGCACGGCGGATGAATATCCCAGGCTGGAGTACTTTTTTGTGGACGGCGTCACCTACTGGGTGTTCCCCCTGGACAGCGGGGAACAGGTGGCCGGCCGGTTTACCCTGGAGAATGTCCAGCGGGAGAAGCGGGACGGGATCTATCAGGAGTGCTATCCCGTGGGCGCCTGGCGGGAGTGGGACCTGACGCCGGAGGAGCGGGCGGCGGTGGAGCGGGACGCCCCGGGGCTGTCTACCACGGGGCACTACGTGGACATGGTGGGCCGCCACCGGGAAAATATAACCGAGGCCCGGTTCAAGGCGGGGTTTTGGACCCTCTGCCTGTTGGCGGGGCTGATCTCCATCCTGTTCACCGGCTTTCACCAGGACAGGCAAAAGCGGAAGGAGGCGGACACAACCCTGCCCCGGGACGATCTGGAGCGGTGGATTGTGGGGATCTACGCCATCTGGGGCCAGTTTTTTGCCCAGCTGGGCCACAGGCCGGATGGGAGGCGGGACATGGAGGCCCGCCGGGGCCCCATCCGCATCGGGGGCCAGCCCATGGACGACAGGGGGCAGAAGTTCACCCGGGAGACGCTGGAGGACAGCTGGGAGATTACCAGCAGGCAGGAGCTCTATGAGACGGTGGACTATATGTCCGCCGGGCCGGGGCTCCATAAGTGCGAGACACAGGCCGACCGGGCGTGGCAGCTGTGCCGTTCCATGCAGCTGCTGGGGATGGGCTTCACCGCCGGCTGGTACAGCCGGAAGGAGATGGTGGAGCGCTCCTGCCAGGTGGGCCAGGTGATACAGAGGCACTTCCGCTCCTGGGAGGAGCTGTGCGAGGGCTTTTTGGAGGGCTTCTACACCTGGAGGCTGGGGGCCTACGGCCCGGAGGATGCCCAGGCCGCCCTGCGGGAGCGGCGGGAGATCTATCAGGAGCTGCGGGCCAGGCCCGACAGCCCGTACCGGCTGAACTGGTACTTCCCCATGGATCCGGAGCGCCGGCTCCGCCAGGAGAAGCAGCTCAGCCAGCTGGAAAAATAACAGGTCTGCCCCCAAGGGGAGGACCATGGGAAACGGGGCGATCAGAATGACCACGCAAGAACTGCTGGAAAGAGCCAAGGCGGCCAAGGGGGCCATGGCCCTGGCGGATACCGATACCAAAAACAGGGCCCTGCTGGCCATGGCCGCCGCCCTGGAGAGCCGGGGAGAGGACATCCTGGCCGCCAACGCCCTGGACCTGGAGGGGGCCCGGGGGACGGTGTCAGAGGTGATGCTGGACCGGCTGGCCCTCTCCCCCGCCCGGGTGGCCGGTATGGCGGAGGGCGTCCGGGCGGTGGCAGCCCTCCCCGATCCGGTGGGGGCTGTCCTGAGCCGGGTGGAGCGGCCCAACGGGCTGGTGATTGAAAAGACCGCCGTGCCCATGGGGGTCATCGCCATCATCTACGAGAGCCGGCCCAATGTGACCTCCTCCGCCGCCGCCCTGGCCCTGAAGGCGGGCTCCGCCTGTGTCCTCCGGGGCGGGAAGGAGGCCCACCGGACCGCCGCCGCCATCACCGCCGCCCTGAAGGAGGGGCTGTCCGCCGCCGGCCTGCCGGAGGACGCCCTCCAGCTGGTGGAGGACACCTCCCGCCGGAGCGCCAATGAGCTGATGGCCGCCCGGGGGTATGTGGATCTGTTGATCCCCCGGGGCGGGGCGGGGCTGATCCGGGCCTGTGTGGACAACGCCGCCGTCCCGGTGCTGGAGACCGGAACGGGTATCTGCCACATCTACGTGGACCGGGCCGCCGGTTTGGGGATGGCCCTGGACATTGTGGAGAACGCCAAGTGTTCCCGGCCCTCGGTGTGCAACGCCGCCGAGACGTGCCTGGTCCACCGGGAGATCGCCCGGGCGTTTCTGCCCAGGCTGCGGGACCGCCTGACCGGACGGGAGGGGCGGCCGGTGGAGCTGCGGCTGGACCCCAAGGCGGCGGAGCTCATCCCGGGCACCCCCGCCGGGCAGGACGACTTTGACACGGAATTTCTGGACTACATCCTGGCTGTGAAGGTGGTGGACTCCCTGGACGAGGCGGTGGCCCACATCGCCGCCCATTCCACCGGCCACTCGGAGGCCATCGTCACGGAGGACGAGGGGGCCGCCCGGGACTTCCAGCGGCGGGTGGACAGCGCCGCGGTGTACTGGAACGCCTCCACCCGCTTTACCGACGGCGGGGAGTTCGGCCTGGGCTGTGAGATGGGCATCTCCACCCAGAAGCTCCACGCCCGGGGCCCCCTGGGGCTGGCGGAGCTGTGTACCGCCCGGTATCTGGTCCGGGGGACCGGCCAGATCAGATAAGGGAAAAAATACCAGATGACACACAGGCGCGTCCGCGGTATAGTATAAGTAAGATGGGTTGGATCGGGTAATCCCGTGTCCCGCCGCCCCGCCTGGGCGCGGGAGCGGATTTCCGGCCGCCGGCAGGCGGTTATCATACATGAAAGGACTGGTTTCCTATGGACAAGAACGTGCGTGAGCGGGAATTTGTGGAGCTTATGCGGGAACTGCTGGAGTCGGACCAGGTGCGGATGATGGGCCGGTGGCGGCACCACGGGCCGGTGACTACTTTGGACCACAGCCTGTTTGTGGCCTACAACGCCTACCGGATGGCCCGCTGGTTTGGGATGGACGCCCTGGCCGCCGCGAGGGGCGGGCTGCTCCACGACCTGTACCTGTACGACTCCAAGGACAAGAGCGCCCACCCGGGGAACCAATGCTTCGACCACCCCAGGTTCGCCGCCCGGAACGCGGAGAAGATCACCGCCCTGTCCCCGAAGGAGCGGAATATCATCCTGTCTCACATGTGGCCCCTTGGGGGTGCCCTGCCCCGGTCTAAGGAGGCCTGGCTGGTGGATTTGGTAGACACCGTATGCGCCGGGCTGGAGCTGACCCGGGCTTACCGGCCCCACCGGCTCCGGGAACGGCTGGGGGTCCGCCCGCTGGCCGCCGCGGCCACGTAGAACCCAGACCGCCCCCCGGCAACGGGGGGCGGTTTTCTCTGGTTTTCGAGGGGATAGGAGGAAAAATTTCCCTTTTTTGCTGTTTTCAAAAAATTTTCCTTGCCATGGTAAAAAAACCCTGATAATATGCTATAATGTAAACAGATCATGGCGGGGCGCGCCCCGCCCAGGCCCAGATGGGACAGCGCGGGAGGAATGGAATATGAGCGACAATTCAGCCGCCTTGGCGGACAAGCGCCAGCGGCTGCTGGAGGCGGGGGTTATCATGATGGATCCCGCCGCCGTCTATGTGGAGGAGCAGGTGGTGGTGGGAGCGGGGACGCTGCTGCTGCCCGGCACCATCCTCCGGGGGAGGACCGTGGTGGGGGAGAACTGCCAGATCGGCCCCCAGGTGATGCTGACGGACTGCGTGGTGGGGGACGGCTGCGCCATCAACGCCTCCCAGTGTGAGGACAGTACCATTGAGCGGGGCTGCGAGATCGGGCCCTATACCCACATCCGGCCCCACTGCGTGGTGGGGGAGGGCTCGAAACTGGGGGCCTTTGTCCAGGTGAAAAACTGCAAACTGGGCGCGGGGACCAAGATGGCCCATCTGACCTATGTGGGGGATACCGATGTGGGGGACAACTGCAACTTCGGCTGCGGCACCGTCACCTGCAACTACGACGGGTTCCAGAAGTTCCGCTCCACCATTGGGGACGACGTCTTTGTGGGCTGCAATACCAACCTGGTCTCCCCAGTAGAGGTGGGGGACGGGGCCTATATCGCCGCTGGCACCACAGTGACCCAGGATGTGCCCGCCGATGCTTTGGCCATCGGCCGCGGCCGCCAGCAGGTCAAGGAGGGCTGGGCCGCCCGGAACCGGGAAAAGAGAGGGAGGAAGTGAGGGAAACCTCACCAAAAATAGAGACAGAGAGCGGGAGCCGGCCCTCTGAGGGGGAGCTGGCCCCGAACATGGGAGGATGTATTATGTTCGGACAGAGGAAGGATATCAAGGTTTTGACCGGCAATTCCAACCCCGAGTTGGCCAACGCCATCTGCAAAAAGCTGGGGATCAACCTGGGCAACAGCGAGGTGGGGAGCTTCTCCGACGGGGAGAACTTCGTCTCCATCTATGAGACCGTCCGGGGCTCGGACGCCTTTGTGATCCAGTCCACCTGCGCCTTTCAGAATGAGGGGCACTCCGGTTCCGTCAACGACTCGCTGATGGAGCTGCTCATCATGATCGATGCCCTGAAGCGGGCCTCCGCCGGCCGGATCACCGCCGTGATCCCCTACTTCGGCTACGCCCGGCAGGATCGGAAGACCAAGCCCCGGGACCCCATCTCCGCCAAGCTGGTGGCCAACCTCATCACCGAGGCCGGCGCCGACCGGGTGCTGACCATGGATCTCCACGCCAACCAGATCCAGGGCTTCTTTGACATCCCGGTGGACAACCTGCTGGGCTCTCCCATCTTTGTGGAGCACTTTACCCACAAGTTTGAGGACGTCCACGATGAGACCATCGTGGTCTCCCCCGACGTGGGCTCGGTGGCCCGGGCCCGGGCCTTCGCCCAGAAGCTGAACATGCCTCTGGCCATCGTGGATAAGCGGCGGCAGAAGGCCAATTCCTCCGAGGTGATGAACATCATCGGCGATGTGAAGGACAAGCATGTCATCCTGTTGGATGACATGGTGGACACCGGAGGGTCCCTGTGCCACGCGGCCAAGGCCCTGGTGGAGATCGGCAAGGCCAAGGACGTCACCGCCTGCGCCTCCCACGGGGTGCTGTCCGGCCCGGCCATCCAGCGCATCCAGGAAAGCGTGCTGGACCAGGTTATCTTCCTGGACACCATTCCCCCCAAGCCGGGCACCAAGTGCGACAAGATCAAGTACCTGTCGGTGGCCCACATGTTTGCTGAGGCTATCAGCCATGTGTACATGGAGACCGCAGTCTCCCCGCTGTTCCTGTAAGATTGTATTTGAACGGGGCGGGCGTGAGCCCGCCCCGTGAATCTGTATTCCTGGGGCTTGTTTGAAAAATGTCAGAACACCCCAAACGACGCCTAATTGGGCGTATCGGTTTTTAGAACCTGTATTCACAACCGTTGACCGCTGTCTGAGCGGGTCTTTCCCTGCCAGGACTTAGAACCTGTATTCACAGGCTCAAACGGCCGTCTAAGCGGGAATTTAGCCGCCCCGCCTCGTTGGGAAATCTTGAAATCCACCCAGGATTCCTGCGATTTCCCGCCTTGCGGGCCAGACAAACTTCCTCGCTGATCCGGCATTTTCACTTATGAATACCGGTTCTTCGTTAATTTCTCTTGAAATCCGTCAGGATTCCTGCGAAAAATTTCCTTGCCTGACAAGGAAATCCCTCGCTGATCCAGCATCCCCGGTTATGAATACAGGTTCTTATCTTGAGCGAGTGAGGAAAGATCATGTTTTTGAGACAAGATTCCGGCGGGCCCGGATGGATGCTGGTGTGTCTGGGCAACCCCGGTGACCAGTATGAGAACACCCGGCACAATATTGGCTTCATGGTGGCGGACGAGCTAGCCGAGCGCCAGGGGAAGCCCATCCAGCGGCTAAAGTTCAAGGCGCTGACCAATATCTTCCCCATCGGGAAGGAGAAGGTGCTGGTGATGAAGCCCATCACCTATATGAACCTGTCCGGCGAGGCGGCCCGGCCCGCCATGGATTTTTACAAGTTGCCGCCGGATCGGATTCTGGTGGTGTCAGACGACATCGACCTGGCGGTGGGCCGGCTGCGGATCCGGACCAAGGGCTCCGCCGGGGGGCACAACGGCCTGAAAAGTATCATCCAGCACATGGGCACCGACCAGTTCCCCCGGCTGAAAATTGGGATCGGGTCGAAACCCCACCCGGACTATGATTTGGCCGACTGGGTGCTGGGGAAGTTCTCCCCTGAGGACCGGAAACTGGTGGACGCCGCCGTGAAGCGGGCGGCGGACGCTGTCGAGTGTATCATGACCGAGGGGCTTATGAAGGGCATGAGCAAATTTAATGAATGAGAAAACACCCGGGCGCGTATCGTGGCCCGGGTGAATTTTTATCTTTGGAGCTGGCGAGATGGAGGGGAGTGTCCAAATTACGAAGTTTTTATTGGGGTTCCCTCTGCGGCCGGTGGGGATAAGCCAGGAAGAAATCTTCTTAGTGGGTATGCCATGCGTGATCACACACCCGCTGGAAGGAGAAAGGGGCCTAGGAGAGACTCCATGTTTCTGACGCTCCGCGCATAAACCGCCTGTTTGACAGGCGGTTTATTTATTGAAAAATTCTATCGGCGCTGTGCAGAATGGACTTATTTGATTTCAAGATATGTGTTAAAAGCGGGGAAAAATATGATAAATAACAACCTTTACACGGGGAAATGTTCGTGATATTCTTTTGTGCGATATATTGTGCCCCTGCGCGTGTACTGGCGCCCAAGGGGACATGGCATATCACAATGAAAAAGCGGAGGAGGGAGAGGGATGAAGCCCCCCTGCATCGAATACATCAGCGCCTGCGGGTGATGTGAGGTCTACGAGGGATTGGTTCGATCCCTGGCGAAAGAGTATGACGGCCAGCTGGAAGTGGTCGTCTACCGCTCCGGTGTGGACACCGGATACGTGGCCAAATACGGCGCGGTTTCCTCCAGTATGCTGGTCATCAACGAGAGCAAGGCAGTCACCAAGCTAAGCAAGAGCGCGGTGCGAAATGCCTTTGAGGAGGCGCTGAAAAAAGCATGAGCGCGTTTTTCGACTTTTTGTGGACGGTGGTCAAGTCGGCGGTCAATATGCTCAACGGGGCGTCCGGCTGGATGATCCTGAGCCTCATTGTGGCCGGCTGCCTCCACGAGTTCCTGACCCCCGAGGCCCTGCACCGCAGCAGCCTGGGCACTACCCGGGTCCGGGGCGTGCTGTGGGCCACCCTCACTGGGATGCTGATCCCGATTTGCAGCTGCGGGAGCATCCCCCTGGGGATCGGGCTGTACCACTCCGGGGCGTACCTGGGGCCCACCCTGGCCTTTATGACCTCGTCCCCCATGATCAACCCCATCGCCATCATCCTCAGCTACGGCCTGCTGGGCCCTAAAATCACCGCTGTCTATGTGATTACCGGTTTTGTGGCCCCTATGATTATCGGCCTGGTGTCCAACCGTTTTGCCGGTGAGGAACTCTACCTGAAACGGGAGGAGGATGCCCCCCGGCGGATTGTCCTCCAGATGGAGAAACCTACCTTTTTCCAGCGGATCGTGGATGGCCTGCGCTGGTCCTTCAGTGAGCTGGCCCTGATGATCGGCAAGTACACCGTGCTGGGGATGCTCACCGCCGCCCTGATTTTCAGCCTTGTGCCCCAGACCGCCATCCAGCGGTATTTGGGCAATCCGGGCTTTGTGTCCCTTCTGGGGATCACCGTGATCGCCGCCGTGATGTATGTGTGCGCGGTGGGGCACATCCCCTTTATCGCCGCCATTGTGGCCAGCGGCGCCGCCCCCGGCGTGGCGATTACCTTTCTGATGGCGGGGGCCGCCACCAATATCTCGGAGTTGATCACGATCCACCGCACCATCGGGAAGCGGGCCATGCTGATGTACTTCGGTCTGGTGGTGGTGATCTCTAACTTTGTGGGCTACATCACAAACCAGATTTTCCCAAACTTCGTCCCGGTGCTGGACTTCGACGCCGCCACCAGCTCCATCTCTATGGCCAATGCCCTGATCCACACTGGCCCGGAATGGCTGCAGTACGCCTGTACCGCTGTGCTGGTGTGTTACGCCCTGTACGCCGGGCTGTCTGCCCTGCGCGGCCGGATCCGCCGGGCACGCCAGGGAGCCAGCCCCGCCTGATGGGAGGACCGCCATGAGGGAAGGAAATAAAATTCCGGGAAAGCATTCCATGCCCCTGTGGCTCATCCTGGCCCTGGCGGCGGCGGGGGTCGTGGGGGCATTTTTCCTGCGGGAACACCTCTTGGCCCTGGAGGCGGAGGAGGCCAAGGGCAGCAACGGTATTATCTACGCCGAGCCGGTGCCCGAAGATCACCCAGGCCTGCTGTACTATGAGGAGCAAGTCCCCGGCCGGGAGATTATATTGGCCTGTGAGGATGACCTGACCGACGACGGCCAGGCCGACCTGGTGGTGATTTACCACAACCCGGAGGAGGGCCGGAAGAACTGGATGGTAGCCCTAATTAACCAAGGCGATGGCATCTACACCATCACCGAGCCCACCCCCGCCCCTATTGAGAACCAGACCATCCGTTTTTTCGAGATGGACAAGGAGCCGCCGCTGGAATTTGTGCTCACCGGGGAGAAGGACGGGGAGATCGGCTATGCCATCTACCGCATGATTGATGGCGCGCTGATCAACCTGTTCGGCGAGGGCATGGAGGACTGCTGCTGAGGAGGAAATCTGTGGACGCAATCAAACGAGGGGCAATTTTTTGGGCCGCCGCCCTGGTTCTGGGGCTGGCCCTGTCCTTCGGGGTGCCCTGGCTCACCTCCCAGGGAGAGGAGGAACCCAAGCTGGTCATCGGCGTGGGGGACGACATTACCGGCCGGCTCACTGAGCGGATCCTGGCCCGCTATGAGGCCGATGGCCACGGCGGCCTGATCCATAACGGCGCTCAGGATCTGGACTCCTACCTGTTCATTGACTGCTGTTCCAACGCCGGGCAGTGGTCCCTGTTGGCCCAGGACACGGATATGGGCTTCTACTGCACCCACATCTCTACCGCCATCGTCAACCAGAACGAGGGGTTCTCCATTTACGGCCCGGTGGTGATGAACGGCGAGGTGCTGGGCTACTGGAAGGAGCCCTCGGAGATCCAGACCATAGCCATCCCCATGAAGCGGGAGCATCTGGCCCGGCTGGTGCGGGAGGGGTACCCCCAGGCGGGGGAGCCCCGGGAGGTGTCCGCCACCTCGATCCTCTACGCCTTTGAGGACAAGCAGGTGGACGGGGCGGTGATGGACATCGCCCGGGCCTTCCAGCTTCCCCAGTACAACTACACCAGGGTCTGCGACCAGGACTATGTGTCCTACTGCCTGGTAGTGCGGGACGATATCACCGGCACCGACCAGTTCCAGACCTTTCTCCGGTATTACAATGAGACAGCCGAGGCCCTCAACGACAGGGAGACCATCCAGGAGCTGTATGGCATGAGCGACCAGTTCTGGGAGGACGTCCGGCTGAAATTCCTTTACCTGCCGGAATAGGTGAACAAACTGAGAAACGAGGAACAGATCTGATATGTCGATCTCTGTGCAAGGTATCACAAAATCCTTTGCAGGCAAGGGCGGGAAAAAGGAGCGCAAGCTGGTCCTACAAGACATCTCTTTTGAGGTCAACGAGGGGGAGTTTGTCAGCCTGGTGGGGCCCTCCGGCTGCGGCAAGACCACCACGCTGACCATCATCGCCGGGTTCCAGAAGGCGGACTCCGGACAGGTGCTGGTCAACGGCCAGCCGGTGACCAAGCCCGGCCCTGACCGGGCTTTCGTGTTCCAGAACTACGCCCTGCTGCCCTGGCTGAAGGTGAAGGACAACATCATGTACCCCATGAAAAAGCGGGGCATCCCCAAGGCCGAGCGGGAGCGCCGCCTCCAGGAGCTGCTGTCCATCGCCCAGATGGAGGACAGCGCCAACAGCTACATCTACGAGCTGTCCGGCGGCATGAAGCAGCGGGTGGCAATCCTCCGGGGCCTGGCCTGCGACCCCCAGATCCTGCTTATGGACGAGCCCTTGGGCGCCGTGGACTTCCAGATGCGCAAGCTCCTCCAGATCCAGATGGAGGCCATGCTCCAGCAGAGGAAGGTCACCACCATGATGGTCACCCACGACGTGGACGAGGCCATCTATTTCAGCGACCGGGTGGTGGTCATGTCCCGGGACTACGGCCGGATCATGGCCGACGTGGCCATCGACCTGCCCCGGCCCCGGGACCGTGCCGATCCCAGGTACCACGCCTATATGGATCAGCTCACTGAGGTGCTGAAACGGGCCCTCAATGGCGAGGTCTTTAATGATGAGGACAAGGACCTGATGAAGTTCATCCAAAATGTGGAGACCGGCGCCGGCCTTTACGAGGGCCGGGACATTTTAGGGGAGGAGAAAGAGACCTCCGCCCCCAAGAGAAAGAACGAGAACTACCTGCGCTCAACCCAGTGGCGCTGTGGTGAGAAGAAATAAATTTATTTGGGAGGAAATTTTTATGAAAGTCGCTTACCTGTTTGAGTCCGAGCACGCCCGGGAGATCCTGGAGAACATGATCATCCCCCAGCTGGAGAAGGGCACCCATGTGGCCGAGGTAGCCGGCATGATGTTCTTCTTTGACAACTGCTATATGCTGGTGGAGGGCAACGACATCGCCAAGCGCCTGGCCGCTCTCTCTGAAAAGACCGGGATGCTGCTGATGTGCTGTGACCGCTGCTGCATCCAGCGGGAGATCGACGACAAGCTGATCGCCCCCGCCGGTATCGGCTGCTTCCCCAATGTATATACCGCCCTGGCCGGGGCCAACATCGACCAGGTCATCACCCTGTAAGCGATACTCTGCCTAGCGAGAAAGTGAGGCGATGAATACAAGCTATGGATCAAGGCGAAAGAGACATCCGGCGGATGACAACATCCGTGCGCATCGGGGACCGGCGGAATTTCAGGCGGATGTTCGGCTCAACGACCTACTACCTGGCCTTTGGGGGCTGTCTGGCCGTCATCCTGATCGTCTGGTACTTTGCCGCCCACAAGGTCAATTACGTCCTCACCTTCCCCTATATTGAGGACGTGCTGGCCCGGTTCGGGGAGGCCCTTGTGGATGTGGACTACTTCTGGCGCCACTTTTTGATCACCCTGGTCCGGGTGCTGAAAGGGGTGGGGCTGGCGGTGCTCATCGGCTTCCCGGTGGGGATGGCCATGGGCTTCTCCCCCTTCATCATGCGCACCCTGGCCCCCTACATCAACGCCGTCCGGCAGATCCCCATCACCGCGTGGGTACCCATGGCCATCATCTGGTTCGGCCTGGGGGACGGCCCCACCATCTTCATCATCACCTTCAGCACCGTCTTTGTGGTCATCCTCAACGTGGTGGCCGCCGTCCAGGACATCAGCCCCGACTACTACAACGCTGTACGCAGCATGGGGGCCGGCCAGAAGGACGTGCTGCTGGACGTGGTACTGCCTGGATGCAGCTCCGGCCTGGTCACCGGCGTCCGCATGGCCCTGGGAGGGGCCTGGATGACCGTGATGTGAGCGGAGTTCATTGCGACCAGCGACGGTTTTGGCTATATCCTCAGCTATGCCCAGGCCCATCTGTGGACCGACACCGTGGTGGCCTACATGGCCCTGGTGGGCCTCTTTGGATTTGCCCAGGACAGGCTCGTCCTGCTCCTGGAGACCGTGCTGCTCCGCTGGAAGCGGTAAGCGGGCCGCGGGAAACAACCCGCGCGCTGTCGTAATGGACAGTTCCCAGTTGGGAACAGGCTTCCGCCCCCCTTCGGTGAAGGGCAGGGGTGAGGGCCGCCTCTAAGGCGGCGGGCGGCATTCCGGCCGCCGAAAGATCCACATCGGCCCCGGCATTCCGGGGTCAAAGGAAGTGACCAAAGGAGATATGACGCAACAGAAAAACGGCCTTTTCAAGTCCGGCGGTACCCAGGGAAAGCGCCGGGGACACCGGGCCGAAGCAGTCCGGAGTTGGCTGGCCTATTACGGCAACCTGGCTATTTCCCTGACGTGCATCATTGTCGTCTGGTACTTGGCCGCCCACTGGGTGGACGACTCCTTCAAATTCCCCATGATCGAGGACATTTTGGGTAAAATGGGCTACGCCCTGGGGGATATGTATGTCTGGCGCAGTCTGGCGATCACCATGCGGCGGGTCACCGTGGGGGTGTTCTGGGGGGCGGTCATCGGGTTCCCCATTGGCGCGGCTATGGGTTTTTCCAAGCTGGCGATGTATACCCTGGCCCCCTTCATCAACTCCCTGCGGCAGATCCCCACCATGAGCTGGGTGCCCCTGGCGGTGGTGTGGTTTGGGCTGGGAGACGGCCCCAC
Source organism: uncultured bacterium (assembly GCA_947073515.1). Taxonomy (GTDB): domain Bacteria; phylum Bacillota; class Clostridia; order Oscillospirales; family Oscillospiraceae; genus Lawsonibacter. The sequence continues at coordinate 8,520 of CAMTMC010000032.1, read as the reverse complement.
CATCTTTATCATCGCCTTCCAGGCCACCTTCAACGTCCTGCTGGCCACCGTGGGCGCCGTGCAGGAGATCAGCCCCGACTACTACAACGCCGCGCGCAGTATGGGGGCCAGCGGCTGGGGGACCGTCACGGACGTGGTGTTCCCCTCCAGCATGGCCGGCCTGGTCACTGGGCTGCGGGTCTCCATCGGCAGCGCCTGGGGCGCTGTGGTCTGAGCGGAGTTCATTGCGACCTCCACCGGTTTTGGGTTTATGATCCACGACGCGCAGGTCCAGCTGGATACCACCGCCATCATGGCCTATATGTTTATGGCCGGCATTGTGGGATTCTCTATGGACCGGATTGTGCTGGTGCTGGAGGGTATGCTGCTGCGCTGGAGGCGTGGGGCGTAAGGGCAAAACGGCAGTTTTGTCAAGGTCGTAATGGACAGCTCCCGGTCGGGAGCAGGGCCTGCCCGCTTTGGCGGGCGGGAACGGCGGCAGCCGCGTGAAATATTGTGTGCTCTCCGTGAGAGGATGAGGCATATAGAAAGAGGAGAAGGATATGAGTTGGAAGAAAATGCTGGCTCTGGCCCTGGCCGGAGCGATGGCGGTAAGCGCCCTGGCGGGCTGTCACGACAGTTCTGAGGGCCCCTCAAAGCCCGGCGCCCCAGGCAGCGGCGGGAGCGGCAGCGCCGTCCAGACCGGCGGCAAGGTGGACTATGACCCGGAGGAGGCCATTGCCCCCTACATTGACGCCCTGCCTGAGATCCCCGAGGCCGACAAGGACTTGGTGATCGAGATGGGCTACAACAACTGCGACCACATGGTTGCCGCCATCATTGGCCAGGACACCGGTCTGTATAAAGCCCTGGGCCTGAACGTCAACATCACCAAGACCGGCCAGGTGGCCACCGCCATGGCCTCCGGCGATATGCAGGTGGGCTACGCCGGCTTTGGCGGCCTGATCCAAAACGTGAACAAGGGCGCCCGGATCATGATGCCCGCCGGCTCCCACTTGGGCGGGGCCATGTACATGGTGGTGGCCCCCGAAATCGAATCCCTGGACGAGGTAGTCGGCACCCGCATCGACATGGGCGAGGGTTCCAACTACAGCACCTTCTGGCTGGAAATCTGCGACAAGGTGGGCATCCCCTCTGACATCGGCACCTACTACCAGGGCAACTCCATGGGGGATGAGGACGCCATGCTGGCCCTGCGGGCCGGGCAGGTGGACATCTTCACCTGCTGTGACCCCTACGCCTCCATTGCGGAGGAGGAGGGCTTTGGAAAAATTGTGGGCACCGCCTGGCACGCCGATGTAAAGGCCGACAAATCCACCGGCTGGGGGATCCACTGCGGCTACTATATCAACTCCGACTTTGCCCAGGCGCATCCGGAGCTGACCACCCGCCTGGTGCTGGCCCACTGCCTGGGAATCAAGTATATGTACGAGCACCCCTACAGCGCCGGCCTGATGTTCGCCAACACCTTCGGCACCTCCGACTCCGTGGGCCTGCGCACCATGTACCTGAAAACCAATGCCGAGGGCCGCACCCTGTGCTGGACCATCAGCCAGGAGAACATGAACAACTATGAACAGTGGTATGACGCCCTGGGCGTGCCCGAGGAGGAGCGTACCCTGATCACGGACTCCGAAGGCTTCCTGGATCTGAGCTGGCTGGACAAGTGCGGCATTGAGGATTTTCAGACCTTTATTGACAACGCCGGTATTGATGAGATCCAGCCTTTGGGCATGACCTACGCCGACTGGCTGCACATGGCCGAGGAGATCGACGGCATCGACCACAACAGCCAGGTGGGCAAGGTACAAAAGTGGATGGAGAGCGGCAGCGAGACCATGAGCCCCATCGAGCCCTATACCGGCGAGGGCACCTTTGTGGCCCCCATGCACGCCCACTAACCCTCCCCCGGCTGGTATGGCGGAGACACGCGGCTTTTATCTGGCGGCCTTTTCCAGCGCCAAAGGGGCCCTGACAGCCCAGCGGGCATTTGCCCAAGCGGAGATAGAGACGCCCATGATGCCAACTCCCCGGGAGATCGCCGCCCACTGCGGCCTGTCCCTGCGCTTCGCCCCGGAACTGCTGCCCAGGGTGAAAGAGGCGCTGGCCGGCTCGGGCATGGCCCGGGAGGAATATACCTTTTACTCCATGGAGTACGGCGGCGGCAGCCGTGTGGTGATCCCGTTGAAATGACCCTATTTCCGGGCAGACGGCAAGGAGAGAGGACTTATGTATAGTATCGGAGTGGATATCGGCTCCACCTGCGCCAAGCTGGCCGTAGTGGAGGACGGAGAGACCCTGGTCCACCAGATGGTGATGCCCACCGGCTGGAACAGCGGCGGCGCCGCCCAGGCCATTTTCGACCATCTGGAGCAGGCGGGCTACCGCCCGGGCCAGTCCCCCTGTGTGGCTACCGGCTACGGCCGCCTCAACGTGCCCTACGCCAAAAAGGCGGTGACCGAGATCACCTGCCACGCCAGGGGCGGCGCCTTCCTCTTCGGTTCCGGGCCATGCGTTATCATTGACATCGGCGGCCAAGATACCAAGGTGATCGCCGTGGCGGACGGCGTGGTCCAGGACTTTTTGATGAACGACAAATGCTCCGCCGGCACGGGGCGGTTTTTGGAAATCATGGCCAACACCCTGTGCGTGGACCCGGGCACGCTGTGCGAGCTGGCCCGGAGCGGCTCCGGCGTGTCCATCAGCTCCATGTGTACCGTGTTCGCCGAGAGCGAGGTCATCAGCCTCATCGGCGGCGGCGCGGCCAAGGAGGACATCGCCTACGGCGTGGTGGACTCCATCGTTAACAAAGTGGTCTCCCAGTACGGCAGTCTCTCCTCCGCCGAGGGCCAGTGCTGCCTTACCGGCGGGCTGTGCGAGAGCCCCTATATCCTGGAATCCCTGTCGAAAAAGCTGGGGCGCCCCGTCATCTCCAGCCCGCTGGCCCGGTACGCCGGGGCTATCGGGGCCGCGCTCGCGGCCTATCAGATCAAAAAAGACTAAGGAGGTCTTCCTATATGAGCGAATACCAGCTTCCCGCACAGTTTGAGGAGTTTACCCAGGCCCGCAAGGAGGGCTTTCTTCGGGCCAAGGCCGTTAAGGAGAGCGGTGGCCACATTGCCGGGACTTTCTGTACCTTTACCCCCTGCGAGCTGATGGACGCCGCCGGTGTCCACCCCGTCAGCCTGTGTGGCATGAGCCCGGAGCCCATCCCCGCCGCCGAGAAGGATCTGCCCAAGAATCTGTGTCCCCTCATCAAGTCCAGCTACGGCTTTGCGGTATCCGACACCTGCCCGTATACTTACTTCGCCGACCTGATCGTGGGGGAGACCACCTGCGACGGCAAAAAGAAAATGTACGAGCTGCTGGGCCGCCTGAAAGATGTGTACATCCTCCAGCTGCCCCAGGGCATCGACCGGGAGTACACCCTGGAGATGTGGACAAAGGAGCTCCACCGCTTTAAGGGTGTTCTGGAGGAGAAGTTCCAGGTGGCGATCACCGACGAGAGGCTCCGGGAGGCCTCCGAACTGCGCAACCAGCTCCGCCGGGCCCGCACCGCCCTGATGGAGCTGCAAAAGCTGGACCCGCCGCCCTTCTCCGGCTTGGATCTCTACAAGCTGATGGACGGCCTGGGCTTCAGCTTCGATCTACAGGACAATTTGAGGAAGCTCACCACCCTCACCGCCCAGCTCCAGTCCGACTACGCCGCCGGCGCCCGGCCCGTGCCCGCCGGCCAGAAGCGGATCCTGGTCACTGGATGCCCCATCGGCGGCGTGCTGGAAAAGACCGTCAAAGTGGTGGAGGAGAACGGCGGCGTGGTGGTCTGCTTTGAGAACTGCGGCGGCATCAAGCCCACCCGCTATCTGGTGGACACCCAGGCCGAGGACATCATGGCCGCCATCGCTGAGCGGTACCTGAACATCGGCTGTGCCGTTATGACCCCCAACACCAAGCGGATGGAGACGCTGCCCCAGCTGGTGGAGGAGTTCAACATTGATGGCATCCTGGAGATTGAGCTCCAGACCTGCCAGCCCTACATTGTGGAGCGGTTTGAGATCAAGAAGCTGGCCCAGGAGATGGGGGTGCCCTTCCTGGCCTTGGACACCGATTACTCCCAGTCCGATCTGGGACAGCTCACCACCCGCATTGTGGCATTTATCGAGATGCTATGATGGCGGCCCGGCCCTTTATGATTCCGCCCGCTGAGGGGAATATTGGGGATTCATTCATAGGAGAAAGGAGGCTTTTGAATTGAGCGAGTTGACTTTCAAGCCCGGCCAGAACGTCCACCGGAAGTTTAACGGCCGGCAAAATGAACTGCGCCTGTTTATCATCAACAGCATTGTGAGCAATGGGCACACCTTTAACCTGGACGATGACCGTCAGAAAGCTATGGATGCCCTGTCTATGGATCAGGCCGAGTACGATGAAATTGTAGCCGTCCTGCTGGAGCGGGACGGTATGGTGATCGATGAGGACACTCGGGATGTAAACTTTATCTATCCTGTGTCCGCCCTGCCCACCGGCCACCATGTCACCCTGGCCGATGGCCGTCAGTTCTGCGCCATGTGTGCCATTGACGCCATCGGCGCCACCTTCACCTTTCACCAGGACACGGTGGTGGACTCCGCCTGTTCCGCCTGCGGCACGCCCGTCCACATTGAGATGAAGGATGGCCGGGCGGCCAAATATGAGCCAGAGGGGCTGTATGCCCTGTCATTTCAGCTGGAGGAGCTGTCCAACTGGGCGGGCTCCTGTTGAAACGCCATGAATTTCTTCTGCAGGTCTGCAGAGTTCGACCAGTATGTGGAGGACATGGGGCTGGACAAGTCCCTGGTAATCAAGGCTGACCTTGACCGTGCCATTGAGGAGGGCAAGGCGACCTTTTGGGTGTAACTCCACGCCGCGCTGGGATAAAGTGGTATTCAAGGGGGGCATGGCCGACGGCCATGCCCCCCTTCTGCTTCCGCCGTTCAGCGGAGCGTGGTTTTGCTCTTTAGCGAGCGATATTCTGAAAGACGGCTGTTACGCTCCCTGCCATCGTCAATGAGGATATGATGATTGCCGATGGGCGCAAAGGGGTTTCTGCTGCCAATGCTCATGTACGGTAAGGTATCACAAGAAAATTTTGTCGAATTGACAGCCGCCTCCTCTATACCAAATAAGGAAAGAAAGAGTCCTCAAATTTTGCACTACTAAATGAAGACGAGCGGAAGTAATCTCCCGTTCGTCAGTAAACTGAACTATGCCATATCAGTCCCGCTTCTTTGCCGCCACCGGCACCAGGAACAGCACGGGCAACAGCAGGAAAGCGGTACAGACCAGCCCCCAGGGTATGGACACCTGCTGGGCTACCAGCCCCACAATAGGCCCGCCGATGATCTGCCCGAAAGAGTCCAGCTGCCCGCTGGAGGAAAAGACTGTGGCGCGCATTTTCTCCTCCACATGGTCGCTCATCCAGGCGGCCAGCACCGGTTCCTTGATGGTACGCATAAGCCCCGCCAGCAGGAACACCAGCAACATGAACCAAAAGCTCCGCCCCACCGCGAAGAGAACCAAGCACAGGATATACCCGACGCTGGCGGACATCACCACACTGGTTCGGCTGGCAGTCCCTTTTTGCTCCATGTGGGCGATGAGCAGCTGAGAAGCCAGAATACCTAAGCCGCTGCCGATAAGACTGATAACGCCGAACCAAGTGACGCTGTTCAGCGGCCCGATAACGGGTATCACCGTGTCATCCAGAAAATGGGCGATGGAGAGCCGGTCAAAGCCTTCACTGGCAAGTCCCCCGCACAGTGTGATTGCTAAGAGCGCCAGCAACACAGGTGTGCTTTTCACAAAGCCCAAGTTGAGCTTGAACAGGCAGACAAAGTCTTTAAGCAAGCCCTGCCGTTCCTCAGTAGCAGGGGAGAAGCTGGTTTCAGGCATGATGTGAACCAGCACCAGCCCCAGCAACAAGCACAAACCGCCCCCCAAGATGACAAGCATTTGCAGATTTATGTTTCCTAGCAGTGTGCCCAGCACCACGCCCAGAATGCCGCCGATTTGCCCCATTTGACTGCCCCGCAGGAACACCTTGTCCATGGGCCTGTCCTCTTCCTCCGAGGCAATCCACACCTCCAGAGCGCCGGTGATAAAGGTATCACCGCAGACCAGACAACCTGGGCCAGCAGAACCGTCGCGAACCACGGTAACGCACCCTCCATCAGAAAGCCCAGGCCGTAGAGGAACATTCCAATCAGTACCGAGCACCGACGGCTATACAAGTCCGCCACCACACCGGTGGGTACCTCGAACAGAAATCAGGAGGTCTCCAGAACCGTCCCCACCAGGACAAGCTGGAAAGCATCCAGCTGCACCACCTCCAGGTAGTACACGATAGAAAGCACTGTGGCCATAGAAACCGCCAGGGAAAAGACAAATCGGAACAGCAGATAGACAGAATATGCCTTTAAATTTTTTGCAAACATGAAGTTACATTCTCCTTTACGAATCAGTGGGTTGTTTTGTGAAACAAGCCCGACTGCCGCGCAGGAAGGGCAAACTTCTCAGCCCTTTCTAACGATGATTTTAGAAAAGGCCTCCTAAAATACCCAAAGCGCCGTTAAAAGACTTGTTTCCGTTTTTGCAGTTTGCCATATGAATACCTCCAATACTGAAATTAGAACAATATGGCCATTCTTTTTCACGGCATTATAGCAAATGGGCTTTACGCTGTCAATGTAAAGAGAGGTGAGAGCAAGTATCGACCCGTGGCCCAAATTTTGCTCCGCTCACTTGTCCCCCTGGTCTGATGCTTGTTGAGGAGTGCCTTTCCTGAACCCTGTTGACCGGCGCTCCGCGCTGGTGTTGTGGCGCAGCCGCGCCACAAAAATCCGCCAGCTTCGCCCTCTGCGTTCTCGCCTGACCGGGCGGAAATCGGAGGCCGTTTCCGCACTCGCCGCAGGCAGCGGGCTTTTCTTCCGGCTTGTCAGCAGCACCACAAGCGGCAGGCTTGTCGGATGCTCCGCAGGAAGAACCGGCCCAGCCGGACAGATTAGAAAGTACCATGGCTGTTACCTCCAGCTTCAATTTGTCGAACCTGTTTCCCAGTTCGCAATTTTATCCTAATGGACTTTCGCCGGCAAAACAAGTAGGCACTTTTTTATGACCCAGTCACCTTTTCGTAACCTATTGCATAAATTTGTGTCTTACATTATATTTTGAGTGCAATTTCTATTTTGCTTTTAGGAGAATACATTGCTATGCTGACAAAAGAAGAATTACCAGGGTGCGGGGTTGCTACCACTGTTCAAATGATCGTCAGCAAATGGAAGCTGCTGATTTTGCGGAACCTGCTGCAACGGCCTTGGCGGTTTAATGAGTTAAAAAAGGATTTAGAGGGGATCAGCCATAAGGTTTTGATGGATAGCCTGCGGTCTATGGAGGCTGATGGCATTATCAGCCGCACCGTTTACGCAGAGGTTCCGCCCCGCGTTTGAGTATGCTTTAAATGAGGTTGGCGAAACACTTCGGCCAGTTATGAAAGCCATGGAGGATTGGGGATTTCGTTATAAAAGTTTGGTAAAGTAAATTTGTTCCTTGGTTTTATAGAAAAATCCCGGTATCATGCTGTCCAGCAGGTCATGGGCGGCGCTCTCCTTGCGTTATATCTTCTCTTGGCAAAGGGAAACAGAAAACTAGCAACAGAATGAGCTGTCAATCCGATACAAAACACCACTTCCGTTAAAAACCGGGGCGGTGTTTATGTGTGGCTTCAGGGCACCGTGGGGCTGTTGATACCTGTCCTGTTTTCCGCTTAGCGCTCCCCTGGAAATGGTGCAAAAGAGGCGCTCTTGCATTTTTAAGTGAAGCAAAATATAATGAAAGGGAACATAAAATCAACCAACGATTAGGGGGCCCTATGGCAAACATTTTAATTGTTGAAGACGAAAAAGCCATGCAAGATATTATTGCGGACTATATGCGAAAAGGCGGCCACACCTGCTTTACCGCCGGCGACGGCATAGACGCCCTTGTCACCCTGAAAAATCATCCTATGGATTTGATGATCCTGGACGTGATGATGCCCCATCTGGACGGCTTCTCCGTCTGCAAAATGGTGCGGGAAATGAGCGACATGCCCATTATCATGCTCACCGCAAAAAGCGGGGAGGATGACAAGCTAAAAGGCTACGACTACGGCGCGGATGACTATATGACCAAGCCATTCAGCCCCAAGGTGCTGCTGGCAAAGGCGAACGCCCTCCTGCGCCGCTCCTCCCCCGCTGCCGCCGGAGCGATCACCGCCGGGAAAATCATGCTCCACCCCAACGCACACAAGGTCTATCTGGACGGTCAGGAGATCACCTTGACCCATAAGGAGTATGAACTGCTGGCTTTTTTCATGGCAAACCCTGGGCAGATATTCAATCGGGAGCAGCTTTTGAACCGTGTCTGGGGCTATGATTTCGAGGGAACGACCCGAACCGTGGACACCCACATCAAGACCCTGCGGCAAAAGCTGGGGGACGAGGG
>CAMTMC010000031.1 GCA_947073515.1 uncultured bacterium | reverse complement strand
ACCGCGCCGCCCATCTGCGCCGCGCCGGTGATCATGTTCTTGATATAGTCGGCGTGGCCCGGGCAGTCCACGTGGGCGTAGTTCCGGTTGGCGGTCTCGTACTCGATGTGGGCGGTGTTGATGGTCACGCCGCGCTCGCGCTCCTCGGGCGCGCTGTCGATGCTGGAATAGTCGCTGTAGTCGGCCCAGCCCTGGAGGGCCAGCCACTTGGTGATGGCGGCGGTCAGGGTGGTCTTGCCGTGGTCCACGTGGCCGATGGTGCCGATGTTGACGTGGGGCTTGGTACGCTCAAACTTTTGCTTGGCCATTTTGAGTTTCCTCCTTAATCTGGTTAAAGTTTAAAATTGTGAAAGAAAAAACTATGATGGGATTATTCTATCCCATAGCGGCGGAAATTGCAACTACAATTTTACGCAGCGTGCTGGTCAGTCCTCTTTCCGCCCGCGCTGGGCGATGATCTTTTCCGCGATGCTCTTGGGGATCTCCACGTAGCTGTGGGGCTCCATGGTGTACTGGCCGCGCCCCTGGGTGCGGGAGCGCAGGTCGGTGGCGTAGCCGAACATCTCGGACAGGGGGACCAGAGCGTCCACCTGGGTGGCTCCGGGCCGGGCCTCCTGGCCCTGGATCTGGCCCCGGCGGCTGGTGATGTCGCCGATGACGTTGCCCAGGTACTCGTCGGGGGCAATGACGGACACCTTCATGATGGGCTCCAGCAGGCAGGCCCCGGCCTTGCGGCAGGCCTCCTTGAAGGCCATGGAGCCGGCGATCTTGAACGCCATCTCGGAGGAGTCCACCTCGTGGTAGGAGCCGAAGGTCAGGTGGACCTTCACGTCCACCACCGGGTATCCGGCCATCACGCCGGCCTGCATGGCCCCCTGGATGCCCTGATCCACGGCGGGGATGAACTCCTTGGGAATCACGCCGCCAGTGATCTCGTTGAGGAACTCGTAGCCCTTGCCGGGCTCGTTGGGCTCCACGGTGATGACCACGTGGCCGTACTGGCCCTTGCCGCCGGACTGGCGGGCGTACTTGGTGTCCTGCTTGACGGACTGCTTGATGGTCTCCTTGTAGGCCACCTGGGGCGCGCCCACGTTGGCCTCCACCTTGTACTCCCGGAGCAGGCGATCCACGATGATCTCCAGGTGGAGCTCGCCCATGCCGGCGATGATGGTCTGGCCGGTCTCCTCGTCGGTGTAGGTCTTGAAGGTGGGGTCCTCCTCGGCCAGCTTCATCAGGGCGATGCCCATCTTCTCCTGACCGGCCTTGGTCTTGGGCTCGATGGCCACCCGGATGACGGGCTCGGGGAACTCCATGGACTCCAGGATGATGGGGTGCTTCTCGTCGCACAGGGTGTCGCCGGTGGTGGAGTTCTTCAGGCCGATGACGGCGGCGATGTCGCCGCAGTAGACGGCCTCGATGTCCTCCCGGTGGTTGGCGTGCATCTGGAGGATGCGGCCGATGCGCTCCTTCTGCTTCTTGGTGCTGTTCAGCACGGAGGTGCCGGTGTTCAGCACGCCGGAGTAGACACGCACAAAGGACAGGCGGCCCACATAGGGGTCGGTGGCGATCTTAAAGGCCAGGGCGGAGAAGGGGGCGTTGTCGTCGGCGGGACGCTCGTCCTCCTCCTCGGTGTCGGGATTGACGCCCTTGATGGCGGGGATGTCCAAGGGGGAAGGCATATAGTCCACGATGGCGTCCAGCAGCTTCTGCACGCCCTTGTTCCGGTAGGAGGTGCCGCAGACCACGGGGACCATCAGGTTGTCGATGGTGCCCCTGCGGATGGCCCGGCGGATCATCTCCTCGGGGACAGGCTGCTCCTCCAACACCAGCTCCATGATCTCCTCGTCGATGTCGGCGCAGGCGTCCAGCAGCTTGGTGCGGTATTCCTGGGCCAGCTCCAGCATGTCGGCGGGGATCTCCTCCACCCGCATGTCCTTGCCCAGGTCGTCGTAGTAGATATCGGCCTTCATCTCCACCAGGTCGATGATGCCCTTGAAGGTCTCCTCAGCGCCGATAGGCAGCTGGATGGGCACGGCGTTGCACTTCAGCCGGTCATGGATCATGTCCAGCACGTGGAAGAAGTCAGCGCCCATGATGTCCATCTTGTTGACGTAGATCATCCGGGGAACCCGGTAGGTGTCGGCCTGGCGCCAGACGGTCTCGGACTGGGGCTCCACGCCGCCCTTGGCGCACATGACGGTCACAGAGCCGTCCAGCACCCGCAGGGACCGCTCCACCTCCACGGTGAAGTCCACGTGGCCCGGGGTGTCGATGATGTTCAGGCGGGTCTGGGGGAACTGGTTCTTCGTCCCCTGCCAGTAGCAGGTGGTGGCGGCGGAGGTAATGGTAATACCACGCTCCTGCTCCTGGGCCATCCAGTCCATGGTGGCGGTACCCTCGTGGGTCTCGCCGATCTTGTAGTTGACGCCAGTGTAGTAAAGAATACGCTCGGTGGTGGTCGTCTTGCCCGCGTCGATGTGGGCCATGATGCCGATGTTCCGAGTGTTATTCAGAGATACTTTTCTAGGCATACTGCGTCTCCTTTATTACCAGCGGTAGTGGGCGAATGCCTTGTTGGACTCAGCCATCTTGTGGGTGTCCTCACGCTTCTTGACCGCAGAGCCGGTGTTGTTGGCGGCGTCCATGATCTCGCCGGCCAGCCGCTCCTTCATGGTCTTCTCGCCCCGGTTACGGGCGTAAGTGGTCAGCCAGCGCAGACCCAGGGTCTGCCGGCGCTCAGGCCGGACCTCGATGGGCACCTGGTAGGTGGCGCCGCCCACACGGCGGGCCTTGACCTCCAGGGAGGGCATGATGTTCTCAAGGGCCTGGGTGTAGACCTCCATGGGGTCCTTCTCAGTCTTCTCCTTGATGATGTCGAAGGCGCCGTAGACAACCTTCTGCGCCACGCCCTTCTTGCCATCCAGCATAATGCTGTTGGTGAGCTTGGTAACCAGGACGGAGTTGTAAAGCGGATCAGGCAGAACCTCCCGCTTGGGTACATTTCCTCTTCTGGGCACTTTGCTTCCCTCCTTCATATAGAATGAAATGAAATCATAGGTACTCGTACCCCAAACGGCGCGCCGTTTGGACTGCGTGTAATGCCTGTCCGAGGTTTTCCCGCAGTACACCCGCCCATAGGGCGGATATATATGGTAAAACGCCCGGCAAGGCTGTTGCCTCGCGCGAAACGCACAACGCAAATTCAATGGGTCTCAAGCCCCGGGGGCTTGAGGGCAGGCTGGCGGGGAATCAATCCCCACTGTAATTTTTCAAGGAAAAATTACTTCTTGCCGGCCTTGGGCCGCTTGGCGCCGTACTTGGAGCGGGCCTGCATACGGCCGTTGACGCCCTGGGTATCCAGAGTGCCGCGGATGATGTGGTAGCGCACGCCGGGCAGGTCCTTGACACGGCCGCCCCGGATCATGACCACGGAGTGCTCCTGCAGGTTGTGGCCCACGCCGGGGATATAGGCGGTGACCTCCATCCCGTTGGTCAGCTTCACACGGGCGATCTTACGAAGGGCCGAGTTGGGCTTCTTGGGGGTGGAAGTACGCACGGCGGTGCAGACACCTCTCTTCTGGGGAGAGGGCAGGTCAGTGCTCCGGTTCTTCAGCGTGTTCAGGCCATGCTGCAGAGCGGGGGAGGTAGACTTGTAAGCGGCCATCGCGCGGCCCTTACGCACCAGCTGGTTAAAAGTAGGCATGAATGGGTTTCCTCCTTTCCTCAATCCTGCCTCGTAGCGAGGCGTGGTATATATTTTAACAAAATTGGGAAATTTTATCCCCTTTTGTTAAAATCTTAATGAAACCGCCACGGCGGCCCCCACGGAGATGCCGCAGGAGGCGCCCAGCTCCCTCATGGAGGGGACCTGCTGGACCGGGACCTGCCGGTTCACCGCCTCCTGTACCAGGGGCTGGAGCAGGCGGGGGTCGGCGTCCATGGCCATATAAAGCCGGGCAGCCCGGCCGTCCCGCAGGGCCCGCTTGACCTGCTTGGCCCCCACGACCTTGTTGGGGCCGGATAACTCTTGGATCATTTTGGCTCCCCCTCATCTTCCCCTTCGGGAAATTTCATCGGGTAAAAGGGCATCCGCCTGCCGCGCCAAGCTCCCCTGCCCGGGGATTCGGCGCTTGCGTTGTCACGCCTCGGTCCCCTCACGGCCGGGTCGCTTTCCCTTCGCCTCAGGCTCGATCCAGAAACCCCTGTTTCTTGGGTTCTCGCCTTCGCTCCGGTACAAGCTCCCCTGCTCGGGGATTCGGCGCTTCTGGGCATACTGCCCCTACCGCCACAAGATGGTATTATAGCACCCCTCTCCCCCGCCGTCAAGGACAAAGCGCTGGATTTTTCTCAAAAAACCTTCAAAAATCTGTAACAAACCGGGCCGGTCTTTCGTCTATATTGGTAGGTGGAACATATATCCGCTCACCTTCCGCCCTCGCCCCATACAGCGCCCCATCTTTTCGGATGGCGGGGGCGGAGCCCCGCCCTACACACGAAACCACATTCAGAAAAGGAGGAATCCCCATGAAACGAACCCTTGCCCTGCTCCTGGCCTGCGCCCTGGGAGCTTCTCTGCTGTCCGGCTGCGCCCAGGCCTCCCCGGCAAAGGAGCTCACCGCCGCCCCCATCAAGCTCACCGACGCCGACATGACGGCCCAAAGCCCGGAGGTCCCAGGCGTCTATGCCGCCCTGTCCGGCTTCGGGCTGGAGCTGCTGCAAAAAACCCGGGAGGCGGAGGGAACGTCCACCCTGGTCTCCCCCCTCTCCGTGGCCCTGGCCCTGTCCATGACCGCCAACGGCGCGGACGGGAACACCCTGGCCCAGTTTGAAGCCCTGCTGGGGGATGGGGCCAGCATTGAGTCGGTCAACGCCGCCTGCCAGGCGCTGACCACCATCTACCGCAATCTGGACGGCTCCACCCAATGCTCCATCGCCAACAGCCTGTGGGTGGACCCGGAGGGCCAGATCAGGGAGGATTTTACCGGCAAGTGCCGGGGCCTCTTCGACGCCCAGGTATTCCAGACCCAGCTGTCCGACCCCGGCATTGTCAAGGACCTGAACGGCTGGGTGTCCGGCCACACCAACAAATTGATCCCCAAGATCATTGACGAGCCCTTCAGCGAGGAAACCGCCCTGCTGCTGGCCAACGCCCTCTATTTGAAAAACACCTGGGCCCGGGAGTTCGACCCGCTGGACACCTATGAGATGGACTTCCACCACGGGGACGGCTCCGACAGCCGGGTGGACTACCTCCAGCGCTTCGACACCCAGATGTCCTATCTCAGCGGAGAGGGGGCCCAGGGGGCGGTGCTGCCCTACGACGACGGGCGGCTGGCTTTCTTCGTCCTCCTGCCCGACCTGTACCCGGACGCCCCGGACTTCGGAACCTGGCTGGGCTCCCTGGAGGGAGACAGCCTGACCCGGCTCCTTGACAGCCGGGAGGACACCCTGTTCCTCCGCTTCTCCATGCCCAAGTTCACGGCGGAGTGGAACGGGAACCTGAAAGAGACGCTGGCCGCCCTGGGACTGGGGGACGCCCTCCTCCCCGAAATCGCCAATTTCTCCCAAATGGGCGACCACCCCGACGGCTACTTCATCAGCCAGGTGATCCACGCCACAAGGATTGAGGTCAACGAGAAGGGCACCGAGGCCGCCGCGGTCACGGTTGTGGAGGCTGAAACCGGCGCCGGCGCCCCGCCTCCGGAGGGGGTCACCCTGATTCTGGACCGGCCCTTCCTCTACGGCATCGTGGATCTGCAAAACGGCGTCCCCCTGTTCCTGGGCACCTACGAATAGGACGAAAAACCGGCCCCGTCTAAGACGGGGCCGGTTTTGATGTACTTATCTCTTTTTGCTGAAAATCCGCTCCAGGATGTCCCAGTCGTCATCACTCACCGGGGACTTGGGCTCCAGCACAGGGGGGATGGGCTCCGGGTCGGGGGCCGCCTGCTGGACGGGGGCGGGCTCCTCCTCCCGCTGATGGGGGAAGGGGACGGACTGGTCCTCGTCAAAGCCGGTGGCGATCAGGGTCACCCGGATCTCGTCCTCCAGGGACTCGTCGAAGGTGGTGCCGAAGATGATATTGGCCTCGGGGTGGGCGGCCTCCTGCACCAGGTTGGCGGCGGTCTCCACCTCCTCCAGCCCGATGTCCATGGAGCCGGTGACGTTGATGAGCACACCCTTGGCGCCGTTGATGGAGGTCTCCAGCAGGGGGCTGGCGATGGCCATCTTGGCGGCCTCCTCCGCCTTGTTCTTGCCCGCGGCACGGCCCACGCCCATGTGGGCCCGGCCGGCGTCCTTCATGACGCTGGACACATCGGCGAAGTCCAGGTTGATAAAGCCGGTGTTCTTAATCAGGTCGGAGATGGACTGGACCGCCTGCTGGAGGACATCGTCGGCGATCTCAAAGGCGTTGACCATGGTGATCTTCTGGTCGGTGGCCAGCTTCAGCCGCTCGTTGGGGATGATGACCAGGGAGTCCACCTTGTTGCGCAGCTCCGTGATCCCCCCCTCGGCCTGCTTCATCCGGCGCATGCCCTCAAACTTGAAGGGCTTGGTCACCACGCCGATGGTGAGGACCCCCAGCTCCTTGGCGATGTCGGCCACAATGGGGGCGGCGCCGGTGCCGGTGCCTCCGCCCATACCGGCGGTGATGAACACCATGTCGGCGTCCTCCAGAGCCTTGGAGATCTGGGAGCGGTTCTCCTCCGCGGACTTGCGGCCCACCTCCGGGTCGGAGCCGGCCCCCTGGCCGGCGGTGAGCTTCTCGCCGATCTGAATCTTGTGGGTGGCGCTGGACACAGTCAGCGCCTGCTTGTCCGTGTTGACGGCGATGAACTCAACGCCCTTTGTGCCGGTTCTCACCATGCGGTTGACCACGTTATTGCCGCCGCCGCCTACGCCGATTACCTTAATATTGACAACGCTGTCCGGCCCCATATCTAACCCAAACGCCATGCTGCTTCCTCCTATGGTAAAGCGGGCCGCCCACCCAGATCTCGGTGGGCGGCCCAATATAAAGCTGAATTCTGTTATTTTCTATTGTACCGCTCTTTCCCTTTTTGGTCAAGAGCAAATCACGCATCCGGCTGAAGTTTCCAAGATTTTCTTCTTTTCGGCAAAAATCAGACAGCTTCCAGGGGGGAATACCCCACATAGCCATCCTGGGTCAGGTCGATGGCGCCGGCGGCCTCGGGCCCGTGGCGGTTCTCGATCTCCTCCCGCACCTTACGCACCACCTGGATATCATAGCGGAAGTCCCCGTTGAGCTCCATCTTCACGTCAAAGCGGTCCAGGTACCGCAGCTCAATCTGGGTGGCCCCCATCCGGATGGCTGATACCTGGGGGAATGCCTCCGCCTCGTCCATGGCGGCCAGCAGGGCCAGCAGGGACTCCAGTTTGAACCGCTCCCCCTCCGGCACCACCATCAGCTCCCCCGCCTGGGGGGCGATGGGGGTCAGGCCGGTGATCTCCGGCAGGGAGCTGCCCGCCGGGGCGGGCTCCAGCAGCTTGCCGCTGGTGCTGATCAGCCAGGACTGTTTGGCCAGCTCCAGGGGCTCGGCCTCCTCATCCCCCTCCCGGGCCTCCTCCTGGGCGGCCCGGGCACGCTCCGGGGTCGGGGCGGCCACCCGGGCCACCGCCTCCCACTCCGTGATCGTGATGACGATGGTGCTGGGCAGGGCCCGGCGGATGGTCAGATCCCCGATGTAGGGCAGGGCGGCACGGATGCCGCTGTCGATCTTCAGCTTGTTCAGGCCATACAGGTTGTCGCCCAGCTGGATGCCGGAGGCGGCCACCACCTCCTCCTGGGTGTAGCGGGCGTTTCCGTCCACAATGATATGCTCCACCCGGAAGAAGACAGTGGCTCCCGCCGTCAGGGCCACCAGAAGGGCCGCGACACACAGCAGCTTGAACAGCGGCCCAAAGCGGCCCCTGTTGCGCCGTCGTTTTCTGCCACGGTCGTTTCGTCTGGACATTTCAGCCTCCCAAGATACTCTTCTGTACTACGCCGGGATCTCCCGGATTTCCGCCCCCAGGGCCCGCAGGTTCTGGGGGAAACGCTCATACCCCCGGCGGATGTGGCCCAGGCCGGACACCTGGGTCGTGCCCTCCGCCCCCAGACCGGCCACCACCAGGGCGGCCCCGCCCCGCAGGTCGGTGGCACGGACAGCGGCCCCGTGGAGCCGGCCCGCACCGGATACCATGGCCGCCCGGCCCGCCACTTGGATGTCGGCCCCCATCCGCCGCAGCTCATCCACATGGCGGTAGCGGCTGTCGAACATATTCTCCACAAACAGGGTAGCCCCTTCCCCTCCGGCCAGAGCGGCCATCAGAATGGCCTGGGCGTCGGTGGGAAAGCCAGGGTACGGGGCGGTACGCACCTGGCGTACCCCTCTCAGCGGAGCGGAACAGGCCAGGACGATCCGGCCCGGATCAGTATGTAAGGTACAGCCCGCCTCCTCCAGGCAAGCGAGCACGGCGGTGAGGGTGTCCGGCTCGATACCGTCCACCTCTATCTCCCCTTCGGTCACGGCAGCGGAACACAGATACGTGGCCGCGGCGATCCGGTCGCCCATCACCCGGTACTCCGCCGGGTGGAGGGGCGCCCCGCCGGTGATGGAGATGGCGGAGCCGCCCGCCCCGGTCACCTTAGCCCCCATAGCCCGGAGGAAGTTCTGCAAATCCACAATCTCCGGCTCCCGGGCGGCACCCAGAATGGTGGTCAAGCCGGGACAGCCGCAGGCGGCCAGCATGGCGTTTTCCGTGGCCCCCACGCTGGGGATGGCCAGGCAGATCTCCCGGCCCCAGGGGGCCCCGTTCCGGCGGCGGCAGCGCAGGGCACCCTGCTCCTCCAAAATTTCCGCCCCCAGGGCCCGCAGGGCGGCCAGGTGCAGGTCGATGGGCCGGGGCCCCAGCTCGCAGCCGCCGGGATAGGACAGCTCCGCCTCCCCCAGCCTGGCCAGCAGGGCCCCAAGGAAGATGACGGAGGAGCGCATCTCCCGCATGAGATGTTCCGGGATGTCCGCCCGGCCAAGGGCGGAGGCGTCCACGGTGACGGCGCCCCCCTCCCGCTCCACCCGGCACCCCAGCAGGCGCAGGATGTCCAGGGTAGCGGCCACGTCGGACAGGTCAGGGCAGTTGTGGAGGACGCTCTGCCCCGGGGCCAGCAGACAGGCGGCCAAAATGGGCAGGACGCTGTTCTTGGCCCCGTGAATGGACAGGCGGCCGAACAGAGGGCGGCCGCCCTGGATTTCGTAGTAGCTCATGGGATAGCCTCCAAATTCTTTGGATTTGGGCTATCCTATGCGAAACACCGAACCCTTGTGAGGGGACAAGTTTCCCTCCCCCGGGGAAGGCAGGGGCAGAGCCTTTTCCCCGCATACGTCTCTCCTCTATGCTTTCGGAAACCGGTACATCCCCTATTTCATAATCTCCCGCAGGGCCACGTAAATTTTCTCCCCGGCGTCGGGCACCGCCATAGCGGTGAGGGCCTGGATCATCTCCTCCCGGCGGTCCCGCTCCCGCATCAGCAGGGCGGCCTCGTCGTAGAGGGTATTTTCCCCGCAGCCGGCCTCCCGCAGGAGGACTGCCGCCCCCTGTTCCGACAGCACCCTGGCGTTTTTCTCCTGGTGGTTGGCGGTGACGTTGGGGGAGGGCACCAGGATGGCGGGCTTAGCGATGGCGGTAATTTCGGAAATTGTGGAGGCCCCCGCCCGGCACAGCACCAGGTCGGCGGCGGCCATGACCAGGGGCATGTCGTAGATATACTCCCGGACCTGGATCCCATTGTCCCCCAGCTTCAGCCCCCGGCGCAGCAGCTCCTCCTGCATCCAGGGGTAGTCCCGGCCGGCGCCGTGGATGTGGAGCCAGGGCGCCCCCTCGTAGCACTCCTTGGCGATGAAATCCACCATCTTCTGGTTCATCACCTCCGCCCCCAGCGAGCCCCAGTAGGACAGCAGCAGGGGCCGGCTGTCCGTGAAGCCCAGCTTTTCCCGAGCCTGCTGGCGGGTGTATTGGAAGAAGTCCCCCCGCACCGGGGTGCCGGTCACCACCACCTTGGAGGGGTCGGCGTAGTGGGCCCGGCTCTCCTCAAAGCCCACCATCACCCGGTCCGCCACCTTGGACAGGGCCTTGGTGGTCAGGCCGGGGACGGCGTTAGACTCGTGGACGGCGGTGGGGATGCCCCGGCGGGCGGCCTCGTTGACCACGGGGAAGGAGGCGTACCCGCCGGTGCCCACCACCAGGTCAGGCTTGAACTCATTTAGAATCTCCTTGGCCTGACGCCTGGACTTTTGCATATTCAGCAGGGTGCCCAGGTTGTGGGCGATGTCCGCCGGGGCGAAGGAGCGGTGGAAGTTGGTGATGGTAACGGAGCGGATCTGGTAGCCCTCCTTGGGCACCAGCTTGTTTTCCATCCCCCCGTCGGCCCCTACAAAGAGGACCCGGCACCCGGGGTGCCGCTCCTGAAAAATCCGGGCCAGGGCCACCGCCGGGTTCACATGGCCGGCGGTGCCGCCGCAGGTAAACAGTACGTTCATATTGAAACACCTCTCGCGCTGGAAATTGATTCCTCATTGGTAGGGGCGGGCCCTCCGCCCGGAAGCCAGCAGGCCCGGGCTGTCAGTCCTTCCTGGGGGCGGGGATCTGCCGGGAAATGCTCAGGACAATCCCCATCTCCGCCAGCTGGATCATCAGGGCGGTTCCGCCGTAGCTGAAGAAGGGCAGGGAAATGCCGGTGTTGGGGATCAGGTTGGTGACCACGCCGATGTTCAAAAACACCTGGCCGGCCAGCAGGGTGATGATGCCCACAATGGTCAAAGTGCCAAATTTGTCCCGGGCGTGGAGGGCCAGCCAGTAGCCCCGCAGGATCAGCAGGGCGAACAGCAACAGCACCAGCAGCCCGCCCACCAGGCCCAGCTCCTCTACCACAATGGGGAAGAGGAAGTCGTTCTGGGGCTCGGGGATATAGAGGAATTTCTGCCGGCTGTTGCCCAGGCCCAGGCCCATCAGCCCGCCGGAGGCGATGGCGTACAGGGACTGGATGGTCTGGTAGCCGTCCCCCCGGGGGTCCAACCAGGGGTCCCGCCACAGGTTGATCCGGGCGGTCATGTAGCTGGTGAAGCGGATGACCAGGGCCAGCAGCCCCCCCACCCCGGCGGCGGCCCCGATGAACCACTTCAGGCTGATGCCGGACACAAAGACCACGGCCCCCGCCCCCACCAGGATCAGGATACTGCCTGACATGTGGGGTTCCAGCAGCACCAGGCCGATCACCACCGCCAGCACCGCCCCGTAGGGCACCAGCTCCAGGAAGCCCACCTTCTCCAGCCAGTTGAGGCAGCGGCCGGTGGTGGTGCGGCGGGTAAATTTCTTCTTTTTCTCCGTGTCCCGCTTGGACAGCCGGGCGGCGAAAAACAGGATAACAGCCACCTTGGCGATCTCCGAGGGCTGAAAGCCCGGACCGGCCACCAGGAACATCTTCATCCAGCGCTGGGCGCCCACAGTTTTTTTACCGTACCCCAGGGGGGTAAGCACCAGCACCAGCAGCAGGATAGCTCCGGCCAGAAGGATGGGGCTCCATTTCCGCAGGTTCTGGTAGTTGTACCGGGAGACGATATACATGGCCGCCAGCCCCATCAGGGCGAAGGCGGACTGGCGCTGGATGTAGTACATGGGGTTGTTCCGCACCATGTCGCTGGAGTCGTAGTAAGCCGAGGCGTAGGAGGCGGAGAACATCATGATAAGCCCCACACCGGTGAGCAGCGCCACCAGCATCAGAAAAGGCAGATCCAGCGGGCCCCGGGCCAGCTGCTCCTCCAGGGTCAGGTCACGGATCGGTTTGCGGGCCAAGGGATGGGCCTCCTTTCCAAATATGCTTACGCCACAGGGGCAAAGGCTCCGCCCTACCTCACGGGGCCGCCCCGTTACATGGGATAGCGGTCCATAACCCCGAAAAAGGCCACCAGGGTCAGCACCAGGGTCAGGCCGGAGAACACGCAGAACAGCTTGGTCTCGCTCCAGCCGCCCATCTCCAGGTGGTGGTGGATGGGGGCCATGCGGAAGAAGCGCTTGCCGTGGGTTTTCTTGAAATAGACCACCTGGATGATGTCGGACAGCACCTCCACCACATAGACCAGGCCGATGACGGGGATGACCAAGGGAATATCCAGGGCAAAGGCCAGGCCGCACACCATCCCCCCCAGGAACAGGGAGCCGGTGTCCCCCATAAAGACCTTGGCGGGGTGGAAGTTGTAAATCAGGAAAGCGGCCAGCCCCCCCGCCACGGCGGCGGACAGGATCGCCAGGTCGGTACGGCCGAACCAGGCGGACACCGTCATATAGAACAGGGCCACGGGGATGGTTACGCCGGTGGCCAGGCCGTCAATACCGTCGGTGAGGTTGACAGCGTTCACCGTCCCTACCATGACAAAGGCGGCGAAGACCATATACACCACCCAGGGCAGGGGGATGGTGATGTCCAGGAAGGGGATGAACAGGTTGGCGCTGAGATACCCCTCCCCCCGCATCAGGACGGTGAAGGTGATGGCCGCCGCCAGCTGGAGCAGGAACTTCTGCCCGGCGGTGAGGCCCTCGTTGGCGTGGTGGCGGAGCTTCTGGAAGTCGTCAATCATGCCAATCACCCCGAACACCAGGGCAAAGCCGAAGACATACAGGTGGTTCCGGTTCCCCGCCATCATCTCCTCCCAGCCGGCCAGCAGCACCGCCAGGCCGATGGCCACAATAAACATCAGCCCTCCCATGGTGGGGGTGCCCTGCTTGGACATGTGCCAGGCAGGTCCATCCTCCCGGATAGACTGGCCCGCCTTCAGCCGGCGGAGGATAGGGATCAGGATCTGTCCCGCGATGGCGGCCACGCCGAAGGCCACGATGAAGCTGAGGATGTATGTCATGGTTAAAACCTCTTTCTCTTTTGAAGGGTAGGCCAAACCGGCCCGGGAACGGCCTGTTATTATACTATAGTCCCGGGGATTTTTCCAGTCCTTTCTTGGCGGACCGCCCGGTTTCTCAAATCACCGGCCCCTCGCCCCGCCTCTCCCGGCGGGCGGGCGTCACGGCGCCGCCCCTCCGATCCCCAGCGCGGCCGCCCTGGACGGCTTCCGGGCGGCAAACCAGCCGGCCACAACCTCCCGCTCGTCCAGGTGGCGGCGGAGGCCGTTGATCTCCTGGTAGGTCTCGTGGCCCTTGCCGGCCAGGACGATGACATCCCCCGGCCTGCCCTGGGACAGGGCCCAGCGGATGGCCTCCCGGCGGTCGGGCTCCACGTGGACCTGGGCCCCCTCCCCCTCCATGCCGGGGAGAATCTCAGCGATGATCCCCTCCGGGCTCTCGCTCCTGGGGTTGTCGGAGGTGACCACCGCCAGGTCTGCCAGCTCCTTCACCACCGCCCCCATGACGGGCCGCTTGGAGCGGTCCCGGTCCCCGCCGCACCCGAAGAGGCAGATCAACCGGTTCGCCGTGAAGGTCCGGGCGGTCATCAGGATATTTTCCAGGGCGTTGGGACTGTGGGCGTAGTCGATGATCACCGTAAACGCCCGGGGGACGGGCACCACCTCCACCCGGCCCTTCACCCCCTTGACAGTCCGCAGCACCCGGGCCATGTCCTCCAGCTCCAGCCCCAGGGCCAGCCCGGCGGACAAAGCCGCCAGGGCGTTGTAGATGGAGAACCCGCCGGGAATGGGCAGGTGGATCCGGGTAAGGGCGCCGGGGGCCAGGGCCTCGAACTCCACATGGCTGGGAAAGAGGCGGATATTCCGGGCGCTCAGGTCGGCCCCCGCCCGGTTCTCCGAGTAGGTGAACACCGGGCAGGATACCCGGGACTGGTACCACCGGCCCGCCTCGTCGTCCAGGTTGAGCACCGCCCGGCGGCACTGGTCGAAGAGCAGGCCTTTGGCCGCCCGGTACTCCTCCATGGTGTGGTGGTAGTCCAGATGGTCCTGGCTCAGGTTGGTGAACACCCCCGCCTGGAAGGTGAGCCCCGCCGTCCGCCGCTGAACCAGGGCGTGGGAGGACACCTCCATCACCACATGGGTGCAGCCGGCGTCCGCCATCTGGCGGAGCAGGGCCTGGAGCTCATAGCTGTCCGGGGTGGTACGGCTGGCGGGGAGCTCCAGCCCGCCGATCATGTTCCGGTTGGTGCCCACCAGCCCCACTTTGGTGTGGAGCGCTCCCTCCAGCAGCTCCTTCAGCAGGCTGGTGGTGGTGGTCTTGCCGTTGGTGCCGGTGACGGCCAGGAGAGTCATCCCCTCCCCGGGCCGGCCAAACCAGTTGGCGGATACCAGGGCCAGGGCCAGACGGCTGTCCTCCGTCACCAGCCAGGGGCCGGGCCCCTCCGGGGGCCGCTGGCACAGAACGGCGGCAGCCCCACGCTCCAGGGCCTGGCCGATATACCGGTGGCCGTCCGTCCCGCTTCCCGGCAGGGCCAGGAACAGGGCCCCGGGCCGGATCTCCCGGCTGTCATAGGATATGGAATTTATTTCCATATCCTGGTTCAGATTCCCCCCTGCGAGGGGGACGCCTTCTAACAGCTGGCGCAGTTTCATGGTGTCACCCCTCAAGGGTGGGTTTCATTCTCTATAAGAATTGCCGAATTCCCGAGCAGGGGAGCTTGGAACGGAGCGAGGAACGCAAACCAAGAATTGCTCCGCAATTTTGTTTGTGTTCCGAGTCGCAGTGAAAGCGACCCGGCTGCGAGGGAACCGAGGCATGACAACACAAGTGCCGAATTCCCGAGCAGGGGAGCTTGGAGCGGAGGCCGCCGCCCCGGGACACCAGGCCGCTACCAGACACCCACACTGCCGTCCTCCATCACGTTGAAGAAGCCCACGTTCACCACGGTGCCGATGGCGGCCTCCTCGCCGCCGGAGACACTCTGGCTCTCGGCGGTGGTGGTGTTGCCGTAGTAGGTGGACACGCCAGAGGCCCGCATGAAGAACCCGGCGCTCTCCAGGCGCTTCCTGGCCGCCTCGTAGTTTAGGCCGGTGACATCCGGAACGATCCCCTTCTCCTGGGGCACGGCATCCCCGAGGTACAGAATCACGGTGGACCCGCCGGGCACCGGGGCGCCGGCGGCGGGGATCTGGCTGGTCACTGTGTCGCCGGAACCGATGGTGCGGAAGCCCAGGTTGGATTTGGACAGGGCGCTCTGGGCGTCCGCCAGGGACTTGCCGGTCAGCCGGGGGGTGGACACGTCCACGGCAGCGGATTCCTCGGCGGTGTACTCCTTCTCCACCCCCATGTAGTCCAGAATCTTGGCGATAAGGGGGCCAGCCTTGGGGGCGGCCATGTTGCCGCCGCTGATGAAGGTGCCACAGGTGCCCACCTTGGGGTTGGCAGCGCTCTCCTGGGGCTTGTCGTAGGCAATCAGGACAATCACCTGGGGATTCTCCGCCGGGGCGAAGCCCATGAAGGAGACGATGGTGCGCCCCTCCTCCGTGGTCTCGGAGGAGCCGGTCTTGCCGCCGATGCGGTAGCCCGCCACGTAGGCGTTGCCGCCGGTGCCCTCAGACACCACCTTCTCCAGGATCTCGCTGGCCCGGCGGCTGCTCTCCCTGCTGACCACCTGACGGATAATCTCCGGCTCGGTATTTTGAATGATCGTGCCATCCTGGGTGGACACCGACTGCACCACATAGGGCTTCATCAGCTTGCCGCCGTTGATAACAGCGGAGAAGCCGCAGATCATCTGCAGGGGGGACACCTGGAACCGCTGGCCGAAGGAGGCCACCGCCAGGTCCACGCCGCTCATGACGTCCCGCTCCCACACCAGCTTCCTGTTGCTGCCCTCGCCGGGCAGGTCGATGCCGGTGGGCTCTTTCATGCCGAAGCCCTCGAAGTAGTCGTAAAACCTCTCAATGCCCAGCCGCTGTCCGATCTCCACAAAGGCGGGGTTGCAGGAGTGCCCCACCGCCTCTGACAGGGTCTGGGAGCCGTGGCCGGTGGTCTTAGAGCACTTGATGGGCTTGGGGTAGCCCGGCACCTGGACGGAACCGGAACAGTAGAAGGTGTCGCTCTCACTCACCACCCCCTCCTCCAGGGCGGCGGCCAGTACCAGGGCCTTGAAGGTGGAACCGGGCTCATAGGTGTCGTTGAGAGCCTTGCTCCGCCACTGGGTGTTGACAGCGCTGTAGTAGGCCTGGTCCTCCGCCTTTTTCAACAGCTCCTCATCAGTGAGGTTCTCGGTGTTGTCGGCCTTGTACTTCTCAAAGAGGGCGGCGGCGTTCTCCTCCATCTTGGTGTTGAGGATGCTGTCGGTGATCTTGGAGTAGTTATTTGGGTCGAAGTCCGGGGAGGAGGCGATCCCCAGGACGGCCCCGGTGTTGGGGTCCATGACGACGCCAAAGGCGCCGTTTTGCACATCGTACTCAATAATGCCCTCCTCCAGGGTGTTCTCCAGATAGGACTGGATGGTGGCGTCGATGCTCAGGTGCAGGTCATAGCCGTCCACCGCGTCCACATACTGGGAGTAGCTGTTGTACATCTCAGTACCCGCGGCGGTTTTGGTGGTGACCACCCGGCCGGGGGAGCCCTCCAGCACGTCGTTGTACATCGCCTCGATGCCCACGGCGCCCCCCTCGGCGTTCACATAGCCCAGGGCCTGGGACGCCAGGCCGGAATAGGGGTAGTAGCGCTTGCTCCCCTCAATGAGATAGAGGTACGAGGCGGCCTTGTTGTCCACGATGTACCGCTGGATGACCTCCTTCTCCTCCTCCTCGATATTCTTCTTGATCTCCCGGTAGGAGTACTTAATGGCGTGAACCTGGGCGTCCACCCGCTCCGGGTCCAGCCCGGGCACCAGCTGGAGCAGATCGGCGGCCACTTTTTCCTGCTTGGCGGCCACCTCCCCCTCCCACACGTCGTCCTCCAGCATCTCCCCGTCCTGATCCTTGTTGGGGACGCTCTTCCGCAAGTCGTTGGGGGACAGGATCAGGGTATACACGGTGGCCGACATGGCCATCACGTCGCCCTTGGCGTCGTAGATCTTCCCCCGGGAGGCGGCGATCTCGTGATCCAGGGTCTGCTGGTCGCTGGCCCGGCTCTGATACTCCTCGTGGTGGACAATGGCCACATCCCACAGCTTCCAGGCCAGAGGGATGAACATCAGCACCCCGCACACCGCCATAAGAAACACTGTCCGGCGGAAAATAGACCGCTTGGACCGGGTACCCCTGGTGTCGTTAGAGGGGACGCTGGGGCGGCCTTCGCTCCCCCGCTCATATTTGCTGCGCATACGGATGTGCCCTCCTTGGAGAAAATAAGAAAATCCCTCTCCTGCTCCTTTATACAGCTGGGAAAGGAGCAAGAGAGGAACTTTCTTTCGCCCCTTGTTTCTCTCTCTTTCGGTTTCACCTGGATCACTATATGGTCTGGTCAGCGGAAATATTCTACCACCGCGTCCAGGATCTCACTCACCCCCCGGACCATGCCCCGGATGCCGCTGAAGGGCCGGTCTCCGCCGTATACAGTGACGGCGTCTGGTTCAGACAGGTCGATATACACGATCTGGTCATTGGTGGGCCGGATCATGGTGTCCCCCACGGCGGCCTCCAGGGTAGCCAGGTCGAAGACCCGCTCATACTGGGCGGTGAGGATCTCGTGCTCCCCCTGGAGATCGGCCAGGTCACCCCGCAGGGCGGTCATCTCCGCGTTGGCCACGGTCAGCTGGGCGTAACTCATCACCAGCATAACGGCAAAAACCGCCACCGCCAGGAAGCCGATCACCGCAAAAGGGGCCACCTGTCCGGCCTGGCGCACCTGGACCTGGGCCCGCTCCAGTGCCTTCCGGCGCACATGCTCCCGCTGCTTGGGCTGGGGGGGCTGGTGCCGCTCCTCCTCCCGGCGGGGGGCCCGGACGGCGTTTCCGTCATAGGCGGGGGCATAGGCCACGCTGCCAAAGGTCTTATATCCGGTTGAATTGCGGCGGCGGTAGGCGGCCATATGCTCACGCTCCTTATCTGTGGTACATCATCTGGGGCATGCGGGATCTTTCAATTTCTCCGCCACCCGCAGCTTGGCGCTGCGGGCCCGGGGGTTCTCCTCAAGCTCCCGCTGGGAGGGCAGAACCGGCTTTCTGTTCACCAGTTTCACGTCCGGGGTCCTGCCGCACACACACACCGGGAAATCCGGCGGGCAGACGCAGCCCCGGGCAAATTCCGCCAGGCCGGTCTTAACAATCCGGTCCTCCAGGGAGTGAAAGGTGATCACCGCCAGCCGCCCCCCCCGGTTCAGCCGGGGGACCGCCCGCTGGAGCATCCGCTCCACGCTGGCCAGCTCATCGTTGACGGCGATGCGAACAGCCTGAAAACTGCGCTTGGCGGGGTGCTGCTTCTCTTTCAGGGCCTTGGCGGGCATGGCGCCCTTGATTATCTCTACCAGCTCCAGGGTGGTGGCGACAGGCCGCTCCCGCCGGCGGCGGGCGATGGCCGCCGCAATCTGGGGGGCGTACCGCTCCTCCCCGTATTGGAAGAGGATCCGGCGCAGCTCCTCCTGGGGCCAGGTATTCACCACGTCCCCGGCGGTAAGCCCTCCGGACCGGTCCATCCGCATATCCAGGGGGGCGTCCACCATGTAGGAGAATCCCCGTTCCCCATCATCCAGCTGGGGGGAGGAGACGCCCAGATCGAAAAGCATCCCGTCCGCCCCGGCCAGGGACAGCTTGTCCAAAATCTCATCCACCTGGTCGAAGTTGCTGTGGACCAAGGTGACCGTCTCTCTAAAATCCGCCAGCCGTTCCTGGGCGGCGTCCAAGGCGGCCTGATCCCGGTCCACGCAGACCAGCCGGCCGGTGGTGAGCCGCTTGGCGATCTCCCGGCTGTGGCCCGCCCGGCCCAGGGTACCGTCCAGATAGACCCCCTGGGGGCGGATATTCAGCGCCTCAATACACTCGTCCAGCAGGACGGGGCGGTGGGTCAATTCACTCATAGCTTAAAATCCTAGTTCGGCCATACAGGCGGCCATCTTCTCCGGGGTCATCTCTTCCTCCTCCTGGGCGTTCCAGGCGGCGGCGGACCAGATCTCCGCCCGGTCATTGACCCCGATGATGACCACGTCCTTGTCCAAACTGGCGTACTTCCTCAATTTTTGGGGGATGACAATACGGCCCTGGCTGTCCAGCTCACACTTGGCCGCGTTGGCGAACAGCAGGCGCATAGCCTTGGATTGGCTCATGGGCAGGGAGGCGAATTTCTCTGTGAAGCGATCCCAAGTGGACTGGGGGTAAATGGCCAGGCAGGCGTCTACGCCCATAGCCAGATAGAAGGTGACGCCCAGCTCCTCCCGAAGCTTGGCGGGGATAAACAGCCGGCCCTTGGCGTCGACGCTGTGCTCGTATGTGCCGGTCAAGCCCCTCACCTCTCCCCCACTTTACCTTCCTTTTCAGGGATTTCAATCCACTTTGCTCCACCACGGTTTTAGTATAAGGCCTGTTGACATAAAAAGCAAGTATTTTTTTCAACTGTTTCCGGGCGTAAATCCCCATTTTTCGCCAAAAAAGTTGTTTTTTCTAATTTGAAACATGCGTTCCATTTCCTGTTTGAGCATGATGCCCCGCATATGGTACACAAAATATACCATTTATCCCATTTATCAAACACTATATCTTGTGTGTCAACGTTATCCACAGGATTGTCCACACTCTGGTGGTTGACAGAAAGTCCGCCAAAAAGTACTGAAAAAATATTTTACCCAATTCTCTCTTCTCTTAATGGTCAAATTGTGGTAAAATGTCCCCAAGATGGCCGCTTTACTTTCTATTCCGACACAGTATGCCCGCCTGCCGTCGGGCTGGGAAAGCCGGCGTTGCATACCGAAAAAGGAGGCGTACCAATGTCTATGATGAATTGGCAGGAGCTGGAGCGCGCCTGTCTGTCCTGTCAGCGGTGCGCCCTGGCGGACACCCGGCACAACGTGGTCTTCGGGGTGGGCCCCCGGGATGCGGAAGTCATGTGCATCGGCGAAGGCCCCGGAGAGAACGAGGACCTCCAGGGGGAGCCCTTTGTAGGACGGGGCGGCAAGCTGCTGGACGACATGCTGGAGCTCATCGACCTGAGCCGGGAAAAAAATGTGTACATCGCCAACATCGTGAAGTGCCGCCCGCCCCAGAACCGTGACCCCTTAAATACCGAGCAGGAGGCCTGTATTGGCTATCTCCGCAACCAGGTGGCCCTCATCCGGCCCAAGATTATCCTCTGCCTAGGCCGCATCGCCGCCATCAAGCTCATTAAGGAGGACTTCAAGATCTCCCGGGAGCACGGCCAGTGGTTCGAGAAGTCCGGGGTATGGATGACCGCCCTGTTCCACCCCGCCGCCATCCTCCGGGACCCCCGGCGGCGGCCGGAGACCTTTCAGGATCTGAAAGCCGTCCAGGCCAAAATAAAAGAGGTGTGCGAGCACACCTACTAAGAGCCTATCGTCCCAGCACAGGTCTTTGTGGCTAAAATTACCTGTGGCCGTGTTAAAAAATCTTGAAATTACCCAACTTCTAAAAATAAAACCCCCACACCGGCCGGTGTGGGGGTTTTCTATACACTTTTCAGCACAGGCCCAGCAGGTGGCGCACCTCACCCAGCATGTACAGGGAGCCGCAGGCGCACACTATGTCCTCCGGCCCGGCCTGGGCCAAGGCCATCTCCAGCCCCTCCCGGGTGCTGGCGCAGGCCACGGCCCGGCCCCCCTGGCCCTGGAGGTAACTGGCCAGATCCTGGGCGGACAGCGCCCGGGGGCTGTCCGGCGTGATGGTATAAAAGCTGTGGGCCATGGGCAGCAGCCGGGACAGCATATCGGGGTAGTCCTTGTCCGCCAGCACCCCGATGAGGAACCGGATCTTTTTCCCCGGGTAGAGCCGGGCCAGGCTGGCGGCCAGGGCCTCCATACACTGGGGGTTGTGGCCCCCGTCCAGCACAATATCCGGGTTCCGGCGGGCCAGCTCCATCCGGCCGGGCCACTTGGCGGCGGACAGCCCCTCCCGCAGGGCCTTTTCCGGGATGTCCCAGCCGGCCTTCCGCAGGGCCTCTACCGTATCGATGGCGGTGGCGGCGTTGCTCACCTGATAGGCCCCCGCCAGAGAGATGTGGTACTCCTCCCCCCGGTAGCGGAACCGCTGGCCGTCCCGGCCCGCCTCCAGTACCTGGAGAGTCTCCGGGGCGGTGAGGGTGAGCTCCACCCCCGTCTGGCGGCAGACAGTGGATACCACTCCCTCCACCTCATCGGTCTGCTTGTACAGCACCGCCCGGCAGCCGGGCTTGATGATCCCCGCCTTCTCCTGGGCGATGAGAGTGAGGGTGTCCCCCAGCTCGGCGGTGTGCTCCAGCCCCAGGTTGGTGATCACCGCCACCTCCGGGGCGGGGATGACGTTGGTGGAGTCCAGCCGCCCCCCCAGGCCCACCTCCAGTACCACAATATCACACTTTTGTTCCAGGAAATAGACCATCCCCAGGGCGGTCATCAGCTCAAACTCGGTGGCCGGGTCCTCCATCCCCCTGCCCGCCAGGATGACCTGTTCCGCCACCCGGCCCAGGTCCGGGTCGGAGATGGGCTGGCCGTCCACCTGGAACCGCTCGTGGAAGGTCCACAGGTGGGGGGAGGTATACAGCCCGACCCGGTAGCCCCCGCTGGTCAGCGCCTGGGCCACCATGGCGGCGGTGGAGCCCTTGCCGTTGGTGCCGGTGATATGGACAAATTTCAGCTTCTCATGGGGGTTGCCCAGCCGCCCCAGCAGCTCGAAGGTGCGGCTCAGGCCGGGTTTCCGCCCGGTCCAGGCCTCCTGATGGATGAGGTCAACCGCCTCCTGTCCGGTCATAGCGCTCCCCCCTTTACTTGGCGTAGATGGCGGCGGCCAGCAGGGCGGCGCCATCGGTGGTGGCCAGCGGAACCGGGTGGTTCTCTCCCCGGCGGCACAGCAGCAGCTCCCCCGCCCGGGCGGTGAGTCCGGTGTCCAGGATGGACACTGAGCCGGAGGCGCAGTAGATCGCCAGGGTCAGCCGGGCAAAGCTCTGGGGGGCGGGGACGGGGGGCGCCCAGGCCACCCCGGAGGCCGGGGGCAGCCCCAGACCCTGGACCGTCCCCTCACAGGCCCCTTTGCGGAGCATCAGGTTGAAGTCGGTACACTTTCCCCAGGACTCCACCGGCGTCCCCCCGTCAAAGGAACACACCTGAAGAGACTCCAGGGCGAAACGCTCCCCGTCCCCGATTTTCATCTCCAACTCCCCGTCCAGAATGGAGATCAGCCGGTTGTAGTCGGGCAGGGGCGTGAAGTCGGAGCGCTCCACCTCCACTTTGGCGGAGCTGAGCCGCCAGAGGAAGTCCCGGCCGGCGTACACCGCCCCCTCCGGGGCGATGGCCAGCTGGGTGGTGGTGCCGCCGGACCACCGGGTGGTCACATAGTCAGTCTGAGTCAATAATTCCCATTTCAGGTTGGTCATGCCGATACCCCATTTCTATCACGCCCCACACGGGCCAGATGTGACACGGGCTTTGTGATGGCGATCATCACAACAATTTCCACCGGGATGAGGAGCAGGCACTGGAACACACGGGTGCCCAGCAGCGCCACGTAGGAGGATCCGTACAGCAGGGAAATCCAGTAGCTGTTGAGCAGCAGCCCGAACACCAGCTGGTTAAAGACAACCATCATGATAATCCGGAGGGGGCTCTGCTTCTTGTGGATCATCAGGCCGTAGGACACGCCAATCAGCACGCTGGTGAGGGTGAAGCCCGGAAAGAACGGGCCGGAGGGAAAGAGGGTCGCGCCCAGCACATCGGCCACGCCGCTGGCGGCGCCCGCCGCCACCGGGCCATAGAGGTAGGCGGCGATGAACACCGGGACAAAGGCGAAGCCGATCTTCAGGTACGGCGTGTTGATGGACAAAAAGCGGGACAGGACGATGTGCAGGGCCACCAGGACCCCCAGGGTGACGATGGTTTTTGTGCTGAATTTTTTCATAAAAATACGCTCCTTTCACGGCGTATGCCATGCAAGGAGCGCGCCCCTCCATGGCAGCGGACGCGGCACAGCAACGCGGAGGGTCTCCCTCCTTCGTCCGCCGGCAACTTCCCATCCGACGGCACTTGACGCGCTGGGCCTACTCTGACCAGGTGTTTTATTTCGAATCCGTGCCAACGGCCCCCGCAGAGATCCTTGGCGGCCCACTCATAGACCCCGCTTCGGCCAATGGCACGGCTTCTCACATATTTATGGTTTTTACAGGGACTTGACCACGGTGTCGTAGATCTGATCCGCCAGGGGGAGGGCCTTAGCCAGCATCTCCTCGCCTTTCTTCCGGTAGTCCTCGGCCAGCTCCTTGTTCTTCAGGCTGCCGATGTTGATGAGCACGTTCAGCCAGGCCCCCTGGATGGCGGCCTTCAGGGAGAGGGCGGACACGCCCAAATCGCTGGCGGCGCTGTCGTTGGTCTTGCCCAGCAGGCTGCCGGTGAGCTCCAGGGCGGCGGTGGCCAGCTCCATCATCTCAAAGGGGGTGGCGGTGCAGCCCTCCAGGCCCTTCTGGATGGCGGCGGAGCGGGCGGCCTTCTCCTCGTCGGTGGCCTTGGGCATCCCGAAGGCGGCGCTGACCACGTTGAAGGCCTCGGTATCCCGGTCCATCACGTCCACAAAGCGGGACTGGATATCGGCGGCCTTCTTCTGGCTCTCCTTCACGAAGTCCTGGTACTCGGCGTACTTCTCCTTACTCTTGCCCACAGTGGTCAGGGAGCACACCATGGCGGTGAGGGCGGCGCCCAGGGCGCCCTCCAGGGCGGCGGCGGAGCCGCCGCCGGGGGCGGGGGCGTCAGAGGCCAGCAGATCCACAAACTCGGCGGTCCCCAGCTCGGCTAATTTTTTCATGTCGTCGTTCTCCTTTTCTTCCCGCTTAGAAGCTGTATTTATAGTGGTGAATACAGCTTCTTATTCCATGCCGATCAGGTGATACTCCATGATCTGGTTGTGGCAGTCGAAGTCCTTGGCCTTCAGGTAGAACTCGGCGCAGTCGATCATGGCCTTGGCGGGGGTGAGGCCCACGATCTCGCTGTCCACCACATAGGTGCCATAGCGCTCGGCCAGGGCCTTGATCTGCTCGTACACCACATACAGGGGGGTGCCCTCGTAGTTGACCATGTTCATAGACACCTGGGCGATGCCCCGGTCCTCCAGCATGAAGCCCATGGCCTTGCAGTACTTAAAGCCGCCGGAGGAGCCGCGGATCACCTTGGCGATCTTCTTGGCGACCTCCACGTCGGCGGTGGCCAGGTTCACGTTAAAGGCCACCAGGGGCATCCGGGCGCCGATGGCGGTGATGCCGGCGGTGGGGTGGATCTTCCGCTCGCCGAAATCGGGGGCCCACTCGGGCTGGAGGAGCTTCTCGGGCATGCCCTCGAACTGGCCCTTGCGGCAGGCGGCCAGATTCTGGCGGGCGGGGGTGGAGGCGGAGTCCTCATAGAGGAAGGAGGGGATCTTCAGCTCGTCCCAGATGCGCTGGCCCAGCCGCTTGGACATCTCCACGCACTCCTCCACGGTGACGTCCATAGTGGGGACGAAGGGGATGACATCGGTGGCGCCCATGCGGGAGTGCTCGCCGGTGTGCTTGGTCATGTCGATGACCTCGGCGGCCTTCTTGGTCAGCCGGAAGGCCACCTCCTCGATGGCCTCGGGGGAGCCGATCATGGTGAACACGCAGCGGTTGTGGTTGCCGTCGGTCTGGGCGTCGAACAGGGTGCAGCCGGGGACGCTGTTGGCCACGTCCACCAGGGCGTTATAGGCGGCCTCGTCCTTCTCCCTGCTACAGCTAAAATTGGGGATGCACTCTACAAGCTTTGCCATGTCATATTCCTCCACTTCAAATTTCCAGCTCTCATCCCACAGCTGGGTTTTAACGCTGGCGGGACGGGCGGGCCGCCCCTCTATTACGGGTACATTCTATCAGGCGGAGCCGGATTTTTCAAGGCCGGAGCAAAGGCTTTTTTTCCTCTTGGATTAAAAAAATTAACCAGAATCCTCCTCCGACCCCCTCCCATCGGGGGCGCTCCCCCCGCCCCATTCCTGGCAGGCCAGGGAGAGAAAGCGTTTTACGCAGCCGCTCTGGTACGGATCGCCGCTCCACACCAGGATGGGGTAGGACTTGGCGTCCAGCCCCAGGACGGGCTTGGTGTAGATCGGGGAACCGGGGTGGGCGGCCACAATGGATCGGGGCAGGAAGCTGACGCCGAAGCCCGCCTGGACCATCTGCATGGCCATGGGGGTGTCGTAGCACTGGCAGACCACATTGGGGGTAAAGCCTGCCCGCTGGCAGGCTCCCAGCAGGTCGCTGCTATAGCCCCACAGGTCGTCACTTCGCAGCAGACACATGGGCACCCCCTCCAGGGCCTGGATCGGGACGGCCTCCGCCCCCGGGGCGGGATCCCGCTCCGGGCACATGACCAGCTCCAGGGGGTCCTCCCCCAGCACATGCTCCCGCAGGCCATACGCCCGTTCACTCTGGCCCCGCAGGAACAGCACATGGAGCTTCCCACGGCTCAGGTCGTCCAGCAGGTCGTCGGGGGAGCCCAGGCGGACATACAGCTCCACCTGGGGGAATCTCTCGTGGTACTCCTTCAGCCGGTCCATGGCGGCCTGGATGTCAGAGTACACCATCCCCACCCGCAGCTGGCCCCGCAGGCCGGCCTCCACGTCCCGGACGCTGTCCGCCATAGCCCGCAGCTCCTGGAACATGCGGCGGCTCTGGGCATACAGGCGCTGGCCCGCCTCGGTGAGCTCCACCCCCTTGTTGTGGCGGAGAAAGAGGCACACGCCCAGCTCGTCCTCCAGCAGGGCCAGCTGCCGGCTCACTGGCGGCTGGGCGATATGGAGCTCCCGGGCGGCCCGGGAGATGCTTCTGGCCTCCGCCACCGCCACAAAGTACTCCAGCTGTCTAAAATTCATAGCACCATACCTTTTTTATATATCTAATATATCACAATCAGCCCTTTTCATTGTAACAGTTTTTTGTTAAAATACAATACATAACAAGCACGACCCCAGGAAAAACCTAATAATTTAAGAAGCGGAGGAATTATCATGAATCTAGCAGACGCCATGACCATCAAGCTGGACTACGAGCTGCCCGAGTACCCCGCCTTTGAGGAGGGCTACCGCCGGGCCCCCCGCCGTGAATCCCATTTGAGCGAGGCCGACAAGGCCCTGGCCATCAAGAACGCCCTGCGCTACATCCACCCCGACCACCACGCCAAAATGGCCAAGGAGTTCGCCCAGGAGCTGGAGGAGCACGGCCGCATCTACGGCTACCGCTTCCGTCCCGCCGGCAAGCTGTACGGCAAGCCCATTGAGGAGTACCAGGGCAACTGCGTTGAGGCCAAGGCCTTCCAGGTGATGATTGACAACAACCTGGACTTTGACATCGCCCTGTACCCCTATGAGCTGGTCACCTATGGCGAGACCGGCCAGGTCTGCCAGAACTGGATGCAGTACCGCCTCATTAAGAAGTACCTGGAGGTTATGACCGACGAGCAGACCCTGGTGGTCATGTCCGGCCACCCCCTGGGCCTGTTCCACAGCCACAAGATGGCCCCCCGCTGCATCATCTCCAACGGCCTGATGGTGGGTATGTACGACAACCAGAAGGACTTCAACCGGGCCGCCGCCATCGGCGTGGCCAACTACGGCCAGATGACCGCCGGCGGCTGGATAAGGCGGCAGCCGAACTGCGCAAGTTGCCTCTTTTCCTCAATTATTGCAGCGGTTGCGGGTTGGCGGAGATACGGGCGCGATGCATGGTGCTGAACCGCAAGCACAAGCTGGATCTGATGATTGTGGATTATCTGAACCTGGTCAACGTCAGTGCCGACCGGGGAGAGGTGAAGGACACGATGGACCTGGCCCTGGGCGAGGTGGCGGGTGGATTGAAGACGTTGTCGATGGAACAGAACGTCGCCTGCCTGGTCCTGGCACAGCTGAACCGTAACTGTGAAACGCGCACCGACCATATCCCGATGATGAGCGACTTGCGCAACTCGGGTGAGATCGAACAGATCGCCGACAGTATCGCAATGGTTTACCGTCCGGAACAGTATGGCGAACTGAGTGACCCTGTTACCCGCGAATCATTTTATCATGTGGGCCGCTTTTTCGTCATCAAGAACCGTAACGGCGGCACCGGCGAAGTGCGTTTCCGTTACAACGACAGCCTGACACAGATTTATCCGTATAAAAAATAAGATCATGAATATGCAACAACTGAAAGCCGCCAATCCGATAGAACGGGTGGCGGCACGCTACGGCACCTTACTGCGTTCCGGTGCCAATTACAAGATGCTTTGTCCTTTCCACGACGACCATCATCCTTCGCTCGGCATCCATGTGGGCGGACAGTATTTCAAATGCCATGCCTGCGGGGCGGGAGGCGATGTGGTCGGGTTGGTGATGGGATTGGAGCGTTGCTCCTTTGCCGAGGCGGTGAAACGCCTGGGCGGGGATAGCCGTGCCGAAGCGGTACAGGCAACCCGGAACGTACAGGAGCGTACGAAGCAAGCTGTGCCTGAGCCGACCCCGGAAGCGACCCCGGAACAGGAGCTTGCCCGGAAACAGGGGATGGAGGCAAATGTCCGTTTTTTATCCTCCCTGGTCCCCTGTGCTTCGGGCCATACGGAATTGTCGGCTACCTGGCTCGACTTCGGTGTGGCGCAGGCAACGGCGTTTGTCCCCGATGACTATCGTTATCTGCGTAGCCGTATCGTTTTTCCCATCTATAATGCGGCTGGCGGGTTGACCGGTTTCGGCGGTCGGCGTCCGATGGCGGCTTCGGAGGAGGAACCTAAATACGTGAATAGTCCGAACAGCCTTTGGTTTGACAAGAGCCGGATGTTGTACGGTATCCACCGGGCAGCGGAGGCGATCCGCCGGGAAGGGTTTGCCTACCTGACCGAAGGGTATAAGGATACGTTGGCGATGCATGCGGCAGGGTTGACGAATACGGTGGCCTTGGGTGGTACGGCTTTTACGGAAGGACAGGCGAAGGTGTTGCGTGGTTTTTGTGGACGGGCGGTCCTTTTGCTGGATAATGATCCGGCCGGGCGGTCGGCGACGGAGCGTTTGTTGGCGCAGTCTCCCGGCGGCTTATCCCTGGACAGCCTGCTGTTGCCTACGGCGAAGGATGCCGACGAGTTGTTCCGCCGGCTGGGGCGTGATGGTTTTAACCGGTACATGCGATTGCTTACGGAAGAGGTGGGGAAAGGGGAGAAACGTCTGCTGGCTTTCTGCCTGAAATATCCCGAAGTCGCCTCGCATGTGGAACGGATGCTGGAGGAGGACGATCTGCCGTTTACCTCGGAGCCGTATCGGAATTTATTGCATTTCACGGCGCAGGGTGTGGCTGTTTCCGACCTGCCTGTCCCCGAATCCCTGTTGGCGGAAATCCTTTCCGTTCTTCTTCCGGAGCTACCGCTTCCAGCCGGAGTACCGGTATCCCTGTTGAGTGAAGAGGAAGGTACGGTCTGCCATGAACTGGCCGGACATTTCCGCCTGGAATATTACGAAGAACGTATCCTGAGCGAAACCGCCTGCCTGAACGGACAGCTTCGGGCGGCAACGCCTGCCGACGGCTTCCGTCCCGCCTTGCTGGCAGACCTTTCCCGCCATATATCCCTGCTGGTCCGCCTGGGGGAAGACCTCCAGCGAACGCCTGTGGTGGAGAGGAGGTGGTTGCAATCTTTCTAAATTCGTGTCATTTTGTTGATTAGTAATATGCTTAATGGAAAACTATTTTTATCTTTGTGAGAAATAAAGGTGAATTAAAACAGTAATCATATGAAATCAACAGCCGAAATATTAGAACTACTTCGTGTGTTTAAGGCACAGTCTGCCGCAAAATACGGACTTAGGCGTATCGGCATATTTGGCTCTGTTGCTCGAGGTGAACAAACCAATCAAAGTGATGTTGATATCTGCTATGAAAGCGAACCGCCTTCACTTCTTACTTTAGAACGTATTCAGAGTGAATTAGAGGAGCTACTGGGTTGCTCTGTTGATTTGATAAGGATACGTGAGCATATGAATAGTCGGCTTAAACAGAGAATCTTAAATGAAGGAGTTTATGTTTGACAAAGACATTGCACTCGATAGCCTGTTAAATATCGAAAGTGCGTTGAATTTGATTATTGAACGGGCAGCTGTGGCTAATACTCCCGATGATTTTTTATGTTCACCCGATGGGATGCTTCATTTGGATGCTATTTGTATGAATTTGATCGCATTGGGTGAAGCTGTGAAAGGTTTGGATAAAATCACAAAAGGAGAATTACTTGTTAGATATCCTGAGATTTACTGGAGTGGAGTAATGAAGATGCGTGATAAAATAGCACATCATTATTTTGAAATGGATGCAGAAGTGGTGTACAAAACGTTGAAAGAAGATATTCCAATGATGTTACCGGTTATTCACCGGATAATGAAAGATATAAATAGTTTATAAGATTCTTATCATAATGGTTTCCGTCCCGCCCGTTCCTGATCAAAGGAGCCGGCGGGACGTTTCGTTTCCGGTATGTTTCAAGAGAATACCTAACAAATACCGACAAACAAGTACAACCGCCGACAGCCACCGACAATGGCGGACTGCGCCTTTCCGCCGGGGCGTATCTTTACGATGTAATATTACAAGAGAGAGTAAAACAGATTCAGTAACTTTTTTAATCGTAAAATTATGTCAGTAAAGTATCGATTGGTATTGCGGAAGGATATGACCAAAGGGGCGGCAGCCGATGCAAAGTTGTTTTATGCAGCGAGCAGTTCGAATGGAATGTGTGACCTGGCTAGTTTGTGTGAAATCATAGCCGACCGTTCGGCAGCTACCGCCGGAGATGTGAAGCTGGTGCTCGACGGGCTTCTGTTTGTGGTAAAGCAGAAGTTACAGGACGGGCAGACGATCCAGCTGGGTGACCTGGGTTATTTCCAGGCAGTGTTGGGAAGTAAGGGGTCGCCTACGAAAAAGGAGTTTACCACAGATTTGGTGAGGCGGCCGCGTGTCGTCTTCCGTCCGGGCAAGACCCTGTTGGAGCTGGCCAAGAAGTTGAAGGTAGAACGTATGGTGCTCGATAAGAACGAACCGGATTCGGGGAGTGGCAGCGGTGGCGGAGATCGCCCGGAAATAGAATAGGCACCGTAGCCGGGATGCGGTCTGTCAGCATCCCGGTGGTCCCAGGTGGCGGAAGATACAGGCTGCCTGTTTAGGCGTCAGTAGCTTACGTCCGGGTTTCCAGCCATTGGCAGCCAGCTGGGACAATAGTTCCTGGCTGACCCCTATCCAGCGGGCGAGTTGCCTGGAGGCACTTTCGGGTTTGACATGCGGGAAATAGAGGATAGCCAGTTCCTGGTAACCCCATGACCGTTCTTTCCCGTAATCGGATTCGGTAGTCTGTTCTTCTGTATTCATAATATACTTTTCTTGAATGATTTACTGTTTCAAATATAGTGAATTATTCTTTGAATGTCAAGCTTTGTGTGATGTTTTATCCGGCTAAATTGAGTTTTTTATGACAAAATATGAGTTTGTAAAACGTTTCCTTCCGGAAGCCGAAGCTGCGGAGAAACGGTTCCATCTGAATCCGGTCGTTATGCTGGCACAGGCTGCCATCGAGTCGGGGTGGAATGAAAGTAACCTGGCGAAATTACATCGTAACCTGTTCGGTATTACCGGATATGGCCTGTCCAACGAGTTCTGGCACGGTTGCCGGGTGGAATTGGTCCCGCGCGGATTGCCTTTCCGCAAGTATTCCGATACGCAGAGTAGCTTTCTGGATTATGCCCGGCTGATCGTTACGGCTTATCCGGCCGCTGCCGCAGTCAGTTATTATCCTTCTGCTTTTGCGCATGAAATTGCGTACAGCAAATATATCAGCGAAGTAAACGGCGATAACCGGACCGCTTACTGTCATTTGCTCGACCGTCTGTCGGTTGCGATCGGCAAGCTGATCAAAGCACCGGTGTGTTGATTATCTTCTACCAGTAAATTTTTATCGTATGAAAACACTTCGTATTGTTTGTAATTTCCTTTTATCCTTGGTGCAGGCCCTGTTTCCCCGTGGCCTGAAAGGGAGGCACAGCTGCCCAGGCGATCCCGTGGCTGGCGCTGATAGCACTGTTGTCGCTTCTTCTGAAGCAGACGGAGGTGGCGCTGGCAGCCATCGGCGCGATCTTGTCGATCATTCGTCCGGGGAATCCGCCGGGGACCCATACGCCGCAGAATCCGCATTAGAGGAACCTCCTCCGGCAACCACGGCCGGTAATTTGATGGGGTGGCTGTTGATCGGGGCAGTGGCGGTGAAACTGTTCTGTTGAAAGGAATGTATATTTACAACCTGAAATTCTGCCTCCTGAACTCCAGCGGCGAAAGCCCCATCACATTGGAGAATGTGCGGGAGAAATATTGGGACTCTTTAAAACCGAGCTTGTGAGCGATCTGATTCACCTTCATATCAGTCTGGATCAGTAACTTGCAGGCTTTGTTTATTTTCAGGCGTGTGAAATAATCCATAGGGGAGTGGCCTGTCTCCTTAACGAATTTGCGGTAGAAGTATGATTCCGAATATCCGCAGAAATTAGCGAAATCGGCCAGCTTGAGGTTACTCTCGATATTATCGTTCATAAAATGTACGACGCGGTTCATCACATTTTCAGAATACTCTTTGGGACGGAAGTTATTCCGGTAGACATCGATGAACAGGAAAGAACCCAAGAAATGGGCAAAACACAGATTGGCGTAATGCATATGATCCATAGAGGTACTTTCGTTCAGTGTAAAGAAAATCTCCTCAAACAAGTCGAGCCGTTCTTCAATGCGTGACTGGGCGGAAGGAGAGACCGTTGTCGGCTTATCGAAACGGCTGGAGAAAAGAGGGGCTTTGCTTCCCCGGAAATGAATCCAGTAGATCGTCCAGGGACTGGTCTCATCGGCTCCGTAAGCATGCGGGATATTCCGGGGCAGGATAATGAATTGGTTAGCCTCCAGATTTTGCCGTTTCCCGTACAACTCTATCCAGCCGCATCCTTCCTTGCAATAGATGAAAAGAAACTCATCGCATCCGGTTGGCCGGTTAATATAATGATGGGAAGCCCTTGAGAAGTATCCCATCGAATAAAGATACAAGTCACCTGTCAGTGGACTATCTTCCATCAGATCGATCATCGGGATAGGAAGATATATGAAACGTTCGCCGGAAAATCCTAGTTCTACTTTTGCCATTTTTCATGTATTTCGCTATTCACAGCATAAAATAAGCAATAATAATCCACAAATAAGACAAGATTTTGCTATTTTTTATAGGTTGATAGGACTTTATATTTGTACCTTACTTAAAGTGTGGCTTACAATAAGGGGAAGATCGTATGATGAAAAGAAAATATTCAATATTTGCAGTGTTTATTTTATTGGTAGTTGCAGCTTGCGGAGAGAGTAAGTATGTGCTGCAATCTCCCGATGGCAGTCTGTCCGTAAAGGTCGGGCAGTCGGATAAAGGTGATCTTATCTACCGTTTGGAAAAAGTAATAAGTATGAAGCATTTCAAAATGCTTTAAAGTTGAATTATTTAAATATGATGTTATGATGATGAATATATCAAAAGGTTTGTTTACTCTTTTTACTGTAGTCGGTTTGGCAGCTTGCAGCGGTGTGCAGATTGAAGGTTCCTGGATCGAGCCTGTTCCCGGTATGCCTGAGATGGTACAAGGTGTTACGTTAGAGAATGGGGGGAGGGCTACTTCCATCAATATGGCCACCCTGCAATATGAGTCTTGGGAGAAAAATGGAGATAAACTGGTGTTGTCGGGTAAAAGTATAGGTAACCACCAGACTATATCTTTTTCGGACACATTGCAGATAGAAGAGCTTACGACTGAGAATTTGGTGTTGAAAAAAGGTGATTTAGTTATAAAATATCAGAGACAAAACTAGAGTTAGGGGAAGAACCTAAATTGAATACAATGAAAAAGAAAATAGCTTATTGTTTGTTTGCATCTGTATTATCTTCTGTGATTTATGCAGATGTTGTTCCGTCTTCAGTCGATTATGTGGTGCGTCCTCTCTACGGTTACAGGGCGGACGGAACTCCCGGGCGTATTGTGACGGTTAAATTGAAAGGAAAGGAACTGAAAGGAGAGCTTTCCGTAGATGTGATAGCCAAAGGAAAAACAGAAAAGAACCATTTTGCATTGAATGCGAAAGATTCGACGGAGGTTGAAATTCTGTTACCTTCCACAGTACCTACAGGGAAGAAGTCGGAAGTCACCTTGGTTCTTCGTGGGGCGGATAAGGTGTATAAGCAAAAAGTCAGTGTTACGCCTATGCGTCATTGGAATGTTTATCTGTACAACCATGCTCACGTGGATATAGGATATACCAATACGCATAAGAACGTAGAACAGCTTCACAAGAATAATATCATTGAAGGGATAAAACTTGCAGAAGAGACGAAGAACCATCCGGAGGGTGCCCGCTATGTGTGGAACCCTGAAATTGGATGGCCGCTCGAACGCTTATGGCAATCCAATCCGGAGATGCGGGATGAGGTCATCGATGCAATCAAGAAGGGACAAGTGTGTGTGGATGCCAGTTATCTGAACCTGAATACTAGCATTTGTACAGATGAAGAGATGTTCCACATTTTTAAATTTACGCGGGAGATGCAACGGTTAAGCGGACAACCCGCAGACGTTTTCCAACAGTTCGATATTCCGGGTATATCGTGGGGACTTGTTCCGGTAATGGCACAGGAGGGAGTTCGGTATATTATTTCCTGGCCTAATTCCGACCGGGCGGGAAATGCCCATGCCAATATGGATGGTAAGCCTTTTTGGTGGTTGGGGCCGGATGGAAAATCGAAAGTATTGTTTTTCCAACCTGGCAGTTATGCCAATAGCGGGAGTATGGGAAAAGGCGGAGAGACGGGACGTCCGTGGTTCGGCCAACGTGATCCGAAAAAGGTTCCGAAAGTAATACGTACCGGATATGCGAATGTAGACTTTACCAAGCAGTTGGAGTCTATGGAGAAAGATAATTACCCCTACGATTTTGCCTTGTTCTCCTGGTCCTTGTGGGACAACAATCCCTTGGATGCCGATATCCCTTTTGCGGTGAAGGAGTGGAATGAAAAATATGCCTACCCGAAGATTCGTATTTGTGGTGGCCACGAAATCATGTCGATGATAGAGGATAAATATGGAGACCAGTTGCCGGTCGTATCCGGCGACTATACGGAATACTGGACGGACGGCTTAGGTACGGCAGCCGGCCTGACCGCCAAAAACCGAAATGCCAAAGAGCGGTTGACACAGGCGGAAACAATCTGGTCCATGCTGGCAGATGGCGGGAAAGCTCCACGTGACGATTTCGATGAGGCTTGGCGTTATATCCTTTTAGGTTCGGAACATACCTGGTGCTTCGAGAACCCGACCGAACCCTATTTCCAGGATGCCATCTGGAAAGTGAAGCAGTCTTACTTCCATGAAGCCGAAGATCGCTCGATCGATATGCTGGATGAATCGCTGGCTCCTGCCACAGATAAGTCGAATGGGGCGCTGGGGCCTAAGGAAGGTCCTTCCAATGGAGGTATCGCCGTCTTTAATACGCATTCATGGCCGCAGAGCGGTGTGATCCGGTTGACGGCAAAAGAGAGTTTGAAAGGGGATAAAGTGGTCGACCAGCATGGTAAAGAGGTACTTTCCCAACGCCTTTCTACCGGTGAGCTGTTGTTCTATGTTCCGGAAGTACCAGCATTGAGTTCCCGTCATTTTCGGGTAGTGGAAGGCAAATGTTCTTTGTCGAAATCGGAAGAGCG